>CANQQD010000020.1 GCA_947625865.1 uncultured Clostridia bacterium
GTGCCTGCTGCTTTATTTGTAAATAATTTTTTCACAAATTTTTTCAGATTATTTAAGCACTCCGCAATCTGTCTTTGTGTTTCGTTACCTATCTGAGCCGCCTGCATTTGGGTCTGATTAGTGTTTCTCAACTGCTCATAACCAAGATTGCATATGCCGTTAGTCAGTGACGTAAACTGCTCAAGCTGTCTGTCACCAAGTCTGCCAACCTGATTTTCAAGGTTATTGAAATTCATAGCGTTACAAAGCGCGCTTTCGGTTACAACTTCGCCTCTTGCGTTATTGCCCCAAAATCCGCCGCCGAAAAGACCGGGGAGCAGGAGAAGAGCAAATATCCACATAAACCAGCCGCCCTCGCCAAAGCCATTATTATAGCCATAGCCGTTGTTCCTGTCAAGCAGTGCTACATCGCCGGTAGTAAGTCCAGACTCCATTGTTTATTTCTCCTTTCGTAAGTTTTAATATATAATCAAAATAGCGTATTCTGCGCACAAATACACTTTTGATTTCAAAATCATTTAAGTTGATTTAATATTTCGTCAGGGTTTATGCCCTCTCTTTTACATTCCTCATAAAAAAACTCTTGAGGATTTCTGCCCTTAAGCATATTCATAACCTGTGCTATTTGCGGATTTCTTGACATCAGCATTTGCATAATTTGATTAGGATTTCCCGCTCCCTTAAACATAGACATCATTTGCTTAACGCCCTGAATGGCATTCGGATTGATTTTACTTGCTTGACTTTGTTGTCCTATCTGTTGATACAGACTGTTCATTTTTTGCTCCTCCTATATTTTTAATAATTTCGTTCAATTCGTCGTGCGTTACATACTGCGACATATCTACAGCGACTGCTGTATTGCTCATATTTTCCGCCGTGCGCTCCGTATAATCAAATATCCTTAGATTACACATACCGATATTATCACTTGTTTTGATATAGAATACGCCCTCGTTATCGCTATCAAGCAGCATTATATTACTATTCGCGGGCATTTGATATGCTTTCGCTCCCTCTATGCCCTGCACCCATATAATGCCGTTATTTACGGGCGGTCGCATTGCCTGTTGCATATTTTGATTATAGTTATTTAATAGGCTTTGATACGGCGTTTGATATTGCGACATAGCCGCTTGGGCTTGAATAGGCGCGTTGAATTGATTAGGAAAATTATTCGCAAAACCATTCATTTTTTTATTCCTCTTTTCTAAAAAAAGGCAACATAAAAACACAAATAATAATAAGATTATTATGCGTCTTATGTTGCCCCCTTTCTGTCTTGTTTGATATAATTATATATCTATAATCAGCTCATAACATACAAAGAAAATACACGAAAAATAAAGCAAAAATAAAAAGAAAACAGGCGCTCACATAACGTGAGCACCTGCTCTCTTGCCGATATATATTAGGAGGTGATACTGGCATTCTATTAAACAAAACAGCCTGTACTGTCGATTACAAGCTGTTCTGCAAGAAAAAAGGAGAAGAATATGAAAAGAAAACTATAATTTAATGCGGTTTACAATTATGATTATACCATATTGTTTTTCATTTGTCAAGCGTTTTTATAAAACTTTTAAAATCTTTTTCTTGACTTTCTTTGACAACGCGCAGACTGTAGTTTCTGATACGTGCATTTCCATTGATATTTGTACGTTAGACTTATTCTTTGCACGCAAATTGAAATATTTTAATTCGTCATCTGTAAAATTACATTCATCTCTGAATTTCTGTAACTCCCATTCGACAAAATCACATATTTTAATATTTTTCATCTTTTCAACATTTTCAACCGATTTTTCAACATAAAAGAGGCTCAGTAGGTATTAAACCTTTGTTAAATCTTTCGCTTGCATACCCGCCGTAACTTGCCCGTTAAGCCCTATTACAATATAATCCTTTGACGCAGATGTACCGACTTGTTGAACGTCGAAAACCGTATCATATACCCAGCTTGCAAGATAGGAATTAGAATATGTCAATGCGCCTTTACGTACTCTCACTTTATCTCCGACCTTTAAAGTCGTTGACTGTACAGGTTCGGGCTTAACGGGAGCGGGCTTTGCGGGTTCAGTCTTATTTTCTGTCTTACAGTCGGTAGCATTTACCCACCCCGTACAATCTTTATTGCCCTTGGTCGTTGTAATGCGTATACGCCCGTTTATAATGCCGTCTGCATATATATAATATACGCCTGTAACAGTGTTTGCCTTTTTGCTTACAGTTGACGAGGCGTAGAGCGGCGCGCTTTTAAGCGTAACCTTATCACCTTTTCGCAGCTCGGGATATGTAGGTTCGTCCTCATCCTCTGTATTATTGCTTATCTCGGTAAAACTTTTTTCGCCCATAAGGTATGGGAGCGGGTCGACATATTCTCCGTTTACATTTACGTCAAAATGTAAATGTATGCCGTAACTATCTCCCGTTTCGCCCATTATACCGAGCTTAGTGCCCGCTTTCACGGTTTGCCCTGCCTTAACCGATACGCTGCCTTTTTTCATATGCAAATAACGCGTATATATATCGTTAGGGTGCTTTATGCGGACATAGTTGCCCGCTGTATTGTAATTATGGTCTACCCCTAACACGTCATTACGGCAACTGTCAACAACACCGCCCGCAATTGCTGTAATTATACATTCGCCTGTTTCGTCGGTAAAATCCATACCTTTATGGGTCTTATAGTTAGGATTACGGGTCTTGTAGTCGGCTGTTAGCTGTTCTTTTTTGCTGTTTAATACGTGCCTTTTATAATTATTGCTCATTGCTTTCATCCTCCTTTTTGTTGTCGGACAATCCCTCAATGTTTGCCGCGTCTGCAAACCCTTCAGCGAGTGTATATGCTATCACTGAGGCGGCTGTCATAACCGCGCCTGATACGGTATTAGCCATATTTTGATTACCGCTTATAATGACTATTATACCGCTTACAAGCCCTGCAACTGCAAGCCACCATTTGCGGCTCGTTAGCTTACGCTTCCAGTCAATTTTCATTTATTTCTTTCACCTCGCTTTCAAGTATCGCTAATCTTTCTTCAACGCGATACATTCTATCAATTAGACTGTTATGTTTATCAACCTTTTTTTCTAATTGCTCAATGCGATATGTAGTTAATCGGCTACTTGCCATAATCCCACCAAACGAGCCGACAAGCGTAAATATCCCTGATATAATCGCCACAATAATAGTATCTGCCATAATTTATTATCCTTTCTTTTTGCGCAAAATTAAGTAATTTAAAGTACAAGCAAACCTATTTTTTATTTATTATACCACTAAATTACAAAATTGTAAAGGGTATAATGTCATTTTAATTTTATTTTTTTTACCAGTTTATCAACCGCGTACTGTTCGGGATTTTCAAGTTTTTTACCCTCATCATCATATATTGTATATCCCATTTTTACATAGTCTTTAATCTGGTCTGCTCCTATATATACATTATCCGTACCTATTACAGCTATCATATTATTTATTCCTCCTTAAACATATCAACTATCTTCTGCGCATCTTCCTTACTATTGAATTTTATTAAACACGATTTTGTCAAAGGTATCTTGCATTTATACAAAGGCGTTTCTTTGGGTGACGCAAAAAAGGGCGCGTTATAATTATCTAAACCGTTTTGCACTAAGTTTTTTATATTTGCTTTCCCACTTAATGGTAACGAGTAATTTATAAATGTCGCACTATTATGGTCTGGCTTTTCGCTTTGAAACAATTCTTCTTCATACATACCGGGAATATATGTTGTCGTTGTTTTAATCGGTAAATCTGTTGGTTTTTGTTGACCTCTTAATGCATCTCTATATCTTATTTGAACACTTTGGTAAGGAGCCATATATGACTCATAATTTCTAAACGGTACGGGAGTCTCATAATCATCAGGAGAAACACCTTGCAATACTTTAACGGTATTTTCTGCAAGTTTTTCCTCATATCCATCTAAGCAATTAGAATTATCAGTTATGTATAGTTGTATAGCGTAATGAAGCTCCGATTTACTATATCTAAACATATATGTATAAGCCATTCTTGCCATAGCCGCCCACTCATCTCTTGGTTGATATTCCATTATACTCACTTCGTCATATGTGTGAATTGTCATAGTTGGTAATACATCGCTTATATACCACTCGTCATTTCTCTTTACAAAATATACCAAACTATCAAAAACTTGTGTCTCATCAGGATATGGAGTAAATCCGACGCCACTTTTTATTGTCAATAAATATACAATCTGCTCACCGTCTGTACGCTCAACGCTATCTCCGTAAAAATCATAAATAGTGCCACCATTTACAATTTGTACTATTGTTTCAGGCGTTATATTTCTTTCATCAATAGCAGAAGTCATTATGCCATTTGTAAACCTAAGTGTTTTATAGGTATACTCTAATTCTCCATTCTCGTTGAGTGATACACCCGTCACAACGTCAATATTTCCGCTGCCGCCTATATCAACAGCAGCACCCTCATCCGCTGGTGTAAATGACTGTTTAACGCCTATATATTGCCCGTGAAATGCCACGCCACCGATAGAGGAAATACGGTTAGAGGGTAAGCCCATAAGCGTACCGAAAGCGCCGTAATAGGAATTTTCGCCCTTGTTATAGCCGAATATTCTGCCGCCTTTTATTTTTATGCCCGGACCGTTACTTGACATATCCCCGCTCACATCTGTATTTCCCGAGGCTATAACGTCTTGAAATGTGCCAGTCGCAGCACTTATATCACCCGAGAACGTGCCACCCGCCGCGCTGAGGTCTCCCGAAAACGTACCTGTAGCGGCATTAAGATTACCTTTAAATGACCCAGTTGCCGCTTGAAGTTCGCCTGAAAATGTGCCCTCTCTTGCTATAATTTTTCCTTTACTATCAACCGCGAATTTCCAACTATAATCATTATCTCCCACGTGAGCGTTAGGCACGTCCCATACGCTTGTACCTATTCCCCCGCTTGCTATTGTATACGGATAATAACCATTATTATTTTTAAGACCATACGTGTATGAATATTGTTTGATATAATTTATATATGCGTCTGCGTTAGGTTTTTTATTTTTGAAAATGTTTTTTAAATCAGGATAATCTTCCGCGCCTCTTATCATCGTAAATATCTTATAACTCGGATTACTTGGGTCATTTATGCGGTTTATAAACGCCTGCGCCTCAGATAACGCTAAATCTTTTTGCTCCTCGGTCGCAGGGAAAAGTAATATACCGCATTTATAATCATCAACTTGCATAAAATCACTCATATCAGAGCTGGGTATAATATCATATGTACCAAAAAACGGAATTAAATTTATTAAATCATTTCCTGTATCACTTCCGTCAAGTTTAAAATATGTATCTGCACTTGGTATATCCCCAAAAGCATGTTGTCTTATTACAACATCAAACATACCATTGTTTAATTCGTAACCTCCCGTTGAATGGCTTTGAGTATTAAATGTTGTAAATCGTATTCTTATTTGTAAAGCTATAGTTTTTTCGTCATAAACCGCTTTATCGAGATTAAAATAATTAGCTATATTGTCACAAAGTGTAATTAAATCAATCGTAAACGGCTCAAAAATAATATTCTTATATATCGCTACAAAGGTAACATATTTTTGAGTTCCTCTATATGTATTTGAAAGAAAGCCTTGAAAAGTATTATAAGGAATATTGTATATATGCGTGCTTTCATCTTGTGTTGCTATTACTTGAGCAGGGATTTTTATATCTGTTTGAAAAAAAGGTCCGGGTCTCGACCAATTCACAACGCCGCAATAATTTTGAGTGTTTGAAAATCCATAGAAAGAATTATTTTCAGTATTCGCTGTCGCACTATATAACACCCCATTTTCAAGGTATAATTTGCCTATCGTTCCTTTAAAAAGCTCTATGCCGCTGTTATCCCAAGTGCCGACTACATCGCCGTTTTCATCGACTATTTGCAGATTACCATTAGCGTTATCTGCCCCGCCCAAAGTTAGCGTACCGCCTTGTATGCGGTCGGCTGATAGACTGCCTGCCGTTATATAATCCGCGTCAATTCCTATAGCGTATATTTGCCTTAAAATAGCTTCACCGTCATAAGAAAAGCCGTATATATACGATTTTCCACCGTCGTTTGATATACCTATAGCCTTGTTAGTAATAGCAATAACGTTTGTGCTTAATTCAATAGTCGGCTGGTCGTGAATAAATACTATTTCCGACCCGTCCTCTTGTACCTGTTTAGTTATATATATGCCACCGCCGCCGCCAGTTATAATGATATTTTTAATAGCGTCATCAAGGCGTTCAATTGCTTTTTCTCTTTCGCTTTTTTCTTTTTCGACGAGTTTTCTTGCTTCCTGTACAGCTTGCACCGCGCTTGACAAATATTTACTGCTATTGCGTATAGGGCTATCGGCTGAGCATTTTAAAACAGTAATGCCGAAATATGAAAAGTCAATATCAGTAATTACAGACTGATATATTCTTTCTTTATAGTCCGTTATATATACATTATCCATAAATTCAGGCAATGGGTCGGCTATATGGTCGCCCGAAAACGGTCTGAACCTCGCACCGACTATTATTTGTCCAACAGTGTTTACAAATTCGTTTTCGTTGCCTATTGCAAGCGGATTTTCTACCGCTATGACATACCCGCTTTCACCGTATTGTACAGCGGTTTCTTCACCGCTTTCATTTGTTGCCTTAATCTGTAGCCCCGTTATAACGACATCATCAACGCTTAATTTTAAACCTAATTTAAAATCCTTAACAATAGGTATATCAGGATTATTTACCGTTTCAAAGGGTGTAAAATTGTATGATTTAATTTTAAGCCTGTTTTGCTCATCTAAAATCGCATTTCCGCCCGCTATCATAGCACAATATCCTATGAATTGACGGCAAGTTATATTTTCGGGTTTTTGCTGTATCTCAAAATCATTGTTAAAAAAATCTGTTGTATATAGTGTTATTCCGCACGTTTTGCAGCAATCTCTTAATGCGTCATCAACACGTTGAGGAAATACTAACCCGCTTGTATAATCTTTATCGGCTAAGTAACTATCGTCCATAGCCGTTATTTCAACCGTTGTGCCGTATGTTTCAGGGTTAATTACGGTAAATGTGCCCTCGGTCAGTTCTTGTATTATTGGCGTAAATTCCTCGCTGCTTTCGGGGTCAGGCTCATTTATTTGATAGTCTGTATATATCTTGATTTTTGCCCCGAAAAAGTCGTATTCTTGCCACTGGTCATTGCTATTATCTAACGATAATGTTATTTGACGCGCGACAAAAACACCGAGCGGAAAACTGCTACTGTTCGCCCCCGTTACAATACTATTGCCCGAAGTCATTAAATCTGCCTTTTGTATTTCTTTAACAATTCCGTCTGAAAATGTTATTGTCGCGCGCGCGTAAAAGTCGCGCCTATTTTTCATCTGCTCTTTCCATTGTGCTGATACATTTCTCATTTTATCGGATTTACCCCCTGCATATTAAATGAAATAGTGTCGTAATATTCGCTATCTTCTCTTAAACTTTGCACCGATAAAGAACCTTGACCGACATAAAAAGTATCATCGCGCCACTCTCCATAATACGGGGAAAAATAATGCAAAGTGAAATTTTTACCTTTTGCAACTATCTGTAAAATAGTTCGCATTTCGGCTACCGTCAAACCTGTTGCGGCATATCCCCATTGTTCAACGGTAAACAACGGAGTAAATTGCCCCGTTCCTAATTGTGTCCGTGTCGAATCCTCCGAATATGTAGTAGCAAAATTGTAACTCATTTTTTCGTTAGGTTGCTTTATAATTATGCCGTTCATTTTTATATACTCTTGCATTTTTCGCCCTCTTTTGCAATTTGTTTTTTGGCTGTGATAGCTGGATTTGAACCAGCGGATGACGGAGTCAAAGTCCGTTGCCTTACCACTTGGCTATATCACAATATTTATATAGTGTGTATCTCATTTATCACGATATACACACTATATATTTTTTAGAATACAAAAGGATTTACACCGCTTATTGTCTGCCTAAGTTTAGCTTCTTCTATGATTTCATCAAATATAGTTCTGCGGTTCATTTTTGCTATAAATTCATATCTTGCGTTTTGTCCTGCTCCCCCACTTTCCGCAAGCGCTTCTTTCATAGCTTGCTTGATTGTAGATAATGGAGCTTCAACGTTTGTACCCTGCTTTTGGTCGCCTAACATTGCGATAAATGGCTTGTTAGGCGGTAATACTGCGCCTTGAGCGAGTTTAGGTATGAGCGGCGGCTCTTCGGGCATTGAAAAATGCCAGTCTTGCCCGAATAAATCACCGAGCGCACCCGCTATGCCGCCAACAGCGTTTACTATACCTGATACAGCGGTATATATACCGCTCCACAAAAGGTTTATACCATCGATAATTAAATTTACAACGCCTTTTACAACGCCCCAAATTGCGTCCCAAATGCCTTTAAAATGGTCGCATATTCCATTCCACGCTTTTTCCCAATCACCTGAAAATACACCTGTGATGAAATCTAAAAACCCACCGAAAGAGTCTAAAAGTCCGCTTATTACATCTCCAATAGCTGTGAAAACTGTATCAAATACGCCTTTTATAGCGTTAAATGTATTTGAAAAAGCGGGTCCTACTGTGTCCATTACAAAATCAACTATAGGTTTTAACCAATTATTCCAAAACGTGGAAATAGCGTCAACGAGTTTGCCTATAATTTCTACTACCTTATCAACTATAGGTTTTAAGCAGTTATCCCAAAGGCTTTGCACTGCGTCCGCGATAAAGTCAACAACGGGTTGGACATAAGTATCCCAAAATTTCATAACCGAGTCAGCTACCCCAAGAATAGCATTAACAGCATTGTCAAATATTTCTTTTCCGCCCTCGCCGTTCCACCACTCGGACAATATGTCCCCTATATCGCCGAAAATAGAGCCAATCAGCGTTTCTAAATCGCCGAATGTGCCAGACAAATTGCCAATAAATGTACTTATTTCCGAGTCGCTGTCATTTATCCAAGCCGATAAATCAGCTGTAGCAATATTGAAAGCCTCACCGACAATATCAATAACCGAGCTTGCGAATGTTCCTAAGCCGTCTACAAGAGTTTGTGCGCCGTCTATTATCGGCTGTGAGTTTTCGACGAATATCGTGCCTAAACCTAAAAACGCCTCGCCGAGATTGAATATACCCTGATATATATTATTTACAAAATCGCCGAGAAATTGTAAATTAGGATTGAGGGCTTGTGTGTTGCCTGTGAGTATGTTTATAGCGTCCGCTATGCCCGTAATTAACCCGGGTATACCCTGCTCAATTGTCCACGTTCCTAACGGCGCTAATACGTTCTCCCATACCCAGTATAGCCCGTTCATACATATATCAACAAGCGGTTTTATCGCTTGCAAAAGACCGTCAAATGCCTTTAATAAAGGCTGAAAATCAAGACCTTTAGCCCAGCTGCCTATTGCTTTAGCTATTTTTTCTATACCGCCTGTAATTGAGCCTATAATATCAAAAATCGCCTGTGTTATATCATCGCCTATACCGTCAGTATTCCAAGCGTCGGCAAACGCCCCCGCGATATTGCCTATTATATCAAATATATCCTTAAATATCTTAAGAATATCGCCGACAACCTTTTCCCCTGAGCCGTTTTGCCATACTTTCGCAAATGATTGACCTATTGAGCCTATAACGTTTTTAATATTCCCAAACGCCTTTTTTATTGAATTTACAACGCCGTTCCCGTATTTATCCCACGCATTTTTTAACGGCGCGAACGCGTCTTTGAAATAACCTTTCACCTTTTCCGCTAAGTCTTTAAATTTACTGTCAACCTCGACGGTTTCAAACATTGTTGACGCGTCTACAGCTGTTCCCGCCGCTCCTGTACCTGCTCCCGTGTCCGCTGTTGACGGCGGTGTGAATGTGTTTATCTCATCAAGCGGTGACAAATACGAATTTAATGCCTTTTCCGCCGACTTTGCCGAGTCCGCCGTATCATCAAGGCTTTCTGCGAATTGTGTTTGTGTATCAACTGCCTTGTATGCATAACTCTGCCCTGTAAACGCAGCCATAAACTGCGCGACGGAGTTTGCTGCCTCGGCTAATATGTTTATAAGCGACTGCAAAACGGGCGCTAATAAATTGACTATGGGTTGTACTGCAACAGCTATGGCATTTTTTAATTTTGTCATTGCGGAAGTCACGCCCGATACATTTTCATTGACCGAGCTTGAATATTGCGCTAAGTTAGTATATCCCTCTTTAGCCGCCGTTCGCAGTTTGCGGAATAGTGCAAAAAGACCGCGAATGCCTAACGCGTATTTAAAGAAAGATTTAATGCCACCGTTTACGTTCTTGTGCATTGACGAAAAGGAAGCGACCGCTGATTTTGCCATAGATTTAAGGCGAGATACAACGCCCGAAAAGGCGCTTTTTGCCTTTTTTCCAAATTCAGCAAATTTTGATATAACGGCACTTGTACCAGATGATATAAGTGCCATAGCTTTTTTTACCTTTTGACTTGACGCGGCGGATTTTGCTGCCATTTCGCTTTGTGCTGTATTGTATTCTTGTAACTTTGTTTTCGCTAAGTCATAATCTCGCGACGCTTGATTAACAGCGCTTGATAATTGCTGATATTTTGCGCCTGATAGTTCCGATTTTGCCGCCTCTGCCTCAAGCGCTTTTTGCTTTGCCGTCAATTCTTCATAGCGCGCAGCAAGGGCTTCAACTTGCACATCTAAATCTTTAAAACCTGGAGTATCTGCAAGACCAGACGACGCCCATTGCTCTTGTAAATCTACAAGCCTGTTAAATTCCTTGTCTGTTGCCTCAATTTCCTTTTGTAATGCCTTATATTCCTCTGATTTTTTAGCTGTTCCGCCTGCACTTTCTTCAAATTCCTTTAACTTAGATTTAGCGACCTCTAACTTTTCAGCGGCTTTTTCAACGTCGTTCGATAATTTCATCATTTTTGTATCAACATCTTCGACCGCTTTTGTGCCGCTTGACGCGCCTTTAAACGCGCCCATTGTATCGGTTATTTTTTTCTTAAGATTGCTTAAGGTCGACGGAATGGAATTTATATTTAATCCGACAGATAGTCTTACATCTCCGTTTACGGACTGCATTATTCATCACCCGCTTTTATGCTCGCTGTTACTATTCCATAGTTGCCGTATGTATTCATCATCTTTAATTTGCTGAGCGTTCTTTGACCGCCAGTTGAAATAATGCGGATTATTACGCTTAAATTCACGCTCGTATTTCTCTAATTTTTTATTGTTAATAATTTTATTTCGAATAGAAATAATCGTTGAAAATGTGCCCTCGCCGATAGCCGCAAAATAGCCCATAAACGACCACCAGTGTAAATATTTTTCCGCCCTAATTTCTTTACCCGCTATTTTGTTTATTTCCGCGAAAATCAAATGCGCGTCTTGTTGCCAGTCGAATAACTTATATTTCGTATTTATAGTGATATTATTTTGACCGCAGTTAAAAAATGTATACATTTCATTAACGGCGGTCAATAAGTCATCTTGTTTTGTAAACGTGTTTATTACGTCTGTTATATCGTCAAAACAGTCATAGAATATCACTAAAGCAGTATATACGCGATACATTTCGGGTAATTCTTCATCGTCAAGCGCCTTAAAGCAGTCTAAAATCACGCGAAAATCGCCCTTGTTCCGTATCTCGTATTCTTTACCCGCGATAAAAGCGGTTGTCGGTAAATCGTAATAATCATACATAATTATTTTTTCTTTGTGTATTTTTGTATATGCTGATTAGCACGCGCCTGCACTTTTGCCATTTCGGCGGATAGATTATCGCTGTATAGGTCGGTAAGCGCATTGATTATTATTTCATACCGCGCATAACCGTTGATTATATCATACATAGAGCCATTGCCCGCGCATATTTCGCTTACGTTGCTATCGAATATATAATCGATTAACGCTTTCATCTCGCTGTCAACGTCTTTTAATGCAGTTGAGAATTTGTCTAAATCTTCAAAATCAATTTCTTCGGCATTCTCTCTATTTGTATCACTTGCCCTTGTAGCATTTTGCGCCGCTAATTCCTGCGCCTTTTTGTCGCATTCTTGCAACTTAGGGTATGCGTCATTAAGGCGTGATACTATGTTAAAATCCGACGTATTGAGTTCGATTATTTTGTTGTCATCACCGTCAATGCGAAAACGCTTCTTGCTTATGCCGAGCGATATATCTATAATACCGCTATTGTTCATCTCAGGCATTTATTTTTGCTCCTTTTTGATATATTTGCGCTTATAACGCTATATTACTTTTTAATTTCGAGTGACTGCTCTGCCGTCTTTGTGTTTGTTTCGGGTACTTTGCCGACAGCTACGGACTGATTAGCTTTCAGCGCTACCGCTTCAACTGCGGAAAATTTAAAATCGTCGCTCAACTTGTCAACCGTGCCATTAGTGATATTATTACTAAAGTATACCGAAATGGGGAAATTAACGTTAGCGTCGCCGCCCATAGAATTATAAGTGATAGTGCAACCCGTGTGCTTTTCCGCCTCGTAATTGCCATCTGTACCGACAAAAGCGGTAATAATGTACATTGTAAAATCGCTTAATTCACTGAGCGCATTGCGTTTGCGTATATCGTTAAGATATGCGCCGAGCTTAGAGCCACCGAGTACAAGATACGGGTCAAAATCCTGTTGAGGCTGCGTCTTGTTTATATCGGTGTAGTTATGACCGAGAATATCGGTTGAGGTCGCAATATCAGCGTTGTACTCTATTGAGCTATCTTCTGTACGCGTACCGAGAATTTCACGCACGGGAGTTTCTTCACCCTCGCTCCATTCTGCGACTGTAATTAAAAGTTTTCTTTCAGCCCTCTGTCCAGGCTTAAGATTAAACTGTGAAATAGACATATTATGCTCCTTTCGCATTTATTGTTTTATGTGTTCTTATTGTTCCAAATTGCTTTGCTTGTGTCTAAATAATCAATCTGTATTGATACGCTATATTTAGCAAGCGCGGGCTTAACCGACGTATCTATACCGTTTAGGTTTGGATTATCCGATAATGCCCGCATATCGTCTATAATACAATCCTCGCCGAAATCAGGATAATTCTGTAATTCCGACTGTTCGGTTATCCAGTCAATAATGCCTTTAACGTCAATAAATTCTTCGACGTTTTCATTCGGATATTCAGTATTATTAACATTAACCACCGCTTGATATATCACTGACCGATAATCGATTATAGTAAACGTGTATCGCTTTAATATGCTTCCGTCTACATAAGCGCGGTTTACGGCTTTGTCATTTTCTGCCGTCACTATTTGTTTGTTATTGTCTTGCGCTTCGGCAAAGTTAAAAAACAGCGGATTTGTTTTGATTTGCGGACAGTCAAGCAAGAATTTAACTATAGCATTTGTTTTATCCATATAATTCTTTTGCTCTCCTTATCAAAATCTGCTTAACTTGCTCTTCGAAAGCTGCAAGCTCCGTTTGCATAGCGACTTTATCCCACTGCGCTGTTGCTCTTGGGTGATATTCTATCGTGTGATTGAAATTGATACCCTCATACTGATAATGCGCATAAGGCTGTATATATCGTATATATTCGGGGTTTATTTCGACCGTTTGCGACAAAGGACCTTCTAAAAACGGGACCCACGGGTCAATTGTTTTTGCAAAAAGGTTATGTATTTCAAGCATAGTGTTATCATCAATAAGTTTATTTATTTTTTCAACGATTTCATTATCCTTGAAAGTGAGTTTTGCAACAACATCCACGCTCATAATACTTTTTATTCACCTTTTACGTAATAATGTTCATCGTTCCTCATTGTGCCCGTATTTATCTCAACTTCGCTTATTTCAATGCAACCTTGCAACGCCTTATATTTTTTCAAAAAATCGGTTGAGCGTTTGCCCGTTGCATATTCGTTGATTTCCTCGTCAACTTCGCCGCGTACAATTATATCACCTGTTCCAAGTGTGAAATATTCCTGCATTATATCGTTCGGTTTTGATAGCCATTGATATTTTTCAAGGAATTTTTCATTTTTCGGTATACGACAAATAATGTAGTCTGTTGCTAAAACCGTTTCACCGATTGAGATTTTATCCTGCGTGTGCTTCCAAAAGCAACCGTTTAATACTGTACGATACCATTTTACAATGCGTGTCGTTGTGTCCTCGTATTTATTATATACGGTTATAGTCTGCTCCCACCAAGGCGGATATGGCAATTATATCACCTCGTTATTTGCGTCGAAATATAGCGCCTCTTCACCCGGGTACATTCCGCGATATGTCAGCTTTAAGCCTGCCTTATTGTATACCCCGCCGAGATAATTCTTTATCGTATTTATCATTTCCGACTTCGTCCCCTCTAATGCCTCAGCAGCACTAATAGTGTTATAGCTAACAGATACACCGTCATTAGACTGTGACTGTATCGCTATACCACTATTTGTGCCGCTTTTGGAGGTGAATATGGAGGTGTCGTTATCTGATATTGATAAGGCTTGCAATTGCTCTAATTTAAGCCGTATGAGCTTAAATATGCAACGTTTTACCGCCTCGGGGTATTTGTCTTGATTTTGCAAGCGGTTAAATGTATACCAGTCTATAAGATTACGGGCTTCAAATTCCATTTCATTAAAAGCGGTTTCGTCCAGTGTGCCGCCAAAAGATTTATATTCTTCGTATGTCAAATACACCTTAAAAACCGCCTTTCTGTATAGATTATAGCCCCTTACTTATTGCGCTTATTATTCGTTGGTCTTAGCGCGACCGCGCGACTTTTTCGGCTTCTCGTCGTTACTCTGTTCTTCGGTAACTTCGTTTTCCTCTTCCTGCGCAATAGTCTTACCCTTGATAACATTATTATCACCGCTTAAACGCGCTCTTAGGTCAGCTATTTCGTTTTGTAATGATTTTATCGTCTTTTTGTTTTCAATATAGGCGTGTTGCAAAGTCTTAATGTCATTCGGTAGACATTCCTTGATTATTCCACCCTTACCGTCAACAACGTTATAGCCCTTTGCGAGATATAAGTCAATAACATCATCATCAATTGTAAGCTGTACATTTCCGCGTTCTACAATTGCCATTTTATGCCTCCGTTTAGCGTTTTATTGTGTTTGCATTATCGTTTCGGCAAAATCAAACGTTATAACGCTCTCGTCATCAACGATTATTTCAAACTTATCGCCCTTTGTTACGCGTAATATAATTTGCGGGTCAAATTCTATATCGGTTTTATCGGGTTCTGCCGAGCCGTTTTTCTTAATTGTCATTTGACTTTTTCCCGCTGTATCGGTCAAAGAAAACGGGAAATAATTTCCCTCTTGTTCCTCAACATTGCTTGAAAATTCTTTGAAATTTTCAACATATTTAAGCGAACCTGTTACTTTTCCGTTATCCTCGACTTTAATGTCATCGCCTAAAAAGTCGTTGCCTTTCCAGTCTCCTAAACCTACCCGCGCCTCGCCGACTGGCAATTTAACGGACGCGGGACTTATTCCCCCTCGGTTATATTGAACTGTATGCCGTCTGCCTTTTTGTTAAGGATAAATACGTCCTCAAAACTCTCTTCATAGTAATACCACTTGCCCTCTGAGAGCGCGGAGGGTGCGTCAAGCTGCGAGAAAGTATAAGATACAGGCGTTATTACGCAAAGAGGATGAACAAGGAACATATTTATTTGCTTTGCGTCCTCTGCCGCGGTAAATCCTGTAGTAAAGTTATACTTCGTTTTCATCAGCGTCGACGGTACACCTATAACCTCGACCTCGTCAAGGCGATTTACTATTCTGTTTACATTATTGCCGCCCGCCTGCACGTTAAAACTACGGTTAATAGCGTTTGCGTTCTTAAGCATATCCTTTACTTCGTGGGTGCAATAAAGTATTCTGCCCGCTGCTGGTACTCTCGCATTGTCCATTTTCAGCATAAGTGCGTCAAATACAGAAAGTACCGTTTCGGTAGTCAATTCGGTTGTATCAGCGGTCTTTTCTGTCTTTGTCCAGTCATCATATACCTTGCTGATAAGATATGCGTCCATTTCGGGGAACTTCTGCTCCTCGTTGAAAGTCTGAGTTATATTTGCTATGGAAGCAACCATATTCGTTTGGTCAATGTCCATAGGGTGTACAAGGGTGCTCCACTTTCTCTGATTTGTAAGCGCCTTGGTCTCCCACGCATTCTCATAATTTCTCGCAGCCGTGCCTATGCTATCTCTATCAGCGTTAGTACGTCCTGTAGTGGTAAGGCTCGGTATCTCAATTGTCTTTGCGTTCACAACGCGATAACGCCCATTGTTAGGCGTGTTATACAGTGCTCCGAAATTGAGCACATACGGGAAAGCCTGAGCGAGTGCTTGGCTGTATTGGTGCGCGTAATTAAGTGCTTGTGCCATAATAATTTAGTCCTTTCATTCTGTCTTTTTGCGTACCCCCATAAAGTGGAAATTAAACCCGTTTTCGTCTTTCATTGCTGATTTACTGCCGTCTGTAGACTGCGCAAAAGCGGGAGGGGGCGGAGCTGGCTTAGTTGTGTTTGCGGCGGTCTGTTCATTAGTATTATCGGTAATAAATGCGTCCGCATTATCTACCGTATAAGCCGCCACAAAATCATCCGCTCCTAAAATCTTACCGTTTTCAAATTTGAGCTCTTTTGCAATCATAGAGCTTGTAAAATCCCTTTTTGCAGCGTTGCTCGAAAATTTCTTTGTGTTTGCAAAATCCTTGACAGCAAATTCATACGCCTGCTTTGCAAGCTGCGTCTTATAATTCTTTGTGTCAGCCGCATATTTTGCCTGTAAATCGCTTAAATCCTTAGATAAACTTTCAAGCTTTGTCTTGTCGCTCCCCGCGTCTGCTAATTGATTTTTTAATTTTCCGAGGTCGTTATCACGGCTTGCAATCGTTGTGTTCAGTGTTTCAATTTGTGTATCTTTAGCAGATAAATCATCATTGTATTTCTTTTTAGATACATAATCGCCGCTTGCAAGGTCTGCGATTTTTACGCCCGCTTTCTTAGCAGCCTCCGAAAATTGTTCAAACGTGAGAGCTTCATCTTTAAAAAGGTCTTTCAAAAAATCCATAATTACATTAACTCCTTATCAATCTTTAAATCAGTTTAATTTATATATCCGCAGTCCCTCTCTGCGGTTCGATTGACCGCTTTTTTTAAACGCTGTCGCGGTCAGCTTAAACGCGAAAATCTATTAAACATTTTCACAACTACATTATAGCACATACTTAAATTATTGTCAACAATTTTATTTTTAATTTTTGGCAAAATTTATGCAAATTTTGACTGAAAAAGAGCGGGTCGCTTTATAGCCCCCGCTCCCTGTTTTATTTTGCTGTTATCTTTTCTTTGCCGATATATCACGTCTTTTGTGCTCTTTTATCATTGCGCCTATAAATTCGTTACACATCATAGCAAATGCTGGTAAAACAATCAACATTATTGTAATTGTTATGTACATTTTTATACCTCCTTTTTTCATTAAATTAACCTTGTATTTATCTTAATCTATTTCGATTTTACTGTTATCGTAAAGTGTTATTTTGCTCTTATCGCACATTTTAATTACAGTACTTTCGCCATATGCGGTTATTGTACTATTCCCGTACGCATACACTTTGCTATTTCCTTTTGCTTTAACAACGCTATTTTCGTGTGCTGTTATTTCACTTTTATATTCCGCTTCAACGTCGCTATCGCCATATGCAAACACTGTACTTTCGCCCATTGCGTATACCTTACTGTTATCGTATGCTATCACATCACTCTTCCCGCGAGCCCATACTTTACTATGGTCATTTGAAACAACGTCAGAATTATATGCTAATATCTTACTGTTATCCCAAGCATACACACAACTATTATACGCGCTTACTTGCATAACGCCATGTACGTTTGCGGGATTTTCTTTAGTCCCAAAGTATATTTTTATAATCCCGTCGTAATCTTTAGGAATAGAGTCTAATTCTTCTTGTGAATATACTCTTATTTCTCTGCTTAATTTTTTCATAATCTAAACCTTTCTCCCCGTTTAGCCGATAGGTCAGCTTTATGAGTTATTCTATTACATTTATCGTCAATTCACCGGGAAATAATTCTATTGATTTAACACAATATTCATTATCTCCGTTATAATCACAACATTTACCCTCGTATAAGCACTTAATCTTACGGTCGAAAAATGTTAGCATTATTACTATCTCTTGCTCTCTGAAAATAGTTTTTAATAAATCGTTAAGTCTTATGTTGTATTTTTCTTTTTCTTTCAAAATTTCGTCTTCCTTAAAAGCTTTCTTTTTTTTCAAGTCATCAATCAATAATTCTATATCCATAATCTTTTCCTTTCTCCTTTTGACTTTAATTTTAGGGCTTTCGCCCCCTTGCATTAAATATTATATAACATATTTACGGAAATGTCAATACCTTTTTTGAAAATTTTTAAAAAAATAAAAATCCTACCGTAAACGATAGGATTTTATACCTTTATTTTTCTATAGCCTGATACAGTCATTTTGCTTTTCTTCACACTCAGCCCACAAGCCCGGCTAAACGCTGTATATTCGTTTGTATATTGATTGATTTTCGCTTGATATTGCCTCGCTAAATCATCATCTCCCGCCGCTCTCGCTGTTATTTGCCCGTCTTTCGTGCGCCTTATTTTCAGTTCATATTCCCTTTGTTTTTGCGTGCATTCGTACATTGTCAAATGCTTGCCATTAGGTAACGTATATCCCTTTTCGTTGTTGTCTAAAATTTCTTGTAATTGTTCGTCCGTGTAATTAGGTTTCGCATAACCTATTACAATTGAATATGCGAAATGCCGACAATTTAAAACGCCTATCGACCTGTCAAAACCCTTGTAGTGTCTGCCTTGAACGTCGAAAAAATCAAACCCTGCCTGCATACGGTCATATTGCACATTCGTGAATTGATGTCCTTGTACGGGCGCATGGTCGGGCGCGGGATAACTATGTACTGTAATTTCTTTTCCGTCCGCCCCGAATTGCTCCCCTGTAACGTCTTGAACGCCTTGATTTACCGCTCTTACTCCGTCTAAAATGTTACGTCTAACCGCCGTGTCAAGCCTTTGCGAATATGTCCGCCCGCTTTCGGTGTTATATGTTACATTTCGTAAACCGCTATCAATCAATTGTTGCATTGTTCTGCGCATTGCGGTATTATAATCAACCACCCCCGATTGTGACGCTTGTACCGCCTCATCTATTACCGATTGATACGCGTTTGAGAGGGGTGTAGGTATGAGCAATTTAGGGTTTTTTAGGTCACGGAGCATAAACGCCTGAGCGCGTGATAAATTTCTATAGGTGTTAGCCGTCTGTTTTGCTATAGCCTTAACGGTATTTTGTAATTGCGTATTTTTCTTGAACGGCACAAAAGGCACTTGTTTATAATCGTAAAAAGGCTTTGTGTCTTTGTATGCGTCGGCTGCGGCTATTTCTATTATACTTTGTATATCCGATACTTGTAATGCTGTAAGGCGCGCTATTTCTTGATTTATTAGTCGCACATCGGAACCTGTTTTTAATAAACGTTCTAATTTGTAAACATCAGACGGCTTTAATTCGCCGATTTCTTTTATTCTTTCTGCTATCTTTTTTATTACCCATATATTTATATCCTCTTGCCTGTCGATTATCGGCTGTATTAGGTTTTCGAGCGCGTCATCACTTAGCATTTTTATAACCTCTATAAAATTTACTGTCCGGGTTTATCAGTTTTACCGTCAATGTATTTCCTAAAATAATTATAATTTTCATTTTTTATCCACCAAGCAGCGGTCTTATGTTTAGTGAATATATCTTTATAACGGGTATACCTTTCATTTAATTCTTTTTGCAATGAAATATTATCTTTTAATTTTTCAGAATACAATTCGGGATGTTCAGATGATTGTCTGTTTGCTAAGTCTTTTACTAATTTAACTCGCGCTTCTATATCTCCGCGTAACATATCTTTGGAATATTCTCTCGAAATAGGTCTACCGTCATTATCCCTTTCCAACGCATAACCCCGCATTGCTCGTCCAAATTCATTTCTTATCTCAGTTGCTCTTGATATATCACTGGGCGTTCCCTCAAGTTCTGGCAATTCCGATTTTGTTAGCCTTGTAGGTGCATTTTCAGAAATCTGCCTTGAAATATCATTATCGGAAATATTTCCCTGCGCTCCAGTTTCTGCTGTTACTGAACTTCTCAATGTTTTCTTTCCGTTCTTATACGTAAAATTACAATCACCCATAATTATTACCTCTTACAATTATAAAATTTCCAATTCCGTGAAAGTTCTTATAAATCTCGGTGATTGAATAGCTATCCAGTCTGTTATTTCTTCGTCAATTGCCCAGTGGTTAGGACTGCTTGAATTGCTCCATAAACCGCTTTCGTATAAATATGCGTGTATTACTTCGTGTCTTATAGTTACTTTTTGCACATTTTTAGCTTCGTTTTTCTCAACGTCAAGATATTCCGCTAAGCTGTCTAAATCTGCAATAATAATGCTTTTAGTGTTTACTTTTACATACCCACCCCAGCCGTTTTCTGATAGTTTAGTATCATCTTGCATTTTTTTAATATATATTTTGTACTCCGTCCCTAAAATGTTTACACTGTCTACCATTTTCTTATTCCTTTCTATATCCTCATAATTCAAACTCTATACCCTCTATTTTCGATTTCAAAGTAAAAGTAATAACTTTAATTGCTTTGTGTTTTGCATTGATTTTAGGGCGTATTTTATGCAAAATACGGCTATATTTTAATTATAATATTATTCTTTATACCTGTCAATATTTTCACGGTTAGGAATAATTCTATCCCCGCCGCATTCAATCATTAAATCTGCAAATGATTTACCATTACACTTTAACGCCCACGCTTGCGACTGACCTATACACTTAAACGGTTGAAATGTATCTTTCGCTTTCATTGCTTCCGTCGGTTCGGGCGGTATATCATCATATGATAAATGGGATATATTGTATTTATTCGGGATAAAATCGTCAAGCCCCATAGTACCGCAGCAGGTCAAGCTATCGCTCCAATGCTCCAAACCATCCTCGCAGCAGAAAAATTTCAAATTATTTTCGTGGCAAAGCTGTTTTATCTCTCTGAATTTCGGCGCTAAAATCTCATTGCTAAACGCATAATTACCGCCGTAACGCTTCATTCCTTTTTGTTTTTTCTTCGATACAAACCCTGATATTGATATACCATATATTCCCGCTTTCGCGTATTCGGGTATAACTTTTAGTATTTCTTTGTGACAATCTGGAAAATATGGGCGCACCCTTGCAATAATCCGCGTAACCTTATCCGATAGAAAATCAGCAGCTTTAAGGCGTTCCGCAAATGTCGGCGCTCCCGCCTCGAGTTTGTCGTACTTACTGCAAGCCATAGATATTTGCAAAACACATCTACACTCTTTGATAAGTGAAAGATACGGTTCTTCCGTGAGCATAACAGGGTTCTTTGTTGATACAATAAACGGGTATTTTGTTTTTGCTAAAATTTTCAAGCAATCCAAAGAGCATTTATATTCCCGTTCGCATTCCTGAAAAGGGTCTGAATTGCCGCCCCAATGTAAGGGGATATTCCAGTCACACCACTTCGTTTCAAAATTCCGCTTGCCGTTGACAAAATTTTCAAGTGACTTTGTCGTGTGTATAGGCTCAATGTTGTGTATAGTATATTTTTGTTTTACAAAACAATATTTGCAAGCGTGCGAACAGCCTTTATATGTGTCGAAATGTATCGGATAATCGCACGTCATACACTGTATTCCGCAATTTATAGGCATTTTTTAATACACTCGTTTCTTTTTAATAATTTGTTTCTGCATCGTGTATAATCCTTTGTATTACCTCATCATAGTGCTTTTTGAGATAATTTATAATTTGTTGTTTTTTCTCAATCGGAAATGTAAATGTTTTCTCAAAATACTGCCTATTATCATTATTTTTATCATAGCCTTGAGTTTCTTCTATTTCGTCAAGCGAAAAGATTTCAAAGCCGAAGTCCTCAAGGTCTATATCCAAATCGTCAAGACTTTCCAATTCTTCTAATTCTCGGTTTAGAATTTCCTCGTCAAAATCAGAATTGAGCGTCAATTGATTATGTATATGCACATAAGCCCGCCGTTCAGCGCCTGTCAAATCGTCAAGCCTGATTATTGGTATTTCCTTTAAACCTAACTTTTGAGCAGCTAAAACACGACCGTGTCCCTCAACGATAGTATTATTCCATACTCCGACAGGGTCTTTAAAGCCTAACAAATCAATTGATTGTGCTATCTGTTCTATTTGTTGTACAGTATGTATTTTAGCATTATTTTCATACGGCTTTACACTGTCAATAGGCACATATTCAATTTTTAGTTTTTTATCTTTCATATCTTTTATTATGATACAGTAAATGTTTTCCCTCTAAGGCTTTTTCTGGTATATGTTTTTCCATTTATTGTAAACTGTAGTTGTTTGTTTTCTATTGCTTTTTTGGCAGCCTCAAATATTCTTTTATTTTCTTGTTCTCTTCTATTTTTTTCAGATTTTTCCCTTAAAGTTTGCATATGCTCTGTTATTTCTGCTCTTTTTTCTGCTACTCTATCAGTTGCAGAACCTGTTTTTTGGGCAGTTGTAAGCCGAGCAGGACCGCTTACATACGGATTGACTGCTTTTGCTTGTAATTCTAATGCTCTTTTTGCTAAATCTTGCTGTTCTTTTATAGCTTTTTGCTTTTCATCATCTGTTAAATCAAATTTATTTATTTCTTCAATATTCCTTTTTAATTCACTATAAATGCTGTCGCCCATATCAAATAGGCTGGCTGCATTTGCTGCCCTTATTAAGTCAGCATTTTCTTGCCCGAAATTTTTTAGAAATGTTTCAATGCTCATTCCCCTGCCTATTGCTGTTGTGTTTCCCACCGCTGTACTTGCGTTTCTTGGGTATCTTTTACCGCCCTTATAAGTAAAGTTACAGTCGCCCATTTTATTCACCCTCTCCTATGTTGTTTTCGTTTTTCCCCTGCTCTCCCTGCTGTTCTTCCCCCTGCTCCTGCATAGCCTGCATATTCATAAGCATAGATTGTGTATTTTCTTCTTCAATTTTTTGCAAGGCGGCTCTTGCTTGCTCCTCGGTTTCTCCAAAGTACCACATACGCACCTCAACCTTGCTTGATATGCCGTTTTGCATTAAAACAATTCGTTTATTCAATTCGGTTTCAGCGTCAACAATGGTACTATCGTCCCATTCAAATGATACTTCATACTTGCCTATATTCTCAGCGTTTACCGTGCCTGTGTTAGGGTCAATAGCACTATCGCCCACAATGTTATAAAGTGTACAATATACGTCCATAATATACACCAAATCTTCAAGGCAGGGCTGTAATGCTTTGGTCTGTATATCTGTAACACTTGCGTATGTGCGTTGTTTTAAAATCCTTAACTCTGTTGCCGTTCTTGCCTCTGCCGAAACATCTGCTATTGTTCCTCTCGCAAGCCCGCAAACGTCCTCAATACGCATTAAAATATTATTTAAACCGTTTATCAACGCCGTGTCTCTGAAAGGTGGATTAAATACTTCGTATGTATTTTCCACGCCCAAATCAATCTTGCGGAAAAGGCGTTGTTGCATTTGCGGTCTTATTACTTTAGGCTTGCCGTTTTTATCAAGTTCGTCCATTAAAGCGTCACGGTCAACATCTATTGCAAGTTCGCCGCCCTCAAACTCCCACAATAAACGGCTGTATTGTTTATCGGCTTGCTCTATTAGCTTTGTTGCCCTGCTGTAACCGCTTACACCTAAAGGGCTGTGTGTGTCAATGGTGTTTGCCTCTGGCATTTTAAAATATGCAAAAAGCAGTCTGTCAACGTTTTTAATCGTTGTTTCAGGCTCTAATGCCGCCCATTCTGGTATATCTGTTAGGTTTATTTCCGTTCCCAAATATGAGCCGTTAAGGTTTAAAGAATTGCTCTGCATATTTGAGGCGGCTGACTTATACGCTCTGTTCGTAACAATAACGCTATTTCCCACAAGTTTATGGTGTTCAAGGCGTGTATAAATATTATCCTTGTCAACCTTTTTTTGTATAAAAGCCGCCTCTGTAATATCACCGCTTGCGTTAAAGGCAAGAGGGTAAAAGTCATTAGCCTGGATAAAATCAAATTCAAGTGTTCCACGGGGAACATTATTATTTAAGCCGTTATTTCCTGCTGTCTGCTGATTATTATTGCTATTATCTGCCGTGTTATTCGGTGTTTCTGCAACATAATACGGTTTAATCACAAGCCCGCCCTTTGCTATGCCATATTCAAGCTGTTGCCTTATTTTTGATATTACCTTGTCTTGATATATCTTGTTTAAAAACTCTGCTCTTGCGGTATTTTCAGCGGGTACAGTTGCATTGATAGCATTATTTTGTGCCTGCTGTTGTCCCTGCTCCTGCTGTACTGCGGCTTGTGTTAGCGGTTCTGTTTCCTGCGGCTCTTCTGGCTTTGGTGCGGTTATTTCTGATTTCATTTCAAGCGTTACCATTCGAGCCTTTTCGCTTGCAATAAAAGCGGGTAAGCCTAAAGATTTAACCGTAACGGGGTCGCTATAATCTCCCTCTCTTAACCACGGTGCTTTATCTTCGTACATATTGCTCCACAATTCAAGGGCGTTCTGCATTTCACTTGATATAATAGGCAACATATTCAATTCTTTTTCGATTGTCTTATTTCCTGTCATTCTATTAAACGCCCCTTTCAGCTTGCTAAAAATCCCCGCAAAAAGCATATTGCACCTACACTTTCAAAAGCATATATATTCAGCTTTTATTCAGCTTTTGTCTTGTTATCCTCTAAAATCTTTAAAACTTGTTCCCTCAATTTTTCAGGCACTTCTTCAATTGTTTTAAGTCCTTTTTTAATCAAATCTGCATATATTTTAGCCATAGTGTATTATTCACCCCGCTTTTAATTCTGTATGTCGCTTTCGTAAATCTCGACAAGGGCAAGCTCTGTATCTGTTATCTGTTCATTCAAAGTCTTTGCTTGCTCTGCTTGCATTTGTATGTATTCTGTCTTGTCGTACTGCGTAAGGTCGTAATGATACTCTTTTCGATTTATTTCTTCGCCCTCCATTTCGGTATCTGTAACGGTTACTTCCTGCACGTTTTCAGCAATCCACACCGAAAAATCATCAATTTTTATAGGTTCAGGCTTTACGCTGCTTATAACATTTGTGTATTTAATCATTCTTGTACCTCACTTTCAAGTGTTTTTGAGGGGATATACACCAACCGCCCGCCGATATGCCGATTACGATTACCGGAAGCTTGATCCAGAGTCCAATAGAAAGCCCCCGCATGAGCGCCGTCACTCCATGTACCGCCCAACTGAGCAACCCGCCAATTATTGTAAGCGTTCCAAAAACGATCTGAAACGGGAAGGGCGCTTGTTCCGACGTTTTCCGTTGGAATGAACAGCCAATCAAATTCTTCATCGTAACCGAAAGCGGAAATATAACCGCCCGTTGTATATACGGGACAAATCCCAGTGTCAACGTAGGGGTCAGTTCCCTTATCATCGGCAAAGCCGTGATCCGCAACGAAAAGCCGCCCATGCTGCCCGGTGAATTTTCCTTCTTCATTTGTGATGTTCCAGTCAGCGGGGTTTTCTTCGTTCATGCCGTCAACCCAAGTCCAAATGTTGCCCCAAAAGTTTTCTTCACCTCTGTAAGACACAAATTGTATATTATTTCCATTGTTTACAGCACCTGATTTATTCCCAAGAGTTGAGGTAGCACCTGTATTTTCTGCCATATTTGTCTTGCCGTCATCTTTTTTTCCCGACGCGCCGTTTCCTATATTCTTTTGCATATCAAATGACGCATACTCAACGAGCATAAGCAATTGCGAGGCACTAACCGTTGCCGCATAACACTGTTCCCAACCTTTACCTCTGTTGTGCGCAAGTTTGCGGGCGTTTGCTCTTGTTAAGACGTTATTTAACCCGCTTGCGGGTTTTGCGTTTGCTATACTTGACAAAACCTGTTGCGACACTATCGTCAAGAATATAATCGTTGTCGTATAAACAACCCTCATAAGCAGATAAAAGAATATAATCGTTCTCGTTGCCCCTTTCTATAAACGCAGGGTGCAACTTAAAGCCATCTTGAGGTGTGTCGGATACATACCAGCGAGCTTTTCTGATTGAGTAACCGTCTTTACCGCCGTTTATAGGCTCTAATTTCAAAGGCACAACCTTATAATAAAATTTAGGTTGATATACCATTACTTGTCCATTCGA
>CANQQD010000021.1 GCA_947625865.1 uncultured Clostridia bacterium
GTTTTATCTTACAAAAAACCTGTTGATTTATTTAACTTTTTTATCTCTTACTGTTGCACTTAGTTTGACAATTCAATATATATTTTTGTATACAGGCATGCGTATGCCCGGGGTCTACTCCCACTCGATGGTGGCGGGGGGCTTGGAGGTGATGTCGTACACTATGCGGTTCACGTGCCTCACCTCGTTGACGATGCGGTTCGATATTTTTTCCAGCACATCGTAGGGAATACGCGCCCAGTCCGCAGTCATGGCGTCGAGCGAGGTTATCGCACGTATGGCGAGGACGTTTTCATATGTTCTGAAATCTCCCTGCACTCCCACGGTCTTGCTGTCGGTAAGCACCGTGAAGTACTGCCATATTTCGCCGTCCAAACCTGCCTTGGCGATCTCCTCCCTTAAAATATAGTCGCTGTCCCGCACTATCCCGAGCTTTTCCTCTGTGACCTCGCCCATTATCCTTATGGCGAGCCCCGGTCCCGGGAAGGGCTGGCGCATCACTACCGATTTCGGCAAGCCGAGCTCGAAACCCACCTTTCTTACCTCGTCCTTGAACAAATCGCGCAGGGGCTCTATTATCTCCTTGAAATCGACGACCGAGGGAAGCCCGCCCACGTTGTGGTGGCTCTTTATGACCGCGCTCTTGCCCTTGCCGCTCTCTATGACGTCGGGATAGATGGTGCCCTGTACGAGGAAGTCGACCTTGCCTATCCTTTTGGACTCCACCTCGAAGGCGCGGATAAATTCCTCGCCGATTATCTTGCGCTTTTTCTCGGGATCGGTAACTCCCTTGAGCTTTTCAAGGAACACCGCGCCCGCGTCGGCCTTGACGAGGTTCATGCCGAGCCCGTCCCTGAACACCGACATTACCTCCTCCGCCTCGTTTTTGCGGAGCAGACCGTGGTCGACGAATACGCATGTGAGTTTGTCGCCCACAGCCCTGTGTATCAGCGTGGCGGCTACAGCCGAGTCGACCCCGCCCGACATGGCGCAGAGCACTCTTTTATCGCCTATCCTCCGCCTCAGCTCCTCGATTTCGTTTGCGACGAAATTGGACATAGTCCAGTCGCCCGTGGCTCCGCAGACGGAATACAGGAAGTTCCTCAATAGCTGCGTTCCGTACTGCGTGTGGTGCACCTCGGGGTGGAACTGAACGCCGTATATCCTCTTTTCCTCGTTGCCGAACGCCGCGTACGGGCAATTGCCGCTCGAAGCGATCGCCTTGAATCCCGCGGGAAGCTTTTCTATTCTGTCCGTATGGCTCATCCAGCACACGGCGGACGCGGGGATATCCGCTGTAAGGGGCGAGGGAAGATATTGCACCTCAGCCTTGCCGTATTCGGAAGTATCTGCGCGCTCCACCGTCCCGCCCAGTGTGTAGGCGGTGAGCTGGCAGCCGTAGCAAATGCCCAGAACGGGTATGCCGAGGGCAAATACTTCGGGGTCTATTTTGGGGCTGCCCTCGTCATAGACGCTGTTGGGACCGCCCGTGAAAATAATGCCTATCGGGTCATATTCTTTGATTTTTTCCACCGTCATTTCGCAGGGCATGAGGTCGCAGAACACCCCGAGCTCACGCACTCTTCTTGCAATGAGCTGGTTGTATTGCCCGCCGAAATCGAGAATTAACGCTTTCTGATGATCCATTGCTTCCTCGCGTAAAAAATTTTAAGGCGCAAGCCGCGCCTTTTGCGCGGCTTGCGCCGCTATGCTTATCAGTCGTTTTTGGGGGAATAGTTGGGAGCTTCCTTGGTTATGCTGATGTCGTGGGGGTGGCTCTCGGCAAGGGAGGCCGACGTCATCTTGACGAATTTACCGTTCTTCCTCAGTTCCTCTATGGTTGCGTTGCCCGTATATCCCATGCCGGCTCTCAGTCCACCCATGAGCTGGAATATGATGTCTGCGATGGCGCCGCGGTAGGGAACCCTGCCCTCAACGCCCTCCGGCACGAATTTTTTGGCGTCCGCCTGAAAATATCTCTCCTTGCCGCCCTTTGCCATTGCGGGAAGGGAGCCCATGCCGCGGTAGCTCTTAAAGCTTCTGCCCTGATAAATTTCAAGCTCGCCCGGGCTCTCCGCCGTGCCGGCGAACAGCGAACCTATCATTACCGCGCTGCCGCCCGCCGCGATCGCCTTTACTATGTCGCCCGAATACTTTATGCCGCCGTCGGCTATTATCCGCTTGCCGTGCTTGTCCGCTTCCTCCGCACAGTCCATGACCGCCGAGAGCTGGGGCATACCTATGCCCGCGACGATACGCGTGGTGCATATCGAGCCCGGGCCTATGCCGACCTTTATCACGTCGGCGCCAGCCTCTATGAGGTCGCGAGTGGCTTCAGCCGTAACCACGTTGCCTGCGACGAGGGGAAGATTGGGATATGCCTTTTTGACCTTTGCCACGGCGTTCACTATGCCCCTGGAATGTCCGTGCGCGGAATCGAGCACTACTATATCTACCTTGGATTTTACAAGCTCCGCTACCCTCTCCAAAACGTCGGGAGAGCCGCCTATGGCCGCGCCCGCGAGGAGTCTGCCGTTCTTATCCCTTGCGCTGTTGGGATACTGTATCGATTTTTCTATATCCTTTATTGTTATAAGCCCCTTGAGATAGCCGTGCTTGTCGACTATGGGGAGTTTTTCGATCCTGTGCTTGCCCAATAACTTTTTCGCCTCCTCGAGAGAGGTGCCCTCGGGGGCGGTGACAAGGTGTTCCTTCGTCATTATGTTGGAAATGGGCTGACCGAAATCGGTTTCGAACCTCAGATCGCGGTTTGTGAGAATACCTACGAGCTTGCCGTCGCGGGTTATGGGAACGCCGCTTATCTTGTATTTTGCCATGAGCTCGCACGCTGCCGCTACGGGCTGCTCGGGAGTAAGATAGAACGGGTCGGTTATTACGCCGTGCTCGCTTCTCTTTACCTTGTCGACCTGCGTCGCCTGCTCCTCTATGGTCATATTCTTGTGGAGTATGCCTATGCCGCCCTCGCGCGCCATTGCTATTGCGAGCTTGCTCTCCGTCACCGTATCCATCGCCGCCGACAAGAGCGGAATGTTCAGGTTTATGCCCTCGCAGAGCGTCGTTTTAAGATCGACGGTCGCCGGCAGAACCTCCGAAGCCGCGGGAATTAGCAGCACGTCGTCGAAGGTCAGCGCTTCTTTTACAATCTTATTGCTCATTATATCTTCTCCTCAACTTGATTTTCAGGTTAAAATTGCTATAACCTCGCTATAATACGCGAGCTGGTCCGAAGTCGGCGTTATCTCCCTTACGGCGTTATAGAGTTCTTCCGCAAAGGGCTTGTCCGAATGGGCTGTGACGGCGAGCGCGGCGAGCGCGTTGTTTACCGGAAAGCCCGAAAGCTGCTCCATAGACTCTTTTGCCGTTGCCAAAGCCCCGTCCTTGTCGCCGCTTTCATATTTGGCGCGGGCAATGTTGCCGTATATCACGTTGTAATAGTCGTACTTGTCCTTTAAACCTTCGGGCAAATTTTCGCGTTCGCTTGCCGTCCGCTCCGCGGCATACTCCGAAAAGTCGTCGCGGGCGACGAGCTCGCCCCCATAATTTATTATGTTGGTGTGGTCTTCGGCGAGAATACTGTCATCCACGCAGCGCGCGAGGTCCTCCGTCCTGCCCGAGTAGTTGTACGCGAGACTCGCGTAGCCGGCGGCGAAGTTATAGGCGCGCATATTCTCGAAAAGGGTGGCCATTTGCGCGGGAAAACCGAGGCTGGCGACCCCGAAGGCGAGGATGGCGGCTATAATGAGCGCCAGAAGCGTTTTTAAAGCTGTTTTTACAATGATATTGTTCAAGTTGTTTTTTCCCGAAGCTTCAGTATAAATTTTTTGTATTTTACCATAGGCGGGGAAAAAATGCAACTGTTTAATATGAATTTATTCATATTATTCGGGCGTGCGCAAATATATTTAACGTATGAAGAAATTTTATATTGCCGCCCTGATTTTTGCGGCTGCGGGAGTTGCGGCGCTCGCCGGCTGCGCCTCAAAACCGAACTATAACCTGTATATATCCGAAAAACGGAGCGAGATATATATGTATAAGGACAACGCCGCGGAGATAACGGTGCAGTGCGTCAGCCGCGAGCAGCCCTACAACGCCGACGGAATTTGCGGGGATATGTGCGATCTTGTGGAGATATCCGTGAAACTTTCGCCCGTGCCCGACGCCGTGGAAATAACGCTCGGGGACTATTCGGGCGAGATGAACTACGAGGCTGTGGACGGGCGGTTCACGGCGAGCTATTCCGCGCCCGCCTTTGGGGCGGAAAAGCTGGATCTGACCCTCGGCTTTGACAAAGAACAGCATACATATAGCGTTTTGAGCGTTTCGGACGGGAGCACGCTGACCTGCGAACAGGCGCTCGGATATGTGGCGGAATATGACGGGGAGCTCTTCAAAGGGCTGACAAAGAGGCACGATTTCGCGGGCGAGATATATGTGAGGCTGTTATACGACGAGGGGTGCTATTACTACGTGGGCGTGTGCGACCGCGATAAAAATATAACCGCCTATCTTCTGGACGGCGGCACGGGAAAGGTTATTGCTACCAAAAGCATACGCGGTTAAACGGATAAAAATTCTATTATGATGGAGTTCTGGACGAAGAGATATTCGTCCTTAATTCTGAAATTATTTTCGGAAAACTCAACATATTCCGACATTTTTTTGATTGCGGGGGCAAATTCCTCCCTGAAATCGGAGCCGAAAAGCCGCTTGTATTTTTCAAGGGGTATGCCCTCTGAGGTGCGCAGGGCGAGCATTATAAGCTCCTCCTTTTGCCCCTCTGCGTCCACCTCCTCCCTGTCGATTATGGGCAGGTGACCGGAGAGTATGCACTTGAAATACTCGTCGAGGTCGAAGGTGTTGGTGAAGCGGATATTGTTTATGCAGGACGAAGCGGAAACGCCGAAGCCTATATATTCCCCACGCCTCCAGTAATTCAGATTGTGCCTGCTCTCCCTCCCCTTTTTTGCAAAGTTGGAGACCTCGTAGCGGTTAAAGCCGAGCTCCTTTAACTTTTTTACTCCCGCTTCGTACAGCGCGGCGACCTCGTCGGAGTCGGGCAACTCGCCGTTCAGATAGTCGGTGTAGATGGGCGTGCCCTCCTCGGGCGTAAGAGCGTACATGGATATGTGGCTCGCCCCGAACGCCGCGGCGACTTCGATTGTTTTTAAAACGTCATCTGCGGTCTGGTCCTTCAAGCCTATCATGACGTCGGCGTTGAAGTTTCTGCCCTTGAGAAGCTTTGCGCAGGTTATAAACTCGTTTAAGGTATGTATTCTGCCGAGTTCTTTAAGCTGGCTGTCTATTGCCGTCTGCAAGCCTACGGAATAGCGGTTTATGCCGCATTTTTCATATAAATCTATCTTCCCCGCGCTTATAGTGCCGGGATTTATTTCTATTGTTATTTCCGCGTCCTTTTTTAAGTTGAAGTTCTTCTTTGCCGCGGCGACGAGCATGCCTATATAGCTCTCGTCCACAACGGACGGCGTGCCCCCGCCTATATAAAGCGTGTCGAACTCATAGTCCTTTAAATCGTCCTTACGCAAAGCCATTTCGCGGTAGACGCACGCCATATAGCTTTCGGCGAAGGTAATTTTGTCGGGGAAGGAGGCAAAGTCGCAGTAGCGGCATTTTGCCTTGCAAAAGGGAATATGTACGTATATGCCTGCCATTTTTATGCCTCCCAACGGAATTTTGACATATCTATTGCGCCGTCTGCGGAAAACTCCACGCCCTCCGCCTCAAGCATTGCGCGCTGGACCTGAGGTCCGCCGAAGGCAAAGCCCGGACTCACGCGGCCGTCCTTAAAAACCACCCTGTGGCAGGGGATCTCACCCGGGCGGGGATTGACATGCAGCGCCCAGCCGACCTGCCGCGCCGAGCGCGGACTGCCCGCAAGACGCGCCACGTCGCCGTATGAGAGCACCTTGCCGCGGGGAATATCCATAACTACCGCGTAAACTCTTTCGAAAAAGCTCATATCAGTCCTTGTTCGTCTTTAATATCTGCATGAAAACCTCGCTGGGTACCTCCACGTTTCCTATCTGTCTCATGCGCTTTTTGCCCTCTTTCTGCTTTTCGAGGAGCTTCTTTTTTCTTGTTATGTCACCGCCGTAGCACTTGGCCAAAACGTCCTTTCGCATTGCCTTGACCGTTTCGCGGGCGATTATCTTGCCGCCGATTGCCGCCTGCACGGGCACCTCGAAGAGCTGGCGGGGAATGGCGTCCTTTAAATTTTCGCAGAGCGTTCTGCCGCGGGTATATGCGCTGTCCTCGTGCACTATCATGGAGAGCGCGTCGCACACCTCGCCGTTCAAAAGGATATCCATTTTAACGAGTTTGCTCGGCTTGTAGCCTATAATCTCGTAGTCAAAGCTTGCGTAGCCGCGCGTGCGGGACTTTATGGAATCGAAAAAGTCGAATATTATCTCGTTGAGCGGCAAATTGTATTCGAGCTGCACGCGGCTCTTGTCGAGGTAGGTCATCTGCAGGAACGTCCCCCGTTTTTCACGGCACAGATCCATTATCTGCCCCAGATAATCGGGCGGGGAATAGATGTCCGCCTTGACTATCGGCTCCTCCATTCTCTCTATTTCCGAAGCGGGCGGAAGGTGCGAGGGGTTGTCAACAAACAGCTCTTCACCGTTGGTCTTTATAACTTTATAGCTGACCGACGGAGCGGTGGTTATTATGTCCAGCCCGAACTCGCGCTCTATGCGCTCCTGTATTATCTCCATGTGCAGGAGCCCCAGAAAGCCGCAGCGGAAGCCGAAGCCGAGGGCGACGGACGTATCCGGCTCGAAGATGAGCGAGGCGTCGTTTAACTGCAGCTTCATTATGGCGTCCTTTAAGTCGTTGAATTTGCTGCCGTCCAGAGGATATATGCCGCAAAAGACCACCGACTGCACCTTTTTATAGCCGGGCAGAGGCTCTGCCGCGGGATTATCGGCGTTTATTACCGTGTCGCCCACGGCTACGTCCTGTATGGACTTGATAGAGGCGGCTATGTAGCCTACCTCGCCCGCGGAAAGCCCGTCCTTGGGCGTGAGGGCGGGATTGAACGTGCCCGTCTCCACCACGTCGTAAATTTTCTCCGCGCGGAAGGTCTTTATTCTGTCGCCCGCCTTTACGCTGCCGTCCATTATCCTGACGAACAGAATAACGCCCTTGTAGTTATCGTAGTAGCTGTCAAAAATAAGCGCCTTTAACGGGGCGTCCGCGTCGCCGCCCGGGGCGGGAAAATACTTTACCACATCCTCTAAAACCTCGCGTATGTTTATGCCCTCCTTTGCGGAAACGAGCGGGGCGTAGGACGCGTCCAGACCTATTACCTCCTCTATCTCCTTTTTTGCCTCTTCGGGACGGGCGGAAGCCAAATCTATCTTGTTTATTACGGGCAGTATCTCGAGGTTGTTTTCAATGGCAAGGTAGACGTTTGCGAGAGTCTGCGCCTCCACCCCCTGCGTTGCGTCCACTATAAGTATCGCGCCCTCGCAGGCGGCGAGAGAACGCGAGACCTCGTAGGTGAAGTCCACGTGACCCGGCGTGTCGATGAGGTTGAGCTCGTACTCCTCCCCGTCGTCAGCCTTGTAGAACATTCTGACGGGGGCGAGCTTTATCGTTATGCCCCGCTCGCGCTCGATATCCATAGAGTCGAGAAGCTGCGCCTCCATATCCCTTTCGGAGACCTGGCCGGTGCACTCCATAAGCCTGTCGGCAAGGGTGGATTTGCCGTGATCTATGTGCGCTATTATGCAGAAATTACGTATGTTTTGTTTTTTGCCCATAGCTTTATTATATAAAACCGTCCGTTTTTTTGCAAGAATTTAGAGGGCGCGATAAAAATTTATTCGCCGCTGTGCCGCGGAGGAACGCGCGCGGGCGTGCAAATTATAAAAATTTTTAAAAAAGTTGTTTTTTTAGCACTTTTTTAGCACAAACGGTGCTATAATGTATTCAACGTCACGACTAAATTATAAAAAGGAGTAGAGAATATGTCAGAAATGGAACGTTTACAACGCAGGTTGATACCCGTTAATATCGTGGTTATGGCGCTTGCGCTCATCGCCTTCATTTCTATTATGTTCCTGCCGCTCTTAACCGTTGATATGAGCAAGGGCGCAGACGCTATAATAGAGATATCCACCCAAGGCAACTCCGACAGCGGAGACCCCTCCGATCCCGCGTGGGACGAGGCTATGTCCGAGGGAATGGAATTGACCATGGATATGTTAAGCCATGTGAAATTTTCGGTAGGAGCAATGAACTTCGCCGCTATGGCGTTTGCGGGGGATCCCATGGATTCGGTCGTTAAATTCACGGCGGATATTATGAGGAACTTCACCGACGCCATACTTAAGACGTCTTTACAAACGGTGATCGCCAATATGGGAGATATTCCCGAGGAAGTCGCAAATATCGATATGGACGCGATATATACGAAATTAGAGGAGCTTGAAAGCTCGGGCGATCTCGACAAAGCCATCCACGAAATAGCGGTGCAGATTGTTAATGAGGCTGATGTTTCGGCGCAGGACAGAGAGGAATGCATATCGCAAATAGAGTCGAGCTTTAAGAATCTGTACGATGAAACGAAAAGCTATGCGGGAAGCTTTACGCCCGAGGCGATCGTTTGCACGATAATAAGCGAAATGAACGAGCAGGACAGCACGGGAGGTTCGCCCGTTATCAAGGGCAGGAACTATGAGGAACTCTTAACGCAGCTCTTTGCCGGCTCGGACGCAAGCGCGCAAATGACGGCTATGTTTAAGGGCGTCGGGCTTTCAATGTTTATCTCCGTTGTGTTCCCCGCGATTATGTGGCTTATACTCTTCCTGTTCGCGCTGTTACACCTGTTCGCGAAGAACAAGAGATTTATGATGTGGTATGTAAAACTGTGGGGATTCTCGCCCTGCATGGTCTACTTCGTAGTACCGCTCGTAGCTAAGGGAATAATCGCCGCGATCGCCGGAGAGATATATGCGTCGATTTTAGCCATGCTCTCCTCGCTTACGTGGATATGCGGGGTATGCTATCTGCTGTTATGGTGCGTTTCCATCTTCTGGGCGTTCCCCATCAAGAAAAAGATAAGAGCCATGAAGAAAAACGGCTACGGCGAAGAATAATAAACAAAACGCTGCAACAAAATTGCCCGCCCGCGGATTTTCCGCGGGCGGGCTTATTATTTACTTGAAGTTGATAATGGTCAGTCGGTGGAGAGCCTCTCGCAAAGCTCATAGTCCGACAGTATTGCGCCGCCGCCTATAACCGTTGCAAGCTGCGGCTCCTCGGGGACGTTCACCTGAATACCGAGCCGGCTCTCGATATACTCGGGAAGCCCGTCCATTTTTATAACGCCGCCGGTCAGATATATTCCGCCGCGCATCACCGCAGACGCCACGTCCGGCAGTAGCTTGGAGATCACAAGCTGCACATACTCCAGAATTTTATCGATATACGCCGTGACTATGGGCAATATCTGCCCCGAATTTACGGCGAGCGAGGCGGGCGCGCCCGTTTCAACGTCCCTGCCGTCCACTACCATCATCTTGTTGTCGTCGTGCAAAAGGCTGCCGACGGAATTTTTGAGACGTTCGGCGGTAAGGGCGCCTATTTTGAAGTTTGACTCCTCGGCGAGCTCGTCGATAAGGTGCACGTCGATATTGCTGCCGCCGAGATTGATATTCAGGCCCGAAATCATTCCGTCCTGTGAAAAGGCGGCTATGTTGGTTATGGTCGCGCCGATATCCACGGAAAATATCGGGGTGCTCTCGCCTATTACCACATTGTGGCCGAGCACGGCGGCATAGGGGGTGAGCGTGAAGTGGATCATCTCTATCCCGCAGGCGTCGGCAAGGCGGGCATACTTTGCCTTAAGCTCCTCCTTTGCGCCGCAGGGGATTATGAACATGACCTCGGCGTGGCGGGCTTTACGGGGGGGTATCTCTATTTTTTCAAGGAAATACGAGAGCAGATGGGCAGCCAGATTTTCGTGGACGATGTCGCCCTCGAATACCGGATTCACGATCTTCGTGTTTACCGCAGACCTGCCCGCAAGGGCGCGCGCCTTGTCGCCGTAAGCCTTGATGCCGAGCTTCTTTTCGCCCATTTCCTCATATTCCTCAACGGCGAGGCAGGTAGCCTCGGTGAGCACCACGCCGCTGCCCGGCATATAAATCTTGGTCGTCGCCGACCCGAAATCTATTACAAGCTTTTTCATAAGTCCTCATTTACCTTTTCGAGAAGTTTTTTTGTAAGCGGCACCGGCAGACCGACCACGTTGGTATAGTTGCCGTAGTACTCCTTGACGAGCCCGCCGTCCTGTATGCCGTAGCTGCCCGCCTTGTCAAGCGGGGAGCCGCTGTCCACATATATCCTAATGAAATCGTCGGACAGCACGTTGAATTTTACTTCGGTCTTATCGAAGTCCGTCACCCTGCGGTATTTGTTACGCACGCACACCGCGGTAATTACAAAGTGGGTTTTCCCCGAGAGCTTTTTTAACGTGGCGTACGCGTCGTCTCTTCCCTTGGGCTTGCCGAGGACCTCCTGCCCGAAAACGACTATGGTGTCGCAGCCGATGACCGTTGCTGTGGGATTGAGGTCAAAGACCTCGTCGCACTTGCTCCCGGCAAGGGCGCACGCCATTTGCTCGGGAAACAGGGACAGGTTGACTTTTTCGGCGCTACGGGCGGGGATCACCTCAAATTCGGGGATTATCTGCTTTAACAGCTCCCTGCGCCGCGGCGACGCGCTGGCTAAAATGTATTTCATATGCCGCCTATTTTAAATGCCGTCCGTTTGGGACGGCATAAGCTTTATAATATTTCGAGATTTTTATGGAAGGATTTTCTGAACTCGCCCGCCGCAGCCATTGCGTTCTTGATCTCGAGAGCGGCGTCGCCGTCCACCTCTGTTTTCATAATTACCGAGTCGCCGAGAATATCGCAGTTTATGCTCTTGATAGTGCCCGAGTCCGCCCTGTCGAGGCTTTCGGCTATGCGGAGCATAACGCCGAGCTTTTTGACGACGTCGAGATCCTCGTCGGTGACGAGGTCGCGGTAGCGCGCCCAGTCGTACATATTTATGTCTTCCTTCTTGTGGCAGCATGCCACGAACGCCGCAAGCACTATCTCGCGGTGGGTGACGCCGTACAGCGTGGCGTTCAGTATCATATACCAGCTATGGCGCTGGTGGTTATAATATTTGATGCGCATACCGCAGTCGTGCAGCATTGCCGCCACCTTGAGTATCTTGAGATACTGGCGGGGGAATTTATGCAGCACGCGGAGCTGCTTGAAGAGCTGTATGCTCAGATTGACGACGTGCTCGACGTGCTTTTCGGGGCAGTCGTAATATTTTACGAGGGTCGAAAGGGAATAATTCAGAACGTCGGCGATGGGCTTTTCGAGCGTCATCGGCAGAGCCTGGTTGAACATTATGCCCTCGCGGAGACCCGCGCCCGACAGTGTGAAGCCGTCGATATGCATATAGTCGACAAAGGACTTTATTACGGCGAGAGCCGCCGGCAGTATGTCCGCGCGCTCGGCGGAGAGACCCTTTATCTTCTTCTTTTTGTCGAGGTCCAGCACCTTTATCATGTCGTATATAGGCGTGAAGTCCTCTAAGAGCATGTGATAGTTGTGCACCGTATCCAGCGGATATTTGTGCACCATCTTCGTTATTTTGAATAAATTCCTGAACGAACCGCCGCAGCCTATCATCTGCACGTCCTCGTCCACGTCCTTGAGCCACTCGACCTGTTTTAACTGCTCGGTGAAGAACTCCTCGATTTTTGCAGCCTGCTCCTCGGGCTTCAGGCCGTCGCCCGAAAACAGCCCCGTGAGCGTGACCGCGCCGAAGGGCAGAGTGGCGAAATTGAGCATGTTCCTGCGGTTATAATAAATTATCTTTGTGGAGCCGCCGCCTATTTCAAGCACGATACCCTTGGGGATATCCATTGTGTTGATAACGCCGCGATAGACCAAAACCGCCTCCTCTTCCGCCGAGAGGACGCGTATTTTAATGCCGCAGTTAGCCTGAATTTCGTCGAGAAAGCTGCGCTGGTTCTTTGCCCTGCGGACCGCCTCGGTGGCTACGGCTATTATACGCGTAACACCGCTTGCGTCGCACAGCTTTTTGAACATTTTCAAAGTTTTTATAGTTTCGGCAACGCGGGCGGGCTTTAAAAATCCGTCGCGCTCCATATCCTGACCCAGACGAACGCTTTCCTTAAGTTCGTCAACTACCATAAAGTAGTTATCCGCGAAGAGGTTTACAATTACAAGCCTTGCAGAATTCGAGCCTAAATCAATGATTCCTATTTTTTCCAAGTTACACTCCCCACGGGTGCGCAATGCATCGCCATGTGTTGATTCAACAAATACTCTAAGCGATTTAAATTATAACACATTAATTAATCGTTGTATAGATTTTTAAAAAATTTTTATGCACTTTGCACAAATAAATTTTTATTTTTCTATGTATCTGTTGACTTTGGGAATTTATTACAGCCTGAAAAATGTTAAAATTATAGGCGTAAAATTATATTTTTATGGCTTTTACGGGCTTTTTCAGCACGGGGCAGACAAAATCGGGGGCGATCTGCCTGAGAGGCTCCAGAACGAAGCCGCGCCTGAAATATTCGGGGTGGGGGACGACGAGGTCGTCCTCGCAAATTATTTCCTTGCCGAAAAAGATTATGTCGATATCGAGCGTCCTGTCCTCCCAGCGGACGGTGCGCGTCCTGCCGCATGCGTTTTCTATGCCGTGTATGGCTTCCAGAAGCCCGCGAGCCGAAAGATATGTTTCGATCTCCGCGGCGCAGTTCAGAAATTTGTTTTCGGCAACGCCGCCGTAGGGCTCCGTTTCAATAATGTCCGAGGTCTTTTTGACCTTAATACCGCGGCACGTGTTGAGTTTACCGAGCGCGGCCTGCAAATATTTCTCCCTGTCGCCGACGCTCGAGCCGAGCGAAAGATAGGCGGTGGTGCGCCTGACGTCCACAGACGCGCCCATAGTCCCGAATTTGAGCTTTACGGGCGCCTGTGGCTTGTACACCGTCAGGGCTATGCGCTCCGCCTCAGTCCCGTCCAGCACGGCGTACGCGCACTCGTAGGCGAGCTTTTCTATGAGGTTATAACAATTGCTCTGCGCGACGGTAGCTATTATTTTGCTTGCCGCAGAGTAGTTCACGGTGTCGGACAGTTCGTCGGTTTTTGCGGCGCGGGAAAAATCAAAATAGATATCCGCGTCGAAAACGAAGGGCTGGGGGTGGGTTTTTTCGAAATCCTTGCAGCCGTGGCAGGCGGTGACCTCCAGACCGCGTATTAAAATTTTATCCAAGATGAGCCTCCCTGTTTGACGGGGCTTGCCCCGCGTCTGTACATTCCCTTATGGCGCGAACGTTGGGCTCCACGTCGTGGACGCGAACGAAAAGCACGCCCTTTTTATAAGCCCTTACGCTCGCTTCCACAGTTGGCGCAAGGCGGTCCTCCGGCGATCCGCCGAACAACGACTTGCGGCTGCAGCCCAAAAGACTCGGATAGCCGAGCGCGCCGAGCTTTTCATAGCCGTCCAGAAGCTCGAGGTTCTGCTCCCGCGATTTGGCAAAGCCTATGCCGCCGTCCACTATAATTTTATTTTTATCGACGCCCGCCGCGAGAGCGACGCCGATAGATTTTTTTAAAAAACTCAACACGTTCTCCCATAAATCGCCTTTTACGGGAGTTTTTGAGTTGTGCATTATGCACACCGAGGCGTTGCTGTCCGCTATCACCCGTGCCATATCCGCGTCATGGGTTAGCCCCCAAACGTCGTTTATCATGTCCGCGCCGCACTCCAAAGCTGCGCGCGCCGCCGAGGCATAATAGGTGTCCACCGAGACGGGAATATCGAAATTCCGCCTGATATCGAGAAGAGGAGAATAAAAGCGCGAGATCTCCTCCTCCGCGCTTACTTCCTCATAGCCCGGGCGTGTGGATTGCGCGCCTATATCTATGACCGACGCGCCCTCCCGCACCGCCTTTTCCACGGCATATAATATGTTGTCCCGCGTTTTGCGGCTGGGGGCGTAGAAGCTGTCGGGCGTGAGATTTATTATAGCCATCACGTATGTGCCGTCTTTAAATTCCCTTGAGCCTATTATCATTTCAGAAGCTTGAATACCTCGTCCCGCTTTTCCTTGGAAAAATCGCCCGAAACGGCGTAGGTCACCGTTTTTGTGCCCGGCTTTTTGACGCCGCGGCAAGTCATGCAGGTGTGCTCGGCTTCGCATATGACCATAACGCCCTTCGGCTTCAGGCAGCGCATTATCTCTTCGGCTATCTGGCTTGTGAGGCGCTCCTGTATCTGCAGGCGCTTCGAAAATACTTCCACCGTGCGGGCAAGTTTGGATATACCCACGACCTTGCCGTCCGGGATATAAGCTATGGTTATTTTTCCGAAGAAGGGCATCAGATGGTGCTCGCAGGTGGAGGAAAAGTCGATATCCCTCTCTATTACCATCTCGCCGCCGTCGCTTTTAAAGGTGCGCGCAAGGTGCTCCTCCGCCGTTTTGCCTTCACCCGACAAGAGCTCGGCATACGCTTCGGCCACACGCCTCGGCGTGTCCCTCAATCCCTCGGATCCGACGTCCTCGCCGAGGGCTATAAGGAGGCTTTTTACCGCCTCCGCTACCTTTTCCTTATCCAACTCAGAGCCTCCTTTAAAAGTGTGAACGAACCGCAGACAACCACGACGCCGCCTGCGCCCTCAAGCGCCTGCGTAACACTCCCCGACGGCGCGGCGTGCCTGAAATATTGCCTGCATATGTTGAGTATTTCATTCAGATCCATAGCCCGCGGGCTGTCCGGCTTTACTGCGACAACGCGCCCGGCACAGCCGCCCAAAAGGCGGAGATTGCCCGGGACGTCCTTGTCCGAGAGACTGCCGTAGATTATGGTCACGTCCCGCTTATCAAACCGTGAGAGAAGGGCGCACAGGGGCTTTATTCCCGAGGGGTTATGCCCGCCGTCCAATATATAGGTGTTGCCGTTTTTTTGTAAAATTTGCAATCTGCCCTCTATATTAAAGCGGGAAATGCCTACCTGTATTGCGTTTTTATCTATTTTGAGCTGCGCCGCGGTCTCTATAGCCGTGGCGGCGTCGTACGCCTGCTCGCGCCCGTACGCGGGAGTGAAGTACTCGCCGCCGCCGTATGTAAAGCGGGCGCCGTTAAAGTCCGTTGAAAGTATTTTGAACTGTCTGTCCGCGAAAATTGCGCCGAGGGCTTCGAAGTAGTCCCTTACTTCCTCCTCCTGCAGGGCGCAGACAACGGCGGGACAGTTCTTTATTATGCCCGATTTGTGGGAACATATCGAGTTTAAGGTGTTTCCGAGCACCGCCGTGTGCTCCAGTCCTATGGAGGTTATGACGGCGATCTCCTTTTTGTTTACGGCGTTTGTGGCGTCGAGCCTGCCGCCCAAACCGCACTCGATGACGGCGTACTCGCAGCCCTCCTTAAAAAATGCCAAAAAAGCCGCCGCCGTCTGCACCTCGAAGGCGGTGGCGCCGCCCGCTGCCGCGGCTTCCGCCGCTTCCAGATAAACTGCAAGCTTTTCCTCAGCCATCGGCGCGCCGTCCGTCCTGTACATATCCGAAAGGCTTTCGACCATGGGCGAGGTGAACGTGCCTACGCGCTTGCCTGCGGCTATGAGTATTTGCGAGATATATTCAGCCGTCGAGCCCTTGCCGTTGGTGCCGGCGATATGGATTATTTTCAGCTTATCGTCGGGTGAGCCCAGCTTGTTTAAAAGGGCGCGGGTGACACCTGTCCCGAATATCATTCCTTTTTTATTCAGCGCTTCGACGCGGGAAAATACGTCCACCCTTTTGCTCCCCCGAATTTACACGAATTATAGCACAACGCCCCCGATAAATCAAGAATATTGTAATATATTTTGGCAATACTAACTATAAAATGGCACTTGTACTCATACGCACTTCTATTATATTTATCACGCTTCTGGTCATTATGAGGCTGATGGGCAAGAGCCAGATAGGCGAGATGCAGCCCTTCGAGTTCGTTATAACCCTGCTGATCGCCGAGCTGGCGTGCATACCGATGGCAGACTCCTCCGTTCCGCTGTTATACGGCATTGTGGCGGTTGTGGCGATCTTTATCCTGCACCAGATAGTATGGCTTCTGAACATGTGGTTCAAGCCCTTGAAAAACGTGATCTCGGGCAAGCCGTCGGTAGTGATAAACCGCGACGGGATAGACGTGTTCCAACTGAAAAAAAACAATCTGAACGTCGGCGACCTTGTGGAGAGCATGCGCTCTGCGGGCTACTTCAATCTGGACGACGTTTATTACGGGCTGTATGAGGCGAACGGCTCCTTTTCGGCTATGGCAAAGGAACAGACCGCCTCTGCCTCCCTGCCGCTGACTCTGATAGATCTGGGAAAAGCCGACGAAAAAAATCTCGCCCGCTGCGGGCTGACAAAGGAAAAGCTGAACGATTTTTTGAAGGAACAGAACGCAAGGCTTAAGGACGTTGCAGCCATGACGGTGAACGGCGAAGGCAGGGTGTACTTCCAGAAAACAGGCGAAAAATATAAAATTCTATCCATCGGGGTGAACGGCAAATGGTAAAGGCGATATTATATACGCTGGCGGCGGCGCTGTTGTGCCTCGGGCTGTTCGTGTTTACCGAGTGGTTTGTGGTAAAACAGTTCGGGGACTTTTCCGAGGCTGTGGAAACGCTCTACGAAAAGGTGGAAAACAAAACGGCAAACCGCGAGGACGGGTTTGCCGTAAGGACGCTGTGGAACGACAGAAAGGAAAAATTGCAGATATTCCTGCCGCACAACGATATTTCATATATAGACTATTGGCTCAGCGAGGCGTGCGGGCTGATCTATTACAGCAGATACGAGGAGGCCTTGGGCAAGCTCGAGGTGCTGAAGGAAATAAGCAAAAACCTACCCGGCGCGTACAGCATAAGGCTGGAAAATATATTTTAAGCTACTCGTACTCGTCGAGACTGCACCGCGACTGCGGCGGGGGCGGCGGACAAGGCGGCGGGGGCGGCGGGCAGCCGGGACGATAATTGCCGTTCGGCGGGGGCGGCGGAGCTTCGCTGTTTACGAGCACTGCGTCCTCCCCTATCTTCACTATGCACTTCAAGGGCAAGAACACCTCCTGTTTGGTGAATTTGAAGCCCTTGCAGCCCGTGACGGTAAAGCCCGTGATCTTACCCTCGGGAAAGGTAAAGGTAAGATCGCACACCTTGCCTAAATGCTTGCCGTCGGTTATGCTTATTACTTCCTTTTGTTTGAGCTCGGAAAAAACGACTTCCATATATATAAATATATGCGGGAGGCAACCGTTATGTTGCCTCCCGCATGTGAATTTTTTAAAACATTATCTAATCAATCTGAAAACGGAATCCGTAAGCTACGAACTGCGTAAGGCTCTTCATGGGGTTCCACTCGTACAGAGGACGGACGATCGCGTTGGCGTTTAAAGCGAGAGCGCGGTAGAATCCCCATTCGGTAGAGCCGCCTATCCAGCCGATGATCTGGAATATCAGACCCATCAGCAAAAAGCCTAAAAAGACCATCAGCACCGCGCCGAACACCTTGTTCAATACTCGCATCACTATAACGTCCGTCTCCATAATGCCCTTAAGTATGCGGACGATTATGATACGTAGCACGAACGTTATCAGGAAAAGCACGATGTAGTAAATTATAATTTCAAGATGTATGGCGTTGAGCCAGTCTACGCCCGCCCAGTGCGCGGCAAGATCCGCGAGCATGTTGTGAACGAACGGAAGCTCCAAAATCAAGCCCCCGAAACAATAGCAGAGAATAAACGAAATCAATATGCCGACTATGCCGCCGGTTATGAATTTGAGAACCTTACCGAAGCCCAGCATGGCGCCGAGCGCGACCAAGCCCACGAGTACGGCAAGAAATATCCAATCTCCGAATCCCATATTTACCTCCTGTAGATACTTATATTATATAGACAAAAAAACCAAAAGTCAACCGCTGATCATCTCTTAAATGCGGGCATCGGCAGCAGCTTATGCAAATTTGCGGCGTGGAGCCTGTCGATCTTCTCCTTTACCGCCTTATCCTCTATTTCGCCCGTTTGGATATATCTGTCGAGGACGGCATAGGTGAAGCCCATGTTTTCCTCGTCGGATTTGCCCGAAAGCCCGTCCTCGGGAGTTTTTTCTATGAACCTTGCGGGAAGCCCGAGTTCATAGCCGAGAGCCTTGACCTCGCAGACGAGAAGATCGCTGAGAGGGCTGAAATCGCCCGCCGCGTCGCCGAATTTAGTGGAATAACCGACGTAGTCCTCCGACCTGTTGCAGGTGTTTGCCACCCTGCCGCCGACGAGCGCGGAGACGCCGTATAAAACGCTCATCCTTATCCTCGCGGGGGTATTCGAATAGAAAACCTTATTCGAGCTTATCTCCTCCGCCGTCGCCCTGCCGGACGAAGTGAAAGCGGAGACGAGCGAATCGTATATCCCGCCTATATTTATTTCATAGCGCTCTATGCCGAGGAAGTCGGCTACGGCGCGGGAAACGTCGATATCGTGCTGGACTCCCTGAGGCATCAGAACGCCCACTACCCTGTCCTTGCCGAGCGCCTCTTTAAGGAGCGCGGCGCACACGGACGAATCCTTGCCGCCCGAAAGACCTATAACAGCCTTACAGCCCTTGCCGTTCTTTTCGAAATAGTCTCTTATCCACGCGACGATCTTTTCCTTCATAATGCACCTTCATTTCTGCCTTCCTGAAATATTTTAGCACTGCCCGACGGCTAAGTCAACCGCGGGAGAGTAAAAAATGAGTTGACCGGAGAACATTGCGGTGATATAATTAAATTATGAAATATGCCGATGTCGTTGCCAATATGACGCTTGACGGCGAGAGAGCGCTCTATAACCTGAGCGATACTGAGATCTCCGGCTGTGTGTTTGCGGGACCCGCGGACGGGGAATCCGCGCTTAAGGAGTGCCGTAATATCGCCGTGAAAAATTGTAAATTCTCGCTCAGATATCCGCTCTGGCACGCCACGACGTACGTTGTGGAGGGCTGCACGATGGACGTGAACGCACGCGCCGCCGTGTGGTATGGGAAGCACGGCAAATTTACAGGCTGCAGTCTGGGCGGGATAAAGGTTTTCCGCGAGTGCACGGACACGACCGTTGAGGGTTGCACGCTCTCCTCGTTCGAAGCTGGCTGGCACTGCGACGGATTTTACATGCGGGACTCGGAGGTGCTCTCGGAGTACTTCCTTTTGGGCAGCAAAAATATAACGATAAAAAACACTAAGCTCGACGGCAAATATCCGATGCAATACGCCGAGAACATAACCTTGGAAAATTGCGAAATAACCTCGAAGGACTGCCTGTGGCACGCAAAGAACGTGACTGCAAAGAACTGCATATTCCGCGGGGAATACCTTGCGTGGTATTCGGAGAGCCTTACGCTCACGGACTGCCTTATAGACGGCACGCAGCCGCTGTGTTACTGCAAGAGCCTGAGGCTTATAAATTGCCGCACCGAGAACTGCGACAGAGCGTTCGAACTTTCGGAGATCGAAGCCGACATAAAGGGTGAAATCGTATCCGTCCGCAGCCCCCTCGGGGGAACTATAATCTGCGACGGCGTGGGCGAAATAATCGACGACGTCACGGGCTATAAGTGCGTGGGCAAAGTGATCATAAGGAATAAATGAGGCGCATATAATATAGAATAAACAGCCGTTCGGGTTGTGGATAACTGCGGAAAAACGCATACGTTCGGGCATTTTCAAGCGGTTTATCCACAAAAAGTTGTCAACAAAATTTATTCACCGACGGGCAAAATAATAAATATGCAAAAAAGTTTTCCACAATTTATCCACAGCCTTTGCGGAACACGCGTTTTTTAGCCAAAACAGGCGTTTTTTCGACTATAGGTTCCAAAAAGTTATCCACATTTGCCTTTTATGCAGGGAAGCTGCATAAAAAACTCGCTTTGCTCGTGTTAAATACTCGCTGCGCCCGTGCGAAATATGCTGCGCATGTTAAATATCGGCTGCGCCGATGTGAAATATTTTGCTCCGCAAAATGTTGCGGTGAAGATTATCAGAAGTGGGTTTATACAAATCAAGCAGCGTGTCGCCGCAAGCGTATCGCTTTACCTTAGTTTCTTTATTGCGTTTGCACTTAACTTTCTTTTACGCAAATCAAGCATAGCGGCGCGCCGAATGGCGCGCCGCTTTCTGTATACTGTGAATTGGTTGCTCCCACCCGCCCTTTCAGGGCAAGGTCGGGGTGCACACCGCCCATCTGTCATTCTGCGCGAGCGTTAGCGTCGTACCGAACGCGTAAGCGTTACGCCCTGCCGAGGGTTCCCTTGGGGAAACGGCAGAGGAAACGGCAACGCCCGACGAAGAATCTGTCGCGTAGCGACTTTTGGTTTGGCGTTTCAAACAGCCTCGACCAGTCCACGAGGGGATTATTTCGCTCGGTCGCGCGCAAGCGCGTCTCATATCGCTCTGCCGTTTCCCGTAAACGGGAACCCTCGGCAGGGCGTCGGGCAAAGCCCTCGCGCAAAATGACAAGGCTTAATGGGCGGTTAAATTATTTACACTCCCCTCAGTCTCGCTTTGCTCGACAGCTCCCCTCGCAAGCGAAGGGCGCCACGGTTGGGGGGTGCTTTTACGGGAGCTGTTATTACGAAGTCTGCAAGTGCGCAGATACGAGCAGAACGAGGCGCCTGCGGCTTTGCGACGGGAAGCGTACACAGAAGTACGTGTCGCACCGAAGGCTTTAGCCTTACCCGAGCAAAACGCAAAGGCAACAATGTTATGCGACGTATATCCGCGCTTGCCGCGGGAGCCAGTGAATAGGGGAGGGCAAAGCCCTCCCCTATTCACTGCTTATCTACTTTTTTTCCGTAAACTGCCGAAAGATTGTTTGCATACCGCTGCATGTTGTCGCAGGACTTCAAGGGTATCTCGTCCTCGTAATCCTGCAATTTTTTAGTTTGCTCGCGGGTGAGACGGGCAGGAATGTCTATCTCCACCGTCACATACAGATTGCCCGTGCCGTTGTTCACCGTGCGCACGCCCTTGCCGCGCATTGTAAACCTCGTGCCCGAAGCCGTGCCGGCGGGAATGGCAAGTTCCAGCGTGTCGTCTATACCGGGCACCTGTATTTTGCCGCCAAGCACCGCCGTCTTATAGGAGATGGGCACAGTCACATACAGGTCGCTGCCGTCGCGGCGGAGCATTTTGTGGGGCTCGATGCGGAAATTGATGTATAGATCGCCGTTCTCGCCGCCGTTGCCCGCAGCCTGACCGAAGCCGCGCCGTCTTATCTGGTTTACCGTGTCGACGCCCGCGGGAATATTGACTGTCACCACCGTTTCGTTGCGGATGAAGCCCTTGCCCTTGCAGTCGGGGCATTTTTCGGTGATCTTCTTGCCCGTGCCGTTGCAGTCGGGACAGACGCCAACCTGTATGGTCCTGCCGAAGATAGTATCCTGCTGGTACTTCACCTTGCCGTTGCCGCCGCAGCGGGGGCACTTCTGGAACGCCGTGCCGCCCTTCGCGCCCGTGCCGGAGCACGCCGCGCACGGCTCGTTGCGCATATAGCGTATCGTCTTAGTACAGCCCTTTATAGCGTCTAAGAACGAGAGCGTGACCGTCTGCTGGATATCGTCGCCACGGGGCGTTGCCGACTGTCTTGCGCCGCCGAAGCCACCGCCGAACATGGTGTTTATTATATCCTCAATGCCGCCGAAACCGCCGCCGAAGCCGCTGAAGCCGCTTCCGCCGAAAGGATTGCCGCTCATGCCGGGGTGCTCGAGCTCGTAGTCGTACTGCTTGCGCTTGCCTTCGTCCGAGAGCGTTTCGTGCGCCTCGTTTATCTCCTTGAATTTCTCTGCGGCAGCCGCGTCGCCCGGATGAAAGTCGGGGTGATACTGCTTTGCAAGCTTTCTGTACGCCGATTTTATCTCATCCTGCGTTGCCGTCTTGGAAACGCCGAGGATATCGTAGTAATTCTTTTTGTCTGCCATAAAAATACCGATTTATATAACTTGTTCAAGGGGTGTTACATTTAACACCCCTTGTCTTTGATTTTTTATTGTTTAGATGAACTCGTCGCCGCCGTTGTTCGCGCCGGGGTTGCCGCCGTTACCGGGGTTGCCGCCGTTGCCGGGGTTGCCGCCCTGCGTTTGCTGGTACATCTTGGCTATCACGGGCTGAATGTCCTTGGCGAGGGCTTCCGTTGCAGCCTTGATCCTGTCGTTGTCGCCCGATTCAAGCTCGCTCTTTGCCTTGGCGATGGCGTCCTCTACGGTCTTTTTGTCGTCGTCGGAGAGTTTGTCGCCCGCCTCCTTGACAGTCTTTTCGAGGCTGTCTATCATGCCCTCGAGGTTGTTTTTGTTATCGACCGCCTCTTTACGCTTTTTGTCCTCTTCGGCGTATTTTTCGGCGTCCTTGACAGCCTTGTCGATATCCTCTTCGGAGAGGTTTGTGGAAGCCGTGATGGTGATGTTCGTGCTCTTGCCCGTGCCGAGATCCTTTGCCGTTACGTTGACTATACCGTTCGCGTCTACGTCGAAGGTAACCTCGATCTGGGGCACTCCGCGGGGTGCGGGAGGTATATCGGTGAGCATGAATCTGCCGAGGGATTTATTGTCGCGGGCAAATTTTCTTTCGCCCTGCAATACGTTTATTTCAACGCCCGGCTGGTTATCGGCAGCCGTGGAGAATACCTGGCTCTTCTTTACGGGAATTGTGGTGTTCCTTTCGATGAGCGGAGTGGATACGCCGCCCAGCGTTTCGATGCCGAGCGTTAAGGGCATTACGTCCAGAAGAAGAACGTCCTTGACCTCGCCCGACAAAACGCCGCCCTGTATTGCCGCGCCTATTGCCACGCACTCGTCGGGGTTGATGCCCTTGAAGGGCTCCTTGCCCGTGATGCTCTTCACTTTGTCATATACGGCGGGAACTCTGGTGGAGCCGCCTACCATTATGACCTTTGCGATATCCGAATAGCTCAGACCGGCGTCCGCCATAGCCTTTTTCATGGGCTCGACAGTGCGCTCCACAAGGTCTGCCGTGAGAGAGTCGAACTTCTGTCTGGAGAGGTCAACGTCGAGGTGCTGGGGAGCGCCGTCGACTACCGTTATGAAGGGCAGGTTTATGTTGGTTGTGGTCATGCCGGAGAGCTCGATTTTTGCCTTTTCCGCAGCTTCCTTGAGCCTCTGCATTGCCATTTTATCCCTGGAAAGATCGACGCCCGTATTGCTCTTGAATGTCTCCACAAGATAATCGATGATCTTGTTGTCGAAGTCGTCGCCGCCGAGATGGGTGTCGCCGTTGGTGGCGAGCACCTCGAACACGCCGTCGCCGATCTCGAGAATGGATACATCGAACGTGCCGCCGCCCAGATCGTAGATCATGACCTTCTGGCTGCCCTCCTGCTTATCGAGACCGTATGCAAGCGCAGCCGCCGTAGGCTCGTTTATGATACGGAGGACATTGAGTCCCGCGATCTTGCCCGCGTCCTTGGTTGCCTGACGCTGGGAGTCGTTGAAGTATGCGGGGCAGGTTATGACGGCGTCCGTCACCTTGGAGCCGAGATAGCTTTCGGCGTCCGTCTTCAGCTTGGAGAGGATCATCGCCGAAATTTCCTGCGGCGAATAGCCCTTTTCTATATTTACTTTATAAGCCTCGCCCATATGGCGCTTTATGGATATGACCGTTTTATCGGGCTGGGCGATCGCCAGACGCTTTGCCGCCTGACCTACTATTCTCGAGCCGTCCGCCTTAAACGATACGACCGAGGGGGTAGTTCTGTTGCCCTCGCTGTTGGCAATGACAACGGGTTCGCCGCCCTCCATCACCGCCACGCACGAATTGGTAGTGCCTAAATCTATTCCTATTACCTTTCCCATAATTATATTCTCCTTATATCTCTTATATTGACTCAAACGGTTACGGAAACCTGCGCAAACCGTATCACCTTGTCGCCCGATCTGTAACCTTTTTTGAGAACGTACTTCACGGTGTTCGGCTCTTCGCCCTCACCGCACGGTGCGTTCATGACCGCCTCGGCAATACTTTCGTCGAATTTGTCGCCTGGGGCGAGCTTTATTTCCTCTATGCCGAGGGAGGAAAGAATGGTTGCGAAGTTCTTTATTATTTTATCAATGCCCGCCCTCGTCTTTTCGTCCTGCGCGGAGTCTAAGGCGTATCCGAAGTTATCGGCAACGGGCAGGAGTTTCAAAACGGCTTCGGCAGCGCCGTCGCGGTAGGCGTTCGCAACCGACAAGGCGTTGCGCTTGCGGAAGTTATCATACTCGGCGGAAACGGAATACCACTTGCGCTTGTAATCCTCTGCCGCCGCCTGCGCCTTTTCAAGCTCGGTGGGCTCCTTTTTTTCGGGCTCCTTTACGGAAGCTTCGGCTGTATCCGCGGGCTGCGCTTCAACGGCTTCCTCTTCCTTTATTTCCTTTTTATCGTTCTTTTTTGACATGATTTTTTAAATTGTCCGTCTGTTTGGTTGGTTTTGGGCGGCTTTTACCGCCGTTACAATAATAATATAAAGCATTTGGCGGGCAATTAAACAGCGGCGTTCAAAAAAGTTACACAATTTTTTCAAAAATTTTGAACCGCTAAATATGATAGGTCTACTTGATAAAATCATTTGACAATATTTTTGCCGTTTGATAAAATATTTTTGTTGTACGCCGTTTTGGCTTTGCCAAAATAGCTCAAAGCGAAGTTTGCAATGAGTTTTTCGGGAGTTATCCCAACCGTTGCAGGCATAGCTTAAATTACAGGATAAAAAATAGTTCGCAAAAATCGTTGATTTTTGCGAAAGAGGAGCCGCAACGGAGCGCGTTTGCTGTTTTGGCTTTGCCAAAATAGCTCAAAGCGAAGTTTGCAATAATTTTTTTTCGGGAGTTATCCCAACCGTTGCAGGCATCGCTTAAATTACAGGATAAAAAATAGTTCGCAAAAATCGTTGATTTTTGCGAAAGAGGAGCCGCAACGGAGCGCGTTT
>CANQQD010000022.1 GCA_947625865.1 uncultured Clostridia bacterium
GCGGGCAGAGGGCACGCGCCCTCAAACTCACGAAAAATTTTCGTGTGGTTGGGAGCCGCCCGCTTTTCCTTGCCCTCTTCCGTCGCCGACGGGGGAGGGTGGCGACGTAGTCGTCGGGTGGGAGAAGTCATTTGCTTTTTTACGCCCCTCCCATCACCCGCTACGCGGGAGCTTCCCCCCCCAAGGGGGAAGAAGCCAAGGATAATTGCATTTACGAAGTCAGCAAGCGCGCAGATACAAGCAGAACGAGGAGCGCGCGGCTTTGCGACGGGGAGCGTACACAGACGTACGTGTCGCACCGAAGGCTTTAGCCTTACCCGAGCAAAACGTAAACGCGACAATGTTATGCGAAGTATATCCGCGCTTGCCGCGGGAGCTTATAATACGTATTTTTTAAGGTCGCGGTTCTTATCAATATTAGCCAAATGCTCCTCGACGTACTTTGCGTTGACCTCTACGGGGATTACGGGGTAATCGTTGCCGCCCGCGTTGTAGGAAATATCCTCCAAGAGATACTCCATAACCGTGTGCAGACGTCTTGCGCCTATATCCTCGGAGGTCATATTTATATCCGCGGAGATTTCGGCTATCTTTTCTATGGCGTCGGGCGTGAACCTTAAATCTATGTTATCAACGGCGAGCAGCGCCGCATATTGGCTGGTGATAGAGGTTTCGGGCTGGGTAAGAATATTTACGAAGTCCTCCTTTGTAAGGCTCTTCAATTCCACCTGTATGGGGAACCTGCCCTGAAGCTCGGGTATGAGATCCTCCACCTTGGAAACATGGAACGCACCCGCAGCTATAAAGAGGATATAGTCAGTTTTTATGGGACCGTACTTCGTCATCACCGTGCAGCCCTCGACGATAGGCAGTATGTCGCGCTGTACACCCTCGCGCGAGACGTCCGCCCCGCTCTGGTTGCCCTTGCCCGCTATCTTGTCTATTTCGTCTATGAAGATTATGCCGTCGTTCTCGGCTCTTCTTATGGCTTCGGCGTTGACCGCGTCGCTGTCAATAAGTTTATCCGCCTCCTCGGCAATGAGAAGATTTTTGGCTTCGCGCACGGTTATTTTGCGTTTTTTGGTCTTTTTGGGCATAAACCCGCCGAATACAGACCCCAAATCTATAGCCGCGCCGCTGCCCGGCGAAAGCTCGAGGGGCTTGGGCACGTCGGCGACCTCTATCTCTATCACGGTGTTGTTGTATTTGCCCGCGTGGATATCGTCTACTATCTGCTGCTCGAAAACCTCCTTTGCCGTTTCGCCGCGCTCGTCCTTTTTCATGTCGACGAGCACCTTCGCTATCTTGCGTTCGGCAACGGCGGTAGCCTTATAGCTGACCTCCTGCGTTTTTTCCTCCTTGACGAGGCGTATGGCGCACTCGGCGAGGTCGCGGACCATGGACTCAACGTCCCTGCCCACATATCCGACCTCGGTGTATTTGGTCGCTTCGACCTTTATGAAGGGCGCCTTTACAAGCTTTGCGAGGCGGCGGGCGATCTCTGTTTTGCCCACGCCCGTCGGTCCCTTCATTATTATGTTCTTGGGGGTTATTTCCTCCTGCAGTTCGGGGGAGAGCATGCTCCTGCGGTAGCGGTTTCTGAGCGCTATAGCCACGGCTTTTTTGGCCTCGTCCTGACCTATGATGTGGCGGTTGAGTTCGTGTACTATCTGTTTGGGCGAAAGATCCATTATATCACCTCGCATTTAATGTTGTCGTTTGTGAACACGCAGATCTCGCTGGCGATCTTAAGCGATTTTTTGGCTATCTCCTCGGCGGAATAGTCGGTGTTCTGGCAGAGGGCGCGCGCGGCCGCCAAAGCATAGTTGCCGCCGCTGCCTATAGCCGCTATGCCATCGTCCGGCTCGATAACTTCGCCGGTGCCCGAAACTATCAGAAGAGTGCTTGCGTCGGCGACTATCATCAGAGCCTCGAGCTTTCTTGCGGCTTTGTCGGAGCGCCAGAGTTCGGCGAGTTCGACCGCGGAGCGCATGAGGTTGCCCGAGAATTTATTGAGCATGCCCTCGAATTTTTCCGAGAGCGAGAAAGCGTCCGAAACGGAGCCGGCAAAGCCCAAAATAACCTTGCCGCCGTAGATCCTGCGGACCTTTTGCGCGTTGTTTTTAAAAATTACGTTCTCGCCCATCGTGACTTGTCCGTCGCCGGCGATCGCTGTTTTGCCGTCCCTCTTTACGGCGCAAATTGTTGTGGCGTGAAATTCTGTCATTTTTACTCCTTAAACTCAATACATGTTGAGTTTTTGCTTATATTCGGTTATATCCCGTACAGCGCGGCGGGCCAAATGCTCATAGCGCTGCTTTTTATCTCTTATGGTTTTTTCGGCGGGTCTCAAAATTCCGAAATTGGCGTTCATCGGCTGGAAATCCGCGTTTGCCTCCGAAATATGCGCCGAAAGCGCGCCGCATACAGTGGTGTCGGGAGGTATGGACGGCTCCCTGCCGTCCAACTTTTCACAGAGGTGGATGGCCGCAAGTATTCCGCTCGCCGCGCTCTCGACATACCCCTCCACGCCCGTTATCTGACCCGCGAAAAAGAGGTCGGGGCGCGCTTTGTGGGAGAAATCCGCGTTGAGGCACTGCGGGGAATTTATGAAGGTGTTGCGGTGCATGACGCCGTACCTCAAAAATTCGGCGTTTTTCAGGGCGGGGATCATTGAAAATACTCTCTTTTGCTCGCTGAACTTCAGGTTGGTTTGGAAGCCTACGAGGTTATACGCGCCGCCCTCGCGGTTTTCCCGCCTGAGTTGCAGCACGGCATAGAATTTGTTGCCCGAGCCGTCCCTCAAGCCCACGGGCTTGAGCATTGCGAACCTCAGACTGTCTTTCCCGCGCGCCGCCATGACCTCGACGGGCATGCAGCCCTCGAATATCTCGCCCCTTTCAAAGGAGTGTAATTCGGCCCTTTCGGCGTTTACAAGTTCCCCGACAAAGTCCGCGTACTCCTCCTCGGTGAGCGGACAGTTTATGTAGTCGTCGCCGCCCTTGCCGTATCTGTCGCCCGAAAAGCACTTTGAAAAGTCTATGCTCTCCCGCGAGACTATGGGCGCGGAGGCGTCGTAGAAATGCAATTGACCCCCGCATATGCCCGAAATACTGCGTGAAAGCCCATCCGTTGTGAGAGGTCCCGTGGCGACTATGCACCGGCCTGCGGGAATTTCGGTTATCTCCCTGCAGAATACGCTTATATTTTTATGGCTTTTGATTTTTTGCGTTATATATTCTGCGAACCTGTCCCTGTCGACTGCGAGCGCGCCGCCCGCGGGAACCTCGGAATTTGCAGCCGCCTCCATCGTGAGAGAGCCAAGTATACGCATCTCTTCCTTTAAAAGCCCGCAGGCGTTGGAATAGGGATCCCTGCCCTTCAAGGAGTTGGAGCATACGAGTTCGCCGAAGTATTCGCTCTTGTGCGCGGGCGTGAAGCTCTTCGGCTTTATGTCATAGAGCTCCACCTTTACGCCCTGCTCTGCGAGGCGGTAAGCCGCCTCCGAGCCCGCAAGCCCCGCGCCTATCACTTTAACAGTCATTCTTTCTCTTCGGGCAGGGGCACGGAATAGTCGCAGTCCTTTGAGGAGCACCTTATGCTATTGCCCTTGCGTATGAGATATTTGCCGCACTTGGGGCACTTGTCGCCCGTGGGAACGTCCCAGCTGAGGAACTTGCACTCGGGATAGCCGGTGCAGCCGAAGTATATCTTGCCCGATTTGGAGCGCATGCGCCGCATGGGCTTGCCGCATTCGGGGCACTTGCCGTCCGTGCGTTCGCCCTCGCGGACCTTGCCGTCGGGAGCAGCCTGCGGCCTCTTTACGCCGCACCTGCCGCACTCTAAATAATTGCCGTATTTGCCGTGCTTCAAAACCATTGCGCCGCCGCATTCATGGCATATATCTCCCGTTATCTGCGCGTCTATGGGCAGTATGGAGGAGCACTCGGGATAGTTGGGGCAGGCGAGGAATTTGCCGAATTTGCCGCTCTTTACCACCATGTTCGAGCCGCACTTGGGGCACCTTATCTCCGAGATCTCCGCCTCGGACTCGCTGACTATGTTGGAGCATGCGGGATAGTTGGAGCATGCGAGATACTTGCCGTACTTTCCCGAACGCCTTATCATGGGGCTCCCGCACTTGGAGCAAATAACGTCCGTCACCTCGTCGCCGTCCGTGGACGCAGTTTTGAGCTGCTCGGCAAACCCGGGATAGAAGTCGGAAATTATCTTGTGCCAGTCCACGCCGCCGTCCTCTATTTTATCGAGGTCGTCCTCCATCTTGGCCGTAAAGCCCACGTCCATTATGTCCGTGAAATACTTTACGAGCATGTCGGTTATTTTATAAGCCACCTCGGTGGGCACCATGTACTTGCCGTCCTTTACCACATATTTGCGCTTTGTGAGAACGGAAATTATGGAGGCGTATGTGGAGGGTCTGCCTATGCCCCTCTCCTCCATCGTTCTGACGAGCGAGGCGTCGGTATAGCGGTAGGGGGGACGGGTGAACTTCTGCTCGGCGTCGAGCTTTAGAAGGTCGAGCCTGTCGCCCTCCTCCACGGGAGGCAGCAGCTTTGAACTCTCCTCCTCGTCCTCCTTGTCGTGCGAATCCTGATACGCGGCGGTGTAGCCCGCAAAGATCATTGCCTTGCCGCTCGCCTTGAAGGTGTAGCCCGCGCTCTCCGCCTCCACCTGCATGGAATTGTACTGCGCCTCAGCCATCTGCGAAGCTATAAAGCGGTCGTAGACGAGCTTATATACGTTGTAGTGCTTTTTGTCGAGATGGGGCTTTACGCTTGCCGGGGTTATGGCAAGATTGATGGGACGTATGGCCTCGTGCGCGTCCTGCGCGCCCTTTTTGGTGGCATAATAGTTGGGCTTTGCGGGGACGTATTCCCCGCCGTAATTCTTGTTTATGAAATCAAGCGCGTTCTCCTGCGCTTCTTTTGCGATGCGCACGGAGTCCGTCCTTATATACGTTATCAGGGCTATATGGTCGCCGCCGACGTCCATGCCCTCGTAGAGGTGCTGGGCGACAAGCATTATTTCGGGCGACGACATGCCGAATTTGTTGGAAGCGTCCTGCTGGAGGGAGGACGTTGTGAAGGGCGCGGGCGCGTGCTGCTTTACCACTCCCTTCTTCACCTTGGTCACCACGAACTCGCCCGCGCGGACTTTTGCCGCAACCTCCTCGGCGAGTTCCCTGCCTATGCTCTTGCCGCTCTTTTTATACTGGTAGACAGCCTTGAAGGGCGCGTATTTGCCCGGCTTGTCGCGGAGTTCGGCGTTCAAAAGCCAGTACTCCTCGGGCACGAAGGCGTTTATCTCCCTCTCCCTGTCCACGATGAGCCGCAGCGCGACGGACTGCACCCTGCCCGCCGAAAGACCGTTCTGTATGCGGTTGTTCAGAAGGGGCGAGAGCTTGTAGCCCACGAGCCTGTCTAACACGCGGCGCGCCTGCTGCGCGTCCACAAGATTATAATTTATTTTGCGGGGATTTTTAAGGGCGTTTTTGACGGCTGTGGGGGAAATTTCGTTAAATTCTATTCTGTTCAGTCCGTCCTTGTCGAGCCCCAAAACGGTCTGCAGATGCCAGCTTATGGCTTCGCCCTCGCGGTCGGGGTCGGTGGCGAGATAGATGTGGGAGCTGTTTTTGGCTTCCTGCATCAGCCTGCGTATGACCTCCTTTTTGGAGGGGGTTATTTCGTATTTGGGCTCGAAGCCCGCCGTGATCTTTACGCCGAGCGATTTTTCGGGCAGGTCGCGCACATGCCCGCCGGAGGCGTCCACCTTGTATTTGCCCTTTAAATATTTTGAAATTGTCTTTGCCTTGGAAGGCGACTCCACTATTATTAAGTCCATAAAGCTCCTTGTAATGTCTGTTATTTTATGAAAGCCTTTGCGCTGCGGCATGCAGCGCCCCGTTTTTACCTTAAACGTTTTTATGCAACATACGTTCCTTATACTATCGTATATCTGTTGCCGCCTATCCGTGCCACAAGCCCCTTTATTTCGAGCGAGGACAGCACGGCTATCAGCTTGAATGACGGCGTGCCTAACCTTTGGGAGAGCGTGTTTATAAATATTTCGCCGTCCTCCTTCATTATTTCGAGCACAGCCGCCTCCTCTTCGGAAAGTTCGATCCTTTTTTCGGGCGGCGGTGCAAAGCCGTAGAAGCCCAGAACGTCCTCCACGCCCCTGCACAGCACGGCGCCGTCGTGGATGAGATTGTTGCAGCCCGCGCCCTCTCCCGCCGTCATTGCATACGGAAAAGCGAACACGTCCCTGCCGTTAGCCACGGCGTGCCCCGCCGTGATGAGCGCGCCGCTCTTCAGACCCGCGGAAACTACCAGCGTCCCTACCGAGAGCCCCGCGATTATGCGGTTGCGGATGGGGAACAGATAGGTCTGCGGCGCGACTGTGGGAAAATATTCGGAGAGCAGCAGCCCGTTTTTCTCAACCCTTTCCAGCATAGCCGCGTTTGGAAGCGAGGCTATGTGGTCGAAGCCGAAAGCTATCACCGAAACCGCCCTGTATTCCGCGCCGCCAAGAGCCGCGCTGTCGGCGCCCGCGGCAAAGCCCGAAACTATGGTGAAATGCCTCGATAGCTCCCTTGCGAACGTCGACGCGCCGTTCGTGGCGTAGAAGGTGGATCTGCGGGAGCCGACTATGGAGAAACATCTGTTGTTTAAAAGCTCCCGCCTGCCCTTTAAGAACAGGGTGACGGGCGGATCCTTCAGCTTTTTAAGCGCTTCGGGATAGCCCTCGGAAAAATATGTGACGCACTCTATGCCCCTCTTTTCAAGCTCGCCGAACACGTAACCGCGAAATTCGGGGCTGGAGTACTTCTCCTCTACTTTATTATATACGCCGATATCGCATCTTTTAATCAAAGATTTTTGTATCGCCCCGATATCCGGCTCGGGCGACATCATTGCCGAAAGCGCGGTGAATTTATCCTTGTAGTTCAGCTCCGTTATGGACGAGAGCGTTATAAGGTCCCGTTCCACGGCTGTATAGTTCATCTTATTTCCGCCTCGTAGCTTCTGTATGAAGCCGCCTCCAGAATATGCTCGGGGAGAATGTCCTCCGAAAAAGCGAGGTCGGCAATGGTTCTTGCGACCTTGATTATCCTCGTGCGGGCGCGGGCGGAGAGATTCAGGCTCTCGTAGGCCCTCTTTAAAACCGCCTCGCATTCGGGCGAGAGACGGCAGTATTTTTTGATCTGCTTTTCGCCCATTCCGGCGTTAATCATGCCCGACTTTTCGTCTGCGAAGCGTTCGCGCTGTATGGCGCGGGCGCGCTCCACGCGCTCCTTTACCGCCGCGCTGCTCTCGGCGCTTGCGTCCCCGGCGAGATCGTCGTACCTGACGCCGTCCACCTCTACCTGTATGTCTATCCTGTCCATGAGCGGACCGGATATCTTGGCCCTGTATTTTGCTATCTGCGAGGGAGTGCAGGTGCACTGCCTTACAGCCGAGCCGTAATTGCCGCAGGGGCAGGGGTTCATGCCCGCGCAGAGCATGAAGTCGGCGGGGTATGTCACCGTGCCGCCCGCGCGGGTCACCGTTATTTTTTTATCCTCGAGCGGCTGCCTCAGGCTCTCGAGCGTGTGGCGCGAGTACTCGGGCAGTTCGTCCAAAAACAGCACGCCCTTGTGCGCCATCGATATCTCGCCCGGGCGGAGCCGCACGTTGCCGCCGCCGCACAGCGACACGGTCGTTGCCGTGTGGTGGGGAGTTCTGAACGGGCGCAGGGAAACTATTCCCTCCTCCGAAAGCTCGCCGGCGACCGAATGTATTTTGGTGACCTCCAGCGCCTCCTCGAAGGTCATATCGGGCATTATGGTGGGGATACAGCGCGCAAGAAGCGTTTTGCCCGAGCCGGGAGGCCCCACGAACAGTATGTTGTGACCGCCCGCTACCGCTATTTCGAGCGCGCGCTTTGCCACCGCCTGACCCTTTACGAGGGACATATCGTAGTCGTATGCGGCATTTGCGCGCGCCGCCGTGTAGCCGCGGTGCTCCACGGGCAGACGCTGCTCCGCGCCCTTCAGAAACGCCACGACCTGTTTCAGCGAGGTCATTGCGTAAACCTCGAGCCCGTCTATATAGCTCGCCTCGTTGGCGTTCGCCGCGGGGATTATGAATTTTTTAAAGCCTCTGTCGCGGGCGGATATAAGTATGGGCAAAATACCCGTTACGGGACGGAGCGCGCCGTCGAGCGCGAGCTCGCCCAAAAATACTATGCCGTCCGTATCGCTGAGGAGCTGGTCGCTCGCCTTTAAAAGGGACACGGCTATGGGCAGATCGTACTGCGAGCCCTCCTTTTTTATGTCCGCGGGGGCAAGATTTACGGTGATCTTGGTTATGGGGAATACGAACGCGCTGTTCTTTATTGCCGAACGCACCCTCTCCTTGCTCTCCTTGACGGCAGCGTCTGGCAGACCTACAAGATCGTAGCTGACCATGCCCTTGTTTATATCCGTTTCGATCTCCACGGCAACGCCCTCGAGTCCGTTCAGGGCGTAGCTGAGTATTTTAGAAAACATGGGTCATTCCTCTTATGGGGTTTAAAAAAGCCCCCGCGCGCATAGCGGGAGCTTTTTTAAAATTATTTGTCTTCCTTGATTTTTGCCGCCTTGCCGGTGAGCCCGCGCAGATAGTAGAGCTTAGCCCTTCTTACCTTGCCCTTACGGACGACGGTTATATAGGCGATCTTGGGAGAGTGCAGCGGGAACGTTCTTTCCACGCCTACGCCGAAGGACAATCTTCTTACGGTGAAACTCTCGCGGATGCCGCCGTGCTTCTTTGCAATAACAACGCCCTCGAAGTTCTGGATCCTCTCCTTTGTACCCTCGATGACCTTGAAGCCGACCTTGACCACGTCGCCCACGCCGAATACGGGCACTTCCTTTTTCATGCCCTCTTTTTCAATGGCTTCAACTAAACCTTTCATGACTTTACCTCCTGAAACGTGACATTCTTATCCCGCGCGGGGACAGAGGACTGCCCGAAGTCGTGTTCTATAATAACAGACCCGAAAACCGTTGTCAATTGTTTTTTATGGGTGTATCGCAATTTTCACAAAAGGATTTTCGCGGTCTTATATAATATATAAGGTATAGGACTCACTCCCTGCCGACGAAATTTTTTATGAACGTTCTTCTGTGTACGGGGCAGGCGCCGCGATCCTTTATCGCCTGTATGTGCGCCGCCGTCCCGTAGCCCTTGTTGCTCTCGAATTTGTAGTCGGGATAGGTTACGGCAAGTTCGTCCATCAGCCTGTCGCGGTACACCTTTGCGACGATAGAGGCGCAGCCTATGGTATAGCTGAACATGTCGCCCTTTATTATGCTGCGCTGGGGGATATCTATATCCAGCTTCATGTTGCCGTCCGTTATGACATAGTCGGGGGTTATTTCAAGCCCCTCTATGGCGTTTTTCATGCATAGCCGCGTGGCTTGGAGAATGTTTATTTCGTCTATCGTCTGCGGTTCAATAAGGGATATATGGCATGCAACCGCCGTTTTGAGTATCTGCGCCGAAAGCCGTTCGCGCGTTTTTGCGGTGAGTTTTTTGCTGTCGTCGACGCCCTCAATAATATCGTTAAGCGGCATTATGACCGCCGCGCAGACAACGGGTCCCGCCAGCGGACCTCTGCCCACTTCGTCCACGCCGCATATGTATTTATATCCCTTTTCCAAGAGATCTTTTTCGTATCTGAGTTTATCTGTCATAGGTGTTTTTATGGGAACGTATTGAGTTTTTTAAAATTCAAGACCGTTGAGATCGTCCGCTCCGTCCAATGTTATCCTGCCGAGCTTGCCCTTGCGGAAATCGTCCAAGACGGCGCGAACGCCCCGCCCGTAGTCGTATTCGTTGCCCCTCAGCTTAAAGCCGCGCTTTTCGCACACCTTATCCAGCATTTCGAGGGGAGTTCCTCCATCTATTGCGTATCTTTCCGAAAGCCGTTCGGGATATTTTTGCGAGAGCTCCGCCAAAAGCAGCAGGGCTATGTCGTCAAGATCGAGGATATCGTCGTTTATGCTGCCCACAAAGGCGAGGCGGGCGGCAAAGGTCTGGTTTTCAAAGGCGGGCGGCATTGTGCCCGGAGTATCCATGAGTTCGAAATTCTCAACACGTATCCACTGTTTTCCGCGGGTCACGCCCGCTTTGTCGCCCGTTTCCGCGCGGCGGCTGCCGGCAAGCAGGTTTATAAGGGTGGATTTGCCGGTGTTGGGAACGCCCGCCACCATAAAGCGGAACGTCCTGTTGTAGCCCCTCTCCAGCGCTTTTTCGCGCTTTTGGGCAACCAGTTTCCCGATAGCCCCCGTAATATCCCGCCTTGAACCGCTGTTCAGGGCGTTTGTCTTTATCACGGGCGCGCCGCTTTTTCTGATTATGTCCGCAAGCGCGTCCGCCTGCCTGTCGGCAAGATCGCCCTTTGCGAGAACGTATAAAACGGGTTTGCCGCCCGCAAGCCCCTTGAGCTTCGGGTTGAACGACGAGGCGGGGCATCGCGCGTCGAGCACGAAGATCACCCCGTCCGCGAGCGAGAGATTTTCGCCCATCATCCGCATAGCCTTTGCCATGTGCCCCGGGAACCACTGGATAGTTTTCATTTATCCCCCTTTAAAAGGTCGGGGCGGCGCTCCCGCGTGAGCTTTTCGCTCTGCGCCCTCCGCCACTCGTCCACCTTTTTGTGGTCGCCGTTCAGAAGCACCTCCGGCACCGGCAGCCCCTTATACACAGCCGGACGGGTGTACTGCGGATACTCGAGCCCGCCCGAGGCAAAGCTCTCATCCACGAGCGAACCCTCGGAAATCACTCCCTCCACATAGCGCGCCACGCAGTCGCAGACGACCATTGCGGGCAGCTCGCCGCCCGTCAGAACGTAGTCGCCTATGGATATTTCCTCGTCGATGTACAGCTCTATAATCCGCTGATCTATGCCCTCGTAATGCCCGCACAAAAGAACAAGGTGTTCATAGTTCAAAAGCTCGAACGCCTTGCCCTGCGTGAAGGTCGCGCCCTTGGGCGAGAGATAGATGCGGCGCGCCTTATGCTCCGGGTCCGCCGCCTCGATGGCCGAGCCGACCGGCTGGGGCGTCATGACCATTCCAGCGCCTCCGCCGAAGGGATAGTCGTCGCACTTAAGGTGCTTGTTTTCGGCATAGTCGCGTATGTTTACCACGGATATATTGAGTTTTCCGCTGTTCTGCGCCCTGCCGAGTATGCTCTCCTTCAACGGCGAGAACATCTCGGGGAAAAGGGTCAAAATGGTGATTTTCAAACGGACACTTCCTTATAGCGCTTTTTGTCGACCGTTATGGTTTTATTTTGGATATCGACGTCTGTGATCACGCCGTCGGCGGCGGCAAAGCTGACCTCGCCCTTGGGGGTGGAGAGCGTGAAGATATCGGTGCGCGCATTGGTCACGGAAGTTACCACGCCTATCTCCTCGCCCGTGCGGGTCAGCACGCGGCAGCCCTCGAGGTCGCCTATATAGTACTTGCCCTCGGGCAGGGGCGGGCAGTCCTCGCGGAGAGCCTCCATATCCTTGCCGCGCAGAAGTTCGGCGGCGTTCCTGTCGGCTACGCCGCGCAGCGACACATATGCAAAATCCCCCGAACCGCGCACGTTCAAAACGGCATATCTTTCGCCCGAAATATATACCTGTGTTATGCTTTTCAGCTCCTCGGCGGAGTCCAGATACACCTTAACCTTCAATTCGCCGCGTATGCCCTGCGGCTTTAATATCGTTGCTACCGTTAAAATATCCATGATTTAAAATATTTAAAGATAGCCGAAAAAAGCCGTCTGCATGCGGTTTCTTTTTTCGGCTTTGGCTTTTAATTATTACCGGGAAATCGGACGGGGTTACGCCTTTTCTTTGATTTCCACAAAATAGCGTTTGCCGCCGCGGGGAGTCGAAGCGGCAACAAGGGTGCGCAGGGCCTTTGCTATTTTGCCCTGCTTGCCTATCACCTTGCCCATGTCGCTTGCGGCGAGAAGCACGGTGACCTCAACGGACTGCTCCTTTTCCTCCACCTTGTATTCAATCTCTTCCTTGCTCTCGGCAAAGGTCTCGACAACGTATTTGATGAGATCGAGTTCCATTTTTTACTCCCTTGGCGCATTATAATAGGGTAGTATTGCGCCGTATTTGCAGCGTGTCGCTGCACCCAGGTTTCTTTATTGCGATAGTTCTTGACTAACGTTAACGCACATCAAACTTATGCGCGCAAACGCAACTCTGAAATTCGCAGATGCAAGCAAGCGTAACGCTTGACCGAAGTTTCTTTATTGCGGTAGTTCTTGGCTTACTTTACCACAAGTCAAACTTATGCGCGCAAACGCAAGCGCAAGCCGTAAGTGCGCAGATACGAGCAGAACGAGGCGCCTGCGGCTTTTGCGACAGGAGTGTACATAGACGTACACGACTTAGCAAAAACGTAAAGGCAACAAAGTTATGCGAAGTATATCCGCGCTTACGTTTTATTCCTTCTTCTTTTTGTTATTCGTCTTAGGCGCCGACAGCTTTTTGCTCTGCTCCATTGCGCCCGCTTTTACGAGATAGCTTTTAACCGTTTCGGTGGGTTGAACGCCCTTTGCAAGCCACTCCTTGGCTTTTTCAACGTCGATGTTGATTTCCGCGGGGGTCGTGAGAGGGTTTACATAGCCCACTTTGTCGATGTACTCGCCCGACTGCGCCTTGCGCGAGTCGATAACTACGATACGGTAGAAGGGGCTCTTTTTGTCGCCCATTCTGGTAAGTCTCATTTTTACTGCCATTTTTATATACTCCTGTAAATTGATTTTTTTATTTTGGTTAATGAATTAATATTTTTATAATATTGGGGGGGCAACGTGACGTTGCATCCAAGTTTCTTAATTGCGATAGCTGTGGACGAACACGGCGTTGTCCTTACGCCGTGTGAGAACTCCCCTCAGTCTCGCTTCGGGCACCGCCTAATACCCGTGCCCTCTTCCGTCGCCGACGGGGGAGGGTGGCGACGTAGTCGACAGGTGGGAGAGGTGGTTTGCTTTTTATTACCCCCCCTCCCATCACCCGCTACGCGGGAGCTTCCCCCCCCCAAGGGGGAAGAAGCCAAGGAAAAGTTGCTATTACGAAGTTAGCGGCGGGTAGAAGCGAGTTATGCAAGGCGCGCGAGGAAACTTGAAGGAGTTTACTTAAACATAAATGACTGAAAGTTGCCGCAGCGCAACACAGCAGAACGACGCTTATACACAACGCTCGGGAGATGCAACGGGTTAGAAACGAGCAAGACAAAATTATTTTAAAATAATAATGTTGCAAGCAAAACCACGCTTTTTGCACCTTATTATAGAATTTTTTATAATGCGGTGTGCAAAGCGTCGCTAACGCTCGCGTGCGCAGCAAGACCCAATTTGCGAATACTTTCGCCTCGGCGGGGTGAATTGCCGCGATTATATAATTCGTGCGCCCTTATTATCGCGGCAAGTGGGGCGGAGCGAGGCATTTCATAGCACAGCACAGTGCGCTGTGCGTGCCGAGCAAGATGAGCGAGCGCATACGTCCCGCGCGAACGGTGCCCGAACACGGCGTTGTCCTTACGCCGTGTGAGAAGGAGCCCCTCAAACTCACGAAAAATTTGCGCCTTATTATCTGAAATATTTACAATAAAGTGCGCAAACCGTCACTTCGTTCGGGCGCAGGGCGCGCAACCGCCCGAGATTTTTGTGAACAACGAAGTTTATCACGCCGCCGCGTTAGCTAAAAACGACGTCTGCCGCTCTTCAACTGCTTCATCAACTGCTTAGCCTGCTCAAACTGCTTTAAAAGCTGGTTTATCTCCTGCACGCTCGTGCCCGAGCCCGCGGCTATGCGCTTTTTGCGGGAGGAATTTATGATCGCCGGCTCGACGCGCTCACGCGGCGTCATTGAAAGAATTATCGCCTTTGTGCGGTCCATCCTCTTTTCGTCGATATCCTCGGGGCGTATCTTCTTGCCCATTGCGCCGGGCATCATCGAAAGCACGGCCTGCGCGCCGCCCATCTTCTTCATGCTCTCGAACTGTGTGAGATAATCCTCCAATGTGAAGGTGTTTTCGAGCATCTTTTTCTGCATGACCTTAGCCTGTTCCTCGGTCACCGCCTCCTGCGCCTTTTCGATGAGCGTTAAAACGTCGCCCATGCCGAGAATACGCGACGCCATTCTGTCGGGATAGAACGGTTCTAAATCGGTCAGCTTTTCGCCCACGCCGATAAGCTTTATGGGCTTGCCCGTGACCGCCTTGATAGACAGGCAGGCTCCGCCGCGGGTGTCGCCGTCGAGCTTGGTCAAAACTATGCCAGTTATCTCCAGCCGCTCGTTGAAGGTCCTTGCAACGTTCACTGCCACCTGACCCATCATACTGTCCACGGTGAGAAGTATCTCGGCGACGTCAACGGCGTTCTTTATGTCCTCGAGCTCCCGCATAAGCGGCTCGTCGATCTCGAGCCTGCCCGCGGTATCTATTATAACGGTGTCAAAGCCCATAGAACGGGCGTATTCCACCGCCTCTTTTGCCGTTTTCACGGGGCTCTGCGTTCCCTTTTCGAACACCTCAGCCCCCGCGTTTCTGCCCACTACCTTGAGCTGGTTTATGGCGGCCGGTCTGTATATGTCCCCCGCCACCAAAAGGGGCTTTTTGCCGCTCTTTTTCAAAAGTATGGCAAGCTTTCCGCAAAGCGTGGTCTTGCCCGCGCCCTGAAGCCCGCACATCATTATGACCGTGGGCGGCTTGGGGGCGATATTGAGCTTCTGGTTCTGCGAGCCCATAAGCGCGATGAGCTCTTCGTTGACTATCTTTATTACTTGCTGCGCGGGGTTGAGGGACTTCAGAATTTCCTGCCCCACAGCCTTCTCGGAGACGTCGGCGCAGAACTTTTTTGCGACCTGTATGTTGACGTCGGCCTCCAAAAGCGCAACGCGCACCTCGCGCATAGCCGTTTTTATTTCAAGCTCGGTCAGTCTGCCGCGCTTTGTCAGCTTAGAAAATATATGGTTTAATCTTTCGGATAAAGAGGCAAATAACGCCATATGTCCCCCCCCTCAATCGCACTCCGCGCCGTCTGCGGCGGAAGCCTCGTTGTAAACCGCACGCACCTCGGGCTTTTCCCAAGCCTCCTGCGCGGCGGCTGAATAATCGCCGTCCAAAATATTTAAAAGATCCTGTATATCCACGCTATATTCGGGATGCGCCGCCCCGAAGTTCTCCGCCCAGCGGGTTATATCCGTGAGCATAAAGCTTACCTCGAGCCCGTATTTTATGCTGCTTTCAACAAGCTTCAGCTTTTGTTCATACTCACCGAGTTGCTTTTTGCAGCCCGCAAGGCACTCCGACACAGCCTGACGTGAAACGCCCTTCTGGCCGGCGATTTCGGATATAGTGAGATCGTAGTTGAAATATAAATTTGTTATCTCCTGCTGGGTGGGGGTCAAGAGCCCCGAATACGCGTCCCACAGGCGCATAAACTGCAATTTATTCATGGTTGTAAAGCTTTATTGCTTTACATTGTACCGCCCTTGAACGGCTTTGTCAAGCGCATGTGCTTGACTTTGGCGTTTTTTAGTTTTTAACATTAATTTAAAGTTTTTAACATTAGATTTATAAATTATTCAACAAAATGTATTAATTTGACAGCCGCGGGACACGGTGATAAAATTATTACAATAAAAAATTGGGGAGAAATGTAAGCATGTGCAAGAATATCGGCGGAGTTCTTTATGACACCGCGTGTTCCACTATCGACAAAAAATTCACTTACGGCGTCCCCGGCGATCCTTGCGGCTATGAAGAGACCTTATATATTACGACCGACGGGAGATATTTTATTTATACCTTCGGCGGACCTAAATCCAAATACCCCGTTGAAAACATTGTTCCGATAGAACGGGAGGACGTGAAGAACTGGATCCTCTCCAGATAAATTTACGTCATTAAAAATGAATTTTTTTCGGTGAATACCGAAGCCGCCGCGGCATTGTTGCCGCGGCGGCTTCGATTGTTTTTAGCTTTTAATAATGCGGAAAACTCAACACGTACGCGGGTTTTTGCCGCTTAGTCCACCTGCTCGGGAAATTCGGGTGCGCTCTCGTCGCCGTGCGGACCGTAGCGCCTCGGGTTCTCGGGCGTGCTCTTCGGCTCCCTGTACAACACCTTTAAGAGCACGGGCGTGAGTATGGATGATACCAGAATGAGGAGCACCGTCATTATCATGAATTGCGGGGGCAGCGCGTTTGCGCCGAGCGCAGAGCTCGTGACCGTGGCGGTGACTATAAGAGCGACCTCGCCGCGCGCCATCATTCCCACTCCGCCAATCGCGCTCTCGCGCCAGCTGTATTTAAACGCCTTGCAGACCGCGCCGCAGCCAATGACCTTGCCCGCGAGCCCCGCTATGACCGCAAGCAGCGCGAAGAGCAATATTGTAGGGTCGAGACCCACGAACGATATCGAGGTTATGCCTATGTTGGCAAAGAACACGGGCGCAAAGATAGTATAGGTGCAGACCTCTATCTTTGTATCGGCATAGGCGCTCGCACGGTGGGCTGTGGAGAGCACCACGCCCGCTAAAAACGCGCCCGTAATGTCGGCTACGCCGAACACCTCCTCGGCTATCCAGCTATATAAAAAGCAAACGGCAAGCGAAAATATGGGGATACGGTGGGTCGTGGCTCTCTTCTTCTCCAGCCAGCAGAACACATAGTGTATGCCTATGCCCGCAACTATGGCAAAGACGAAGAAGCAGATTATCATAATTATAGTGCCGTAGATCTGACCCTTGAACCACTCGAAGCCGTTGGCGTACTCCTGCGCGCCGCCCGCCTTGGCTATGCCCGTAACTATGGACAGGAGCACTATGCCTATAACGTCGTCTATGATGGCGGCGGAAACTATGGTCGTGCCGAGTTTCGTGCGGATCTTGCCGAGTTCCTTTAAAACCGAAACGGTTATGGCGACGCTGGTAGCCGTTAAGATGGTGCCTATAAATACCGAACGGTAGATATTTGCGCCCGCGGCAAAGCCCAAACCGATATTCCCGAAAGGCATCGATACGGCAAAGCCGAACAGCATGGGCAGAGCTACGCCCGCGCACGCCACGAGAATTGCGGCGGGTCCGGTGCTCTTAAGCTCCTTTAAATTGGTCTCGAGCCCCGTGGAAAACATTAAAAGCAATACGCCTATCTTTGCGAAGATATCGAGGGCGTTCGCAGCGTCTATATCCTTGCCGAACATCGCGGACAGCGCGCCCGAGAGTTCGCTGCTTTTGGGAAGCGACAAAAGGCACTTATAGTCCCCGCCGTCGAAGCCGATGAGGCTGAAGCCGCACAGATCCCCGAAGATAGCCGGTCCCACCAAAATTCCCGCGATTATGAAGCCGAGCACCTGAGGAAGCCCCGCCTTTCTGAAAAGAAGCCCCAAGAGCTTGCTCGTTAAAAGTATTATTGCGAGTACCGCAACAAATCCCAGAACGGAATTACCTTCAAACATGTTATCATCTCTCTGAAGTGAATAAAAGAATTATATCACTTTATTATAAAATTGCAAACGATTTTTTGTCACGGCGCTTTTTAATTGCCGCGGCGGAAAAATAATTTTTTAGAAATTTTTAAAATTTTTTATAAAAACCTATTGACAAGCGGTTTTTGTATGCTATAATATAATTGAAAAAAGAAAATAACTTACAAAAATTGTTAGGTACCAACATTTTTTAAGTGTGTTCTTTTGAGTAGTTGCAAGAGCAACGGATTTGTACAATTCCGGGGAGCGCCAGCCGGCAGCCGCTTCTATATGATAAGGGAAATTGATGCAGGAGGTAAGGTTATGAAAAGACTTTACTTGATTCGCACCAATAAACAGGAAGGAAGGTAAACTCCAATGTACAATTCAACCGAAGAGGTCAATATCTGACGCGGTTAGTAGTTGAGCAACGAGAGTGTTGCAAGGTTTATTAACCGATTAGCCCGCAAGGCAACCGCGTGATTACACCTCGCAATGAAAACTTAATATTATGATATATCAGCCCCGTGCGGATGCGCGGGGCTTATTTTTTCGGCGTGTCGCCGCAAGCGTAACGCTTGAGCAGAGTGCCTCTGCGCGCGGGTTGTCCGTAGGACAACGTTAAATACGCCTTTCGACGTGTTAAATATGCTGCGCATTTTAAATATTTGCTGCGCAAATGTGAAATATTTTGCTCCGCAAAATGTTGTGGTGAAGATTATCAGAAGTGGTTTTGCGCAAGTCAAGCGACAGGTCGCCTCCTCGCCCTCTTCCGTCACCGACGGGGGAGGGTGTCACGAAGTGACGGGTGGGAGTATGGGTCGGGTTGTTGTTTTTCCCTCCCCTCAGTCTCGCTTTGCTCGACAGTTGTCTCACACGGCGCAAGGACAACGCCGTGTGAGAACTTTCACTCAATCGCCCGCTTTCAGCGGGTCTCATATCGTTCTGCCGTTTCCCAAAGAGAACCCTCGGCAGAGCAGCAGGCAAAGCCCTCGCACAAAATGACAAGGCTTAATGAGCGGAGTAATTATTTTAATATTGCGGGAGCGGTTATTACGAAGTCAGCAAGCGGTTAGAAGTGAGCAAAACTTTGCTTTTACGAAGTTAGCAAGCGCGCAGATACGAGCAGAACGAGGCGCCTGCGGCTTTTGCGACAGAAGCGCAAATATTTTAAAATATTAAACGTTGTAAGCAAAACCACGCTTTTGCGCAGCAAGCCCCAATTTGCGAACCCTTTCGCCTCAGCGGGGTGAATTGCCGCGATTATATTATATGTGCGCCCTTATTTATCGCGGCAAGTGGGACGAGCGAGGCATTTCATAGCACAGCACAGTGCGCTGTGCGTGCCGAGCAAGATGAGCGAGCGCATACGTCCCGCGCGAACGGTGCCCGAACACGGCGTTGTCCTTACGCCGTGTGAGAAGGAGCCCCTCAAACTCACGAAAAATTTGCGCCTTATTATCTGAAATATTTACAATAAAGTGCGCAAACCGTCACTTCGTTCGGGCGCAGGGCGCGCAACCGCCCGAGATTTTTGTGAACAACGAAGCTTATAATCCGCTTGAAGCGGCAAGCTGAAAATGTACCTCTATTTATTTGACATTCCCCCTTAAACCGCCTATAATTGATATGGTTTTAAGCCGCAGGAGCGATGCTGCGGGCTTGCCGTACAAATTTTTAAATACCGTCGGGGGTGCTGCGGAAATTCAACGCGGCTGAGATCATACCCTTTGAATCGGCAAGGTAATACTTGAGCGATAGTGCAAAGAGATTTTTTCGGGCATTCCCTAAATTTTTATGGGGAAGGCTTTTTATTTTCGGCGGTAAAGGAGGTTTTTATGTTGTCATCGTTACTCTCTTTTCAACAACTAATGGACGATGTAAAGTCATTCTTTATTAAGTTCGATAGTCTTGAAAGCGCCGCCATAAGCTCTATGGTGTGGATCGGCATTGCCGTGGTTTTGGCATTCGTTATTTGCAAATTCGCGGTTAAAAAGGACAAGCAGCCGTTAGTAAACAAAATTTTTGCTTTTATTGCGCTTGCCTACGCCGTTACGTCGATTATCTTGTTCACTACTATATATTTTATGGTAGACGTGGGCGAAGAGTCGGCGTTTGTGCCCATCACCTACTACCCCTTGCTTGTGTTTGCCGTTATTGCGGTTGCAAGCATAGTCGCGCTATTGCTCAAGCCTATAAAACCCGTAAAGATTGCGGCGGTTTGCTCAATGGGCGCAGCTCTTATTGCGGTGATCGTATGCATGATCGTTTATTACGCTAACGGCGACGCCTCCGCGTGGAACGGCGTTGAACTTAACATGGGTCAAAACGTCGGTCTGTATATAGGCGCGGCTGCTATTATTGCGGCGATCGTGCTGGCGGCGATTTTTATCGACAAGGATTCAAAACCTTTTGATTCGCGCTCTTTGAGCTTTGCCGCAGTCTGCATAGCCATGAGCTTTGCGCTCTCCTACGTGAGATTTTTCAAAATGCCTTTCGGCGGGTCTATCACATTTGTATCCACCCTTCCGCTTATGCTGTACTCCTACATGTTCGGCATAAGAAAGGGCGCCGTTGCGGGCATGATCCTCGGCATTTTACAGGCTATACAGGATCCCTGGATACTTCACCCCGCACAGTTCCTTTTGGACTACCCCGTCGCGTTTGCGGCAATAGGGCTTGCAGGAATTTTGCGCAACCTCAACGCGTTAAACGGAAAGCCCCGCCTGCAATTTTCTCTCGGCGCGGCAATAGCGGGCGCGGCAAGGTTTTTATCGCACTTTGTTTCCGGCGCGCTGGCATTCGGGTCATTCGGCGTGTACGCCGCCGAAGATTACGGCATAGCTATTCTCGCAAACCCTTATTTTTACAGCTTCCTCTATCAGATAATGTATATTATACCCGATATACTGATTGTTATTGTTGCGGGAATACTGCTGTTTTCTTCCAATAACTTTAAAAAGCAGGTTGACCGCTATATTGCCCTCGACAGCAAAAAACAGGGCAAAGCGGCGGCTTCAACCACGGACGGAAACGGCGAAAACCAATAAAATATATATCAGCGTACACAGGCGTTTGATTGCGGAATTTTTAAAATTTTGCAAAAAAACGTATGCGCGGCCAAAAATTTTATGATATAATCGTACGTGTTCGGCGATTTGCGTAAACATTCGAAACAGCAAGCGTGCAGCTTGCTGTTTTTATTTTGTTCCGTTTTCGGCAAGGAGGTAATATGGAAGAAACGTCACAGATACAGGACAACAAATTTTTGGGCACGGAGAGCGTGGGCAAGCTTTTGAGAATGTTCGCGATCCCCTGCGTTCTCTCGCTCATTATTCAAGCGCTATACAATATAGTAGACCAGATATTCATAGGTCAGAGCGGCTATCTGCCCCTCGGGAACACCGCAACGGGCGTGGTATATCCCCTTACGGTGATAGCGCTTGCGCTCGGGCTGTTCATAGGCGACGGCACGGCGGCGATGATAAGCATAAACCAGGGCAAGAACGACACGGCGACAACGCACAGATCCATAGGCACGGGTTTGCTTGCGGGGCTTTTTGCGGGCATAGCGCTTATCGTTGTAAGTTTTGTTTTTATGGACCCCATACTTAAATTTTTCGGGGCTTCGGGCAACGGCGCCGCCATTCTGCCCTACGCAAAGGAATACGGCGTGTTCATTTTTGCGGGCTTTACGTTCTTTATCCTCGCGTGCGTGATAAACCCCATTATACGCGCGGACGGCAGTCCGAAATACGCCATGATAGCCATGGCCGCGGGCGTTGCTGGGCGTGTTCGGATATACCGAGTCGGGCTGCAGCCCCGCCGAATTTGCGCTTGGCATAAGCGCGTTCAGAATTTATATCGGATTTATATTTTTGACGTGCCTCGTAAAGGTGACCTCGATATTCTTTCAGGCTATCGGCATGCCCGTAAAGGCTATGCTAATCGCGCTTATGAGGGACGTTATATTCGTCGTGCCCCTCGCCTATCTGCTGCCCCTTGCCTCAAAGGAGGCGTTCTACTGGTCCGCGCCCATAAGCGACGTTATGACCTTTATAGTTTCCGCCGCCATGCTGATAGCGGTATTCAGGCAGATCTCGGGCGGCGAGGACGAAAAGCCCGCCGAGGAAGCTGCGGTGTTGCCTTCGCAAAAGGGCGTGATAGTTACCATCTCCCGCGAACACGGCGCGGGCGGCGCGGAAATAGCCAAAAGGCTTGCCAAAGCTCTGGGCGTGCCCTTCTATGACAAGGAGGTCACCTCGCTCATTGCCGCGGAGAGCGGGCTGGCGCAGGAATATGTGGATAAAATCGAAACAAAGGACTCCGCGCTCTACAGCCTGTATCTCTCCACCGAAGCCAACCGTACGGCGGTAGCCGCGCAGCAAAAGGTGCTTGAGAAAATCGCAAAAGAGGGCTCGTGTGTAATCGTCGGGCGCGCCGCCGACCACGTTTTAAGGGACTACGACCCCTACAGAGTGTTCATTTATGCGCCGCTCGAATACAGAAAGGGTCGCATTATGCATAATTACGGCGACGGCGAGGACGAGGCGGCGGAAAACATAGAAAAAGCCGACAAACGCCGCGCAAAATTTTACGAGAGCGTCTCCGGCAAGACATGGGGCAACAGGGAAAACTATGACCTTATGGTGGACAGCTCCGCGGGCATAGACAGGGTAGTAAAGCTAATTTTGGACGGCATTTCCGCCCAAGCGTAACGCTTGGGCAGCGTGTCGCTGCAAGCGAATCGCTTGACCTTAGTATCTTAATTGCACTCGCGATAATCGAAGATTAACGCACGTCAAACGACGTGGAAGCGCGTCGCTGCAAGCGAATCGCTTGACCTTAGTATCTTAATTGCACTTGCGATAATCGAAGATTAACGCACGTCAAGCGGCGGCGTGTCGCCGCGGGCGGGTTGTCCGTGGGACAACGTTAAATACTCGCTTCGCTCGCGTTAAATACGCCTTCGGCGTGTTAAATATTTGCTGCGCAAATGTTAAATATCGGCTCCGCCGATGTGAAATATTTTGCTCCGCAAAATGTTGTGGTGAAGATTATTTACTCCCACCCGCCCTTTCAGGGCACCCTCCCCCGTTACACGGAAGAGGGCAAGGTTTAGCTGTTATTACGAAGTCAGCAACGGGTTAGAAACGAGCAAGACAAAGAGCGTACGTAAGCGACGACGGGAGCGCAAATATTTTAAATAATTACGGCGCAAGCAGGGTTTCCCTGCGCCAGCCCTCTCGCCAACGGCAAGGAATAACCGTTGGCTCGGTCACCGTTCGCGCGGGACGTTTGCGCTCACTCATCTCGCGCGGCAAAACAGCGCACTGTGCTGTTTTGAGAAATCCGCGCTCGTCCCCCCCCCCCATTGGGGGAAGAAGCCACGAAATTTGCAATTACGAAGTTGGCAACGGTTAGAAGCGAGCAGAGCAAGGAAAGCGAGTACCGTCTGCATGGAATTGGTTACTCCCACCCGCCCTTTCAGGGCACCCTCCCCCGTTACACGGAAGAGGGCAAGTTTGGGAGAGCGTTGCCCTTACGAAGTCAGCAACGGGTTAGAAACGAGCAAGACAAAGAGCGTGCGTAAGCGACGACGGGAGCGCAAATATTTTAAATAATTACGGCGCAAGCAGGGTTTCCCTGCGCCAGCCCTCTCGCCAACGGCAAGGAATAACCGTTGGCTCGGTCACCGTTCGCGCGGGACGGATGCGCTCACTCATCTCGCTCGGCACGCACAGCGCACTGTGCT
>CANQQD010000023.1 GCA_947625865.1 uncultured Clostridia bacterium
CCATTCACTCGTTACGAGTATTTGGTTCGGATTATACTGACTTGGTGCACTCGACAGGAGTTGAACCTGCATGGGGTGAACCACAAGATCCTTAGTCTTGCGCGTCTGCCAATTCCGCCACGAGTGCTTTAAAACGATAAAAATTTTATAATATTTTTATGTGGATGTCAAGCCAAAATACTACTATTTGAAAAATTTTTCAACTATTTTAAATTTTCGATTTTTTTAAGAATTTCATTGGTTTTTGCCTTTAAATCCTTTAAACTGCCGCTATTATGTATGACATAGTACTCTGAAAAATCATAATTTTGATAATCAAACTGGCTATTGATGCGGTTTTTAACTTCTTTACTCTCCAAATTATCTCTTTGAACAACAGCGGCGATTCTTTCATTCAGATTCCGTAAAACAACTATTACCCCATCAAATAATTTTTCATAGCCGTTCTCAAAAAGCAGCGGAACCTCCAAAAACGAGAGCTTGTGACCGCGCATTTTTTTAAACGCCTCTTCCATTATGGCGGGGTGCGTGATATCATTCAATTTTTTTAATTTACTATTGTCGCTGAAAACAATCGCCGAAAGGGCAGCCCTGTCAACGGCGCCGCTACGTACGATACTTGAGCCGAACTCCTCCTCCAGCTTTTTCAAAAACCGGGGAGAAGCGAGCAATTCGCTATAAATTCCGTCGCAGGAATAGACAGGGTAATGTAACTCCTCTATCATACGGCAAACGGTAGACTTACCGCTGCCTATCCCGCCCGTCACTGCAATCCTTATATTATTTTGCGTCATACCAGTTTTTACCCGTATGGACCTCTACCGTAAGAGGCACATTGAGCTTTACGGCATTTTCCATTTCATATTTTAAAATTTCCGAGGCTTCCCCCACTTCGTTTTCTGGCGCTTCCAAAACCAGTTCGTCGTGCACTTGCAAGATAAGCTTGGTTTTTAATCCCCGCGCCTTCAACGCCTTAGCCACATTTATCATGGCAATTTTAATTATATCCGCGCTTGAGCCCTGCATAGGCATATTCATTGCAGCGCGTTCCCCGAATTGCCTTAAGTTGAAGTTCGAGGATTTGAGCTCCGGAATTACCCGCCTTCTGCCTGTAAGGGTCGTGACATAGCCGTGCTCATAGGCAAATTCGACGTTTTTATTCATATAATCCTTTACCGCGCTGTAGGTTTCAAAATATTTTTGTATATATTCCCGCGCCTTCCCTACTGAAATATTGAGATTTTTTGAAAGCCCGAATTCGCTTATACCGTAAATAATTCCGAAATTTACCGCCTTTGCCTCCCTGCGCATTGTGGGCGTGACCTCGCTGAGTTCAACCCCGAAAACCTGCGACGCCGTTACCGCATGGATATCCGTGCCCGAATTATAAGCCTCAATAAGCTCTTTACAGCCCGAAAAATGCGCAAGCAACCGCAACTCTATCTGTGAATAATCGGCGTCGACAAACACATTGCCCTCGTGAGGGACAAAAATTTTGCGGAGTTCCCTGCCCTCTTCCTCGCGTATGGGGATATTCTGAAGGTTCGGATTGGAGCTTGAAAGCCTGCCCGTCGCAGTCAAAGTCTGGTGATATGTCGTGTGAATAATGCTCTTCCTGTCGATCAACGGCAACAAGCCCTCGCAATAGGTTGACCGCAGCTTTTGGTAGAGCCTGTATTTTAATATATCTCCCACAACGGGCGCCTTGTCTACCAGCTTTTCCAAAACCTCGGCGCTGGTTGAAAATTTGCCCGTCTTCTTTTTCTTTACTTCGGTCAAGCCGAGCTTTTCATACAGAACCTCAGCAAGCTTGGACGGTGAATTGATATTGAATTCGCAGTCGCAGCTTTTATAAATTTTCCAACGCAGCTCTTCAGCCTGCTCATAAAACTTTTTCGATAGCTCGTGCAGCCCGCCGACGCTTACCTGAACGCCCGACCGCTCCATATCATACAGCACCTTAACAAGCGGTTTTTCCACGTCGGTATATAGCGAAAGCACGTTCTGGCTCTCCATTTCCCCGACATACCGCCCAAATAGTTCATACAGAGCAAACGCACTGAAATTGCAGTCGTAAAGATAATAGCTTAAAAGTTCCTTAAAGCCAAAGTTGGCGGCGCTGCTGTCGCATAAATATTTCGCTATGGACACATCGTCAAAATCACATTCGGCTTCTACGCAAAACTCCTCAAGCGCATGCAGAACGGCTTTGAAATCATATGTTAAAATTTTGTTTTGCGGGTTAGAAAACAACGCTTTCAATATTGCATTATAGTCGTCGAAGCTCAATGCAATATCCTGCAAATTTTCCTGCAGTTTAGCCGAATACTGCTTGCCCGCCACATAAATTTCAATGGAATTTGGCTCCAAAACCACGGCAAATTCTCTGTTTTGGGTCAAAATTTGCGAAATATCTTCATAGGAACCGCATACGATTTTTTCGGGATAGCTTACGGAATTTGCAGACTGCCCGTGCGCCTCCTGCTCCTCGAAAATATCCAGACTCAAAAGGCTCTTGAATTCGAATTCCTCAAATATGCTCCTTACCTCGCCGTTGAATCTTTTTGGTGCGACGCATTCCTCGAGCCGCAAATCTATCGGGCAATCCCTGTTTATCGTGGCAAGTTTGTAGGAAAGGTATGCTATATCGCGGTTTGATTCGAACTTCTGCCGTACGCTGCCCTTTAAATTTTCAAGATTTGCATATATGCCGTCCAGCGAACCGTACAAATTCAAAAGCTCGCCTGCGGTTTTTTCACCGATGCCCGGGATCCCCGGGATATTGTCGGACTTGTCGCCCATAAGCGACTTCAGATCTATAATTTGCCGCGGCTCTATACCTGTTTCATTTTTAAAATTGTCTATGGAAAGATGAAGAAGATCGCTCACGCCCTTTTTTGTATAGCAAACGTCGGTATGACCGTCTACAAGCTGATAGCTGTCCCTGTCACCAGTGTAAATATAGCTATGGACGTTGAATTTTTTGGAAAGCGTTCCCAAAATATCGTCCGCCTCTATCCCCTCGATGCCGCACGTGGCGATCTTCATAGCGGCAAGTAGATTTTTAAGCGGCTCAAGTTGAACGGCAAGATCGTCCGGCATGGGCTTGCGCGTTGACTTATAGCCGTCGTACATTTTATGTCTGAATGTCGGCGCTTTCATATCGAAAGCAACGGCTATGTATTGAGGATCCATGTCGCTTAAAATCTTCAAAAGCAACTTGGTAAACCCAAAAACCGCGTTCGTCGGCATACCGCTCTTCGTGGTAAATACCGGAGTTGCATAGTAAGCTCTGTTCAAAAGACTGTTACCGTCTATCAATACCATCTTTTCCATATGTATAAGTTTATCACTTTTCACAATTAAAATCAACGATAAAATTAAAAACGCTTGATTTTTGTTTTTTTCTATTATATAATTATTAGGCTTAATGCCGCTGTGGTGGAATTGGCAGACGCGCTGGACTCAAAATCTATTAAGTACCTCATTACTATTTTTTCTATTTTTTTAATTTGCCACAACATATTGTATACTTCTCAACAGCTATACACAACGCTTGCATAAAATTATCGCATTTTTCTCGCATTTTGTAAAAATAAACTTAATAAGCCGGTGTGTTGGAATTGGCAGACGAGACAGACTCAAAATCTGTTGTCCGTGAGGGCGTGTGGGTTCGAGTCCCACCACCGGCACCATTTTTGAAGAAAAATCCCCGAATAAATCGGGGATTTTCCTTTTAGTTATCGCCAAAAGCATTTAATATTTTTTGTGCGGATTTTAAATGAGTTTTATCTTCAAAATAAGCATAAATGCTTTCTGTTGTTGTGATTTGACTGTGTCCGAGCCATTTTTGTATATTCTCCATCGGTACGCCCTCATGACGTAAAAGAGCAGCACAACTATGCCGTAAATCGTGAAATCTTATTTTTTCTAATGATTTGATTTTCTGCACCTGAATCGCAAAATTTTGAGTAACATAATTAGGATTAATTAATTTCCCTTTTTCATTTTTATATATATAATCGTCATCGCCATAGTAGTAATCTGAACCAAAAAATTCCTTATTAGTCTCTTCCCTTTTTTTCATCTTAATTAAAAGCTCTTTTACAGGCGGAACAAGTGGAAGCGTGCGGATACTCTTTTTAGTCTTTGCTCTATCCTTTGGTATTAGCACGGTTTTACCGTCTAATGTAACATATAGCTTGCTTGCCAACACCGTAAAACTCGGCTATTTCTTTCTGCGTTTTACCCTCTATATACATTAGCCGCAGTAGTAAAATTTATAATTTTACCAACAAGTAATAAAAAGGAAGATTTACTATGAAAAAATTATCCAAATTGGCTACGACGGCGTTATCTTGCATTATGGTATTGACCGCAGGCGTTGCAATAGCAGGCTGTAACAATACAAATAACAACACAAATAGCGACGACAATGGCAACGACACCGAAACAACCACTTTAACAGACACTGTAACGGTCGAAGGCGGGAAAATCAAAGGTTATGCAGTTGAAGGTAATGAGGAAATATTATCTTTTAAAGGTATCCCTTATGCCGCCCCTCCCGTAGGAGAAAACAGATGGAAAAGACCTCAACCTGTTATAAGTTGGGAAGGCGTTAAAGACTGTAAAGACTTCGGATATAGCGCAATGCAAGGGGCGCAGGAAGTTGTAGAAGGAAGCAGGGATACTCAAGAATTCCTTATTTCCCAAAAAAACATGTCTGAAGATTGTTTAACTCTTAACGTTTGGTCAAAAGGCGGAGTTATTGAAAGCAGCCGTCCCGTATTGGTTTATATTCACGGTGGAGCTTGGGTAGCAGGCGGGTCCTCCTGTGAAATATACGACGGAGTTAATACTGCAAAAAATGATGTTGTGTTTGTAAGCGTAAATTACAGATTAGGTATCTTCGGATGGTTTGCAAACGACGAACTGATTGCAGAAGACCCCGAACACAGTGCGGGCAACTATGGCTTAATGGACATAGTAAAATCGCTTGAATGGGTCAGGGATAACATTTCGGCATTCGGCGGCGACGGAAACAATATAACCATAATGGGTCAATCGGCAGGAGCTAATCTTTCTCAAATGGCAATGGTTTCCCCTAAAACGCAAGGGCTTATAAAAAATACAGTTACAAACAGCTTCAATTCAATAAGCTCTCAGATTGCCACGGTTGCCGACCGCGCAAAATCCTGTAACGGTTTTGGAACTCTTGAAGAATTAAGAGCTTTATCGGCAGAGGAACTCCTTAACAAATACTCAACAAATTTGGGCGTGATTTTTGCTACTCTCGGAATATGCAACGATGGCGTTTATGTAGATAAAACATTTAAAGAAGCTTTAGAGGGCGGCAGAGCTTCCAATGTGAATCTTATGTCGGGGTTTGTTTGGGACAATGAAGAAAATAATGACGATAACGACTCCTCTCCCTTTGTTGGCGGTTTTGATAAAAGTGTAGAAGGTCTTTCCACCGGCGAGGTGTTGATGGGCAGTTTAACTAAAATTGCCAAAGCCCGAAAGGTTGGAAACGCGGCAGGTAAAACTTACATTTTTGATTTTGCCCATCCCCTATCGGGGCCCGAAAAAGATAGATTCGGCGCTTTCCACACAGGCGACATTCCATACTTTTTTAACTATTTTACGCCGAGCCGTAAAGAGTATTGGACTGACGATGATGTTGCCGTAGGAAATTCGGCGTCGTCTTATTTGATTAACTTCTGTAAAACAGGCAATCCCAACGGTGAAGGGCTTACCGAATGGAAAAATAACGACGGCAGTAATTACAATTACCTTTTAATAAATCAACCTTGTGAATTAAAAAGTTTAACCGAAAGCCAAATAACGGCATACGAAGCTGCCTAATCAAAAAGTTTCCATTTTGCCAAAGTTATATTAGTAACTTTCGCAAAAACCAAACAAATTAAATAGACCCGACCGAAAGATATTGCTTCCGACCGGGTCTTCTTTTTACTACGCTTTAAATAATGCCTATTAAGAACATTTAAGCGTTATCATATTTTCTCGCTTTTTTCTCGCAAAAATGCGTATCGTTGTACAAAAGTGTACCCAACACTACACTGCAATGCCCGATAAAACGACAGATTATGCGACAAAATACCCTAAAAGTGTATCAAAATTACAGTAAAACCGCATACAACACAATAGATTCAAAATCTCAAAATCCAGCGGTAGCGATACCGTGTCGGTTCGACTCCGCGCGAGCGAAACGACGCCCTTGCGCAGCAAGACCAGCGGCGCCAAATCAAAATGTTCCGAACCATCCCATAACGGGAGAACTGTTCGGAGCGTTTTATAATGTATTTTTATAAAATATTTTCATAATTTTTGCTTTATACTGCCAATTTTTCGATATTAATGACAATTCATACTGTTGCTCCAGTTTGACTTTTGGCCGGTTTTATTATAAAATGCTGTACGATATTGCAAAAAACAGCCGATAAATAATTTTATTTTTATAAAACAATTCTCACCGAAGAAATTGCAGGTTTATATTCATGCATACATATGATAAACTGAAGCCTAAGAAAAGATTTGTAAATATACGGCTGCTCGTTATTTTAGCCCTTTCACTCTGCACAGGTATAGGGCTGGGTATTTTGTTGTATTTTTACAATCAAAGCATTGCCTGGGCGTTGGCGGCGGCAGTCCCCTCTGCCGTAATCATATTGATATGGGCGCTTGCCAAACGAAAGATAATCAAGCCGCTTATCTTTGTTCTGCTGCCCCTGCTGCTGTTTATCGGCGGCGCGCTCAACTCCTACTACTGCATCGACCGCTTCAATTATTCGGAAATAGACGAAACCGAGGAATATGCGATACACGGCTATGTCAAAGAAAAAGGCAAAACGGCTAACGGGGAATATATAATAATTTCAGATATTACGCTTGATAACAAAAAAATTGCGGGAAACGCCTATGTTTATCTTGCACCAACGTACGGCGAGCTCTGCAACGAGGGCTACACTGTAGATTTTACTGCTGTTTTGGAAAAAATTGCGCCGTTTCAATACGGCGAGCTTACCCAATATGCCGAGCAAAATGTGAAATACCGCACCGCCGTGTATGCAGGTCTACATTCGACCTATGGATTTTCCTTTTTCGGAAGCATGAGAAGAGCTATCAAAAACACACTGTTTTCCAATTTGGACGAGAACACGGCGGCAATTTCCTATGCGATGCTTACGGGCAATACCGAACAGGTGGACGAGACAGCCTTGGATAGCTTCCGGTACGGCGGCGTGGCGCATATTTTTGCCGTTTCAGGTCTGCATGTCGGAATAATTTTTGCCATTCTTTCGTTTATATTGAAAAAGCTGCGAATAAACAGGCACGTATCTGCGGTCATAAGCCTCGCTATTGTATTTTTATATTCTGCAATGTGCGGGTTCACGCTGTCGTCCCTGCGGGCGGCCATCATGTGCGCAGTCGGCAAAATAGCAAACCTTATGAAAATACAATACGACGGTTTGAACTCGCTATCGGTTGCCGTTATAATTATACTAAGCGCCACCCCGCTAAGCCTATTGTCTGTAGGTTTTCTGCTCTCCGTGTGCGCCATCGGCGGAATTTATTGCTTTTCCAAATATATAACAAAATTACTCAACAGAATAAAATGCCCGCAAAAATTGAGCTCTGCAATAGGCACTTCAATAGGAGCACAGCTTGGGACATTGCCCATTATGCTCTCAAGCTTCGGATACATAAGCGGCGCGGGACTGCTTTTGAATATTGTGGTACTTCCACTGCTTTCCGTTGTGTTTGTTATAATGCTTTCGGCAGTCCTGCTCGGCGCAACGATAGGAATAATTGCGCCCTATGTAATTCCATACGCCGCACTGCCGCTACAATTTATAGTGTCCCTGCTGATAGGCGCCGGCTTTGAAAATTCGTTAATCAGCGGCTTCGGCGCAGGCTTGTTTGTGCCGTTATACTTTATATTTGTCATATGCGCCGGCGACAAAGTAAATCTAAGGCTTGTTACGCGCGGCGCCGTGCTAATCTGCGGGATAGGAATTTTGACCGCATATGTACTGATACGCTATAACATGCCTTTTCCCGGTTACAATGTGACCGTTTCGGCGTACGGCAACGGGGAAGCCGTGTTTATCAAATCCAACAGCGGAACGGTTTTGATAGTTTCGGACGAGGTAAATTCTTCCCGTATAAAAAACATGCTGAACGATAACTATGTTACGGAAATCGACGCACTGATAATCCTCGGCGAGGACAACCTTGACGTCTACCCCTCGCTTGATGTCGGCTGTAAAAACATTTACGTATGCAACGCGTACCCGCAAATACAGCCGTACGGAGATATTAAGATTACCTATGCCGGCGACTTCACCGAGTGCGGCGTGGAATTCTTCCTCTACGACGAAAACACGCTGCTTGCAAGCGTAGGCGGCGTTGATATCGGTATATGCACGGATACGAATTATTCTATAAAAAGCTGTGATATATTTATTTCGGATGAAAAGGCGGAAATAGACTTTAAAACACAGGTATTTTTTACAAACCGCGCGGGGACATTGAATGTTTTTGACTGCGGGGATATTACATTTGAAATAAACGATGGCAACTTCCGTCTTGCAAGCGAAATACCGCCCGTAAGATGACCGGGCGGTATTTCGCTTGATTTATATAATCAGACTTATTTACAATATTTTTGTTCGACTGCGGAGATCTTATCCACGCGCCGGCGGTGCCTGCCGCCCTCAAACTGCGTATTTAAAAATATTTCCACTATCTTTAACGCATAGCCTGCGCCTACAACCTTTGCGCCGAGCGCAAGCATATTGGCATCGTTGTGCAGGCGTGTAAATTCGGCACAATAGGTATCGTGACAGTGTGCGCAACGCACACCTGGCACCTTGTTGGCGACTATCGAAACGCCTATGCCTGTCGAACAGACGAGTATGCCTCTTTCACATTCGCCATTTGCAACGGCTTCGGCAGCCGGGAGCGCATAGTCGGGATAGTCGCAGCTATCTGTACTGTCCGTCCCGAAATCCATTACCTCATAGTTGTTTTCCGTGAGGTATTTTTTTATTTCGTTTTTAAGCTCATACCCGCCATGATCGCATGCAACCGCAATTTTCATTTTATTTCTTCTCCGTCTTTATACTGGGTTATGTAGTCGGCTATAAGATTGTCGCAGGCGCGGGAAAGCGCGTCGCGCGTAGCCCTGTACACCTCAAGATCCCGTCCATAGGGGTCGGGAACGTCATATCCGCACACGTCGCGTATGCAGAATACATGTCCGCACCCCTCCAAAAGCTGCTTCTGTCTCTGGGTCATGCAGATAACAATTGTGCTGGCGGCAATTATTTTTTGCGTAAGCTGGCGGGGGGCAAAATCGTTTACATTTATCCCGACCTCTTCAAGCGCAATCCTGCTGTTAGGGCTGATTGCTCCGCCAACTTCGGCGCGGATACCGCACGACGACACGTCCCACCACTTGATTTTTTGTTTTTTCAGCTTACTCTTCAGAAGCATTTCCGCCATAGGGCTGCGACAGGTGTTGCCCGTGCAGACAAATAGCACCTTTTTATGCCTGTTCTTAGTTTTCATAACGTTTACCACACGCTTTTGTTAATCTGTTCATGACGCCCGCCATAACGCCCTTGTGCTCCCCGGGCGATATAACGACCAGCAATTCGCACGTATTCTCGCCCTCGCGGAGTTCGGAATACAGATTTGCCGCCATTTCTTCGGGCTTTGAACCCAAACACATATATTTTCTGTCGCCCACGAACTTTTTACCGTCGGCGTCGCAGATGATGCAGACACTTACGCCCTTTTCCGCTTCGGCGTCGTACAAAGCCAACGCCTTTTTATATTCGGAAAGCTCGAACATTTCGGTCCGGCACCGCGGCGCATAGTGCTTGTACCTCATTCCGGGCGAACGCGCAACGCCGCCTTCCTTGTACACATACTCGCCGCAGGCTCCAACTGCTTCCTCAACCATTTCGCGGCTGATAAGTCCGCTCCTTAAAACCACGGGGATCTCGCCCGTGCAATCCAGCACGGTGCTTTCAATTCCGCCCGAGCACACACCGCCGTCCAAAATCAAATCGATTTTTCCGTTCAAATCGGCTAACACATGCTCTGCTGATGTCGGCGAAACGTGCTTTGAAATATTTGCCGAAGGCGCGGCAATAGGCAGACCGACGTATTTTAAAAACCTTTGGGCACCCTCATGCGAGGGAATACGTACAGCAAGCGTGTCCAGCCCGCAACTTACGGCGGAGCTTACCGTACCTTTGCTTTTATAAACCATTGTCAGAGGACCCGGCAAAAATTTTTTTGCAAGAATTTTTGCATAACCGGGCACCCCGTCAACAAGCGCGGAAATATCGAAATCTTTATGAACGTGCACAATGAGCGGGTTGTCATTGGGACGTCCCTTTATTTCAAAAATTTTATTTACCGCAACCGTGTTATAGGCGTTTGCGCCTAAACCGTAAACCGTTTCGGTGGGAAATGCGACTGTTTCACCCTTTAAAATAAGCGATTTTGCCTCTTTCAGACTGTCTTCGGTCACCGGTAAAATTTTAGTCATATCAGAACGGAGGCTCCTCATCCTCGGGAGGCGCGTCCTCCTCGCTTAAGGGAGCAAGTTCTTCGCCCTCGGGCGGACGGCTTTGGCTATGGCTGTCGCTCTGCGCTCTCTCCTCCATCTCCTCATTCAATTCGGGATTCACAAACTTTGTGAGCTCGCCCCTGAATCTCAGCTTGATCCTGCCCAGTCCGCCGTTTCTGTGTTTTGCGATTATCAGCTCCGCCATGCCCTTAACGATTTTCTTCTTTTCAATATCCTCGGGAGTGGCGTTTACGTCGGGGCGGTTTATGAACATTACTATATCGGCGTCCTGCTCTATGGCGCCCGATTCACGCAGATCGGAAAGCTGGGGTTCCGCGGACTGGATACGGCGGAGCTGGGAAAGCGCGATAACAGGCACGTCCAGCTCCTTTGCCATGATCTTCAAATCGCGGGTAATCGACGCGACCTCCTGCGTTCTGTTTTCGTCGCCGTTCTTTTTTCCGCTCGACATCAGCTGTATGTAGTCTATCATTACAAGGTCCAGCCTGCCGTTTTTCGCCTTTATCCTTCTGCATTTGGAAAGAATTTCGGACGGCATGACCCTTGAGCTGTCATCGATATTAATTTTGGAACTTCTGAGACGGGCGCTTGCCTTTGCGAGGCGTTTCCAGTCGTCGGGACCGAGTTTGCCCGAAAGCGCGTCCGACATACTGACTCCCGCGGTACTGCACAGAAGCCTTTGTATGATCTGAACCTCAGGCATTTCCAAGCTGAATACCGCGCAAACGCAATCATTGTTGACCGCGGCATTCTCGACAATATTCATTGCAAGCGAGGTTTTGCCCATGCCGGGGCGCGCAGCTATAACTATCAGATCGGATTTTTGCAAGCCGTTTGTTATTCTGTCTAAAAGCGTAAATCCGGTCGGGACTCCGCGGAACGCGTCCTTGTCCTCGGAAAGCTTCTGGAACTTAGCGAGGACCTTGTCTATCCCGTCGCTTTCACGTATATCCTTAACGGTAGAGCTGTCCTGTACCTGAGAAATTCTGTAAATCTTTTCCTCGGCAAACTGAATACTTTTCAAAGTGTCGTCGCTTGATTTCGAATATTCGGCTATATCCCTTGCCGACCTTATCAGTTTCCTGTTCACGCTGTCACGCTTGACGATCTCAAGATAAAATTTATAGTTTGCCGCAGACGGCGTTGTTTGGGTCAGTTCGGTAATATACGAAATTCCGCCCGCTTTTTCCAGATCGCCCTCGCTTTCGAGCCTGTCGCAAAGCGTTACGATATCGAGAGGCTTCCTGCTCTCGAAAATCATCTTTACCGCCGAAATAATATATTGGTGCGACTCAAAGTAAAAGTCTTCCTTATCGAGTCCCGCCAACACCTCGGCAAGAATTTCATTGTCGATAAGCATGCAACCCAAAAGCGCCTGCTCGGCGTCCAAATGATTGGGCATTGTGTTGTTTTTGTCTGACATAGTACTCTATATTCCCATTAATTTTTCAAATTCGGTCAATGTTTCGTCAAATTCGCGCATCGCTGTCTCATACGGCTCGGGCTTGGTCAAGTTCACGCCGGCATACTTCAAAAGCGATACAGGATCGGTTGAAGAGCCCCCTGAAAGGAACCTTACGTAATCCTTAACGGCGCTCTCTCCCTTTTCCAAAATCCGTTTTGCAATGTTGATGGCAGCCGTTATGCCCGTTGCATATTTGTACACATAAAACGATGAGTAGAAATGCGGTATTCTCGCCCACTCGAAAGAAATATTATTATCGTGTACGATATGGTCGCCGTAATATTTTTTGCCCAGTTCAGCGTACATCTCGCACATAGAATCCTTTGTAAGCGCCTCTCCGTTCTCAACAACCTTATGGGCTGCAGCCTCGAATTCCGCAAACATCGTCTGCCTATGGAGAGTTGCGCGGATGGTATCGAGATAGTAATTGAGCAAATATTTTTTGAGGTTTATGTCCTTTGCCTCTTTGAGCATGTTTTTGAGCAACAAAACCTCGTTTACCGTGCTTGCTACCTCCGCAACGAATATTTTATACTGGCTCTTTGCAAACGGCTGATATTTTTGCGAATAATAGGTGTGGATAGAATGTCCCATTTCATGGGCTATGGTAAACACCTCGGAAATCGAAGGCTGATAATTTAACAGCACATACGGATGAACGCCGTAACATGAAGCGCTGTAAGCTCCGTTGCGCTTGCCTTGAGTTTCCTCAACGTCCAGCCACTGCTCGTCATACGCCTTTTTAAGTATCGCCTGATAGTCTGCGCCGAGAGCCCCAAGACCTTTTATTACATATTCGTAAGCCTCGTCGTACGAAAGCTTGAAATCGACGCCGTCGACGAGCGGTGCATATACGTCGCAGAAATACTGCTTTTCACAACCGAGAATTTTTTTTCGGTCGGCTATATAGCGGTGCATTGATGAGAGATTGTCGTCTACCGCTTTCAGAAGATTCTCGTAAACTATTTTATCCACATCCTCATCGAAAAGCGCACGCTCCAGGCAAGAATCGAATTTGTAAACCCTGCTTAAAAGGACGTCGCTTTTTACATTACCTATATAAATGGAGGCGAGCGTATTCAACAGGCTGCCGTATGCCGCATAATACTTGTCGTATGCCTCCTTGCGTTTTTCTGCGTCGGGAGAATGAAGAATTATGCCGTACAGTCCGTGGGTGAGTTTCACCTTTTCACCGTTGTACTCTATCTCGGGCAAAGGCAGATCGAGGTTGTCTATCATGGCGAATGTATCGCTGAAGGTATTGAACACCTCGTATGACATGCCTATGATCTTCTCTTCGGCTTCGGAAACTGTGTGAGCCTTGCCTTTTATGATGCGCTTGATTATATAATCATAATCTGAAAAATCAGGGTCGGCGGCAACAGAATTGAGATATTCGTCGCTCAATTTTGCCATTTCCGGTTCAAAGAACGCTCTCTCCGTTGAATATTGGGAGAACAAAGGAAACATTTTGGAATACTGAGCCGCGTGCAAGGGTACGCTGATATCCTCGTCATGGCGGAGATGCGCATAGATCGCGAGCCTCTCTATCAATTTGGAATATTCGTCATCCACACGGAAAAATTGCAGAAGCTGCTTTTTGTCGCCGAGCTTCCCTGCGTATTCGGAAAATTTCGGGACCGCTGCCGCTTTTTTGAAGTCTTCCTCCCAGAGTTCGTCTGTAGCGTAGATATCCTCTACCTTCCATTTGCGTTCGGTTTTTACATCCTGTCTGTTCATTTTAACCTCTGATACTTATTTAATGAATATGCGCGGTAAGTTCCGTCCGGTTTTGCCCTGCCGCCCGCGTACATATGCGCCTGAAAGCTTAATTTTAGTCTCCGTATGTTTTATAGTTAAGCTTGTTTAAGCCAAGCGTAAACTCAAAAAACGTATATAGCGCAGTTATCCAACCCTTGTTCTTTATCGACCAGTCAGGGACGACACCTACGAGATCTTCCAAAGGGAAATCCCCCCTTTCGCGGCTGTCTGCGCTGTCGTTGCGGTTATCGCCGAGTAAAAACATACAGCCCTCTTCGATAACGTGCTCTTCATAAGTGTTTTTTAAATCGTTGGCGTCGTTATAGGCTTCGGAAATATAGGCTTCGTTGATTTCGGTAAAGGCGTCATCGCCGGCGTACTTTATATAAAGCTTTCCTTTGTCGAGTTTCACCGTATCGCCGCCGAACGCTATAACTCTCTTGATAATATCATAATGAATACCGAGTTCGTCGACGGTTTGCACGACCACTATGTCAAAATAGTCGGGCGCACGATGCGTATCCACAAAAACATAGTCGCCGCCGGGAAGTATTTCGGACTTGTTCGCGCCGACGGGCGCACCTGTTAATGTGGGCATCATCGACCTGCCCTTAACGTAAATGTTCGTGAAATACAGATTAAATACAATTTCGACGATAAAAACCAAACAGATTATTACGATTATTGTATTTAATATCCAATTTAATAAAGACGGCTTTTGTCTTTCGTAAAGACCTGTACCTGCTTTTTTCAACATATTTAAAGCCACATAACGTTATTCACGGCAAATGATTTGTCGCATTTTATCGAAAAAATAAAATTTGTTGTAAATGCGGGGAGCGAAGCGCCGTTTAAATTTTTAAAGAACTTGCTCTCCGCCAAAATACTCTGCCAAACGCCTCCGACAATTTCAAAATCGTCGGTGTACTCTTCCCTACCGTTTGCATCGTAAAAAACGAACCTTACGGTCGCGTTCTCGTCGCAGAAAATATCCAGCTTAAGGATACTTCCCGAATTCGGCGCATACATGGGATTATTCATGCGGAACGTTTTCAGTCCGTACTCCGTATAAAGCCCCTTCACCCCGTTTGTCTTTTCAAGAACCTTAGGCATTGCGTTCTCGTCAATGAAAAACATTCCGCCTGCCGCACACAACTCCGGGTTTTCAACGGCAAAGGTTCCCGTTCCGTCCTTATCGGAATACATGACACGGCATTTTGAGCGCATGTTTCTGAATTTTCCGCTTATCTTTTTCGCAACGATCTTCGACCATACGGTAAAACCGTTTATATATCTGACGTAGCAGAGTACAAACACCGTTCCCGTATTTTCAAATATATCGAGGTAGAAATCCTGACCCTTGGGACTTATTTTATTTTTTTGTCGGCATGACGTCCATTCACGCAGTGAAGAATCTATACAATCCTCCGAGACGTACATTCCGCACTTTTCGACTATGCCTTGATCGTCGAAAATAGCTTCCGCCACAAGGTTGGAATCCTCGTCGACGTCAACGGAAATTTCCGCAGGCTTGGGTATGAAAACCTGTCTGTTTTTAAGGTTTTTATCGAGGAACATAAACATATCGTTCGTGCTCTTTATACCTATACAGCTGTTGCATTGCACGGAATATGCTATGGCGCTCTCGGAGATATATTGGGAATTTATCCGTGAAAAAGTATCGTACGCCCTGTCATAGTCGAAGCGGGGATCGTTTGTCGAGCAGAGCATAAGGACGGGACAGCGCACATAGGGCGCATACGCCTGCGAGTCTATACCGGCTATAAAGCGATATCTTTCCTCGTTCAAATCGGGCTCGACCGAAACATATTTGCTTATCCCCGAATATGCTCTCCAGCCTGCCGCACAGACGGGAATGATGCACCTGAATTGCTCGGCAACGCCGAGCTTCCATGCTATTTCGCCGCCGTCGCGCAAACCAACCACCGCTATCTCGTCGCTGCCGCCGCGTTCGCGGACATACCTTTTTGCATAGACGCCGATTGCGACCCACTCGTACCAGCAAGTTTCAACGGCGCTGTCGTCCACAAAATCATATCTCCTGCCGCTGTCCGTAAAATTCGCGTAACCGACGTTGGGGGGATATACGGTATGAAATTCGCAGTCCGCCCACGCACCGCGATAATCGACCATTAAAACGCTGTAGCCGCGGCGCACGAAAACCTTCATCAGTTCCTCGTCTATAGTGTCCTTGCTGTCGGGAAAAATTATCACCGTTTCGTCGGCATGGGATTTAAGGTCGTAGGCATATGCCGCCGCAACGCGTACTCTTCCCTCGCCCGTATCCCGCGCGCTGAAATTAACGCGCTCCAAAATTATGCCGTCCTCTTCCCTGGAGGATAAAACGGAAGGCGACATATCCTGTGAAGGCTGAAACGATTCCCAGAGTGACAGTGGCGTCAATATATTAGGCATTTTAACTCCTCAACAACACATTTGCACGGTCGACCCGTGGCTTTCGGTTGCTTTTTGTACGATAATTTTATTGTCGATTCTATGTTTAAGCTCTTCCACATGGCTGATCACGCCTATAGTGAAGCTTGAACTTTTCAGCTTTTCAAGCGCGGTCATAACGGTATCGAGCAGAGTACTGTCGAGGGTTCCGAAGCCCTCGTCGAGGAAAAAGAATTCAATTGATTTCAGCGACCTCGAACAAATCGTCTGCGAAAGGGCGAGCGCGAGAGACAGAGATACAAGGAACGTTTCTCCTCCCGAGAGCGTGTTTACGCCGCGCAAATTGCCGCAATCGAAGTTATCGCCGACACTGAAATTATTGTCTTTATAGGTTAAAAAATATCTGCCGTCCGTAAGTTTTAAAAGCGTAACCGACGCAAGCGAGGAAATATCGCAAAGATATTCGTCGGCTATAAATTCAAGAAATTTATTGCTCCTGGTCAAATCGCGCAGCTGATAAATAAGATTTCTGTTCTTGGTTATTATGGCGAATTGCTTTAACAACTCCTTTTTTTCCTGCAATTTTGTTCTTAAAGCGTTAAGTTTGTCGCCGTCAACTGCGAGTTGTTGCAGTAACGCGCTGGTTTTATCCTCAATAGATTTTTTCAGGCTTTCGGCGTCGGAAAGAGCCTGTTTAGTAACCCTATCCAATCCCGCCGTCGCCGACAGTTCGGCATATCTCGCCGTTGCCGCAGCATAGGCGAAATCAAAGTCCCTTACTTCTTTTTCCGCATCCCCGACATTGGCAAACCTTTCGGCGATCGCACAGCATGCCGTTATATCCGCAAGTCCCGACTTTTTAATGTAACCGTCGCTTTTTGCAAGATTTTCCCTGTATTTATCTTCAAGATTCCGTATAGCTTCCCCGCACCTTTCCTCCGCGCCGCCCAACATTTGGCGGGTCGACTTGCAAGTCTCTATCCTTTCAAAAAGCTTATCGCGCTCGCTTTTTATGCGTTCGAGTTGCTTTGCGGCGAGCCTTTCGGCAGACGCATAGTCGACGCCGACGCCGAATACAGAAGCAAGCTCGGCTTTAAGCTCGTCGGCACGCTTTTTGGTCTCCGCGCCTTCGTTTTTTAAAACTTCGATATTGCTTTTGTTTAGCTCCGCCCGACTCTTTGCTTCGCTGCATTTTTGCGAAGCTTCGTGAAGAAGCTTTGTATTTTCTTCCCGTTCCTCCATGGCGGACTGTAACGCTTCAAACTGTTTATTGACGTTTTCGAGCTTGAAATCCTTTACGTCAAGGATTCGTTGTTTATATAAATTTATATGCTCCCTGAGCTCTTTTATTATGAATCTGTATAGCTCCGAACCGTCGTCATACCGCTCGAGCTTTACGCAAAGCTCGGAAAAATATTCAAGCTCCGCAAGATACTCGTTTCGCAAAATGGCGCCCTTGAATTCAATATTGACGAATTCCTCGAGTTCCCCGCTCTTGCCCGAGCCTATCCTTTTTTCAAGCTCCCCGGCTTCCTTTGCATATGCGGCAATTTCGTTTATCAGCTCCGCTGCACGCTCCTGAGCCCTTTTATATTGTTCGCGCTTGGCTGAAAGCTCTCTGTTCAAGTTGGCTAATTTTTCGGGCTTGCCTGCACAGGTCTGGTATTTTGCTATGAGCTTTGCCGCCTCCTCCGCCCTGTTCTCGAAATCGCCATCCTTGAGTTCTTTTTCAAGCTTTCCAAGCTCTGCGTCGTTTGCGGCTTCCTTGTTTTTTAAGTCCTCAAGCTGCTTTATCCGGGCTTGCCGTTGACCGTCCACTTCCCCAGCGGTCCGAGCGCACGCGACCGCCTCCCGGCACAGCGGCAAAATCGATATCTCCTGCCTGAGCTCATCTATTGAAGGCTTTTTTATTTCAAACTTGCATATTTCGCTTTTCAGCTTTTCGGCTTCGGCGCTTTTGTCATAAAGAGATTTGACGCTTTCATAATCCGCGGTTGCCTTTGCCAATTCATCCGAAAGCCGGGCAAGCAATAATTTTTCTTGCTCTATCTGTCCTTCCAAAGCTTTTTCGATATCTTCGGTTACGTCCTCATAAACAGATAATTTGCCGTTCAGGTTGGCATATTCTTCGTCGGCGTCCCTGATTCTGTCCGAAATTTTATCCCTTAATTCATTGCCGTATCTCGACAAAGAAAACAGCCTTTCGATCAAAGCGAGACGTTCGCTCGGAAGAGATTTCACGAAGCGTGAAAATTCACCCTGCGGCAGAGCTATGCACTTGCGGAAATCCTCCGCCCGCAACCCCAAAATCTCAACAACCTGCCTTTCGACCTCCTGCGTCTGCTGGGCAATGCACACGCCGTCCTCATATAGAACCGCAGTGTGCGTGCCGCTCTTATTGTTCTTTATGGTACGCTCGATATAATATGTCCTGCGCCTGCCGCGGTTGAATATGTCGAACGTAAACTTCACCGTGGCGGCATTGCAACGGTAATTTATGATATCGTTTTTCTCTTTGCTCCGCTCTACCCTTCCGTAGAGAGCAAAATTTATACAGTCAAGAATTGTACTCTTGCCGCTGCCCGTATCTCCGAATATGCCGAAAATGCCGCCCTTTATCAACGGCTCGAAGTCTATAACGGTATGCTCCGAGAAACTGTTTATTCCCTCAAATTCAAGCTTTAAAGGTCTCATGCTTCCTCCGTCAGCGAGAGGAACAGACTCAGAAGCTCTTGGGGAACTTCGGCGTTGAACCGCAATTTGTAAAATTCCGAAAAGAGCTCAGAGGCGCTCTTGTTCTTGTTTGACCGTACACCGTAATCCTGCTGAGACGTCAAAATTTCCGCCTTTAATGAGGCAAGATTCTCCTGAGCGTGCAGGACGGTTATTTCGGGAGGGGTCAGCGGTTGGGATAGGTTGAGCTTAAGTTCGACGTGGCTTTGCGGGTACTTTTTCAAAAGCTCCACCCCGCTCGGCACGTCGTTAGCCTGCAGCCTCACCAACTGCTTTGCGCTTAAAATCTCAACTTGTTTGAAATTTTCAAGCCCTTTTGCGGTCAGATCGAAAAGATTGACGGACTTTTTTGCGCCGCTTTCGTCAAAAGTAAACTGCATCGGCGCACCGCAGTAATATGCGTTTTCAGCTAATTTTTGTCTCCTGTGGAGATGCCCGAGCGCACAATAGGTACAATCCGGAAGCATATCGGTCGGAACGGCGCGCGCACCGCCCAGATCGATTTCCCGTTCGCTGTCGCTCACCTGTCCGCCCGCAACAAAAATATGGGACAAAAAGACCGAAGGCAGCTTTTCGGTATTTCCCCGCTCGCCGAAAGCTATCCAACGAGCCATTTTATCGGCGAAGGATTCCTCTGTTTTGTCCTCCTTGAACCTTGCCTCGTTGGGATAGGGCAGCGTATTAATATACACCCTCTCGCCCTTTTCATTGGAAAAAATCACATATCCGCTCCCGGAAACCACGGGAAAAGCTCCTGCATGCTTCTTATGGGGAACGGGATGAAGATCGTTGCCGACTATATATATACCGAGTTCGTCGGCAAGAGCCGAAGCCGCGGTCAACCGCACATAATCGTCATGATTGCCGCTTATTACCAGCACTGCGGAGACTTCGGCGATGTCCTTGATCCCGCGGTAAAAAATTTGCTCTGCCTCTGCCGAGGGAGTATATGTGTCAAAGATATCTCCCGCAATAAGAACGAGTTCAACACGCTCCCTTTCACAAATCGAGCGCATCTCCGAAAGGACGGCGCGATATTCGTCATATCTGTCCTTGTTTATTAATTTTTTGCCGATGTGCAGATCGGAGGTGTGCAAAATTCTCATTTGGCGAAACAAAAAATGCAATAAAATGCGACAAATGGTGTTGATTTTTTCGAGGCGGACTTATATAATATAACTTAACCGCATAAACCCACATTTTACATTCACATTATTATATACTATTTAATCGGATAAATCAAGCGGAAAGAACAGGAGTTTACAAAAATGCCCTTTATTTCGGTTTCCGACGAGGTTGCAAAAAAATCCTTTACCTCGGTTGAAAACAAATTCATAACAAAATATTTGCCCGTGCTGGAGCCGATGGCCGTTAAGGTATATCTGTACTCCCTGTATTTGTACCAGAACGGGCAGGCGTCATTTACTGTTTCCGATCTTGCCGCAAGCCTGAACATGTCGGAGGACGAGGTTAAAAATTATTTCGAATATTTAGAGGAGTTTGAGCTCGTAACTATCACCTCCGACATTCCATTCGAAGTAAAAATTCTCGACGCCGAAAACGTTTACGGAACGCCTAAGAAATTTAAAGCCGAAAAATACTCCGACTTTGCAAAAGCGGTACAGAATATAATCAAAGGGCGGATGATCTCGCCCAACGAGTTCCGCGAATATTTTTACCTTATAGAAGAATACGGCTTTGAGCAGAACGCATTGGTTATGATAATAAACTACTGTGTGAATCTCAAGGGTGACGACATACGCTCGGCATACATTAAAAAGGTTGCAAAATCCTTCGCGGACGAGGGAATTACCACCGCACAGAAGGTGGACGAGAAGCTTAGCGCATACACCTCCTCTACTCCTGCGCTCATTAAGCTGTTCAACGCCGCCGGAATCAAAAAGCAGCCCGATGTGGACGACGATAAATTCTTTAAAAAATGGACAGAGTCAATGGGCTTCGAAGAGCCGGCGATCATTGCCGCAGCAAAACTGTTTAAAGCCAAAACCGTGGAAAAAATCGACGCTGCATTGGAAGAATTATATAAGAACAGAAAATTCGACGTAAAAGAAATTGCCGATTACTGCAATACCAAATCGTCGGTGTATGCCCTTACTCTCGAACTTGCCAAAAATCTCGGAGTATATATGCAAAATTCCGCGCCGTACATAGAAAATTATGTAAATGTGTGGTGCAATTACGGATATTCATTCGAAAGCCTTAAGGATATCTCCGCGTACTGTTTCAGGCAGGGCAAAAACTCGTTTGAGGATATGAACGACCTCATTCAAAGCCTTTACGGCGAAGGAGTGGTTGCAGACATAAGCGTGGGCGCATACATAAAAGAAAAAGCCGCCGAGGATAAACTCCTCAAAGAGCTTCTTGCCGCCTGCGGTCTTTCGAGAAAGATCATAGATTGGGACAGGCAATCCCTCTCCCGCTGGCGTGAATGGAAATTCGGCGATGAGATGCTGTTCGAAGCGGCAAAGCTTTCGTCCGGCAAATCCAACCCCATGGCGTATATGAACGGTATATTATCTGCGTGGAAATCGGAAAATATTTACTCTCCCGATAAAATCACCGCGCCTCGCCCCTCAACGCCGTCGGTTGCCGCAGGCGGAGATCATATCGAAAAGGCCGAGATCGAGAGACATTACTTCGATTTGCGGCATGCGGCGGAAACACGGGCTGAACAGGCTTTGGCAATTGCAATGTCAGACAAAATTTACGGCAGTTTGCGCAGAGAGCTAAACGACCTTTCAATAAGGCTTGCTTTTGCGGAAATAAGCGACAAAGCCCAAGCCAAGGAAATTTCAGACAAAATGAAATCTATAGAACAGCAGGCGGATAAGCGGCTTAACGAGCTCAAAATCGACAAAGCCGATTTCTCCCCCCGCTACCGCTGCAATATCTGCAAGGATACGGGATACGACAAGGACGGAAAGCCCTGCATCTGTATGGACGAGTATCTGAAAACCTTAAAGTGACAAAAAGGGACAGTTTTATACCGTCCCTTTCAATTTTGAGCTTTTTAAATTACGATAATATCCAAAATATTTATTCAGTATCTTTGACGGCGCCGAGCTATACGCACGTTTCTGTAAATTATCCGGCGGAGCCACAGATTATCAAAAATTTTTGAAAACAGCCCAAAAACACTTGAATTTTATTGATTATTGTTATAGAATTATCAAAGCAAACAAATTAATTCAATCGACCACGCAGAGATGGCGGAGTGGTCGAACGCGCACGACTCGAAATCGTGTTACGTAGGAATACGTACGGGGGTTCGAATCCCTCTCTCTGCGCCAGATCGGGCGGGGCACTTTGTGCCCCGCTTACTCTGTTTGAGGGAATGAAGAACCCCCGTCGGGTTCGCGCGAGCAAGCATAGCTTGCCGACGCTTTGCCGAGGGCTCCCGCTTGCGGGAAACGGCAATATCCCTCTCTCTGCGCCAAGTGGGACGTAAGTGAACGACTTACGTCCCATTTTTCTATGCAAAAGGCGAGGACAAACGCCCTCGCCTTCCTTGTATTCCGCTATATTGAAGTTTAATAAGCTAACAGTCTGCCATAGTCATTCCATTCGCCGAACATTTTACCTTGTTTGGTTTCCACGATTAAGTGTGCCAACATTTTGTCGTACATCTCTGGGTTTCGTTTCTTATAGAAGGCGATATTTCCCGTTCG
>CANQQD010000024.1 GCA_947625865.1 uncultured Clostridia bacterium
ACCAACCGTAAGCTTTACGCTGCCGCTTATGTTCAGCCCGCCCTTCTGAAGGATAGCTGTTACTTTGTTAATTAACGGAACTAACTCCGCACCGTTGAAGTAGTCTATTTCATAATCGGGCGCTTCGGGGGCGCAGTATTCGGTGATATGCGCGTCCTCGAGAGCGACCGAAATATCGCCGCTCTGCCACGATAAACCGACGCCGAGGAGCCCGAGTTCGGTTTCAGCCTCGTCGAGAAGGGTCACGTTCAAACCGCCGAACCCGATGATCATACCGCCGTCTATGCCGCTTATATCGAGAGAATTTATTATACCGAAGATATCAAGTTGCCCCGTTTGAAGAAGAGCCAAAATATCGCCGTCTGTATCGGGCAGGGAGATCTGCTTGCCCGTGGCGGCTGTTATCAATCCGGTTGCCGCCTCCGCAAGTTCGCCGAACTGCGAACTATCCAGCGTTATGCCAACGTTGCCGTAGCTTACCTTTGCCTGTTCGCCGTCATAGCTTGCGGTTATTTTTTGCGAGAAGCCGCCGCACCCGAGTTCGGCGTTAAGCCCGAAGGTTATGCCGCCGTCCCAGTTCAGCGAGAGGCGTTTTATATCCAGAACGACGCGCGTACCCTTTATAGTGAGCGCGAGCGTGCCGTTTACGGAGAGCCCCTTCTGTGAGATTATGTCCTTTACCTTTCCGACTATGGGCAAAATGTCGTTTGCGGAGAGATACTCGCTTTCGTCGAACGCGAACGCTTCGCCGGGGGTCACCTCGCCGGAAATGCCGAGCAGGGACAGCGATATATTCCCCCCGTCCACGGAGAGAACGATGTCCCCAAGTTCAAAGCTGCCGCCGAAATATTTTACGAGTTCTGTGCCGTTTACCGTCAGAGTGAAGCCGTTTTCGGAGGTGACGGATATGTTGTTCGCAAAGTCGCGGTCGCACAAAAGGGCGCCTAAAATATTGCCGAGACCTATCTTTTCCACAGCCGAAAGCAACTGCTCCAAAACCGCAGCCGCGTCCGTCTCCGCGCCGCCGTTACCCGTAAGTTCGGCGACGAGCTCGGTCAAGCCGTCCACGCCTGCCTTGAATTTGGCGGGCTCTTCGCCTGCGGAGCCGAGCGAAAGATAAATTTCGCCATCCTTATATATGACGGTCACGTCCTTTTCGGCCTGAGCGTCGCCGCCGAGTATCAGCTTGAGATCGGCTTTAAGCGCAAACTCGCCTAAATTTACCGTTGCCTCGCCCGAAACGCTTACGCCGTTGCCGTCGTAGTTTATGTACACATCGAGCGCCTCCGCCGAGGCAAGCCCCTTGAAGGAGCCTGTGTCGAGCGGAACGTATTCCTCAGCCTCCGAGGGGGTGAGCTGGGGCACGCTCTCTTCGGTGAAGCGCACCTTTGCGGATATATTGGAGCCGAGTAAAGAAATGGACGCCCTTAAATCGGCGAGGGATATGCTGCCGCCGTCTATTGCAAAGTTGAACGTGAGCGGGATTTTTATGCCGAACAGCTCTATTTCCGAGCTGAGCACGGCCGAGGACTTATCATCCGACACGGTGAAATCGCCGCCCATAAGCTGCTCCATGAGCGCGTCGGTATCCAAACCGCCCGAAGCGTTGCCGCCCTCTTCTTCCTCGGACATGGCAACGGCTTCGCCGCCGCCCGTTATATCCGAGAGCGGAAGTTTTATTTTGGTGTTGTCGCCGAATGAAATATACAGTTCCTGTCCCGAGCTGCCGGACCTTAAATATACCTTTATATTGCCGATTTCGGCGCGGACGTCCTGCTCGCCGAGGTTCAGATGAACTATCCCGGAGAGAGGTCTGCCGTCTATATCAAGATCGACTGCGAGCTTAGCCTCGCCCGTGAGAACGCTGCCGAACGCGGACGAGAGACACTCCGTGACCGTGAGCTCGCCCTCCACCGGAGTGCCGAAATCGCTTTCATAGCCCTGAAAATAGTCGCTGTAGAAAGTGTTCTTTGCCTTTTCTTCCTCATAGTAGTATTCCGTTACGCTCGTGCTCGTGCCGTCCGCCTTTATGGGACCGTAGTTAGCGGTGTACAGCTCCTTGATATCCGAACGGAGCACCTGCCACTTGTCGTCGAAGGTATATTTAACCTCTACGGAATGGAAAGTAGGCAGACTCGGAAGTCCGCCCGAAGCTTTCATTTGCTGCTGGTAATAGTAGATAGCCGACCTCTCCTCGGGCTCCGCTTCATGGTTTAAAACAAAGCTCTGGGAATAGCTGCCGTCGGCGTTGCGGGTGATACCCGTCCAGCTCAAAAGTGTGTCGCGGTTCAATACGTACACCGAAAACTCATTCTGGAGATTGCCGCGCGTTTTGCGGTATTCCTCCCACGTTGCGCCCTGCGGACGGCCGGTTGACCACTCCGTTTCCTTGCCGTGGAACGTTGAGGGGTTGGAGGATACGGACGAACGCCACATGACCACCTCGGGATTTTCGATAACGGCAAACTGCGTTGCGCTCTCTATCTTGACGCCCATGAAGGGCTTGGGGGTAGTGGTTATCTCCGAGGAGACGAGCACATGGTCGTAGTACTGCTTCTCCGTCTCCACGTGCTGCATCATTCCGCCTATGCTTATTGCTATGTCGCTGGTCATGTAGGAATAATAGTACGGCTGGTTGCGGAGCGTATAGTTGAGATAGCCGAGAGTCTTCCAGCCCTCGTCCTCTTCGTCCGAGCCGTCGGCGTTGCCATGGATATTCCCCATCAATGAGCCGGGGGTTACGGCGGAATCGGTTTGGAGATATACGCTTTCATAAATTCCGACTGCGCCGGGGACCTCCTCGTTGCCGACGAAAAATCCGTAGCCGAAAAGCGAGAGCGCCGCTATGAATACCGCGGACAGCGCGACCACCGCCTTTCTTATGCGGCGCTTGTGCTTGAGCGCGAGGGGACGCTTGCGCTTTACGACCTCTGCCTTTGAAGAATGTTTATCTGCACGCAGACCGGCGCGGGTGTTTTCGGACATGCCGGGTTGCTTGCGGCGGTGCTTTTTGAAGCCCGCGCCGCGTACAACGTTCAACCCGTTATCTGCGCCTGTTTTTTTACTCATTTTGACTGTTACCTTTTTTAAGAGCGGTTTTCAAACCGCCTATACATAATTATAAAATATTTTTAGAACATATCGAGTATATAACTTTTATGACAAAATGTCAACTGTGTAATGGGCAATTATGACATTTTTTAGTTTTATTCATAGACATTTTAATAAAAAATGTTTAATATCGCAAAAATTTTGCGATGAATAAGTACTTATTTATCTATTATGGGCAAATTTTTTGTCATAAAACAATATGACAAATGTCATTCGTGTAATATAAAAAAAGGGAGCTGCGGCGAACGGCAAAAAATAAAGCGGCGAAGCGCAAAATGCGCTTCGCCGCGTGGGTACAACGGGGCAAATCCGCGGGGAAACAACCCGCCGCAAATTCAAACCGTTCGGTTAAAAGACGGCTTACAGGAAGCCCTTCGGCGGGGCTTGGCTGCCGCCGTCGCCGTCCTTCCCGTTCCTCTTAAAAAGCTTTATAAGCGAATATACCGACCAAACGGTAAAGACTATGCCTATGGCGAGAAACAGCCAGAAATTGACCGTGTTCTTTGCAATGTGATAGTAGACGGAAATCCCCACGAGGGTCAGCCCGCCCGCAAGTTGCAGTATTGCAGTGATAAGTTTGTATATATCGATTTTTTTCATTTTTTCACCTTTGGGATATTCTATCACGCGCCGCTGAGTTTGTCAAATGTATTGCCTGTGAATAATTGCATAATTTATGCGCGCAGCGATAAATAAGTTGACATATTTTTGAATTTATTATACAATTGAATGAATAATAAATTTTTTTGTTTTTTGTGTGAGGAGCTTTATGAAACTTACGGGCGCCGACATTTTGATAAACTGTCTTGTTGAGCAGGGCGTTGACACCGTTTTCGGTTATCCCGGCGGCACTGTGCTCGACATATACGACGCGCTGTACAGGAGCGGAAAAATAGACCACGTGCTCACGGCGCACGAGCAGGGAGCGGCGCATGCCGCGGACGGCTATGCAAGGGTTACGGGCAAAACGGGCGTTTGCTTTGCGACCTCTGGTCCCGGGGCGACCAACCTCGTGACGGGAATAGCCACCGCGTTTATGGACAGCATACCGCTCGTGGCTATAACGGGGAACGTGGGTATAAACTTTCTTGGGCGCGATTCCTTCCAGGAAATAGACATTACGGGCATAACCATACCCATAACAAAGCATAACTTCATAGTCAAGGACGTCAAAGAGCTTGCGGCTACCGTCCGCCGCGCGTTCAAAATTGCGGGCAGCGGCAGAAAGGGCCCCGTGCTCGTGGATATTTTAAAGGACGTACAGACCGCAAAATGCGAGTACGCGCCCGCCGTTCCCGAAAAGATTGTCCCCGCTCCCGTTGCGCCCGAAAGGCTCTTTAAGATCGCAGAGGCAATAAACGCTGGCAAAAAGCCGGTGATAATTGCGGGCGGCGGCGTGATCGCCGCCGACGCTTCGCCGCTGCTTTGCAGGCTTGCGGAAAAGCTGGACTGTCCCGTCGCCTACACTCTGATGGGCAAGGGCTGCATACCCGAGGACGACCCGCTCTGCCTCGGCATGATAGGCATGCACGGCACGGTGGCCGCGGCAAAGGCGTTGAACGAAGCGGACACCGTAATTGCGCTCGGCACGAGATTTTCTGACAGGGTCGCCCTCAACCGCGACAAGTTCGCAGAGAAAAAGGTAGTTATACACGTCGATATCGACGACGCCGAAATAGATAAAAACGTCAGGAGCACTCTCCACCTCATGGGGGACGTGGGAGAAACGCTGAAGTCCCTCCTGCCCCTTATCGACGGCAGACAGAGGAAGGACTGGCTCGTGAAAATAGAGGCGTTCAAAAAGGAGAACGCCGCAAAAAAGGACACCTCGCTGCGCGCATATAAGATACTTAAGGCGGCGTCGGAAGTTGCGCCTGCGGGAAGCCCGCTTATAACCGACGTGGGACAGCACCAGATGTGGGCTGCCCAGCACTATGCCGTGAACAGCCCGAGACTGTTCTGCTCCTCGGGCGGGCTCGGCACGATGGGCTACGGCATGGGCGCGGCGATAGGCGCGGCGTTCGGCACGGGGAAGACGCCCGTGCTCGTCACGGGGGACGGGTGCTTCGGAATGAACATGAACGAAATGATGACCGCGGTTTCCCGCAGGGTGCCTATGGTGATACTGCTCATGCACAACGGAGTACTCGGAATGGTGCGGCAATGGCAAAAGGTATTCTACTCCCGCCGCTTTTCGCAGACCGACCTCAACAGGAAAACGGACTACGTGAAGCTTGCCGGGAGTATGGGCGCGCGCGGTATGACGCTCGGGGAGGGCGACGATATAGAATCTACCCTCAAAAGGGCGTTCGGCGCAGCCATCGGCGAGAGCTTGCCCGTGCTCGTTGACTGCATAATATCCCCCGATGAAAACGTTTTGCCCATGATAAAACCGGGGCAGACATACGACACACAGATAGAAGCCTTGGAGGAAAATTGAATGGAAGAAAAGAAATACACTATAGGCGCGCTGGCTTACAATAAGAGCGGCGTTCTGACGAGAATTACGGGGCTGTTCACGAGGCGGGGATATAACATAGAGAGCATAAGCGCCTGCACCACCGAGGACCCCGAGGTTTCGCGCATGACCATAATTTTAAAGGGCGACGAATATATTTTATACCAGCTGATAAAGCAGATGGAAAAAATGGAGGACGTCATTAAGGTTGGCTGCGCAAACGAGCTCGACTGCGTTTACAGGGAACTTCTGCTCGTAAAGGTGCACGCGGCGCCCGAAATGAGGAGCCAGATAATTCAGATAAACGAAATATATAAGGCGAAAACGGTGGATCTCTCGCCCCAGACGATGATCCTTGAGATAACGGGCGACCCCGACAAACTGGACGCCTTTCTGAAGGTGATAAAGCCCTACGGGATACTCGAGATGCAGCGGACGGGCGTCACCGCGCTCGCGCGCGGCTCGCACACCTTGAAGGACAGGGACGGCGGCGAATACAAAATTCTGGACAAAAACGCGGACTGAGTTCGGTTTTTAAAGCGCGAACCGCGTTAAATTCAATACATGTATTGATTTTGAGGTAAATTCAATGGAAAATCTGTTTACAAAGGGCGCGGACATGAGCTCGCAGCGCTCCCTTTTGAGGGCGCTCGGCTGGACCGATTCGGAGATGGAAAAGCCGATAGTCGGCATAATATGCGCGCAAAGCGAGATAATTCCGGGGCACATGCACCTCGACATGATAGCGAGGGCTGCGGCGGAGGGCGTTATAGCCGCGGGCGGGAAGCCCGTCATAGTGCCCTCGATAGGCGTGTGCGACGGCATCGCCATGGGGCACGCAGGCATGAAGTACTCCCTCCCCTCCCGCGAAATAATTGCCGACAGCGCGGAAATACTCATAAGGGCGCACGCCTTTCAGGCGGCGGTTTTCATCGGCAATTGCGACAAAATCATTCCCGGCATGCTGATGGCGGCTGCGAGGGTCAACGTGCCCTCGGTATTCATTTCGGGCGGCCCCATGCTCGCGGGCAGAGTGCGGGGCAAAAAGACCTCGCTATCTACAATGTTCGAGGAGGTCGGCGCGTACAACGCGGGCATTATAGGCGCGGACGAGCTGAAGGACTTCGAGTGCAACGCCTGCCCCACCTGCGGGTCGTGCTCGGGCATGTTCACGGCAAACAGCTTAAACTGCCTTTTGGAAGCTCTCGGCATGGCTTTGCCCGGCAACGGCACCCTGCCGATGGTATATTCACAGAGGCTTGCGCTGGCAAAAGAGGCGGGCGGAGCCGTGATGAATTTATTGAAAAACTCAATACGTCCCCGCGATATACTCACGAAAGAGGCTTTTAAAAACGCCGAGACGGTGGATATGGCGATCGGCGCCTCCACCAACACCGTTTTGCACCTTTTGGCGGTTGCCGCCGAGGCGGGCGTAGGGGACGTGAACATAGACATAATGAACGAAATTTCCGAAAAGACGCCCAACCTCTGCCGTCTTGCCCCCGCAGGCGGGCACTATATCGAGGAGTTGCACGAGGCGGGCGGTATCGCGGCGGTGATGAAGGAATTATACGACGCGCACCTTTTGGACGGCGACGTTATGACGGTGAGCGGCAAACCCCTGAAAGAGGTGATTAAAAACGCAAAAAATTATAACGAAGAGATAATACGCCCCCTATCGAACCCATATTCGGCGCAGGGCGGGCTGACTATTTTAAAGGGCAACCTCGCTCCCGGGGGAGCGGTTGTAAAGAGGTCGGCGGTCGATCCCAAAATGCTCCGCCACAGCGGACCCGCGAGGTGCTTCGACAGCGAGGAAGACGCCATGCGCGCCATTTCCTCGGGCAAGATACAAAAGGGCGACGTGGTCGTCATCCGCTATGAGGGGCCCAAGGGCGGTCCCGGCATGCGCGAGATGCTCACCCCCACCTCCGCCATTGTGGGCGCGGGACTGGGCGCGGACGTCGCGCTAATAACCGACGGCAGATTTTCAGGCGCGACGCGGGGCGCGGCCATAGGGCACGTCTGCCCCGAGGCTGCGGCGGGCGGACCTATAGGCATTGTCCGCGACGGCGATATCATAGAGATTGATATACCCGCATGCAGGCTCGATTTAAAGATTTCCGAGGCGGAAATCTCAACACGTATTGAGAATTTCACGCCCAAAATCAAGCCTGCGGACGGTTACCTTGCCAGATACAGGGCGAGCGTGACCTCCGCCTCCGAGGGCGCGGTGTGGAAAAAATTCTGAGGTGATAATATGGGAATGACGATGTCGCAGAAAATTCTCGCTGCGCATGCGGGCTTAAACGAAGTGAAGGCGGGGCAGCTTATAAACGCAAAAATAGATCTGGCGCTCGCCAACGATATTACGGGGCCCGTAGCCATAAAGGAATTCGAAAGGGCGGGCGCGTCGCAGGTTTTCGATAAAAGCAAGGTAGTCCTCGTGATGGACCATTTCGCGCCGAACAAGGACATAAAGAGCGCGGAACAATGCAGTATATGCCGCAAGTTTGCCGCCGATAAAGGAATTTTGAACTTTTTCGACGTGGGCAACATGGGCATAGAGCACGCGCTGCTGCCCGAAAAGGGACTTGTGGGCGCGGGTTGTCTTGTGATAGGAGCGGACAGCCACACCTGTACATACGGCGCACTGGGCGCCTTTTCGACGGGCGTGGGCTCCACCGACATGTGCGCGGCGATGATGAGCGGCGAGGCATGGTTCAAGGCGCCCGCGGCTTTGAAATTCGTGCTCACGGGCAAGCCCGCAAAATATATCTGCGGCAAAGATATAATCCTACATATAATCGGACTTATCGGCGTGGACGGCGCGCTGTATAAGAGCATGGAATTTTTCGGTGACGGCGTTAAATATTTAAATATAGACGACCGCTTCACGATCTGCAATATGGCTATCGAGGCGGGCGCAAAGAACGGCATTTTCCCCGTGGACGATGTGACGAGAGAGTATTTAAAGGGCAGATATAAGGGAGAAATAATCGAATACGCCGCCGATCCCGACGCCGTCTACGAAAAGGTTTACGAGATAGACCTGTCGAACCTGAAGCCCACGGTGTCCTTCCCCCACCTCCCCGAAAACGCGAGGACGGAGTGGGGAAGCATCGGGATAGACCAGGTCGTTATAGGCTCGTGCACGAACGGGCATATCTCCGATTTGAGAATGGCGGCCGAGGTTTTGCGCGGCAGGAAGGTCGCAAAGGGCGTGCGGGCGATAATCATCCCCGCCACAAACCAAATTTATTTGCAGGCGCTCAAGGAGGGGCTTATAGAGCAGTTTATCGAGGCGGGAGCGGTCGTTTCCACGCCGACCTGCGGTCCCTGTCTCGGCGGATATATGGGAATACTTGCCGGAGGCGAAAGGTGCGTTTCCACCACAAACCGCAACTTTGTGGGCAGAATGGGGCATACCTCCTCGGAAGTGTATCTCGCCTCGCCGTATGTTGCGGCGGCAAGCGCGGTGACGGGCAGGCTTGCAAGCCCGTGGGAGGTTCTCGGATGAAGATAAAAGGAAAGGTGTTCAAATACGGCGACAACGTGGATACGGACGTTATAATTCCGGCAAGATATCTCAACACGTCCTCGGAAAAAGAGCTTGCAGCGCACTGCATGGAGGATATTGACCCGAGCTTTTTGAACGAGGTGGAAAGGGGCGATATAATTGTCGCGGGCGATAACTTCGGCTGCGGCTCCTCGCGCGAGCATGCGCCCATGGCGATCAAGGCGAGCGGCGTTGCCCTCGTCATTGCAAATTCGTTTGCGCGGATATTCTACCGCAATTCCATAAATATAGGGCTGCCCATTTCAGAGTGTCCCGCGGCTGTCGTTGCAATCAAAAAAGGAGATATCGTCAGCTGCGACCTCGCCTCGGGCGTGATTACGGACGAGACGACGGGCGAAAGCTTCAGGGCGGAGCCCTTCCCTCCCTTTATCCAAGAGATCGTGGCGGACGGCGGGCTGATAGCCCATCTTGCGAGGGTAAAGAAATGAAATATAATATTGCCGTTCTGGACGGCGACGGGATAGGTCCCGAAATTTGCGCCGCCGCCGTTAAAGTACTTGACAAAATCGGGGCAAAATACGGACATGTATTTGATTTTAAGCATTACGACATAGGCGGCTGCGCCATAGACAAATACGGCGAACCGCTGCCGCAAAGCACCGTGGACGGGTGTCTTGCGGGCGACAGCGTGCTTTTGGGCGCGGTGGGCGGCTATAAATGGGACGATCTTCCGGGCGACAAACGCCCCGAAAAGGGGCTGCTCGGCATACGCAAAGCGATGGGGCTTTATTCGAATATACGTCCCGCAAAGCTTTGGAGAAGTCTTGCCGGCGCATCGCCGTTAAAGCCCGAGCTTATCGGGGACGGCGTGGAAATAGTGATCGTGCGCGAGCTGACGGGCGGAATATATTTCGGAAAGCGCGAAAGAGGTTTTGAAAACGGCGTGGAGTACGCTTCCGACGAGGAAAAATATACCGTGACGGAGATTGAAAGGATAATGCGCATCGCCTGCGAACTCGCCTCCAAGCGTTCGAAAAGAGTCGTCTCCGTGGATAAAGCCAATGTGCTTGAAAGCTCGAGACTGTGGCGGAAAACCGTACACGAATACGCAAAAAAGCACTTCCCCGACATAACCGTCGAGGACGTGCTTGTAGACAATATGGCTATGCAGATAGTTAAAAATCCCGCTAAGTTCGACGTAGTGGTCACCTCGAATATCTTCGGCGACATACTCTCCGACGAAGCGGCGCAGATTACGGGCTCGATAGGCATGCTCGCCTCCTCTTCGCTCGGCGACACAAGCCGCGGGCTGTACGAGCCGATACACGGCTCCGCGCCCGACATTGCGGGAAAGGATATCTGCAATCCCATAGCCACGATTTTGGCTGCGGCTATGATGCTCAGGGACAGCTTTTCACTGACGGAGGAATATGCGGCAATTGAAAACGCCGTGCAAAAGGCCCTTGACGACGGCTACAGAACGGCGGATATCCACACCGCCGGAATGAAGAAAACAGGCTGCGCGGAAATGGCTGAAATTATTGCGAGGAATATTTGATATGATAACGGAAAACGTAAAAAAACTCCTTGCCGAGGTACCCGAAAAAAATTCATTCGGGGAGCCCGTGACGGTGGTCGCGGCGGTAAAAACTCAACACGTTTCGGCAATAAACGAGGCAATAGCCGCCGGTATCACCGAGATCGGCGACAACCACGTGCAGGAGTTCAGGGACAAATATGCGGACATTATGGGCGAGCCGCGGCGGCACTTTATCGGGCATTTGCAGACCAATAAAATAAAATATCTGATAGGCAGATGCGACCTCTACCAATCGGTAGACAGATATTCGCTTGCCGAAGAGCTTTCGAAAAGGAGCGGCTCGGCGGGAGTTGTTTCCAACGTGCTTTTGCAGATAAACGCGGGCAACGAGGAGACAAAGGGCGGCTTTTCGTTTGAGGAAGCCGCGGGCGCGTGCGAAGCCATAAAAAAACTGCCCGCGCTGAATGTGCAGGGGCTTATGGCTATGCTGCCGTTCACCGACGACGAGGGGCTGCTGCGTGCGCTTGCCTTGAAGATGCGCGCGCTTTATGACGAACTCAACGCAAAATACGGCAATTTCAAATACCTTTCAATGGGCATGAGCGGGGACTGGCGGCTATGCGTGGAGTGCGGGAGCAACATGATACGCGTGGGCACCACCATCTTCGGGCGGCGAATAACCTCACCCAAGTAATAACCCCCTTTATGACGGGCGGAAACGCAAATTAAACAAAATGTATGACATAAATTGTAAATAAGCGGGCGCACCTTATTTTCAGGTACGCCCGCTTATTTGTTTAGCATTTCCCATTTCTGCGTTTTCAATTCGAACAATTTTGTATGCTCGAACTTTATAAAATGGATAGCAGATAAAATTGCCAATTTATAATCAATACTTTCGGTATCGCTATTTGCAAGCAGATAGCGATTTTTATTTTTCTTTAAAATACGTTTTACATAATAAGGTATATACGCAATATTTTTCACATAGCGGTCTACGCAACTACCCTGCCGTAAGCCTTTTGCCTTAATTGCAACCAAAAACTTGGAAATATTTTCATAATTTACCCTTTCGTCATGTCGGGCTTCAAAAACCGAAGATAAATCAGAAAAATCCGTATCGACTTCTGTTTGCAATATCTGTTTAAAAAGCGAATAAAGGCTTAATATAAATTCTCCGAAGCCGCGCTTATATTTTAAAAAATAATCGTTCCCGAAATCCACTTTGCGTTTTGGCGCCTTTGCAAAAACAAAGTCGATTTGAAAGAGAAAACAATCCCTGATAAATTCCTCCTCACTTTTTGCAGCCACCGTTTCACTATTCGATATAAAATCGCCCTCAATAAAACTGCGGAATAGATACGGTTGATATTGATATAAATTCAAATCCTCAACGTATTTATCAAAAGGCAATTTTTCACCCGGCTTCAATTCCCCAAAAGCAACTTCTTCAAGCGTGTAATTGTTCATCAGCACATTTACTGCCATTGCGTTCATAATATCCGCATTGTCAAACTTGCCCGTTGCCGTCATGTCGTCCCGCATAAATAGTGTCTCTTCCCCAAACATAGAAATTTAACACTGATATTATACCCTCAATCTGTTTATCTTGCAACAGTTTTGATAAACAAAAAGAGGATAATTGTTTGCGGGATAGGGAATATTTATGAATTATATGACAAGCTTTGCTGAAAGGCTCAAAGAGTTGATGACCGAGAAAAATCTTAACGCTCCCGCACTCGCAAAAGAAATCGGCGCAAACCGCACGACCGTTTCCGAGCTGTTGCGCGGAAATTATCTTCCATCCACGGAGCACCTTATAGCCTTGGTTGAATACTTTGACTGTTCGGCGGATTATCTTCTCGGACTTGTGGAATTTCCGCCCGAAAACGGCAGATATCAGCCTGTGAAGCCCTTTTTTGAAAGGCTACGGGCATGCCTTATGGAGGCGCACAAGTCAGAATACAGGCTGCAAAAGGACTTGCATATTTCCGCATCGCTGACCTATAATTGGCTGCACGGCAAGACGCAGCCTACCGTTCACAGCTTAATCGAGCTTTCAAAATATTTCGGCGTTCACGTGGATTTTATTTTGGGCAGAGAAAATTAAATATACCTTATATTTAGGCAAAATAAAAAAGGCTTGATACTCAAGCCTTTTTTTATTAGTCTGCTTTGAAGGGAAGGAGCGCCGCTATGCGCGCACGCTTGATCGCCTTTGAGAGCTCGCGCTGGTGCTTTGCACAGGTGCCGCTCATTCTGCGGGGGAGCATCTTGCCGCTCTCGGTTACGTACTTCTTCAAACGGTTCACGTCCTTATAGTCGATAACCTCCACCTTTTCCTGACAGAAAACGCATACCTTTCTGCGGGGAACTCTCTTATAGGTCTTTTTCCCGGCTATCGCGGCTGCCGCCGTCTGCGCGGGCGCAGCCTCCGGGGTCACAATTTTATTTTCTTCCATAATTTACTCCTTATAAAATCAGAAGGGAATGTCGCCGTCGTCGTCAAACGCCTGAAGAGCGGGCTTTTTGCCTGCGCTCTGGCTGCTCTGGGCGGGAACGCTTTCGAAGCCGTCGTCGCCGCTCTGTCCGCGGGGAGTCAAAAACTCCACGTCCTGCGCAACAATGTCTATGCCCGTGCGGCGCACACCCTGACTATCCTCGTAGTTTCTGAGCTCTATAGAGCCCGAAACTGCCACTTTGTTGCCTTTTTTGGCAAAACGTGCAACCGTTTCGCCGAGCCCGCGCCACGCTACGCAATTGAAAAAGTCGGTTTTTCTTTCGCCGTCCGAACCCGAATAGTTGCGGTTCACGGCTACCGAAAAACGGCAGATCTTAATGCCGCCGGCTGTTTCCGTAAGCTCGGGGTCGCGGGTCAAATTCCCTATTAAAAATACCTTGTTCATTTTTTCTACCCTTTGTGTTTTACGCTTTTACGGTTATGATTCTTCTCAAAACTTCCAAAGTGAGACCCGCTATACGGTCAAGTTCCTTGACCGCCGAGCCATCGACCTCGAAAGTAAACACTACGTAATAGCCGTCGGTTTTATCGTTGATGGGGTAAGCGAGCTTTTTGACGCCTGCCTTATCGACCGATACGACGCTGCCGCCTGCGGACGTTACAATGTCCTCAAACCTCTTCTGGATATTTTCCTTTACCTCGTCGGCTGCGGCTGTATCCAGAACGTAGAGCATTTCGTAAGTTTTCATTTTTTCACCTCCCGGACTTAATCGGCATACCACCTGCGGTATGCAAGGCAATGCACGAAATATTCGTGCTTTTAAATACTACATTATTTTTTTGCGCTTGTCAAACGTTTTTAAGGGCTTTTACCCCGGTATGCCGGTCAAGCTTGTCATTATTCCTATCGCTTCGAGAATGGTCAGATCGCCGAACTTTGTCTTACCCTCCGGAGCTTTGAACCATCCGGGAATGTCTTTTTGCAATGTTTCGGGCGGCTGGAAATCAAGGATGCCCGCATCCGAAAGCTCCTGAAGCGAGGCGTTCTCCAATTTTACGGTTACGCCCGTAATTATGCCGCCTATGTTGTTGAGCTTGAGGACCTTCTCGTCGCCATTGTCGCACAATATCAACTGCCACATTTTTGTGGGTTTGCCGTGGGTATAGTATTCGCCCTCGGAGGGAAGGCTGTCGAGCTTGCCCGCTCTTTCCCCGTCTTCGTTTACGAGAGTATAGTTGCCTTTCGCGTCCATAGTGTAGTAAATATAATTTGTGTTGAACACTATTTCGCCATCCTGCGCCGAACCGCTTACGGCTTTATACATAGGCGCGGTGTACGTCCCTTCACTATGATCTTTGGGCTTGTAAATTTCGTCGGCATACAGCTCGTTGAGGGTGATATTGTCTATCGTGGAGCTTATGGTGTTTACCGTTGCGGCCTTTATTGCATTGAATATGGCGCCGCTTTCACCGTCGTCGCCTATCAGCTCGCCGATGGTGAGGTCATTCATAAGCCCGTCTATGCGGGTGTTGATGCCCTTTATGGTGGTGCCTTTTACTTCAACCTCCCCTCCGTCGATATAATAAACGCGGGTGATATTGCCGCTTTCGTCCACCTCGATGGTGCAATTCCTCTCGGCGCCGTCCTTGTCGGTGTAAACGCCCGTAGCGGTACCACTGTCCGAAACGTACTCAACGTTGCGTACTCCGAAGCCGAGATATACCATAAGGTTGTTGTCCGCCTTGATATCCATTACGTCGGAGAGCTCGAGCTTGTCAATGCCCTCGCTTACGCCGGCTATCGTATATTTGCCGAGCTTTTGCATTATTTTGCTGCCCGACGTGTCAACTATGTCCTCTATTTTCAGATTTTCCGTGAGCCCGTCGAGCCTGTCGTTAATGCCGTCTATGGTGGTGCCCGGTAATTTGTGGGTATATGCGGCGTCGGAATAAACGCCCGTTATGTAATACCTCGGTTCGCCGCCATCTTCCCCGGCGGATTTCAAAGTGATATATACGGTCGTTTCACCGTCATCTCCGCCCAAAGACCCTTTGTACGTGCCCGTTGCGGCGGGCTCGCCCGAAGCCGTGTTGACGGTTACATCCGTTATGTTGTAGGCGAGATATGCAAGCACGGCGTTATCCGCGGGAACGTCGAGTATTGCGCCTAACTCCAGACCGTTGAGCGCGTCGCTCAGTCCGTTGATTGTGGAGCCCGAAAGCTGCTCCAGAATTTTGTTGCCGTTGGCGGGCACTATATCGCCTATGGTGAGATCGTCGGTTATGGTGTTGACCCTGTCGCTCAGCTCGTCTATGCCCGCCGCGGGAAGTTTCTCGCCCGTTGCCGTTCTTACGCCGCGGATATAGTTTATGACGGTGTCTCCGTCGGATGCAGCCTCGCTCTCGATATCGAGATAGACAATTTCGTCCGTCACGCCGTCTCTCTTATAGTGAGCCGTCCATTCCTCCGTTTCGGGATCCTGCTCTATGCCCGTTATGCCGTAGGCAATGTAGGGCAGAACGCCGTTTTGGGTGGTCACGTCCATGAATATCGTTATTTCTATGTTCTCCACGGCGGCGTTTATGTTGCCGACCGTAGTGCCCTTGAGCTCCTCGCCCGTTTTGGCGTTCTCTATCTTTACTATAACGCCGTTCTCTATGGTGACGAGGACGTCCGCGTCCTCCTCGCCGAGTTTGTAGGTAGCCGAGTATTTATTGCTCTCCACCGGCTCCTTGGAGAGATTGGAAAGCCCGTCGACAAAGTACAGCATTATTGCGTCCTCGAAGGGATCGTAGGTCAATATAGCCGAAAGCTCGAGCATGTTTACCTTTTCCTGAAAGTCCACCTCGTTATTTATGAGGTTACCGATCGATACGTCGCCGAGAATGGCTTCGAGCAATTCGTCGGGCTCCGCGTCGCCCGACAGAAGCTCGAGAACGCGCATCTTTTCAAGCGCGCCCAAACCGTCCCCGTTCATAAGCGAGCCTATGGTTATGGGCTCCATGACTACTCTTTCGCCCGAGGCGTCTATGTAATAATTGCCCGTGTTTTCAAAGGTGTCCTGATTATATAAAGTATACAGGTACCCGTCTTCCGTATTAAACTTGAAAGATAATATGTCCTGAGGTTCGCGCTCGGCGATATAATATTGCCCGCCGTATTCGAAGAAGAATATATCGTAGAGGTCGTTGTCCGCCGACTGCTTTACGGCATATATATTCTGGGAGCTTATGAGCGTGGCGCCGTCCTCCTGCCGCCTGTATGATTCCGTCGCGGCGTCGTAAGTGAAGTTGTCTACGAGAACGGGGTGCTTTTCGCCCGTGGGATCGGTCACGCAGTTGGCTTCGAGCCCGTAGAGCACGGCGCTCAAAATGGTGTTGGTGACCCCCTCCAATTCCATGTCATCCATGAGCACGGCGGGCTGTATATCCATTACCTTGTTTTGCAGATAGCCGCCGAACTCGGAAAAGCGCACCCCGCAGAGCTCGGCATAGTCCACCTCGACATAGTCCTTTATGGCGTCCGTGACCTGCGCGACGATGCCGCGCGTTGCGGGCACGAGGGCGTCTATCTGACCGAGCGTCAAAGAGGCGGGGTCGGAGGCTATCGCGGTGAGCTTGTCTATAAGGTCGAGCAGATTTTCCGCGCCGCCCGTGTCGGGGTCGGTGTTGACGTACTTGTTCTGGTTGGTCTCGGGATCGACGCTGTTATCCACGCCGAACATGGAGAGCAGACCGTCGAGGTCGGAATTGAGCACATAATACGTTCCGCCCGCAATGGCGCCCACCACAATTGCTATGCCGAGAATAAGCCCCACTATAAAGCATATTACCGCCTTAAGCGTGCCTTTCTTTTTTGGTTGCACTTGGTTTTTCATGCTGCCTACCTCATATATAAAAGAAATTAATGTTCAAATATTTTTTATATTATATCATATCGTGCGCGCGTATGCAAACGATTGACCCTTTTAAAAACGGCTGCCGCAATAAAAAGAGGGAAAATCATTGCATACGCAGAAGCGCCCTTGCGGCGTATGCGGCGAGCGCGTCGTGCGAGTTTTTCACCTCGCCTGCGGCGCAGCCGTACAAAAGCGCCCAAAGCGCCTTCCCCACGCTTCCGGGGGCAAAGCCCAGCCGCTGCAGTTCGTCTCCCTTTATATTTAATTCCCCGAGCGTGAAGGGAATACCCTCTTTTTGCATTTTTTCGCGCACCGTGTTGAGTTTTTTAACGCTCGGAGCCTCGCCGACGTCGTCCATGCAGGCGGAATAGTCGGCTTGCTTTATTTTTATTATCTTGTCGTAGATGTCGTAATTGTTGATTATAAATTTGCGCACCTTGTACTCCCTTGCGTCGCCGCGAAGGTCGTACATGTGAGTTTCCACGAGCCGCACGACCTCAGCCGAGAGCCTTTTTGGCGCCTTGAGCCTTGCTAAAATCTCTGCGGCTATCCTGCCGCCCTCCTCGTCGTGGCGGTGGAAGGAGCCGTATTTTATAAAGCAATACGGCTTGCCGACGTCGTGCAAAAGCGCGGCAAGGCGCACCGTGCCGTCGGCGTACATGGCTGTGCGGAGAGAGTGCTCCAGCACGTCGTATTTGTGAAAATCGGAACGCTGGGGCATGTTTTCGCCGAGGGCAAGCTCGGGCAATATCTCCCCCAATACCCCCGTCTCTTTCAAAATTTCAAGCCCGTCGTAGTGGGCGTATTTTATGCCGTATTTTTCGTCGGCGTGCAGAATGAGCTTCAGCTCGGCGGCTACCCGCTCCGCAGACACGTCGTTTATGAGCCTGCAATGGCTCCTTGCGGCGGCGAGACATTCTGCCGTGGGCGTAAATCCCGTCTGGGCGGAGATCCGCGCGAGGCGCATGAGCCTCAGCCCGTCCTCGCCGAACACCTTTCCGGGGCTTGCGACTGTGGATATGCGGTGAGATTTTATATCCTCCGTACCGCCCAAGGGGTCGACAAAGCTCCGCGCGGCAATATGATAATACACGGCGTTGCACTTAAAATCGCGGCGGCGGGCGTCGAGACCTATATCGTCGGTGTAGCGGACGTCCGAGGGGACGTGCTCCCCGCGCACGTATTCGTCGGAGCGGAAGCAGGTAAATTCATAGCTTTCGCCCTCCTTTTCAAGCTTTACCGTGCCCGTGTTTTTATAGGCTGCAGTGACCGTAAACCCGCACATATGCGCCCGCGAAATAAAATCGTCAGCCGAAGCGGGGGCGCAGATATCGATATCGGACGAAGTGCGCGGAAAGCCGGCAAGGTAGTCGCGCACGCTGCCGCCCACAACGTACAGCGGGTACGGGCAGGTTTCGGCAAGCTCTATTAAGTTTTTTGTAAGAGTCTCGAACACTCAACACCCCGCGGCAACCGATTTTAAAACTATTATATCAAGATTTTATTTTATTTGCAATTTATTTGAAGATGATATATAATTGTTATATAATAGCAATAAAGCTAAATTCTGCAAAGGTAAAAACCGTTCAATGCTGTATCTTATCGTAAACGAACTTCATTTAAAAGGCAAGGCGGCTAAAAAGCTGGACGAAGCCACGTCTGTTTTCGGGCGGGCGGGGCTCGGATACGAGATACTCAAAACGACCCGTCCCGGGCACGCCGCGGAATACGTGCGGGAAATAACCGCGTCGCACGGCAATACAATTGTGGCTATGGGCGGCGACGGCACCCTGCACGAGATATTGAACGGTTATGTGAATTTCGAGGACAATCCGCTGGGGCTGATACCCTTCGGCACGGGCAACGACTTTGCGGGGGCGGCGGGCATACCACGGGACGTAAAGGCGGCTGCGGAGGTAATCGCCTTCCGCGCGCCGTCGGACGTGGATTTTATACAACTGTCCTCGGGGCTGCGCTCCCTCAACGCCGTGGGCATGGGGCTGGACGTGGAGGTTTTAAAGAGGACGTACGCGGGCAAACATCACGGAAAATCCAAATATTTCCGCTCGCTGCTTGCCACCCTCTTCAAATTCAAAAGCATCGGCTTTTCGGTGGAGTATAACGGGAAAACCGAAAAGCACTTCGGGCTTATCGCCGCACTCGGAAACGGAAGAACTATAGGCGGCGGGATAAAGCTGTTCCCCGAAGCGGAGATAGACGATGGCCGGCTCGACCTCATTATGGTGGACTACATATCGCGTATAAAGCTGTTTGCGGCGCTCCTGAAACTTATGCGCGGCAAGGTGAACAAGGTGAAGGAGGCGACGGTAGCTAAAGTGAAAGCCGCAAAATTCACTATGGACGATCCCGAATTTACCATTCAGGCTGAGGGCGAGCTATATGAAAATGTGCCCATAGAAGCCGGGATAGTGAGCGGAAAACTCAAAATGTATTTGTAATATGACTGAAAAATACCTAAGGCGGATGATGAACGGCATCAAGGTCGCAGTCGTCGCCGCAGACCAAAATTTGAAGGTGAGCTTTGCCAACAAGACCTTCCGTACGCTCTTCCCCACGGGTGCGGCGCGCGGAAGCCTCGGCAGGCTTACCGGGTGCGCCGAGTGCGGCAAGGGCTGCATGGAATCGTCGGGATGCCGCGGCTGCGCGCTGGCGGCGGCGTTCGAGGACGCCTTTTTGTCAAACCGCGAAATATCGCGCAGAATATACCAGCGCGTTGCGCGCGAGGAGAGCGTGCACGAGGTGTCCTATACCATAACCGTGACCCCGATAGGCGGCGGGCTCTGCATGGGCACGGTGGACGACGCCATGGAGCTTGAAATCGCGCGCGAGCTGCAGACGGCAAAGTCCATACAGCAACGGCTTCTGCCTGCCGGAAAATGGGCGGGCGGCAAGAGATATTCATATGTATATATCCCCTGCCGCGAGATCGGCGGGGATCTGCCCGACGTGTACGCCGTGAACGGAAAAGCCTGCGGAATGATCGCAGACGTTTCGGGCAAGGGCGTTGCCGCGGGCATGCTTTCGGCGTTCGTTAAGGCGGCTTACGACAAGTCGGCTTTCTCTCCCGCACAGGCGATAACCAATCTCAGCGAAAAATTCAGGGAGCTGAACCTTGACGAGAGAAATTACGTGACCGTCGCGGCGGTGAGGATAGACGAGGACAGCGTAACCTACTCGATGGCGGGCCACAACGTGCCCATTCTGCTTAAAACCGAGGGCGGCGTGACAAGGATAATGCTAAACTCCCCGCCCGTTTCAAACTGGTTCGAACGCACAAGCTATTTCGACGACGCCATTCCCTATAAAAAGGGGGATATATTGGTGCTGCTGACCGACGGGGTCACCGAGCGGCGCGGAAGCAACGGAGAAATGTTCGGCGTGGACGGGGCGATAAAGACATTGAGCTATTCCAAGACGGCGGACGATTTCATAAAAAACCTCGAAGCCAACCTGCGGAATTTCTCGCCCACCCCGCTGAACGACGACGTCACCGCCGTTGCGTTCGATCTGTAAGCGCCGCCGCAAGGGAAAACGGATAAATAAAAATTGAAATTATAAAAAACAGACATTCGGCGAACGTCTGTTTTTTTGTGAACCTTGTATTTACGAGTAACAAGCATACTCCCTTTGTCATTCTGCGGAAGTGTTGTGCTCCCCTCAGTCTCGCTTTGCTCGACAGTTGTCTCACACGGCGTAAGGAATAACGCCGTGTTCGGGCACCGTTCGCG
>CANQQD010000025.1 GCA_947625865.1 uncultured Clostridia bacterium
ACCCGCTTCCAGCACCCCGTTGCGGGCACCTATAAGAAATGGTGCAACGAGAACGGCGTTAAGTACTTCTCGGTAGCGTCGGGCGGCGGCACGGGCAGAACGCTCCACCCCGACAATATGGCTGCCGGTCCTTCGAGCTACGGCATGACCGATACGATGGGACGTATGCACTCCGACGCACAGTTTGCCGGGTCCTCCTCCGTTCCCGCGCACGTTGAAATGATGGGTCTTATCGGCATGGGCAACAACCCTATGGTCGGCGCAACGGTTGCCGTTGCGGTCGCCGTGCAAGAGGCTTTGACAAAGTAAAACCACAATATATTGTATTTGAAAAAGGGCTTCCATACAAAATATGGAAGCCCTTTTATCGTGTTTATACAACCATTGGGATAAAACCCCGTTTTCGTCCACATCTCGTCCACATTTTTAAAAAATGTGGACGAAAAATTCTTGTTAAAAATTTTCAAATGTGGACCAAACTTGTGAAAATGTGGACGAAAATTCATTTTTTAACCCGATGGTTTATGCGAATACAGCTCATTTACCGCTTTCCTACCTTTCTCTCTCATTTTGTCCGTAGTATGCTCGTAAACACCTATCAAAACGGATATATAAACAGTGAAATTTTCTTAAAGAAATGAAATACGCCGCGCCGAACAATCAATATTCTTTCCACTCCCCAAAGGCGGTTTCGCTCCTCAAAAAGACAGATATAGAATGGATAAAATAAAGTTTTTGACTGACCTCAACATTCAAGAGATAATTGCGTTTATTGTAGAGGATAAAAAAATAGAATACGACGAAGCGTTGGATTTGTTTTATAAGTCCGAGACATTTAAAAAACTTACCGACGAACAAACGGGCTTATACCGTGAAAGCGCGGCTTATGTGTATTATCTTTTTAATTCCGAATCAAGAACGGGAACATTCCCCGTAGAACAATAATCAATCTTTTCGTGCGGCTGTCTGCCTTACGCAGACAGCCGCATATAAAAAGCAGGGCATTGCGGCGGTTTGCCGGAATGCCCTTTTATTGACCTTTATTTTTTCATAAGACCGGTCATAAAGATTTTTTTGAATATTGCTTTACTCAAACGCCAAGGGGGTCACCGAGTAGTCGGCGGAGGACTGCCACGACCTGTTGTTGGGGCCGGTGGACTCGTACATGAAGAAACGGAAATCCTGCGTGCCTGCGGCAAGCGGAAGCAATCTGCCTATGCCGCCCGTATCGCCGCCTGCGCCCTCAAGTGATGAAATGTTGAGCTTAAGCTCCTTTAAGCCTTGGTTGCGCTCCGCATCGAGCCCGCTGCGGGAAACTTGCGAATAGTTTCTGCCGCCGCCATACAGCGCGATGCCGCCGTGGACGTATTTTACTCCGTCCTCCTCGTCTATGATGCCGCCCATCTCTTCGGGATCGGCGCTCGCCATATACTCTATCATGGCTCCTATATCGAGCTTCAAGGGGAATGTGCCGCCTAAATCCGATCTTATGAGCGTGTCGCTGTTTATATTTCCGAGTTCCTTCCAGTCGAACATGCGGACATTGCCTTCAAGGCGGAGCATTACCGCAAACGACGTGCCGCCTACTCCTGCCCACGAGTCCAAAAATTCGCCGTAATCCTCGTCGGAGACGTACCGGCTGCCCTCCCAAAGCATTTCGCCCGCAAAGTTGGTTTCGACGCCCACGCAGAACAACCCGCTCTTTTCAAGCACGCTGCCGGACAGGGTGACGTCGGTCAGCACATATGTCTGATAGAAATACGCGTCGTTCAAATAACTGTCCTGCTGGGAGGCATAGTTGGAGCCGCTTCTGTTCGTAAAATACGGCTCCCTGCCGCCCCGCACCGTGGCGCGGAGAGCGCGGTTTGCGCCCGCCTTCAGCACGAACTCCCTGCTGTGCGAGAGTACGCAGCCGTCTATGCGCACGATAGCCCTGTCCTGCGCCGTAAGGCGGTTCTCCGAGAGATTGTTTATAAAGTAGCTGCCGCCGTCCCTGTTGCCGCCGTAAACACGGACGACGTTCCTGCCGTTGCGCACGCGGCAATTCAAAATATTGACGTCGGCATTGATATCGAGCACGGTGCCCGTATCGGTCAGAAGAGTCAGGTCGTCGACCCCGGTTTCGGGGTTTATACGCGAGGAATCGCTGCAGCCCAAGAGAGTTGCGTTATAGAGCGTGACTCCGTCGGTGCGGCAAAGATATACTATGTTGTCCTGCGCGGCAACCGAGGCAATACCGCCTAAATTTACCAAATCGAGAGGACCCGTAAACAGAAGAGGCTTGCCCGTGCTGTCCTGTGCGTTGGAGAAGTATTCGCCGCAAACCGAATAGCCGTTGCCATACAGATCGGCCGTAAACTCAAGCACATAGTTGACAAAGGCTTTTTCGGGCTGTCCGTTATTTGCGTAGTAATCGGTGTTATAGGTGGAACGCATCGTTTTGAGCATGCCGCGGCGGACTTCGAGCGGCAGAGGCTCGCCGTTGTCATTTGTGCCGAGCATTATGTCTGCGCCGAGCACCACGGGATTGCCCGCCTGCGTTTCCGTAAACAGCTGGTTGCTTGTTGTTACCTCTACGGCGTCGCTGTCGACAATGAGTTCTACCGCGGTTTCGGTGTAAGGCTCGTCGACCCGCCATTCCTCGTTGCCCTTCCAGCTTGCGGTGAGGGTGATATCGCCCTTGCCCTTGATATCGAGATATATGCAGCCGTCCTCCACGAGCGTTGCGCCCCCGTCGTCCTTTACTATTTCTGCGGCGCGCGAATCGATGTTGAAATCAAGGTCGCTTATGCCGTCTGAAATGACGCCGGACGGGCTGTATGCCGTGATACTTACGGGGAATATATTTTTGACCTTTTCGCCGTTTTCATACTTTGTGCCCGCGACCGCGCGGCTCTTTGCAAGACCGAGCTGGGTGTTGACGCTCTGTATGCCTATGACGTTGTTTATTACCTCTACCTCCACCTCGTGCGCGTCCATATTTACTATCGCGCCGTTCTCGCGGTGGGCTTCGACGACTATTATGAACTTATCGCGCGCGTTGGCGGTCACGGTGCAGACCGAGCCGTCGGCGTTCGTCGCATATTTCAGATTGTTCATATCGCCTACGTTTATGAAGTCCCACTTATAGGTGATGCCCGTAGCCACCTCGACGGGCTCGGCATAGAACGAAATAGGCGTACCCATAAGTATGTTCGCGCCCTCGGACGCGTCGAAATTGGGAATGTCGGTGCGGATGACGAAATCAAAGTCGGCAGCGGTTGCCTCCACCGTTTTCTTCTTTCCAAAGGCGGATATCTCAAAGGTGAACATGTCGCCCCCGGGAAGTTCCGCATTTACGAGCCAGCCGTTCGCCGTGCCGTCCACACGGGTAACGCCGGTCGTTACGCCGTCCTCATAGCAGCTTATTTCGGGCTTTACCGAAGATTCGACGAAAAATTCCGCTTTGCGGGATTCGCGGTCATAGCGGATGGACACGCTGTTGTCCATGCTGCCGTTTATCGAAAAGCTGTCCGCGCCGAGGCGGTCGTTGACGACGTTCAGCTCAACATGCCTCGTGAGCGAGCCCTTTGCGCCGTTCGGGATCTCGACGTCGAAGGACGTTTCGCCCGTAAACGGAAGCGTTACTATGCCACGCGCGGCGTCCGCCTGCATATAGCCGCTTTGCACCGTGAACTCGGGACTCAAATGGGTGTTGGGCTTGAGCTTGACGCCGAAGCCGAACTGCCCTGCGGGGAGCTCCGCATAGTAGCCGCCGTCCGCCTCCGCAAGAAGATTGGAGCGGCTGCCGTCCCCCTTTTCATAGAGCGAGAAGTCGAACGCATAGGGCTTGGAGGCGCCCACTATTGCGGTGATGCTGTCCTCATAGCCGCCGTCCTTGCTGACGGCGACGATGCGCACGGTGCCTACCGATTTTGCAACGACGCGGTCTATGCCGTCGTCCGCGGTAACTACCTCCACCACTTCGCCCGCGGCGACCTGCTCTTCGGTGGCTGAGCCCGATATGCGCTCATAGCGGTATTCGAACTTGCGGTTGCTCGCGTTTGCGGGCTGTACCTCGGGAGTGATCTCATAGCTGTCGTCATAGTCCGCAAGGTCGATACTGATGGTGTCGCCCGGATAGCGTTCCATTATCTCTATGCCGTTTACCGATATCTGCACGTTGAGGCTCGCGGCATTGACGGCGCTATAGACTACGAGCACAAACAAGATGGGCAATACGAGCATGAGTGCGATTATATTCTTCCTCAAAACTGACCTCCTCCGCTGAACTCGTGATATTTGTTTTTAAGATTGTGTATGAAATAGATATATGCGATTGCCGCCGCCAGCAGCGAGAAGCCGCCCACGATGAGATATGTGAGATAGCCGTAGCCGGAGACTAAGCGGATGGCGAACATCAGGCGCATCAAAAGCACGCTGCCGCCTATAACGAACGCCGTTATCATTCCTAAAACGATTATCGCGCTGACCGTGTTGCCCGACTCCTTTATTTCGCCGTCCTCCTCCGTGGAGAACTTGGCGTGGTTGAAATCGTAGCGCGTGGCAAAGCATATCTGCGCGAAGCTGCATAAAAGCCCGCCGAACAAAATGGTTACAGCCTGACCCCAGCCGACATAGCCTGTGGCGAGGATGAGGACGGCGGATATAAGTTGCGAGATGGAAGCGACCATCATGCACAACAATATCTTTGAGAAAAAGACTTGCTTGTAGTCCACGGGATACGCCTTGACCGAAAAGAACATTTCGCCGTCGCGGCTGATATTCGTGGAGCAAAATACGTTTGTCAGCGCGCCGAAAAGAAGCGTGAGGAATATTGCCACCTCAAAGTTGCAGTTCATGCCTATCAACTTTTCGATTATAGAAGAGCCGATCGTGAGGCAAAAATAGACCATGAGAGGCATTATCACCGCGATAGAAAAATATGAAAAAGTGTATGACGGGGTGCGGAAAATGTGGAGAAAGTCCTTTTTCATAAGCGCGAGGAACGGGTGCTTGTTGGCTTTGATATCCGTTTTAACATGGACGTAGCCCGAGCCGCCTGCTATTCTGGACTGCATTATCCAGCGCATGAGAGTGTGTATAACAAGACCGGAGATCACAAGACATACAACTATTATGCCGAAAAGCCACAGCCATGAAAAAAGTAAATTCCTGCCCAGCAAAATATCCGAAAACCACACGGCGGGATAGAGATAGCCCGTGAAGCGGCGCAAAAAGTTCATTACCTGCTCGTTGAAGAAATAGCGGAGAGAATCGCCCAAAAGCATATCCCTTATTGCGCCGAGCACCACCGAATACAGATAGAACAGCGCCGCCGTTACGAGCGTTACCAAAATGAAGTGCAGCACAAACTTGTTTTTGAGAAGCTGCTTCACCGCGTGATAGGGCATTGAAACGAGCGCGGCGATAGCAAGGGATATCAACGGCAACAGGAAGCAAAAGAGCACGGTCGACGCATAGAACATGGCGCCATGCGGTACGTGCATTGCCACCGTTATATTTACCGTGAGAACGCACGCAACGGAAATAATAAGCTGCCCGAAGTATATTGATATAAGCTTTGCCACAAAAATCGATCTCGCGCCGACGGGCATGCCCGTGAGAAGCTTTATGTCGTCGGCGTCAAACAGCTGGCGGTTTATCTGGCCTACGCCGCTTATCACCAAAAAAACAAGAATGACGGTGTAGACCATTGTAAGCAATTCAAACAGACGGGTTTGCGTAAGCACCAGCCCGTTGGTTTTTACGGACAAATATATATCCGTAAAACGCCCGAAAAACACCACAAATACCGCTAAGATAACTATTAAAAGCGTCCAGCGGATCAAAAAACCGAAGGCGTCGAAATTGCCCTTGCGGTAGGCGGAGCCCTTCTCCTGCAACTGCTTTCTGAGAAGGGTAGCGACATGCCTGAAACTAAACTTGTCCTTCATGCTTTAAGAAATACTCCTCAAAGTCGAAATTCGGATCGACCGTCATTATTCGCTTAATGTTGAGCTCGTCGAGCTGCTGACCTGTGCGCAGAAGCACGACGCGGTCGCACATTTTTGCAACGGTTATAAGCGCGTGGGAAGAGAATATTATGCAGTTGCCGGCGTCGGCATATTCGCGCATAAACTCCTGAACGGCGTGCATGGTGCGGGGATCCAGACCCGTCATAGGCTCGTCGAGCACCCACAGCTTGGGCATGTGGATAAGGCTGCCCATCATACATATTTTCTGGCGCATGCCGTGGGAATAGGATGAAATGAGATTGTTTACCGCATCCCCGAGCTGGAAAACAGACTCGAGCTTTTCGATACGCTCCTTGCGCACATCGGCGGGGACGTCGTAAACGTCAGCCATAAAGGCGAGATACTGCATGCCCGTCATTTTAATGAATACCGCATGATTATCGGTAACAAAGCCCATATTTGCTTTGGCGTTTATGGGATCCTTTACTATATCGTGCCCGTATATGGAAATTTCGCCCTTTTCAAAGGGAAGCATGCCCTCGAGGCACTTCAGGGTTGTGGACTTGCCTGCGCCGTTGTGACCCAAAAGTCCGACTATCTCGCCCTCGTAGCAACGGAAATTGACGTTTGAAACGGCGTAATCAGCCTTTTTGGAGTACTTTTTATAGAGCCCGCTCACAACCACCACTTCCTTTGATTCCTCGTCGTGATGGGTGGAGACCGACATTATCTCCTCGGCTATCTCCTCGGTTATTTCGGAGGCGCTGCTCAAACCGTGCTCTTCGAGTATCTCCTCAACCGTTTCGGCTGTGGATTCTTCGGGGAGCTTATCCTCCGCGTCCCCGGACTGCTCTTCGGGTTGTTCTTCGGACTGCGCCTCTTCGGCTACCTCTGCGGGCTGTTCAGCGGGTTCTTCGGCGACGGGTTCGCTTGTTTCGGAGGATAGGGAAACCTGTGCGGCGAGCGTGGCTTCGCTTTGGGGCTCCGCCTCTTCGGCGGACTCTTCGGGAGGCTGCTGCTCCGCGGGTTGTTCCTCGGGTTCTTTCTCTTCGGGTTGTTCCTCTTCGGATACCTCGGCGGGCTCTTCGGCGGAGGCTGCGGGGTCGTCAGCCGCAAACGCGGATTCCTCTGATTTTTCCAAAGCTGCTACCGGCACGATTCCGGAAGCGGTTTGGGACTTTTCGGAAGCCTGCGCGCCGACGGCGGGCGAGGACATTATGGAGACCTCGGGGCGTTTCCTCCGGCGGCGCCACGACGGTTTTTCTATTACCTTATATATTAAGAATATGACCGTGACGCAAAGCAAGCCCAGTACGACGAGCAAACACACCAAAACGGGAATTTGCCAGCCTTGCAGAACATTAAGTGCAGAATTCAATTTCATTTCCTCCGTGGAGATTTTTGGTTTATTACGATTTTTTTATTACATTGTTATCCCAAGGCGGGCTTCCCGCCCGCCTTGGGGAAAATTTGAATTAAAGTGGATCAAGTTCTCCGCTGTTATACAACCAATCAATTACATTAAGAATATCTTCCCAAGTCAGTTGTCCTTTACCTACCGCAACCTTGAAATATTTCCAAGGTCCGGCATAGAAGGCTTCTTCACTCAATACACCTATAAAATCTTCATAGGTGTAAAGACCGTACTTTTCGATATCGGATTGCATTGCATCTTCGTTGTACTTCATATCCGAGTCGAATTCAAAATAATTCATTAAACCTTCGGGATTTCCGTAAATAGGCCAAGTTGTATGAGTGAGCAGTCCGTTAGCGATAATATTCGAATGATATACGCTTACGGGCGAATAATATCTTACGCACTCGTCACTGACAGTAACATCGCAGAGAGTTACGCCAACAGTTTTATAATCACCTATTTCACCACCTACTTTTGCAAACTTGTGACCGATAAATTCATGTGCGTTTTCAACTGTTATGAGCACATAGCGTTGTAGGTCAAGGTCGAAGAAGAAATGCTGATATGCAACGCCTATTTCGGTGCCGTCGGAGAACTTCAAGCGGGCTACGGTAGCAAGCTCAGCTGAATCGCCCGCGTGTACGTTGTAAAGCACGGGAGCAATTTCATATTTGCCTGTTTCGTGATTAAATACGATAACCAAATCACCGCTTTGCAAATCTTCGATTTTTTTAGTCGTGCCGTCGGCCATAAGGATAAGAGAACCTTCTACCAAACACAAACCGCCATCTTCTTCGATATGAACCTTTACGCTTACATTTTGCGCGGGCATATTAAATAGGTTGTCGTTTCCTGCAACATATCCTTCGGGAACAGTCACAATAGACTCAATTGCGCAATCTTTGCCGGGAGTTACCGTAATTTGCACTTTTGCACCGAATGGAACAGTTATTATTTCCGTTTTTTCTGTATTAATGGTTTTTACTAGTGCATCGTTTACCTTTATGTCTATTGTACCCGTAGTATCGCTATCGCAATTCAGAGTGACGGTAAGATTGTATTTCTTTATCTCGAACTTTGCAAATAATTTTAAATTGTTCTCAGCAAAGTATTCTGCATTGAGATTTGTTACTTGAGTTGTGCAACCTGCCTCTTTAAACCAACCCTTAAATTCATGATTGGCCAATTCGGGAACAAATTTTTGCAAATCAAACTCGGTAAGGCTATCACTGCGGACATTGACTTTTATCGAGGATTGCCCGCCTATCGTGGCACCTTCTGAGTTAGCAATAAATTCGATTGTATAGTTTTGTACTTCGGGGGGCAGTTTTTTAAATAATCCGTAAATCTTCATAGCGCTGCCGTCCATATGTGAAATATAAGCTTTGTCGTCGATTTCGGTTATTGCAGTACCGAATTTATCATCGGAATACCAACCTACAAATTCATAACCGTCCAATGAAGCGGGCTGTAGTTGCATACCGCTCTTTACAAAATAACTAGGATTGTTTGCCTGCGGGGTGCCTTCGTGAGTACTTAAATCGCTGCCGTCGCTATTTTGATAACCATATTCAAATTCCAAAGCGAATTGTGAATCATCGGTTATCCAACCGCCGTTTTTAGACGTAAATTCGCCGCTTTTAATTGTCTGTGCATTTGCAGAAACCGTGCCGCTGTTATTCCAGATTTTACCGGTTACTTCTTTAACTTCTGATTTCCATGCCAAATTATCGGCATTTATTAGTTCATAAGAGGCCAATCGTGCAGTAGTTACTTTAAGCGTTGCTCCGTCAGCAGTTGTTTGTACAAAGCCGCCGAGTTCCGCAGCCTCTAATCTGCCATTGACAACAAGCCTGCCTTCACCCTTATTGCTTTCATACATAGGAGCGGCAACAGCATCTGTACTTTTGGCGGGGTCCTTAAAATCTTTATCATATACAAAGAGTTTATTGACCTTCAAAGTTACGTTTTTATCCACTTCAATCGCGCCGCCGGGCAGAATTTTCATATCCTGCATAGTGGCGTCCACCTCGGCAGGAACAGCATTGATTGCGTGGAAAGCAAAATTGTGATACCAGGATACAGGGAACATAATTCCCTCAGTTGACAGCGTGGCAATTGAAATACTTAATGAAAGCGCATTTACTTTTGACGGACCGAATACGTCCCACTTAGTCACTTGCGTTGTTGTATCATATTTTGCCGTCATATAAGAGCCCGACTGCAACTGTATGAAATGACTTGCCCCACCAATAAATTTTACATCGGTACTGTTATCGCTTGATGAAGCATACATATTTGCGTGCCCCAAAACCGAAGCGCCGTCATGCACTTCATATAGGCAGGTAACGTTTTGCAAATAGAAACGGTTAAACGGCGAACCTATCATATTGTCATAAATGTTAGAGAATTTGGTGCCGCCGCGGTGTTCCACAACTACAAAAGGTATATTTAACGTGCCCTTATTCAAAATGAGTTTTGAGCCGTTATTGCTATTCTCTTCCAAAATGAACCCACGCGAAACAATATCGCCGGTTGAAACTATAACAGAACCTGCACCCAAAGTGAGTTGAGCATAGCCTGAACACGTTTGGCCTGCGGGATGCGCGCCGCCGTTGCTACCCGTTGTAATACCGCCAATATTAAGAGTACCACTGTTTATTAGCTTGATTCCATCAGGAACAGCCACTGAAAGATCGCAAAGATTTGTATCACCAAGCGAAGAATGCGTGTAGATAGGCGCATCCGGAGTCGCATTCTCAGCCTTATGTGTGGTGCCGTCAAACCCTGGATGGTTATTTTTAGCGCCGTCTGTGCCGACCCCACGCGCCGTATCCTGCGAAATGTCATAAGGCAGGAACAAAGTTACGCCCGCTTTTATTGTGTAATAGCCTTCAACAGGGGTTTCACCACTGTAATAGCCCGCTACTTTTGCAACATCTTTTTCGGCAAACGAGGTGTTGTTTTTGACGGTAATCGTTTGTCCGCTTTGTGCCGTATTTAACGCATCCTCTATGGTGTAGAGCGCACCGTCCAATTCAACGGAAGTTACCTTGACTATTACCTCAAATCCGGATTGTCCGCTGAGTTCGAAATATTCGTTATCTGCAACGCTTATGGTTACATTTCCGAGATAAGTTGTGCCGAGGTTCTGATAGCCTGCTTTCAAACCGCTCAATACGGCGCTGAATTTTGAATAATCGCTTACACCAGAGTCAATAGTTCTGTCCTCACCGCTTAAAGTGAATTGACCGAGAGTATTACCATTATTATATTCCGTGCCGTATCCGGTTACAAATGCAGCATCTTCTTTTAGGGCAACGGTTATTTTTTCTTTGCGGGTGGTGAAGGTTATTTCTTGCTCGTAAGGCAGATAGTTACCGCTCGGGTCGGTATAAATTGCCGTAACAGTATAGCTTTCTTTTGTAAGTGCACTTGTTGTATCCGTGCGCTCTGCCCATTTCCAATTATCGCCGAGCTTGCACACCTTATCAAGATTTTGGCTATTACGACGCACAACTGGGCTATTTACCGTAGGAGCGGCTACGTCTTGGGGAAGCGTTTCAAGCGTAGCTTGTTTGATTGTAAGCGTATATTCGCCTATCGCGGGAACAACTTCGCCCGACGCGGACTTTAAGGCATAATTATCAAGACTTGCCGAGACAGCGGAAATGTTATAGTGGATAGTCTTGTCGCTGTTGACATTTATAATTTCCCAACGCTCACCCCAGCTTTCGTTTTGACCGTTCTTGCTGTACTGAACGGAGATCTTATCTTCTCCTTGCGCCTTACCTATTTCCACAGATTGGAAGTGATCTTCGCCGTTGTAGGTGTAGGTAAGCTCGGTGGGAAGAGTTACGGTGAGGGTTGCCTTTGAGACGGTTACCGTAAATTCCCCGCCGTCTACTGTTATAGCATAGTTGCCGTTTGTGGTAACCGAAATGTTTACCTTGTATTCCCCGGCATTTGTGGCGACAAGCTCTTCCCGGGGCTTGCTGCTGCCGTTGAGGGTAAACGCGGGCGTTCCGATAGCGTTCAAAGACGACCCGTCGGAAACTGTTATGGCATTTACAAGGCTATGCGATTCGGAATCATAAGTGAAGTCGCCCTGCTTTTCGACGGTCACGGTGACCTTCTTCTGTTCTATGGTGAATGTATAGGTTTTAGCCTCGACCACCTGATAGTTCTTGCCGCTTACGCTTACTTTGACTGTATAGGTGCCGGCATTTACTATCTGCGCAAAGCCTTCAACATGTTGACCGCGTCCGTCGGTGATCTCAAAGGTCACGACGGCGTCGCCGTAAACGCCGCTCTTTATTACCGCCTCGCGGACTGCTTCCTCGGTGAGAAGACCGCCGTCGGGGGAATAGGTGCCGCTTGCGGAGCTTTCCAAAAGTACGGGCTCTGCCTTATTTATTATTATGGTATAGCTGCCGGACCTTTGCTTATAGTTGGTCGTTTCCCCGACGCTGTAATTTATTGTATAGCGGTCAGCATCCATAAACTTCAACGCGGAGGTTGAGCTCTGTTCGCCGTAAGAATACGTGATTTCGGGCTGGGAGAAATTCTGTTCGCCCTCCACGCCGCTTACGGAAATTTCCGCGCCTTGCTCTTTGGAATTGTAGGTGTAGGTTTGGTCGCCGGCGGTTACGCTATACTCGGCTTTGGCTACGGTGATCGCAAACGTGATCTCATCCTGTCTGCCGTCCGTCCACTCGTAATTGGTCTTGTCGGCAATAGACACGGTGGCTGTCTGCGAACCGTTTTCGGGAACGTTTGTAAAGGTGTTGCCCGCAATCGTCATTGTTTCTTCGTCGTAGCTATCGGGTGTGTAGGTTTGCTCTGCTCCCGTGTAGGTGAAGGTGTTTTTGCCTGCCGTGGGGCGTACAAGCTGAGCCTTGTCGATAACAAAGGTAAGCTTTAGCTCGGCTTCCTCCGCGCCGCTTGACCACTTGTAGTTGTTTGGAGCGGTGAGGGTCAATATTACATCGTATTCGCCTGCCGCTACGCCGCCGTCGTTTGCCGTTACATTGTAGAGTTCAGACTCTGCGACTGTGGCGGTTTGAGTATCTTTATTATAGGTCTTATGCGCGATTTCGGGAGCTTCCACCGTCGCCTTATCCACGGTGAACGGGAAGGATAAATCGTTCTGCGTGCTGTCCGTCCACTCGTAGTTGGTCTTATCTTCGATGGAAACGGTGGCTGTCTGCGAACCGCCCGCGGGAACGTCCGTAAAGGTGTTGCCCGAAATGTTCATTGTTTCTTCGTTATAGCTTGCGGGCGTGTAGGTCTGCAATTGGGTGTTGTAGGTGAATTTGTTGTTGCCTGCCGTGGGTATGGCGAGCTTTTCACGGTTGCCCGTGACAATGAAGCTGTCCTCCTTGTCGGTGCAGTTGGGCGCGCTGACCCTGAACCAAACGGTGTATGAGCCGGCATTGGTAAATTCGGGCACCGAGGCGGCATATTCCGCGCTCTGCTCTGTTTTATATTCAATGGTTATGTCGCCGTCGTCCACGCCGTCCGCCGTTGCGGTGACGGAGAAGGCATGAGGCTGTTTATCGTATGTGAACTGCGCGCTCTCGCCCTCGGGCTTGCTGATAGAGAAGTCGGACTCGCCCAAGGTAAGATTAAGAGTGTAAACAAAATCAAAGTTGTCCGTTACAACGGAATCGCTGTCTGCAAGCCTTATGACGGGCTCCTCACGCCACTTGAATGTTTTGTTGATCTCGGTTTCGCTATAGCTTTGCGCAGAGGTGTTTTCGGGATCGTTGAGAACGATTACGCCAGTGAAGGTAAATTTGGGATCGACGACGCCCGTAGGAGTGAAGCTCCACGAGCTTCTGTTTGCCCATTTGCTTTCGCCGCGCAAATTTATCATTACGTTCTTCTTTGCAACGGTGAAGTCATTTTCCACCTTGCCGTCCGCGACGGATACACCGTTGTGTTTTACCGCGTAGTCGCCGTTGACATTAAAGCTGACGGAAACCTTATAGTTGCCTGCGGGATAGTACTTGTCGCTGCCGTGCGTATATTCATAGCCGTCACGGGTGACAGAAAGGCTGAACGTGAGCTCGCCGTCGATAATATCGCCGGAAACGGCATACCAATAACCGTCCGCCGCGCTTTCACGGTCGTCCGCATAGACGGACCAGCCCTCTTGGGTCGTAAGGGTTATTTCCACAGGCGACACGTTGAATGTGGCGCCTTCGTATTTGATTTCGTAATTATCGGAGCTATAGCCGGAAAGCGTCAAGGTATGCGAGCCTGCGCGATAATGGTTGCTTGAACTCAATTCGCCGGAATATGAATACTCAAGCTTGCCCTGAAGGTCGTTGTTCTGATCTTCGCCGTCGATAAAGCCGGTATATGAAATATGGGGAACGGGGTCGTTGCCATAGATAAGGTCTTCAACGGAGGCTTTTACGGTGAGCGCCTTTTTGTTGACTGTGAAGGTTGCTTCCGTGACCTCTATTTTATAATTGGTATTAAGGGATCCCGCAAGCGTTGCCGTATAATCGCCCGCGTCCAAAATGACGGGAGCATTATAGGCGGAGCTATTGATAACTATATGCGAGCCGTCGTCGTCGAAAAGGTCGGACTCGTTTTCCGAATAAGCCCAGCCCTCAAAGGACAATGTCAATACCGGCTTGTCGCCGTAGGTGTAGTCCGTCTTATCCTTTCCGATAACTGCGGTGAGAGCTTTGGGGGTGATTTCAAATCCGACATGCTCCACGACATGCTGATAGGTCACCGCATAGTCAAGACCGATATCTTCGGATATTCCGGTAACGGACAAGGAATATTTCCCCGCAACCATCTTTGTTGAGGAGGAGTCGAGAACGCTCTGGTAGTAATCGGTTGCGCCGTCGTAGAAAATTGCGGCGGACGAAACATATTTTGTCTGCTCCGTGCCGTAAAAGCCGTCATAGCCTTCCTTTTCGTACACGATCCCGGCATGAGGCTTTTTACCGTACTCGAGGGCAGCGGCGGTAAGCTTTATACCGACATACAAGGTACGCTGCGTAACCGTGAAGCTTTCGGGCACAACCGTTATATCATAGTTGTGCGCCTCGGCGGTTGTGGTTGCCACATAGCTGCCTGCGTGGAATACTTCGTTTATTGAAATTTCGTCGCCGTCCGCGGAGTTTTTATAATAGTGCACGGCAGGTAAAGCGCCGGCGAATACGCTCTGCGCGCTTTCACCCGAAATAAAGCCGTCATATAATATGCCGTCAAGCACTCCGCTGTCTCTGCTGTACTGGGGACGGGAGCCGTAGAGGATAGAATCATTGTCGAGACGGACGGTGAGAGTCAAGTCCTTCTTTGTTATATCGAAAGAGCTCTGCGTATAGATTATTTCGTAATTATCCGAATTGTAGCCTGTGGCTTCCACGGTATAAGAGTCGACCGCAAAGGAGCCCCTATATTCTTCATCGGGCGCGGTAGCTTTACGGTATACAAATTGAGCCGAGCCGTAAAGCAGCCCCTTGGTATTTTCATTTTCGTTGAAGCGGAAATCGGAGCGGGTAAAGGTTACCGCGGGATCTATTTGGTCGCCGTAGGTGTATTTATTTTCGACCGCAACACCAACGTGCAGCTCTGCCTTGGTTATGTTAAACGTTGCGCTTGCACCCGGAAGGGGCTCGTAGTCGGAGCCGTCCTCATGGAATGCGGCTTCTACCGTATATGAACCCACAATGAAACGGGCTACGTCGCTATAGCCGTTGCCGCCGCGCTTATAGGTATAATCTGCTGAAAATCTTGCCTCGTCCTGCTCGAGGACGTTGTTCAATGTAAAGCTGACTTGGGGAGTTACGCCGTAGACGCCGCCGACGGCGCTCAGCGTCGCGCTTGCCTTGCGCTTCGCCACACTGAACTGCTCCTCGCCCGGAAGATGGACCTGATAGTCCCCGGACTCGAAGCCCTTGAGCTCTACCACGTGGTCGCCCGCGTGCAATATGTCGCCCTCGGTGTATTTGCCGGAATCCGCCGAGCCCGCTCTCTTCGTTGCGGGAGAGCTGCCATTGAGCACAAACCAGTGCTCGCCGAGCACATCCTCGCCCTCGCCGTAGACAAAGTCGTTGCTGAAGCTTATTTCGGGCGCGAAACCTGCGCCATAGGTATAGTTGTCGACAGACATCGTAACGGTGAGATTCTTCTTTTCTACCGTGAACGAAGGAGCGGCAATTTCGGCGAATTTATAATTCTGAAGCTCGTGCGGAACAGTCTTTACGCTGTATGCGCCCGCGTGGAGATTGCCCATAACATTGACGTCGCCCTGCATGAAGAGGAAATCCTCCCCGACGCCCACTTCCTCCGCCGTTTCGCCAAATTCAAAGCCGCTGTACTCTATGCTCGCGGCAGGCGGCTCTTCGCCATAGACGACGGAATGGGTGTTTAAGGTAACGGTTGCGGAAAGAGTTGCTTTTTCCAGCATGAAAACGAGTGCGGTGGACGAGTTTTCATTCCTCGCGTCGCCCTCGTCCTTAAGCACGCCGTTGTGATAGTCGGCGTATATGTGGACGCTTACGTTGTATATGCCCGCATTCTTAACGGGATAGTTGGAGATCTCCGTCAAGTCGCCGCGCTCATTGTTGACGGTCCATACGAAGGTATAGTCAAGCCCGTCGGCATAGCTCAAGCCCGAAACATAGAGCTTGTTCATATCGTCGCCGTAGACCATATTGCCCTCGTGCGAAACGGAAGCGGTGGAAAAATCTACGTGATATTTTGCATATAAGTCGATATCCTCCGCGGGAGCTTCGGTGAGAGTTGCGGGAATGGTGCGCGCCTCGTCCATAAACCAGCCGTCGAACACAAACGCAGATTCGACCTCGGGCTTTTCGCCAAGATCGATAGCCTCGCGGAAGGCAACCTCCCTCGAGCTCTGCTCATCGAGATAGTGCCATGAGTAGGTATAGGTATTCTTTTCGTAAACGGCTGTGACGCGCCTGTTGCCGCGGACGTCGGTGAGCGTGCCGCCCTCCCATGCGCCCGTGAAATGATAGCCCTTTATGACGGGCATATCGCCAGCCGAGGGAAGAGCCGCGGAGCCGTAACGCTTTACGGTTTGCTTTGACAGCGTCTTGCCCGAGTAACTGCCGAAGTCGTCGCCGCGGGGCATGCGGAATTCAACGCTGTATTCGAGATCGGCGCCGCCGTCGGGCGTTTCGGCAATGGCTACCGTGCGGTATGCCGCATAGATGGTAAGATCGCCGACCACATAGTCCGCCTCGGTCAATATTTCGCTGCGGTATTCGTAGTAGTTTGGATCGAGCGTCCAGCCGACAAACTCGCATATATGCTCGTCGTCGGGCTGTTCGCGGGTGGGTCTTTCGGCGGGAAATTCATATTTTTCGCCGAGGTCGACCTCCTGCACGTCAAAAACGTCGCCACCGTTCATAAAGGTGACGACCCTCTTCTCCTCTACCGTTTCGGGCGTACAGCCGAAAAGAACGGCAAGTCCCGTCAGCAGAATAAAGACCGTCGCTAAGATCCATCTTGTCAATTTCAATTCTGTTTTCATATCAATCTCCAGATCCCGGGGGCATTCCCCTGTTTTGGCGCCGTAAAAGTCCTTTTTTTACAGCTTGCGCGAAAGCTGAAATATTTATTATATTATATCATATGTAAAATATAAATCCACTATATAAAAATAGTTTACCCCCCCCCCGACCTTTTTTTGTTTGTATTTTACAAAATTTTACATAAATTAACAACAGCTCGGGTCCGAACAAGGAAGATAAACTACAAATTGTTGCGCTGCGTCCTTTTTCAGTGACCGTGGGAATACATTCTGCGGACAGCCTTCAGGGACGGAGAGCGCATATTTCAGATATTTGACGCGGCAAGTTCGGCAGGCAGGCCGCGCTTGAAGGCGGCAAGGAAATTGTTGAATTTCCTGCGCTCGGCTTCGCTTGCCATAACCGTGGTTTTTTGGGCGTTTTTGAGTAATGTATTGAGAAATTCGGCTAATGGGCGGGAGTTATGGGTGAGATATATAGCCAAAATGGCTATGCCCCACGCGCCGCCCTCGCCCGCGTTTTCAATGACGGTGACGGGCGCGCCGACGAGCGCGGAAGTGGCGTTCTGGCCGACAAAATCCGTTTTATAAAAGCCGCCGTGGGCTGTGACGCTGTCTATGGAGACGTCCTCGCCGCGCAATATATCCATGCCGAGCGACATTGTGGAAATTGCCGAGTAGATCTGCGCCTGCATAAAGTTTGCAAGATCCATCTTGCCGCCCGCGCTTCTGAATACCATAGGGGCGCCCTTTTCGGCGCCCGCCAAGGGCTCGCCCGCAAGAAAGTTATAGGCGGCGATACCGCTCGATTCGTCGCTTTCGAGCGACTTTTCAAACAGCTTTTCAAATAATTTTTCACGGCTTATTTTTGCCCCCGAAAGCTCGGCTACCTCCTGAAAAAGGCTCACCCATTCGTTGATTTCGGTGGTGCAGTTGTTCGTGTGGATCATTGCCGCGGGGTCGCCCGCGGGAGTGGCGAAGACGTCTATCTGCCTATAATAGTTCTTCAAAGGCTTTTCGAGCACTACGGTGAAATTTGCGCAGGTGCCCGCCGAAATGTTCGCCGTGCGCGGGGCGACTGCGTTGGTGCAGACCATGCCCGTATCCATGTCGCCCTCGGGCGGGCAGAGCGGAATACCCGCCTTTAATCTGCCCGACGGGTCGAGAAGGCGCGCGCCCTCCTCAGAAAGTTCGCCCGCATACCGGCCTGCAACAAGGACCCGCGGCAGCAGCGTTTTGAAGTCAAAACCTAAGAGCGTGTTGAGTTTTTTGAGCATTCCGTCATTAAAATCGCCGTTTAAAACGGGGAACATTCCGCTGGCGTCGCCTATCCCCAACACCCTTTTTCCGGTGAGCTTATAGTGGATATATCCCGACAATGTGGTCAGAAAATCGACCTCTTTAAGCCTCGGGTCGCCGTCAAGACAGCGCTGGTAATACTGCGCGACGGACCAGCGCATCGGCACGTTGAAGCCGAAGAGCGCGCTGAGCTCCTCCGCCGCCCTTGCGGCGTTGGTGTTGCGCCATGTGATAAAGGGCGCGAGCTGCTCGCCGCGGCTGTTAAAGGCAAGATAGCCGTGCATCATTGCCGATATGCCGATCGCCTTTAAATCGCATATATATGCGCCGTATTTGCGCTTGTACGCCTCGTTCAGCTCGGCATAGCTATGCCTTATGCCCTCCCACGCCTCTTCGAGGGAATAGCTCCAAAGTCCGTCTGTTAAGGTGTTCTCCCACTCGTATCCGCCCTGAGCGAGAACGTTTGCGCGCTCGTCGCAAAGCACAGCCTTTATGCGGGTGGAGCCCAGTTCAATTCCAAGATAATTGTTCATACGTGTTTAGTTTTTAAAAGGATTTTCCGTTTTATAGGGTAAATTTGCGGGTAAATTATAGCCGATCTCTTCCGCGCCCAGATACTTGAATACCTCGAAAATCTGCTTGCCGCACTTGCCGAACGCAACGGCTCCGTGATGCGGGAAGCCCTTTTCGATGAGGACGTGGCGGTAAAATCTGCCCATCTCCTCTATGGCAAATATGCCAATGCTGCCGAAGCTGCGCGTGGCTACGGGCAAAACCTCGCCCTCGGCCACATATGAATACAGCCGGTTGTCCGCGGTGGATTGCAGGCGGTAAAGAGTTATTTCGCCCGCCTTTATGTCGCCCTCCAAGGTGCCGTTAGTGACCTCCTGCGGGAGGGAGCGCGCCATAATTTTTTGGTACTTCATTTCGGGGTTGCAAAGCCTTTGCGAGCAGGTGTTGCCGCAGTGGAAGCCCATGAACGTATCGGTGAATTTGTAGGAGAATTTGCCCTCTATTTCGCTTTTATACATTTCCTGCGGCACAGTGTTGTTGATATCGAGGAGGGTTACGCTTTCGCCCGTCACGCACGTGCCTATGTACTCCGAGAGCGCGCCGTAGATATCCACCTCGCAGCTTACGGGTATGCCGCGACCGGTCAGTCTGCCGTTCACATAGCAGGGCACAAAGCCGAACTGGGTCTGGAAGGCGGGCCAGCACTTGCCCGCGATTGCGACGTACTTTTTACTGCCCCTGTGCGCCTCGACCCAATCCGAAAGGGTGAGTTCGTACTGCGCAAGTTTTTCAAGAATTTCGGGCTTTTTGTTGCCCGCGCCGAGCTCCTTTTCCATATCCTCCGCCACTGCCTTTATGCGCTTGTCGCCATCGTGGTTTTTGAAGCTTTCAAACAGGTCGAGCTCGGAGTTCTCCTCTATTTCCACGCCCAGATTATATAACTGTTGAATGGGCGCGTTGCAGGCGAAGAAATTCTGCGGGCGGGGTCCGAAGGAAATTATTTTGAGGTTTTTTACGCCCACGAGAGCGCGCGCTATGGGCACAAAGCCGTGAATTAAGTCGGCGCAGTACCCGGCGTCGCCGACGGGATATTCGGGGATATAAGCCCTTACGCCGCGTAATTTGAGATTGTACGAGGCGTTGAGCATGCCGCAGTATGCGTCGCCCCTGTCGGAGGACAAAACGCTTATATTCTCCTCCGCGGCGGCGCAGAACATCACGGGGTTGCCCGTTTTTGCCCATTCCTGCGCGAGCATTGTCTCCGAAATTTCGGGACCGAAGTTGCCAAGATATATGCAAAGGGCGTTGCAGCCCGCTCTTTTTACGTCCTCAAGCGCCTGTTGCATGTGTATTTCGCTCTCAACTATGCAGACGGGACATTCGTATATATCGTCGCCATACTTGGCTCTGTATGCCGAAACGAGGGCTTTCCTTCTGTTTACCGAGAGACTTTCGGGGAAACAGTCGCGCGAGACGGCAACTATTCCTATTTTGATTTGCGGGATATTATTCATACATTCTCCTGTTTGCTGACTTTTGGTAAATGAATTATACTATAATCAAACGCCACTGTCAACGGTGTTTTGAGGCTCTTTTCAACAGAAAAAGGCGGGACGACCGAGTCGTCCCGCCGAATTGCTTTGTTTTGTCAATAGGTGAAGGAAATGAGAATTGTTACGGAGTAGGTTTTGGAGGCGTAGGTGACGGTTATCCCTTGGATATTACCGGAGGCGAGAGTTATTTTCAGCTCCGCGCCGCTTACCGCCGCCTCAAGTTCGTCCGTTATGCCGAATACCTCACCGAGTTTGCCGTCGGATACCTT
>CANQQD010000026.1 GCA_947625865.1 uncultured Clostridia bacterium
AATCTTATTCTAACACAGTTGATTTATATGAACTACTTTTTTGCCCTCACCCGTTGCACTTGATATGATAATTCACCCAAACTATAAAAGCCCCGTGGGGACGGTTTTATCGTCCCCACGGGGCTCGATTCGTTGCAAAAACAAAACATATATTGCGTGTTTTGCTTGTACGGACTTTTGGACTACGTGGATATATTCAGGGCGATGAAGCGGTCGGCTGAAAAATAGCTGTAAATGTCGTTGTCGGAGGCATAGATGCAGTGGTCGAACAGCTTGACCCCGTACAGCTTACACAAAGAAGCCATTTCGCACGTAAAGCGGTCGTCCCTTTCGGACGGACGGCTGCCGCCCATTAAGTGGTTGTGGGCAATGACCATTCCGTAGGGCTGTATGGAAGCTATGACGGCGGGGATCTCGTTTCTGCCCAACGACACATAGTGCTGCTCCAAATCCGTGCGCGAAAACACGTACTTGACCTTGCCGTTCCTTTCGATAAAATACAGCTCGAGCACCTCGTCCTTTTTTGTGCGAAGCCGCGCCGCCGTAAAATCTTTAAAGTCGCCGTAGTTTTTAAGATGTTTCTCCTCCGTCTCCGCGGAGTAGGCGGGCTTTGCGCACGCGGCGACGCACTTTATGTATGCCGCGACGTTTTCTCCCACGCCCTCGATTTTTTTGAGTTCGTCCAGATCGGCATCGAACACTCCCCTTAACGAGCCGCACGCGCCCAAAAGGGCATGGGCTACGGGGTTGGTGTTTTTACGGGGATATGCGTTGAACAATAATATTTCCAAAAGCTCGTGGTCGAGAGTGACGCCGCCCTCCTCCAATTTTTGCAGCATGCGTTGTCTGTGTCCTTCGTGTTCCATTGAGCGCCTCATAAGTTTCCGATATTATGTATAATATAACACGCGTGCCGCCGCTGTCAAGCAATAGGGCGTATTTTTGCGGCAAAGCCGTTTATTCCGCGGGCGGGGGAGCATGCGGGTTTTCGGGCACGCTGTCGTAGCGGTCCTGTATTTCGCCGACGAGCTGGGCGGTTATATCCTCCACCGTTATGAGTCCCGCCACCCTCGAGCCGTCGGCAACTATGGCGAGATGTCTGCGCGCGCCCTGCATTATTTTTAAAAGTTCGCTTATGTTATCTGTCGGTTTGCAGTAGAACGCGGGCTTGATGAGGGGAAAAATATCTGATCTGCCGTTTATCAGCATTTCGTAAAAATCCACCCTGTAAAGTATCCCCAGAACACGGGAAAGCCCGCCCGAGGCGACGGGAATACGGGAATAATTGGAATCGGCGAATTTGCGCTTTATTTCGTTTATGCTCTCCGATTTGTCGATATATGTTATGTTTTCCGCGGGTATCATGACCGAGGCGACCTTGGTTTCGCCGTAGCGGAGGGCGTTTAATATTATCTTCTGCTCTTCGCGCGGAAGCACGCCCTCATCGGCAATGTCCGAAACGATTATCCCGAACTCCTCCTCCGTCATTTTTTTGTTCTTTTTATTGAAGCGGAAGATTTTTGCGAGCAGCCTTTTCCACACCGCGAACAGCCTGCACAGCGGCGAAAATGCGCACATGCACACCTTTATCGCGGGTGCGGAGAACATGGCGAATTCCTCAGGGAACTCCTTTGCCACGGTCTTTGGCGACACCTCGCCGAACACGAGAACGAGCGCAGTCATGACCAACGTGGACAGCGTGACGCCGCCGCCTTGAAAAATTGCCGAAAAGAGCACGGTGGCAAGGGATGTCGCCAGAATATTCACTATGTTGTTGCCTATTAAAAGGGTCGTCAAAACGTCGCCGTAGTTGTTGTTGAGTTCCAAAACAAGGCGGGCGCGGCGGCTGTTTTTTGCGAGGCGTTTCATTTTGACAGCCGAAAAGCCCGTAAACGCCGTTTCCGCCGCCGAAAAGAAGCCCGAAAGAATTATAAGCACCCCGAGAGCCGCCGAGACGGCTAACGTTTCGTATAATTTCAAGAGATACCCCGAAAAAAGTTTCAATATTATGATATTCCGCCGCCGCCCTTTAAAAAACATATTTTGAGAATATCATTGACTAAACGGCGCCGTTCTGTTAAAATATGAATATGCTGAACGAGCTGATGGAATTGAAGGGAACGAAGAACATAAGGGATCTCGGAGGGATACCCACCACCGACGGGAAAAGGCTGAAGCACGGAAAGATAATCCGCAGCGGAAGGCTTAGTAAACTCCCGCCGGAGACCGTTGACGCACTCAAAAAGCTGAATATCGACAACATAGTGGACCTGCGCTCAAAGAGGGAGATAGCCGAACACCCGCCCACGGTATTGCCCGGGGCAAGCTATCACTATCTGAGCCTCATTCCCACCGCCTATCCCGAGCTGACGACCGCAAAGCACATGTCGACCGAGATGTACAAGCAGTGCAAGCACGCAAAAAAGAAGTTCGGCTCCTACGAAGGATATATGTGCTCCATGTACAATTATATCGTCACGGACGAAGAGTCGCGCAAAAAGCTGAAAAGCGTATTCGATCTGTTCTGCGCCGAGGAGAACTGCATACTCTACCACTGCAATTCGGGCACGGACAGAACGGGGATAATCACGATGCTGCTGCTGTCGGTTTTGGGCGTCTCAGAGGACGAGATAATGAAAGACTACATGCTCAGCCACAGATATCAGCGGCGGCGGAGATACTGGCAGAGATTTGCGCTGATAATTGCGCCCATCGATATAAGATTCAAGCGCATATTGTTCGCGCAGATGCTGCCCAAGCCGCAATATATGCGGCAGCTGATGGAAAATATAAAAAACGAATACGGATCCATAGACGCATATGTTGCGTCCCTCGGCGTGACAGCCGGCGAGATACGTATTCTGAAGGACAAATATCTTGAATAAGAGGCTTATATATGCAATCTTTAAGGGAACTTTATAAAATAGGGCGCGGACCCTCCAGCTCTCACACGATAGGTCCCGAGCGGGCGGTGAAACTCATAAAGGAGCGCTATCCCGACGCCGACAGGCTGAGAGTGACTCTCTTCGGGTCGCTCGCAATGACGGGCAAGGGACACGGGACGGACGAGGTGATAATTAAGACAGCCGCGCCTATCCAATGCGAGGTCGTGTTCGACAAGGTCACCCCTTGCGACGTGCACCCCAACACACTCGACATAGAAGTTTTCAAAAATGGCAAGCCTATAAAAAAACACCGCATATACAGCGTGGGCGGAGGAACTATAGCCGTGGAGGGCGAGAAAAAGACCGCGCCCGACGACATTTACCCTTTGACGACGTTTTCGGATATAGCCGTCTACTGCAAGACCAAAAACATAAGGCTTTGGGAATACGTGCAGGAATGCGAGGGCAGGGATATATTTTTATACCTTGCCAAGATATGGGAAAGAATGAAGATAACCATTCACGAGGGGTTGACCTGCTCGGGGATATTGCCCGGCGGGCTGGATACGGAGCGCAGGGCGCAGTACCTCTACCACCAGCGGCACATCGACGAATCGGCGCAGACCAAGGAGAACAGGCTTGTCTGCTCCTACGCCTTTGCGACGAGCGAACAGAACGCTTCTGGCGGGATAATAGTGACCGCGCCGACCTGCGGGGCGTGCGGCGTTGTGCCCGCCGTTTTGAAATATATGCAGGAGACGAGAGGCTTTTCGGACGGGGATATTGTGAAGGCTCTGGCTACGGGCGGACTCATCGGAAATATAATAAAACAAAACGCCTCGATAAGCGGGGCGGAGTGCGGCTGCCAGGCGGAAATAGGCACCGCCTGCTGCATGGCTTCGGCGGCGCTTGCCGAGCTTTTTGAAATGGGGCTGGACCAGATAGAATACGCCGCGGAGGTGGCAATGGAGCACCATCTCGGGTTGACCTGCGACCCCATAGGCGGGCTCGTGCAGATACCCTGCATAGAGCGGAACGCCGTTGCGGCGATGAGGGCGATAAACGCGCTGTCGCTTGCGGATTTTTTGGCGGATTCGAGAAAAATCTCCTTCGACACGGTTGTCGAGACGATGTATGCCACCGGCAGGGATCTTTTGGGGAACTACCGCGAAACGGCTTCCGGCGGGCTGGCTACCCACTATAAAAAGAGAAAAATTTAACACAAAGAGCCGTTGATGAGCAGTTGTGCTTAAAGCGGCGAAAAATATCACTCCGCCGCGTGCGCTTTACGGGCGTCCGCGCGCGGAAAACGGGCGGGGCTATTGGAAACAATAGCCCCGCCCGTTTTTATTCTACCGTCACGCTCTTTGCAAGATTTCTCGGCTTATCTGGGTCTCTCCCTAAAATGACCGCGACGCGGTAGGCAAGCAGTTGCAGCGCCGCAGCCGCGGCGAGCGGAGCCGTGTATTTTGGGCACCCGGGGAGCATTATGACCTCCGCACGCTTCGAAAACTGCGCCCGAACCTCGGGCAGGTTAGTTATGACCGCGACCATACCGCCGCGGGAGAGCGCCTGCTCCACTCCGTCCATGCTCTTTGCGGCGAGCGCCTCGTCCGTTATAATAAACGCCGAAAGCGTGGAACCGTCGATGAGAGCAAGCGTGCCGTGCTTCAATTCGCTTGACGGATAGCCGCCGCCCGGGATATAGCTGACCTCCTTCAATTTAAGGCTGCCCTCGAGCGCGACCGCATAATCGGCGCCCCTGCCCATAAAATATACCCCGCTTGAACGCGCGCACATCTCTGCAAGTGCATATATATCGATATTTTGAAGGGTCTCCGATATGAGCGCGGGAGCGGAGCCGGGCACGTCCGAATATTTCCCGTCCTCCGAAAGGGCGAGAGCCATTGCCAAAAGCGCGGCTATCTGCGCGGAATAGCTCTTTGTGGCGGCAACGCAGATTTCGGGACCGGCGCAGACGGGAACGACGAGGTCGGCTATCCTCGAGATCGCCGAGTGCGGGCAGTTGGTTACGGCTATGACGGTCGCGCCCGCGTTTTTATACAGCCTTGCGGCTTCGACCGTGTCCGCCGTTTCTCCGCTCTGCGTAACCGCTATAAGCGCAGTTCCCGCGCAGGGGCGTACGGGACTGTACCTCAATTCCCCCGCATATTCCGCAACGGCGGAGAGCTTAGCTATCTCCGCAAAATATCTCTTGCCCAAAAGGGCGGCGTGATATGCCGTGCCGCAACCGGTGAAAATTATCTCGCGAGCGTTGCCCAGCGCGGCGCGCACCCCGTCCTCAGACCCGCCGAACGCAGTCAGCGTGTTTTTTACGGCGGCGGGCGCCTCCCAGAGCTCCTTTATCATGTAGTGGGGGTAGCCGCCCAGAAAAAGCGACTGCTCCTCAGCCCTGTTGGGAACGGCCGCTCGGGTAATTTTATTCAGCTCCCCGTCGTATATCTGCACCGAATTTTTTGTTACGACGGCAAAGTCGCCGTCCTCTAAAACGCACACGTTCGCGCATTTCCCGGCAAGGGCGGGCTCGTCGCTCGCGCAGAAGTTGCAACCGTCGCCCAGTCCCAGTATTATGGGAGAGCGGAATTTTGCAGCGACTATCTCCTCCCGCCCGTCACATATTGCCAAAAGCGCATACGAACCCTTGAGCATACCTGCACATTTGACGACGGCGGCTAAGAGGTCGTCCTCGTAAAATTTGTTTATGAGGCGGGGGATCACCTCGCTGTCCGTTTCCGAAAGAAATTTTTCGCCTCCGCTTATAAGACCGGCCTTGAGTTCGGCATAATTTTCTATCTCGCCGTTGTGTACAACGGTGATTTTGCCCGCCCTGTGGGGATGGGCGTTCACGTTGTCGGGCTTGCCGTGGGTAGCCCAGCGGGTGTGACCTATTCCCACCGTTCCGCCGAGCTTTTGCGCTGCCGTGTTGAGTTTTTCCACTCTGCCGGCGCTTTTTATTATTTGACATCTGCCGTCCGAAAGCACTGCGATGCCCGCCGAGTCGTAGCCGCGGTATTCGAGCTTTAAAAGTCCTTCGTAAACTGTTTCAGCGGCGTTTCCGCGCCCAACATAGCCTATAATTCCGCACAAGATCGTCACCTCGCTAATATCCGTTACAATTGGAAAGAATTTTTTCGTTCAGAATTTTCAAAGCCGAGGCGCAATCCTCGGCGTTTTCACCCTCCGCCATGATCCGTATGAGCCGCTCGGTGCCGGAGGGACGGACGACTATCCGCAGACTTAACTTCTTTTCGAGCTCCTCCGCAAACTCCCGCGCGCCGCGCATGGCAAGCGTTTTATCGCGGCAGGGCACGTTGCAATTTATCTGCGCAAGGGGCTTATAGCCCTTTAAAAGCGAATACAGGGTGCAATTTTGAGAAATCACCGCTTCCATGAGCATGATAGCCGTAAGCAGCCCGTCGCCCGTGGATTCATATTTTGAAAAGACGATATGCCCGCTCCGCTCGCCGCCCAGCGACGCGCCCGTGCGGCGCATTGCCGCGCAAACGTTGCCGTCGCCCACGTCGCAGATCTCGCAAGTTATCCCGCGCGACTTCAGGCTTTTTATCAGCCCGCCGTTGCTCAATGTGGTACAGACTATCCTGTCGCCCGGAAGCTCGCCCCGGCTTTTGAGGAAAACGGCGCATATATAGAGTATTTCGTCGCCCGTTATCACCCCGCCGCGGGGATCGACGGCAATACAACGGTCGGCGTCGCCGTCAAAGGCAAAGCCCAAATCGAGGGAATTTTCGAGCACGAGCCTTTGCAGAGCCTCTATGTGCGTGGAGCCGACGCCGCCGTTTATGTTGGTCCCGTCCGGCTCGCAGCCTATTGAAATGGTTTTGGCTCCCAGCGCGTCAAAGACGGAGCGCGCTATATTAAAGGCGCTGCCGTTGGCGCCGTCAAGACCTATATTGTAGCCCTTGTAGGAGCAGGTAGACAGCGAAATTAGGTGACCCGTGTAGCGGTTTCTGCCCGAAATATAGTCCACCGTCCGCCCGACGCTCCTGCCCGAAGCGAGCGGTATTTCGCCGCCGAACGGCTGGAGGTCGCCGTCGAGATACTTTTCGATGAGCGTTATTACCCCGCCCGAGAGCTTTTCGCCCTGTGAATTGAAGAGCTTTATGCCGTTGTCGCGGTAGCCGTTGTGGCTGGCGGAGATCATCACGCCGCAGTCGAAGCCGTCGCAGCGGGTGATATAGGACACGGACGGCGTGGTGGTGACGTGCAGAATGTAGGCGTCGCCGCCCGAACAGGTGACGCCCGCTGCCAGAGCGTACTCCAGCGAGTAGGACGACAGGCGGGTATCCTTGCCTATGACGGCGCGGCACCGTTTGCCCATGTTCAGCCCGAAATACCAGCCCAAAACTCTGCCGCATTTAAACGCATGCACCGCGGTTATTGTGACTCCGGCTTCGCCGCGGAAGCCGTCTGTTCCGAAATATTTTGACGTAAAAACCTCCCGAAAACTCAACACGTTCCCATAAAACGCAGAAAAATTTGTATTTTTTGCTCTATGTGGCGTCAGTCATATGCCTTTAAATTTATCTGTGCCGCGGCGCATATGCTTCAGAAAGGCATGAAGGCGCACGCATATGGGGCGCAAACCGTATGTGCCTTGGCGCATACGGCGGGATCCGTTTAAAGGCGATATTAAAGCATATGCCGACGGCCGTCAAAAAGGTGCAAAACGCATGACATATTGTAAAACAATATTGTGCAATATTATTTTTCAGGGCGCCTCGCTTGCTTGACATGCGTTTAAAAGGGTGGTAAAATCAACCTGTATTTTATGAAAGGCAAAAGGAAAAAAATATCCATCTGGCAAACGCTTGCCCTCGGATATCTGATAGTCATATTGGCCGGCAGCGTGCTCCTCATACTGCCGTTCGCGACAGTTAAGGGGGAGAGCACGAGCTACATAGGCGCGCTTTTCACCGCGACCAGCGCAACCTGCGTGACGGGGCTGACGCCCTATGCGGCGGGCGAGCACTGGACGCTCTACGGGCAGATCGTCATTCTTCTCCTCATACAGCTTGGCGGTCTGGGCTTTATGACCTTCGTTTCGAGCATAATCATGCTCTTCGGGCGGGGTCTGGGCATCGGCAACCGCAGGGCGTTGATGACGAGCGCGGGCGGCGAAAAGCTTTCGGATATACGCAGCCTCGTGAAGAGAATTATAATAGGCTCAGCCATTTTCGAGGCGTTGGGCGCCGTTATACTCTGCACGCGGTTCGTGCCCGACTACGGCTGGGGGCGGGGCATTTATTACGGCGTGTTCCACTCCGTTTCGGCGTTCTGCAACGCGGGGTTTGACCTGCTCGGCTCCACCTCGCTAATAAAATACGCGACCGACCCCGTAGTAAGCCTCACTATCTGCGGGCTGATAATAATAGGAGGCCTCGGGTTCTGCGTTTGGGGCGACGTGCTCGCCTGCCGCTTCCGCTTCAAAAAATTTCAGCTCAATACAAAGGTCATACTCATCACGAGCGGGCTGTTGCTCTTTATTCCCACATTTATGTTTTTGGGGTTCGAGTGGAACAACCAGACCTATGAGGGATATAACTTCTGGCAGAAGCTGCTGCTGTCCTTTTTCAGCGCGGCTACGCCGAGAACGGCGGGCTTCTACACTACCGACCCAGCCTCCCTTTCGGACAGCGGATATCTTCTGACGGTCATACTTATGTTCATAGGAGGCAGCTCCGGATCCACCGCGGGCGGCCTGAAGGTGGGGACGTTCGCAGTTATAATAATGGGTATGGTAGGCGTATTCAGGGGCAGACGGGATATAAACATCGGCAAAAAGCGCATTGAATATTCCCTGCTTTCACAGGCTCTGGCAATACTCGCCGCCTGCCTTATGTTCGTTTTAATTGCCACGCTCGCCATTTGCGCGATAGAGCCCGGAGAGACGGTTACATTTAAAGCCGTTCTATATGAATGTGTTTCGGCGATGGGCACGGTGGGGCTTTCGATGAATCTGACGCCCTCCCTCTCAATCGCCTCGCAGATAATTCTGATACTTATGATGTACGCGGGAAGAGTTGGGATCCTGACGCTGGCGCTCGCGCTTGCGAAAAAACGCAAGGACCCCGATATGCGGTATCCCGTGGACACGCTTTTGATAGGTTAATGTTAATAACGGGATATCCCTTTGACAGGAGATAAAAATGAAATCTATACTGCTGATCGGCATGGGTAAATTCGGGCAGCTGCTCGGCGAAAATCTGCTGGATATGAGCGACGAGGTAATGATAGTTGACCGCGACGAGGACGTTATAAACATGCTCGCGCCCAAATATACGGAAGCGCTGATAGGCAACTGCATGAATATCGACACGCTGCAGGCGCTTGACGTGCCGTCCTTCGACGTGTGCGTAGTAGCCATTGGCGAGGACTTCCAGTCCTCCCTCGAAATCACCTCCAACCTCAAAGATCTGGGCGCGAAATACGTTGTGTCGCGCGCGGATACGGACATTCAGAGAAAATTCCTCTTGAGGGTCGGCGCGGACGAGGTTGTTTACCCCAACCGCGATATCGCCGAAAAGGTTGCGGTGAAGCTCAACGCCGAGAAGGTTTATGACTATTTCGAGCTCGACTCGGAGTACTCGATATTCGAGATCGCCGTGCCCACGAAGTGGTTCCAAAAGACCATTCTCGCGGTAAATCCCCGTGCGCACGGGCTCAACGTGCTTACAATAAAGCGGGGCTCCACCGTCATTCCCTCCCCCGGAGCGGACTATATTTTTGAGGACGGCGACCACATGGTGGTATTCGGAAACACCGAGGAAATTATAAAATTCGCAAATAAAACAAAATAAACGCAAAAATAAAAGCGCCGGAGTACAACCTTCCGACGCTTTATTCAAGGCAGTTTGCCGCATGCGGCAGCCGCGCATAAAGAGGTTACTTATGAAAATTTTAAACAGCAGGGCGTGGAGCTTTGCGATAGTGGCTGCGATCTATGCCGTAGCCGCCGCAGCCGGAACAGTGAGTTATATCTTTATCCCCTTACGGGAAATGTGGCTTAAACTCCTTGTTGCGGACGTGATCGCCACGGTTATAACGTTTGCTTTCAGCGTGATTTTTAAAAACGCCTCCGTCTACGACCCGTACTGGAGCGTCCAGCCGATAGTTATAACGCTCGCCCTTGCCATTGTTGAAATACAAAGGAACACGGCGCTTATGGAGAGCGGCGAAGCGCTTCAGCCCTTGGGGGCAACGCAGGTCATAATGCTTGCCGTTATAATAATATGGGGCGTGAGGCTGACCGCAAACTGGGCGTACACCTTCAAGGGACTTACGCACCAGGACTGGCGGTACACTATGCTTAGGGAGACTACGGGCAAGCTCTATCCGCTCGTCAATTTTGCCGGTATCCACATGGTTCCCACGCTCATCGTGTACGCCTGCACGCTGCCCGCCGTCTATGTGATTTCGGACGCACCGCCCTTTAACATCGGCAGCGTTATATTCTGCTTTGTTTCGCTTGCGGCAGTTATATTGCAGGGTGCGGCGGACTTTGAGATGCATAAATTCAAAAAATCGGGCGGGAGCGGATTTATACGCACCGGACTGTGGAAGCACTCCCGCCATCCCAACTATCTCGGGGAGATAACCATGTGGTGGGGCATTGCGCTTGCCGCAGTGTGCACGCTGCCCGAAATGTGGTATCTCATTTTGGGAGCTTTTGCAAACACCCTTTTGTTCCTGTTTGTGAGCATACCGCTCGCCGATAAGCACCAGTCGCGGAAGGATGGCTTTGCGGAATACAAAGCTCAAACGCGCATGCTGCTGCCCATAAAGCGGTTCAAATGACAAAACTCAACACGTATTGAGAATACGCACAAAAAAGTTTGGCGTTGATTGATTTAAACAGTTCACTTTAAAAAGCCGCCGCGGCAGAATTGCCGCGGCGGCTTTACTTTTATAGATTATTGCTTGCTTTTTACTTTCATTAAACGGACGATCGAAGCGCGCTCGTTTTCGTCGAGCTTGTCGCGGATATATTTTATGGTCTCCTCTAACTGGGGTATCATTATATATTCGAGCGCGTTGACGCGGCGCTTGTTCCGCTCGATCTCGTCGGCTAACAGGCGCACCGTCTTTTCGGTTTGGGCGAGCTTTATGAGCTTTGGCAAAAGCGCGGAGATCTTGCCCACCGAGTGATCCGCCTCGCTGGTGATCTCCGAAAAGGCATAGGGAAGTCCGTCCACACGCTTTTCCTCTATGAGACTGACGTCGGGGACGTCCACGCCCATGACGCTCTTTACGCCGCACTCTGCCTTTACCGCAACCGTCGGCATGGAAAAAGCCGTCTCCGCGCTGTATGCGGGGGTCACAGAGCGCGCCACGGAAAATTGCTTTAAGGTTTGGGCGAGTTCCGCCTCCACCTCGTCGCGGAGAGCCTTGTTCTCGCGGATGATGACGGTGAAGCGGCGGATCATTTCGTCCGACTTGTCCTTTAAGAGCTTGTGCCCGCGCACTGCGGTAGAGAGCCGCGCTTTAAGTTTTTTAAGCTCCATCCTCGTGGGATTTACGTTGAGCCTTGCCATATTATGTCCTTGCGGTTCTGCCGCTTTCCTCTTTGCCGAGGTATTTATCGATATATTCCTGACGTATGCGCTTGAGCTCGCCGACGGGAAGTATCTTTAAAAGCTCCCAGCCCAAATCGAGCGTTTCCTCTATGGGTCTGTCCTTGTCGAAGCCCTGGTTTACATACTCCTTTTCGAACTCCTCCGCAAATTTTGCATAGAGCTTATCGACGTCCGAGAGCGCAGCCTCGCCGAGGATCGCCGAGAGTTCCTTGCACTCCTTGCCGCGCGCATACGCCGCAAAGAGCTGGTTCATGGTGTCGGCGTGGTCCTCACGGGTCTTGCCCCTGCCTATGCCCTTGTCCTTGAGACGGGAAAGGGACGGAAGCACGTCTATGGGGGGATTCAAGCCCTTTTTGTAGAGGTCGCGCGAAAGCATTATCTGACCCTCGGTGATGTAGCCCGTCAAATCGGGAATGGGATGGGTCTTGTCGTCCTCGGGCATTGTTAAAATTGGTATCTGGGTTATAGAGCCCTCGCAGCCGCGGATCCTGCCCGCACGCTCATAGAGCGAGGCGAGGTCGGTGTACAGATAGCCGGGATAGCCGCGCCTGCCGGGGATCTCACGCCGTGCGGCGGACACTTCGCGGAGAGCCTCCGCATAGTTGGTGATGTCCGTCATTATTACCAGAACGTGCATGCCGCAGGTGAACGCTAAATATTCTGCGCATGTCAAAGCTATGCGGGGAGTGGCTATACGCTCGACTGCGGGGTCGTCCGCGAGGTTGGTGAAGAGCACCGTCCTCTCGATTGCGCCCGTGCGGCGGAAGTCCTCGACGAAGTACTGCGCCTCCTCGAACGTGATGCCGATAGCGGCGAATACAACGGCGAATTTCGAGTCCGAGCCGCGCACCTTTGCCTGACGCGCTATCTGCGCGGCGAGTTCGGCGTGGGGAAGTCCGCTCATGGAGAACACGGGGAGCTTCTGGCCTCTTACAAGGGTGTTCAAGCCGTCGATAGCCGAAATGCCCGTCTGAATAAATTCGTTGGGATAGTCGCGTGCGGCGGGATTTATGGGTTCGCCGTTTATGTCGAGCTTTTTATCGGGGATTATAGCCGCGCCGCCGTCGCGGGGGTTGCCCATGCCGTCGAACACTCTGCCGAGCATATCGCGGGAGACGGCGAGTTCCTGGCTGTGCCCCAAAAATCTTGCCTTGGCCGTCGCTATCTGCAAGCCCTGCGAGCGTTCGAAGAGCTGTACCACCGCCTTATCCCTGTTGACCTCGAGCACTTTGCCGCGGCGGGTTTCGCCGTTGGAGCACACTATATCCACGAGTTCGTTGTACTTTACTCCCTCCACGCCCTCGACGAGCATTAAGGGACCCACGACTTCCTTTATCGTTTTATATTCCTTATACATCCTCTTCACCTCCCTGTGCGAGAGCCTTTATCTCTGCGCTCATCTCGGCAAATATGCCGTCGAAATCGCCGAGATTGTCCTCGGAAATATACTTTGCGCGCCCTATCTTGTCCTTGAAGGGGCAGGCAAGTATGTCGTTTAAGGACACGAAGCTCTTTATTGCCTCCTCCGAGAGGGTGTAGAAATCATATATGAGCCTGAGCATAAGGAGTTGCTTGCGCATGGACGTGTAGGTGTCCGTTTCATGGAAGGCGTTCTGGTGCAGATAGTCCTCGCGGATCATCTTCGCCGTCTCCATTATCAGCCTGTCGCGCGAGGAGAGCGCGTCCATGCCGACGAGGCGGACAATTTCGTCGAGAGCCGCCTCCTCCTGCAGCTTGGTCATTATAAACTGTCTGTATTCCAAAAATCTCTTTCCGACGTGCTCGTTATACCAGTCCTTCATCTTGTCGGCATAGAGCGAATAGCTTACGAGCCAGTCGATCGCGGGGAAGTGCCTCTTGTATGCGAGCGAGGCGCTCAAGCCCCAGAATACCTTTACTATTCTTAAGGTGCCCTGCGATACGGGCTCCGAGAGGTCGCCTCCCGGGGGAGAGACGGCGCCGATAGCCGAAATGGAGCCCACTCTTTCGTCCTGCCCCAAAAGCTTTACGATGCCCGCGCGCTCATAAAATTCCGCAAGACGGCTTGCAAGATATGCGGGATAGCCCTCGTCGCCGGGCATCTCCTCGAGACGTCCGCTCATTTCGCGCAGAGCCTCCGCCCAACGGGAAGTCGAGTCAGCCATTATCGCCACGTTGTAGCCCATGTCGCGGAAATATTCGGCTATGGTTATACCTGTATATATGGAAGCCTCGCGCGCGGCGACGGGCATATCGGAGGTGTTGGCTATAAGAACGGTCCTCTTCATCAGCGGTTCGCCCGTCTTGGGGTCCTTGAGCTCGGGAAATTCGTTTAGAACGTCTGTCATTTCGTTGCCGCGTTCGCCGCAGCCGACATAGACTATTATATCGGCGTCAGCCCACTTTGCGAGCTGGTGCTGGACTACCGTTTTTCCGCTGCCGAAGGGTCCGGGGACGGCCGCAACGCCGCCCTTTGCTATGGGGAAGAGCGTGTCTATGACGCGCTGTCCCGTGACCAAGGGCTCGGAGGGCGTGAGCTTTTCCCTGTACGGTCTGCCGCGGCGCACGGGCCACTTTGTGAGCATCGAGATCCTCTTCTCGCCCGACTCGCCCGTGATCACTGCGACCGTATCCTCTATTTTAAAGTCGCCCTCCTTTATCTCCGTGACCGTTCCCGAAACGCCTACGGGCACCATTATGCGGTGCTCGACTATCTCCGTCTCCTGCACCACGCCTAAGATGTCGCCCGCCTGCACCTTTTGCCCCTCCTGTACCCTGGGGGTGAAGCGCCAGAGCTTTTCCCTGTCGAGACGGTTGACGGACACGCCGCGCGAAATGCGGCTGCCGTAATTGAAAAACAATGTTGTGAGGGGACGCTGGATGCCGTCGAATATGCCCGTGATAAGTCCCGGTCCGAGCTCCGCCGAGAGCGGCTCGCCCGTGGACACTACGTCCTCGCCGACGCCCAGATCCGAGGTCTCCTCGTACACCTGAATAGACGCCTTGTCGCCGCGGAGCTCTATGATCTCGCCAATGAGCCCCAGCTTCGAAACCTGCACAACGTCGTACATTTTGCAGTCAGCCATATTTTCCGCCACGATGAGGGGTCCGGAAATTTTAACCGTTTTGCCTGTCATATCTATTACCTTATTTCTTATTTTTCGTTATTGAAAAGTATGTCTACGCCGAGGGCGCGCTCCATTGCGCCCTTCAAAAACTCCTCGCCGTAGCCCGTGCCGCCCTTATTGGAGGGAATGACCAGCACTACAGGATAGGGCTCCTCGTCGAAGCGCTTCAAAAAGTCGCAAAGGGGCGCGGCAAGCTCCTCGGTGAGGAATATTATTTTGTATTCGGAGGCGATCCTGCGCAGTGTCTCGCGCGCCTTCTTTTCGTCGGTCACGGGGAAGGTTGCCACCCCCGCCGCCTTGAAAACCATTATGCTGTCGCCGTCTCCGACGATTGCCATTTTGCCCGTCATACCTACTCCTTTAGCTCTATACCGCCCTTAAACGGCTCTTTATATCCTGAGGCTTTAAGCCCGCGTTGAGACATACGAGAATTATGCGCACGTTCTGTATTTCCGCGGTGCGGCGGAACACATAATACAGGAAGGGCTGCCTGCCCTCGAGCTCGTACTTTCTTGCCGCAAAATACTCCGCCTCGAAGGATCCGAGCGCGCGCTCGCCCTCCGAAAGGGGCAACCCCCTCTGCTTTGCGGAGAGGCAAAGCTTTATACATTCCAGATAGGGCGACTTGGCGAAGGAGCTTAAAATTTGCTCCTCGTCGCCGAAAAGCGCACACAGGTCCTCTTTTTTGAGCTTGCCGCCGTCCACGTAGAGCTTTTCGGCAAACCCGCTTTCACCCGAGCGGAAGGCGGTCAAAATATTGAGTCTGTCCGCCTTGCCCGCGGCAAGCTTTTTTAAAACCGTATTGAATTTGCAGCGTGCGGAGAGGTAGCCGTACAGCGCCTTGTCGAAAACGGCGCCTATCTCCGCGCCCGAGACGCCCTCGCGGGAGAGAGCGTCGCCGACGGGGAGACTTATATATGCGGGCAGGCTGCTTAAATTACCGCCAGAAATTGCCGAGGACAGCTCCTGTACGGACAGAAGCCCCTCGGGCGCAAGCATTTTTTCCGCGTCCGTATGCAGTATATGCGCCTTGCACAGCGCCTTTGCGTTGTGGAAATCGCGCGGGGACAGAAGATATATAAGCTCCGTTTTGGAGGGTGCGTACTCGCGGATAAAGCCGTCGAGCGCGCGCTCCTCCGCAACGCACAGAGCCTCGCCCTCGTGCGACTCGGCGCCGCTGCCGAAGCCGCTCTCCAAAAGGGCGCGCAAAACCTCCTCCGCCGTCATCTCTGTAAAGCGCAGGAGCTTTTCACCCAACAGGGTGCGCTCTTTTACGGCAATAACGCCGTTTGTGAATACGGAATTTAACATAAACTAATCTTTCTTTGTTCCGGCGGCAAAGAGCTTTGCGGCCATCTCGGCCTGGTGCTCCTCCATATCCGCCCGCAAAAGGGCTTCATAGGACAGATCCTTGTCGCTCTTCCTGCCGCGGAGGAGACAGCCGCCCGAAATATCGGCGCGTTCCTTGGAAACACCGAGCTTTTTTGCGGCGACGACGTCAAGCTTAAGCACCCTTGCGGCATAGCCGAAGCTTTGGGCGAACACTATTTCGTCGCCCTCCTCTGCGTTATCCTTTAAAAGCCGCTCAATAAGGGCTACCGACTCCTTTTCGCCGAGCGTTTGCAGTTTTTTGAGGGCGCGGGCATAGATCTCCTCTATCACCCGCCTCTTTTCCGCAAGCAAAATCTTGGCGGAGTCCAACCTTGCAGCCGCGGCTCTGCCGTCCGATATGCGCTTTGCGCGCTCGCCCGCTTCGGCTTCAGCCTCGCCGCGCTCGATGTGGGCGCGCTTTTCGGCGGCGGAAATTATATCATCCGCCCTCGAGGACGCCGATTTGAGAATGTCCGCAGCCTCGGCTTCCGCGTCGGCTATGATGCGGTTTACTATGTCTTCCTTGCTCATTTTATTTCCTTAAATTGCCGCCACGAGCATTATGGAGATGATCAAGCCCAGTATCGCATAGAACTCTATCATGGCGGGATAGATTATGAGCTTGCCGCCGAGGGAGTCCTGCTTGCCGACCGCATATATGCAGTTTACAGCCGATTGACCCTGGAATATGCCCGTAACCAAGCCCGATACCATCATGGGAAGCACTGCGCCGGCAAACGCCCAGCCCTGCGCCACGCCCATGTCGGCAGCGAGCGAGCCCGAAGCGATTATGCCGATGATGAAGCCGTAGATACCCTGCGTTGCGGGAAGAAGCACCAAGACCATGAGCTTGCCGAACTTTTTGGGGTTCTCGCTCAAAACTCCCGCAGCCGCGCGGCCGGTTTTGAAAAGACCGATGCAACTGCCCACTCCGCAGAGGAGCACGCAGAGCGCGACCGCCACCATTGCAATGACGTAACCTGTTGTGTACATAATATTTTAACCTCCGAATTATTGCCTTATTAATTCCGCAAAATTTGCGGTTTTGACCTTAAAATCCCAATATATGTTGCGTTTTCAGCCCTCGACATATATGTGCCTGTGCGTGGAGCCCAATGGTGTGAACAACTCGCCCTCGCCCGTGTAGAACCTGCCGTAAAACTCAACATACTGCAGCCTTGCGTCGTGGATATACGCGCCCAAAAGCCCTATGGCGAGGTTGAATGCGTGACCGACGAGCATCAGCACAACGCCTAAAATTATCAGCATGGCGTTGCCGCCCGTTATGAACTGTATGGAATATTTTGAAACTATCTGCGCGATTATCGCGCCCGAAAGCATCAGCCCGTAGAGGCGGGCGTAGCTTAATATATCCGAAACATAGTTTATTACGCCGTAAACCGCGCCGAAGCCCTTTGTGAACTTGCCGACGAGTTTTTCCTTTCTGCCCGCGGTGAGCGCGGCGCACAAAAGGCTTGCACCCGCCATAATTCCGCCCGCCAATGTTACGGGCTGAGGCAGACCGAATTCCTCCACAAGCCCCAAAACGGCGAGGACTACTCCCGCGGAGAAGAGCGCCCATACCAGACCGTCGAATATGCCGTCCAAAACGTTGCCCTTTCTCCACTCGCCGAATGCGCGGCACAGATATCCGACCAAAAGCTGGCTTATGCCGAGCATCATCGCAATTACGAGCACTGCGGGGATCTGCATGCCCATAAAGGTGTAGTTATCGAACGTGTTGCTCGTCATGTCGAACGCCGAGGGCATTACCGTGTGGGGCAGAATGGCTATGCCGAACAGCGAGTTGAATAAAAAGCCCCAAACCACAGTGAATATGCCGCCGACCGCGAAAACGCCCGAAAGGCTCTTTATGCCGCTGCCCTTCCTGCTCTTATACCACAGCAAGCCGCCGCCTATGAGCATCAACAGCCCGTAGCCGATGTCGCCCATTATAAAGCCCAAAAACAGGCTGTAGAAAAAAGCCATTACGGTGTTCGGGTCAAACTCCCGCGCGTTGGGCGGGGAATACATATTTGTTATCGTTTCGAAATTGGAAATTACCGCATTGTTTTTAAGCAGCGTGGGTATCTCCTCGTCCTCGGCGGGCTCGGAGAACTCGAACCATATTGCGCAGCCCGAATTTTCAAGCGCGGCCCTCACCGCGCCCTCGCTCTCGGCGGGCACGAACGCCTCCAGAAGGAAGGTGCGCTCCATGCCGAGCATCTTCTCCGAGGCGTGCACCTTTTCGAGCAAAAAGCCAACATAGTCGCAATATATCTTCAAATCGCGCACGGAGCCGGCAAGCGCGCAGATATCGCGCACTGCCAAAGCCTGTTCCTCGCGCACTGCCGCAAGCCGTGCCATTAAAAGGTTGTATTGGTCGGAGCCAGAGCTTTCCGAATTGTAGGGACAGGCGGTAAAGCCCGCGGCGGACAAAAGACCTTCTACCTCCTCAAATTTGCACCTGTGTGCGGTTATAGCCGCAACCACGCCCTCCTCCACGCTCTCCGAGGAATACGCGACGAGCGGCTCTTCGCCAAGCGTCCTTTCAAGATTATCCCACGCCGAAGCGGACAGCAAGCCCAGATGCGTTTTGGTGTTACGCGTGTCCGCATATGCGTTGAAGGGCATATTTAATGTTCTGTAGGGCTTTGCCGCGGCTATCAAACGCGCAAGGCGCGCCTCCTCGGCAATTGCCTCGTTCTTTTTGTCGGTTAAGGAATTTATGCGCGCCACAAGGGCGTCCATCTCCTCCTTTTTTTCGCCCGCCGAGGAAAATTCCGCATACGTAACGGCAAAACCGTCCTTTACGGGAGTTGCGGCGGCGTCGGCATTTTTGTCCTTTGCCGCGTTTTCGGCTGCGGAAACGAGAATTTCAAGCGCGGCTTCGAGCGAGGAGAGATAGCTTGCAAGCTCTTCCCCGCTGCCGCCGACGGGCTCGGCGCCGTCAGCCTGCGCGTGCTCCTTTATTTCCACGGCGTTCGTTTTTTGCAAAACGTTCAAAAGGGTATCCCTGTCGTAGAGGAGCGCCGCCATATTTAGTTTTTTGATTTTTGCGATCACTTTGTAAGCCTCCCGACAATATCGGAAACGTATTCGCCGGAATATTCTATGAGATCGTCGGCATATTTCTTCGCGTCGGCGTGGCTTTTGGCTATTGCGGCGGCATAGTCGCTTTCGGCGGTTTTTTCAGCCTCCGCAAGAAATTCTCTGCGGTATTCGGCGCACGACAATTCGGACGACTTTACTATCTCAGCCGCCTTTTTTTCGGCAGCGGCGATAATTTGCGCCGCCTCAGCCTGAGCCTTTTCCCTGATTTCCGCCGCACGCGATTCCGCATGCGAAATTATGCCGATTACGTCCTCTTCCATCTTTTAAGAACCCTTTATATTTTATTTCAAAATTGTTATAAATATCTATAGCTACACTACCATATATTGTATTTCAAAACAAACCATTTGTCAAGTAAACGTTACGTTTAATCCAAGTATCTTAATAACGCTTGCACTTGACCCGTGTTAGCTTAAGTCAACAAACGTGACGTTTGATCCGAGTATCTTAATTGCACTTGCACTTGACCCGTGTTAGCTCAAGTCAACAAACGTGACGTTTGATCCGAGTATCTTAATTGCACTTGCACTTGACCCGTGTTAGCTCAAGTCAACAAA
>CANQQD010000027.1 GCA_947625865.1 uncultured Clostridia bacterium
GGGCAGGATCGCCTGAAATCTTCTGTCGCGCCCCTGCTTTGCCGTGCCGCCCGCCGAGTCGCCCTCGACGATATAAATTTCGCACAGCTCGGGACGCTTGTCCGAACAGTCGGCAAGCTTGCCGGGAAGTTTGGTGCTCTCCAAAATGCCTTTTCTGTGCGTTTCCTCGCGGGCGAGGCGCGCCGCCTCCCTCGCTCTCTGCGCCGTGATGCAGCGCATTATGAGCTCCTTGGTTTCGGCGGGGTGCTCCTCGAGATAGGTGCCGAACTTTTCGCATACTGCCTTATACACAAAGCCCCTGACGTAGGTTGAGCACAGCTTTGCCTTGGTCTGGCTCTCGTACTGCGCGTCGGCTATCTTTACGGAAACTACCGCGGTTATGCCCTCGCGCACGTCGTCGCCCGAGAGCTTTTCTGTCTCTTTTAAAATATTGAGGCGGTGGCCGCAATCGTTTATTACCTTGGTCAAAGCCGCCTTGAATCCGTCGAGGTGGGTGCCGCCGTCCGGCTGGCGGATATTATTGGAGAAGGGGAATATCTGCTCCACATAGCTGTCGTTATACTGTATTGCGACCTCGAGGAATTTGTCGTCGCCCTCGGAATCTTCGAAATACACGGGCTTTTCGAACAGAACCTCCTTGCCCTTGTTTATGTCCTCTATGAAGTGAACCACGCCGCCCTCGTAGCAAAAGCTGTCGTGCCGCTCCTTTTCGCCGCGGAAATCGGTCAAGGTGAGCGTCAAGCCCTTGTTTAAATAGGACAGCTCGCGAAGCAACGTTTTTAAAGTATCGTAATTGAACTCTGTGGTTTCGAGTATCGTTTTGTCGGGATGGAAGGTTATGGTGGTGCCCGTTTCGGCTGTGTCGCCCACTATGGCGAGGGGCGCGTCGGGAACGCCGCACTTATAGCTCTGGCGGAAAATATGCCCGTTCTGGCAGACCTCGGCAATGAGATAATCGGAGAGCGCGTTCACGCAGGATACGCCCACGCCGTGAAGCCCCGAGGATATTTTGTAGCCGCCGCCCTTGTTGCCGCCGCCGAACTTGCCGCCCGCATTGAGGTTGGTTAAAGCAAGCTCGACGCCGCTTATGCCCTCCTCCTCGTTTATTCCCGTGGGAATTCCCCTGCCGTTATCCTTTACGGTGCAGGAGCCGTCGGCGTTTATGGTAACGTCGATGCGGTCGCAATAGCCGGCGAGAGCTTCGTCGATGGAGTTATCTATGACCTCGCGCACAAGACAGTGCAAGCCCTTTTCGTCGGTTGGTCCGATGTACATGCCCGGATGCTCGCGGACGGGCTCCAGACCCTTTAAGGCGCGAAGGGAATTTGCGTCGTAATTCGATTGAACTTTTTCAGGCATTTTATATCTCCCGAATCAATATTATTTTATTTTAATTATTATACCATATTATTAGAAATAAAGCAAGAATTTGAAGAAAATATTGCATTAAAAAACCGCGTTTTGCGCATACTTTTTTTATGAAAAAGCCTTTATGCGCCTACGCGGCGGAATTTGATTTCAAAGATAAATTTTTTGAGTGCGGAACGTGCGGAAACCACGTTTGCAAAACGCGGGCGGAGCTTTGGGGAAGGGTGTGCCCCCACTGCTTCGGCAAACTTTACAGGATAAGCTAACCGAGATATTCCTTTTTAAGCTCTTCAAACCTTGCGCGATAAACTGCGGCGTTTTGCGTATCGCCGACCGCTTCCGAATATTTTGCGCGGAGTTCGCAAAGAGATATAAACGCAGGGTCGTCCTCGGCAATCTGCGGAAGCCCGAACAGGTAAGTTTTGTCCACTTCCGCTATGGGCTTGCCTGCAAGAATATGCGCCTGAACCTTTAAAACGGCAAGCATGACCCGAGACTCGGGAGTATTTTTAATGAGCCCGCTAATCACAAGTCCGTCCGACTTGCCCGCTTTGTACGCTATGGGCAGGGCGTTGTCGAAAAACAGTGATAAATGAAATACGGCTATTGGGGATATCCAGATGGGGACCTGAGGCACGAACAGCGCGACAAACCCCAAAGCGATAAAGAGAAAATTAAAGAAAATTCCGCCGAGAGAAGTTACTGTGAGGCGGGATTTGGTTTTGTCCTCTTTTTTGGGGATAATCTCCACGCTTGAGGAGCGCAGGGAAGGCAAAAGAGACCGTATGGTAAGTTTTGCGCGCATGCCCGAAAACAGCCCGAAAACAAAGTGCCCGAACTCGTGTACGCCCGAAGCGGTTAAAAGGGAAATAAGCGTAAAAACTATAAAAAGCAGACCATCGGGGATAAATTTGAAGGAATTTACGGTTGCTATATAGGCAAAGTATCCGATAATTGCCGCCGTGCACAAGACCCAAAGGATACAGGAAATTATTTTCAGAGCGAGGTTTTTCATAGATTGCCCTCTTTGAGCATCACGTAACCCTCTAAATTGTCGCTTTCGGAGACGGTGATTTTGGTTACGTTGAAGCGCTCCATAACAAGGTATGTCAAAAGACAGCCGCCGCCTATCACGTCGGCGCGGCGTGGCTCCATACCCGTTATATTTCTGCACTCCGCCACCGATAAACTCAACATATGCTGCGCCATTTGATAAATTTCGCCGGCGTACAGAACTGTTCCGTCCGTTATATTCGGGTCGTAAACCTTGAGCTTATGCTTGACGGAAGCCAAGGTTGTTGCCGTGCCGCCTATGGCGTACATATCGAATTGCGACGCGTCGAAGACCCCGTACTCCTCAATTTTGGGCGCAGCGGCTTTTTTTAATCTTTCCAAATCCCTGCCAGCAAGGTCGTGCAGCCTGACGGTGCCTATATCTGCGCTGTGGGAATAGAGGGCTTGTCCCTTCCTCTGGACGGTGACCTCGGTGCTGGCGCCGCCGACGTCGATAATTCCGCCGTCCCTGCCGCGGAGAGCGCCCAGAATGCCGAGGCGCGCCTCCTCGTCGCCGCTGACTACATCGACGTCAACCCCGCAGAGCTGTTTGACCCTGTTTAAAAAGTCCTGTTTGTTTGAGGACGAACGGACGGCGGCCGTGGCAAAAACGTAGAGACGGGAGGAATTTTCCCTCTCCGCCTCGCGCGCAAAGGCGGCTATTGCCTGCGCCGTGCGCTCTATCGCCTCGGGCTTTAATTTGCCGCTGAAAGCCAGCCCCTCGCCGAGACGGGTGGTTGAGACGCGCTTATATAAAGTTTTTCCGTCCGCGATGGTTGCAAGGCGGACGGAATTGGAACCTACGTCTATAGCTGAAATTTTCATGATTCAAGGTCTGTGATAGCCGTATTCGAGGAGCTTATCCTGCAAAAACCACTCCGATTGAAGATAATCGAGGTGCTCCTGCTCCGTTTGGGTCTGTTCCTCGTAGTAAGCTATTTCCCGTTCTATTTCACGGCGACGGCTGTTGACTATCGAAAGAACGACGAGCTGATAGATGACGATCGCCGCGAGTATGACGATCAATAAAATTGTCGTAACCGTTACGGCCGCCGCTATGCGGTTGCGTTTTTCCTCCGTCAATTCCGTTGCTCCTTTTTTGTTGTGACAATATTATACACTTTATGTACAAAAAATGCAACAATTATGTGGAAACTTTTTAAATATATGAGCGCGCCGAGGGCGCAGCCTATCAACATAAACAGTCTGAAATCGCCGAATTCGAACAAAACGGAGATAAAAACAAAGCCCGCCGCGAAAACGAGGCAGTATAAAAAGTCGCAGACAGCCAAAAAAATTTTGTCCTTCACCGTGTATGCGGACTTGTTCACGCCGCAGAGGGCGCAGCGGACTATATACAGAACGTCGTAGACCACTCCGCTTATTATGCCCGTGAACATGCAGACCATGAAAATATAGAATTGCATTATCTGAATAATTTCTGCCTGAGACTTGCTCCCTTTTGGATATAGCGGGCGCCGTATATATCGCCTACCGCGGCAAAGGCGCCCGTGCTTTTGGAAAAGTTGACTATCTTCATTCCGCTGCCCTGAACGACTATCCTGCCGTTAGGATAGCTCAATACCATCTGTTTGTCCGAAAAGCTGTCCACGCTCGTGATTTCCGTTGCCGTTATCCGCTTGCAATTTTCCACGGTTAAATTGTGACCTTCCATATCCGTCCCCTTCAACAAAAAAATACCGCCCCTTGCGGAGTGGTATATTTTATTATATATATTTAAAAATTATGCCTTTATGGCAATTATGCCTGCTTTTTCTCCTTTGCGCGGGCTTTGGCGCGGAGCTCGCTGTCGAGGATGCGCTTGCGGATACGGATATTTTTGGGGGTTATTTCCAAAAGCTCGTCGTCGCCGATAAATTCAAGACATTCCTCGAGGCTCATTTTCTTGGGGGTTATGAGGCGCAGCGCTTCGTCGCTTGCCGACGAACGGGTGTTGGTGAGGTGCTTGGTTTTGCAGACGTTGACGTTTATATCCTCGCTCTTGGGCGATTCGCCTATTACCATGCCCTCATACACGGGCGTACCTGCGCCGATGAACAGAGCTCCCCTGCCCTGTGCGTTGAAGAGCCCGTATGTGACCGCTTCGCCCGTTTCGAACGCAACGAGAGAGCCGGTGCTCCTGCGGGATATCTCGCCCTTATAGGGCTGATATTCGAAGAACACGCTGTTCATGACGCCCTCGCCCTTGGTGGAGGTCAAAAACTCGGACTTGTAGCCGAACAGCCCTCTTGCGGGGATAATAAATTCAAGGCGGGTGCGGCTGCCGACCGCGCTCATGTGCAAAAGCTCGCCCTTGCGGTTGCCCATGCTCTGGAATACCGCGCCCGCGCTCTCGTCGGGCACGTCGATTATAAGCCGCTCCATGGGCTCGTAGCGGACGCCGTCGATCTCCTTATAAAGGACCTTGGGCGTGGAGACCTGAAATTCATAGCCCTCCCTGCGCATGCTCTCTATAAGAATGGAGAGGTGCATCTCTCCCCTGCCGCAAACGCGGTAGCTGTCCGCGCTGCCCGTCTCCTCCACGCGGAGAGAAACGTCCTTTAAAAGCTCGCGGAAAAGCCTGTCGTGCAGGTGGCGGGTGGTGACAAATTTTCCGTCCTGTCCCGCAAACGGCGAGTCGTTTACCGAAAACGTCATTTCGACCGTGGGCTCGGTGATCTTCACGAATTTGTGGGGTTCCACGCAGTCGGGGGCGCACACCGTGTCGCCTATATTGATTTTTTCAAGTCCCGAAAAGCATACTATGTCCCCCGCCTTTGCCTCTTCAACCGGAACGCGGTTCAAGCCCTCGATCTGATAGAGGTTGACGATTTTGCCGGGGTTGCGCTGCTGGATGTTGTTGTAGTTGGCTACCACAACGGCTTGTCCCTGCTTTACAACGCCGCGCTCTATTCTGCCTATACCTATCCTGCCGACATAGTCGTTATAGTCAATGGAGGAACAGAGAAGCTGCGTGGGTCCGTCAACGTCCGCCTCCATGGGGGGAATGTGCGAGAGAATGGTGTCGAAAAGGGGCGAAAGGTCGGCGCCGGGAGTGTTCAGATCGAGCGTTGCGGTGCCGTCCCTCCCCGAACACCAGACAACGGGGCTGGAAAACTGGTCGTCGGAGGCGTTCAAATCGAGCAAAAGCTCCAGAATTTCGTCCTGCACCTCGTTTAGACGGGCGTCGGGACGGTCGATCTTGTTTACGACTATTATCAGCCTGTGACCCATTTCAAGCGCCTTCTGGACGACGAAGCGGGTCTGGGGCATGGGTCCCTCGGCGGCGTCGACAAGAACGAGAACGCCGCTCACCATCATCATTACGCGCTCCACCTCGCCCGAAAAGTCGGCGTGCCCCGGGGTGTCGACAATGTTTATTTTTACGCCCTTATAGTGCACGGACGTGTTCTTTGCAAGTATTGTGATGCCGCGCTCGCGCTCCAAATCGTTGCTGTCCATTACCCGCTCTTCCACCGTCTGATTTTCGCGGAAGGTGTGGCTCTGCTTGAGCATTGCGTCCACAAGCGTGGTTTTGCCGTGGTCTACGTGCGCGATTATCGCTATGTTTCTTAAATCTTCTCTTAACATATAAGTCCTTAAATCAAGTATTTTAAAATTCGCTCTTCGTGCTGCGCTCGAACAGCTTCAATATGATCTTCATGCAGTTCTCGGCTCCGTCGCCCGACTCGAAGGCGTGAGATAAAAAGCAAGCCTCGTACACAGCCTCGGTTATGGGAAGTTCGAGACCGTATTTGTCGCCGAGTTCCTTCATTGCCTTTGCCGTCATAACGCCCTCGGCAAGTTTATCGAAGCGGGCGCCGTGCGCCATCATCTCGCCGTATTTTCTGTTGTGGGAATATTCGGAAAACAGAGTGGTTTCGTAGTCCCCGAGATGCGCGAGCCCGTACGCGGACGTGAAGTCCCCGCCCATAGCCTTTATGAGTTTGCCGACCTCATAGGCGCCCCTCGCCATGAGGGGACCCTTTAAGCTGACATAGCCGCTTCCGTCCAGCACGCCCGCGGCAATGCCCAAAACGTTTTTGGCAGCCGCGCCTATCTCGGTGCCTATGATGTCGTTGCCGTAATAGAAACGGATGAGATTGGACTTGAAGCTGTCGGCGATAAATCTCTTTAAATTGTCGTCGTAGCTGTCAATTACCATACAGTTGGGTATGCCCTTCGTGAACGCCTGAATGTGTCCCGGGCCCACCCATACCGCTATTTTTTCCTTTTTTATGCCGCTCTCCGTTAAAACCTCCGAGAGCCGCTTGCCCGTGGCTTCCTCTATGCCCTTCATGCAGAGCACGAAAATTTTGTCTTCCACGGGATATTTTATGACCTTTTGCATAAAGCCGCGCAAGCCCTGCGAGGATATTGAAATTATAATTATATCGCTCGCCGTGACGGCGCGTTGAAGATCGCAGGTGAGCTCTATGGAGCTGTCGAGCGTGACATACTCGTTTTTACCCTCTTTTTTAAGAATTTCATACGAGTAGTCGCCCTCCGGTCCCCATGAAATGACCCGATTTTTCAAAACGGTCGCCTGATACCACGCTATGAAGGAACCCCAGCGGCCGCAGCCCAGAACGGAAATTTTCATATCTGCTCCTTAAATCTGTTTTCTTTCGATGAGGGCGCGGGCAAGAGTGACCTCGTCGGTATATTCGAGCTCGCCGCCGACGGGTATGCCGTGCGCAAGGCGGGTGACGTTTACGCCGAGAGGCTTTATGAGCCTTGCAATATACATTGCCGTGGCTTCGCCCTCCACGTCGGGATTGGTTGCCATTATGACCTCCTTGACGCCGTCGTCTATGCGGGAAAGAAGCTCCTTTATGCGGATATCGTTGGGACCTATGCCGTCCATGGGAGAGAGCACGCCGTGCAGAACGTGATAAACGCCCTTGTACTCGTGGAGCTTTTCCATGGCTATGACGTCCTTGGGCTCCTTTACGACGCATATGACGCTTTTATCGCGCGTGCGGCAGATATCGCATATTTCGTTTTCGGTGAAATTGCCGCACACCCTGCAGTATTTTACACGCTGCTTGCAGTAGATTATGCTCTCGGCGAAGTCCTTTGCCTCGCTCTCGCTCATGCCTATTATTTTATAGGCGTAGCGTTGAGCAGTTTTTTTGCCGACGCCCGGCAGTTTGGAAAATTCGTTGATAAGTCTGCCTATCGGCTCTATGAATACGTCCATTGCACTCCTTCGATCAGCGCAGGATCCCGCCGCCTGCCTTTGCGAAGGGACCCATTTTTTCTTCGTACTCGGCGTCGGCTTTTTTATAGCCGTCCAGAATGGCTGCCATTATGAGATCCTCGAGCATTTCGACGTCGTCGCCGTCGGTAATGTCTATCATCTCGGAGAGCTTGCTGCCGAATTCTATGCCGTTGATTATCTTTTTGCCGTTCATATATACGACGACCGTTTCGTCGCCCTCTTCGCCGCCGCCCGAAAGCCCGACGACCTCGAGCTCTTCGAGCTCTTTATCGGCTTCCTGCATCTTCTCCTGCATTTTTTGGGCTTCCCTGAGCATGTTCTGCATGTTGCCCATGCCGCCACCGCCTCTGAAATTTGACATATATACCTCCGTTTTCGGATCCGGCGTACGTCCGCCGTATTTTATATTATCTGAGTTTTTTATTATTTGTTATTTTACCGTTATATCGGCGCCGCCGAAGTTCTTTTTTAGCTCGCCGAGCGCTTTGTCGAAATCGCTTTCGCCCTTCGGGCGGAAACGTATCTCATATTCCGTTACTCCCAATTCAGCCAACACGCCGCCCAAAAAATTATAGTTGTCCGTGCGGTTCAACGCCCTGCACACCGACTCGTTGTCCGTGATCATTACGAGCTTGTCGCCCTCAAATTCAGTGATAAGATCCATACACAGGGTGAAGAGCACGGCGTTTTTGTGGGTCGTCCTGAGGCTCTTCAAAAGCTTTGCGAAGACAGTGCGCTTGTCGCTTTCGCTCAATGTGCCTGACGCCGCAGACGCGGGCGCGTCATCCCATAGCGCGGGCTGTACCGGCTCCTGCCCGGCGGGCTTCGCCGGTTCGGACACGTCGAAGGGCGGCACGTCGTCGTCCTCGGATAGCACAACTTCTACAGGCTGCGGCGGTTGAGCCGGGCGGGCGGAAGTTTCAGCCGTCTCCTGCGGGGGCGCGGACGGTTTATTTTGTACGGCGGGAACAGCCGCAAAGCCGCCTGCCTTGAGTTCCCCGAGTTGCCTTTCGAGCGCGCTTATTTTGCCGATGAGGGCGTCGATATTGTAGTCCTCTTCGGGAAGCGAGCACTTGAGCACCGCCGTCTCAAGAGTTATTCTGCCGCTCGTGGAATATCTTAAATCCGTCTCGGCCTGAGCCAAAATTTCAGTTACCCTCAAAAGCTTGTGACCGTCGCAGAGCCCGGCTATTTGGGCTATAGCGGCGTATGTCTCCTCGGGTAAATTTATTATCTCCCGCGCGGTGCGGCAGACCTTTACTATAGCTATGTCGTTTAGGAAAGACAGCAGATCCTTTATGAGCACGCCCACGCTCTTGCCCGTTGAGAGAATGTTCTCTACCGCCGTCAAGGCGCCCTGGCTGTCCTCCGAGAGGATATAGCGGCATATCTCGGCTATCTTCATGAAATCAGCCGAGCCCAGAACGGCGGACACGTCGCCGTAGGTAAGCTTGCCCTTGGAATAGGAGGCGCACATGTCGGCTATCGACAAACTGTCGCGCGCGCTGCCCGCCCCCGCCCTTGCTATTGCGGAAACGGCTTCATCCTCATACTCCTTGCCCGTTTTGGTGAGAACGGACTTAATAAGCTCCTCCAGATCCTTTTGGGGGATCAGTTTGAAGTCGAACCGCATGCACCGCGAAAGTATGGTTGCGGGAATTTTTTGCGGTTCCGTCGTGGCGAGTATGAATACCGCGTGACGGGGCGGCTCCTCCAGCGTTTTTAAAACCGCGTTGAACGCCGACTGGGTGAGCATGTGGACCTCGTCTATGATATAGACCTTATATTTTCCCGCCACGGGGGGATACTGAACCTTTTCGCGGAGGTCGCGCATTTCGTCTACGCCGTTGTTGGAAGCCGCGTCGATTTCGGAAATATCCAGACTGCTGCCCTCGGAGAGGGCGCGGCATGTAGGACACTTGCCGCAGGGCGAACCGTTCACGGGACTTTCGCAGTTTATCGCCCGCGCAAAGATCTTTGCAAGAGTGGTCTTGCCCGTGCCGCGCGGACCGCAAAACAGATACGCATGCCCGACCTTGCCGCTTTCGATCTGGTTTTTGAGAATACGGACTATGTGCTCCTGACGGACGACCGCGTCGAACGTCGACGGACGGAATGTTCTGTAAAAAGCAAGATATGCCATTTATTTTTGCTCCGTATAGTAGGATTTTTGTAATTTGCTTTTGGAACGCGCTATGGCGTTATTTACGCTCTTTGGCGATCTGTTGAGCGAGCGCGAAATTTCGGCGCAGCCCAGCCCGTCGAGATACATGACGGTGACCTTAAATTCGAACGCGGACAGAATTTGGGATATCTTCTGCAAAAACTCTCCGCGCTGCTCGCGGCGTATAAGCTCGTCCTCGGGATCGGAGAGCGAACGGACGTCGGATATTTCGACTATGGGCACAAAATTATTGAGCGCCGAGTACTTTGCCCCGTGGCTCTTTTTTACCGCGTCGATGACCGCGTTGCGTATGCACCTGTACGCGTAGGTGGAAAAGGTGACTCCGCTTGCGGCGTCGTAGCCGCCGATAGCCGAATACAGCCCCACCATGCCCTCCTGAAAAAGATCCTCGTTTGTGCCGCCGCTTATGAAAAAGCCCGCGGAAATTGCCTTTGCAAGGGGAGAATATTTATTTAAAAGCTCGGTCTGCGCGGCTTTATCTCCGCCGCGGGCGGAAAGTATAAGTTCTTCGTCCTTCATCTTCTTCTTAAAACTTCATATGCGGCAACGCCGAGCGCGACGGACGCGTTGAGCGAATTTACCTTGCCCTTTAACGGCAGAGATAAGGTAAAATCGCATTTTTCGCGGGTGAGGCGTTTCACTCCGCTGTCCTCGCCGCCTATTACGAGGGCGATATTTCCCGATAAATCGGCTTCGTAGATGCTCGTGCCGTCCGCTTCGAGGGCGTATATCCAATAGCCCGAGCTCTTCAGCACGTCGATGGCACGGTTTAAGGAAGCGACCTTAGCGACCTTGACGTGGTTTGCGGCGCCCGCGGAAATGCGTATTACCGCCTCCGTTACGCTCGCCGAATTGTTTGAGGGAATTATTACGCCGTTGGCGCCTACGCACTCCGCCACTCTTATTACGGAGCCGAGATTATGGACGTCCTCTATGCCGTCGCATAAAATTATGAGACCGTCTGCGGCCGACGCCGAAAGGATATCGTCGACAGTCGCGTAGCCGTAATCGACGGAAAAGGCGATGACGCCCTGATGCCTGCCCTCCACGCTCTCCCTGTCGAGCACGCGCTTATCCACGAACTGCACCTTTACGCCCTTTTTGCGGGCTTCGGCAAAAATTCTGCCCAAAGAGCCCTGAGCTCCCTTTTCCAGCAATATTTTATCTATATTTTTGTCCGTTTTGAGAAGCTCCAAAACGGCGTTTCTGCCTTCGGTTTTCATTTAGTCTCCGTTGAGAAGATATATGAGCCTGTCCCTCTGTCCCGTCAGATACAGCCAACCTATTACCGCTTCGAGACCCGTAGAGCAGTTGTATTCTGCGAGGTCCGCGTTTTTGCTGTGCGAGGGCTTTTTGGCGTTTCTGCCCCGCTTGTAGATCTCCGTCTCGTGAGGGGTGAATTTGCTCTCTATCCTGTGCAAAAGCGCGTTCTGTCCGTGCGCGGACACCTCGGCGACGGTGAGACTCTGAAGTTTGCCCGCCGGGTAGTCTGCCTCGAGCACGAGCCTTTGGCGGACGTAAAGGGAATACACCGCGTCGCCTACAAAGGCAAGTGTTACCGCGTTTAAGTTGTCAGCCTTATCATAGGGCAGCGGTCCGAAAAATTCAACCATATCTTTTAAAGTCAATTATACAACTTTGTAATAAAAAAAGCAATTATTCCATAGTATATAGCGTGAAATTAATAGTATTTAAAAAGAACGTTCTGATAACGGTCATAGCCATAATTTTTGCGGGGATCGCGCTCGGGCTGTGCGCGGGGGCTCTGGCTGCCTCCGCCTCCACCGCGACAACGGGCAGGATAGTTGTGATCGACGCCGGTCACGGCGGCGTGGACGCCGGAGTGCTTGGAGTTGATACAAAGGTCAAGGAGAGCGACATAAATCTCGCGATAGCCAAACAGCTTAAAGGATATTTCGCCGAGGCGGGATTTAAGGTAGTTATGACCAGAACCTCGAACGGCGGGCTATACGGGCTGCCGACAAACGGCTTTAAGATGAGGGATATGAAAAAACGGAAGGAAATTATCGGGGAGAGCGCGGCGGATATGGTAATCTCCATACACCAAAATTCCTGTCCGCTCAAAAGCCGCAGGGGCGGGCAGACCTTCTATAACGCAGAGAGCCAGACGGGCAAGGCGCTGGCGGAGTGCATACAGTCCTCCCTCAATTCCATGGAGGAATGTGTGAGAAAGAGTTCGCCGCTCGCGGGAGATTACTATATGCTCAGGTGCACGGAAAACCCCTCGGTGATAGTGGAGTGCGGCTTTTTGACCAACGGCGAGGACGAAAAGCTGCTGTCGTCCTCCTCCTACCAGAAGAGCGTTGCATATGCGATATTCAAGGGAGCGGTGAGTTTCTACGGTTGAGCGTGGAAAGGTTTACATATAAGCTGCGGCGGCGCGTTTGAACGCGCCGCCGCTTTTCGGTGATACCGGGAATTTTATGAGTTGTCCTTGTCCCCGCCGTTTTGCTGTTTGGGACGGACAAGTTGCAACACGGGGATAAGTAGCCCGCCTATGGAGTTGCCGAGAATTATCATCACGAGATAGCCGAACGCCTGCCACGATACAACGTTGCCCGCGGCAAAATAGAAGATGTCGGCAATAGAGTGCTCGTAGCCGCTTAAAATAAACGCGGGTATGCAGAGAAGTATTCCGAGGGGCGTTTTGTTGTTGCGGTAGATATCCACGGAAAGATATACGAGTATTCCACAGAGTATTGCGCGGAGAAGCCCGAAGCCATAGCCCTGACCGAGCTTTGACAGGCACATTGCCGAAGCCTGCTCCTTTATGCCCGGAATGACCGCGCCTATAAGATAGCCGAATGCTATTGTGCCTATTGCGTTGCCGAGCAGGCACAAAAGAAGGGCCGAGACGTCCTCCTTAGAGTGTTTTTCGGGGACAAGCCCTATCTTGCCCGTGTACAGGGAATATCCGCGCATGCAGATGCAGACGAGCGCGAGCGAGAAAAATACCGCGCCGACGACCCGCATGTACGTTGCTTGGGGATTAAGATTCAAGCAGGCGATAAACACCGCCCCGCCCAATGAGATGAGCATACCCGCAAGTATGCCGTCGATAATTTTTTTCAGAACCGAAAGTGCGCTGTTTTTCATTGCCGCCTCCTCTGCCGTGAATATACAGATTATATCACCCGCAGACGGCAAAGTCAAAGCAAACGGGGTCATATGATCATAATAAGTATGGAGGCAAATTGCAGAGCCGTACCTGCGAGATCGAAAAGATGCCATATCGAGTGGAAATATTTGACTTTCTTTCCGAACGCATAGAAGATTATGCCCGACGTGTAGGCGACCCCGCCCGCAACCAGGAGCCAGAAGCTTGCCGCGGGCAAATTTGAATACAGCGGCACGAACGCAGCCAAAATGAGCCAGCCCATGACGAAATAACACGCCATGGAGAGACCCTTTATCACCCTGTTGTTCATGGCTATCGCGTTGCCCGTAATTCCGAGAACGGCCATTGACCACTCGGCTGCAAGTATGGGATAACAGAACGCCGTGCCGCCGAGAGCTATCAGGCAAAAGGGCGTGTATGTGCCCGCGATGAGCAGGAATATCGTGCAGTGGTCGAATATCCTGAATACTGCCTTTGCCCTGCCGTTCGGGAGAAAATGATACAGGGCGCTCATAGTATATAAAATGATTATGCTTATGCCGAAAACGGATACGGCTGCCATTTTTACTCCCGACGGATAGGCGAAAACGAGCCCGACTATGAGCGCGGTCAGCCCGAACGCGCCGCCGACTATGTGAGATACGGCGTTGAATATCTCCTCGCCCTTTGTGTAGAACACCGGAAATCTGTAAATCTTGCCCTTGGAATTTGTTATTGCTATCGCAGAAGCTTGCTTCATATTGTCACCTCGCATTTAATTATAGTGCGTTGCGGCAAAAAATAAACCTACTTATGGGGTGAAGGCCCTCCACACTTAAAAGCGGCGTTTGTAGAGCTTTGCACGGGCGGCTCTACCGCAAAAATAAGGCGCTCTACTGTTAGTAGAGCGCCGCAAATTGCCCGTATGTGTTATGTTTTTTCCGATTTGAATACCAGCTCGCCGTCGGCGACGTCCACGGTGACCGTTTCGCCGGGGAGAATGTGGTTGGCGAGAATTTCGTCGGACAGCCTATCCTCTATGCGCTTTTGCACCGTGCGCTTTAAGGGACGGGCGCCGTATATTTCGGAGTAGCCCTCGTCCAGAACCTTATCCATTGCCGCGTCGGAAATTTCAAGCTTTATATTCCTGTCCTTAAGCCTTTCGGCAAGACCCTCTATGATCTTGCGGCATATCATTCCCGCCTCATCTTTCGAGAGCTTGCGGAAGATTATTATGTCGTCTATCCTGTTGAGGAACTCGGGCTTGAACTGCTCGCGCAGAGCCTCGTTTATGTTTTCCTTCATATTATCATAGCCGCCCTCCTCCTCGGTGGATGAGGTGAAGCCGAAGCTCGACATCTTCTTTATACGGCTTGCGCCGACGTTGGAAGTCATTATTATTATGGTGTTCTTGAAGTTCACCGTTCTGCCCTTGGAGTCGGTGAGCCTGCCGTCGTCGAGGATCTGCAAGAGAATGTTGAATACGTCGGGGTGCGCCTTTTCTATTTCGTCGAACAAAACGACGCTGTACGGCTTTCTTCTGACTTTTTCGGTGAGCTGTCCGCCGTTGCTGTCGTCATAACCGATGTATCCCGGAGGCGCGCCTATGAGCTTGGATACCGAATACTTTTCCATGAACTCGGACATATCGAGACGTATCATTAAGCGTTCGTCGCCGAACATTGCCTCGGCGAGCGCCTTGGCGAGGTCGGTTTTGCCGACGCCCGTGGGGCCGACGAATATAAAGGAACCTATGGGACGGTTGGGCTCGTTGAGACCGGCGCGCGCACGGCGTATTGCCTTTGAAACGGCGGTCACAGCCTCGTCCTGACCGACGATGCGCTTGTGAAGATTCTCCTCGAGGTGCAGAAGCTTTTCGCTCTCCTGTTCGGTGAGCTTGACTACGGGAACGCCCGTCCAGCCGCTGACGATATCAGCTATCTCGTTTGAACCTATAGTGGGCGACGACGTCTGCTTTTCGCCCTTCCACTCGGATTTCAGTTTGTTTATCTGCTCCTGAACGGCGTTGATCTCATCCACGAGCTTCTGCGCCTGTGAATAATTTTCGCCCTTTGCCGCCTTGTTCTTTTCGATATTCAGTCTCTTGAGTTTCTCCTCGAGCTCCTTGACCTCGTCCGGACTGTTGAGGCTGTTCAGACGGGCGCGCGAGGCGGCTTCGTCTATAAGATCGATCGCCTTGTCGGGCAAAAACCTGTCGGTTATATATCTGTCCGAGAGAGTGGCTGCGGCGATTATAGCCTCGTCGGTTATTACCACCTTGTGGTGCGCCTCGTACTTGTCGCGCAGTCCCCTTAAAATGGCGACCGTGTCCTCGACCGAGGGCTCCTCCACCTGCACGGGCGTGAAACGGCGCTCGAGCGCGGCGTCCTTTTCGATATATTTTCTGTACTCCTCGATGGTGGTGGCGCCTATTGTCTGCAGTTCGCCGCGGGCAAGCATGGGCTTTAAAATGTTAGCCGCGTCCATGTTGCTGTCCGACGAGGAGCCCGCGCCGACAAGCTGGTGGATCTCGTCGATAAACAATATCACGTTGCCGTTGCGCCTGATGGACTCGATGGCGTTTTTGAGCCTTTCCTCAAAGTCGCCGCGGTACTTGGCGCCCGCGACCATGCCTGCGAGGTCGAGGGAGAAAACTATTTTATCCTTTAAAAGGTCGGGGACGGCGTTTTTTACTATAGCCTGCGCCAGACCCTCGACTACCGCCGATTTGCCTACGCCCGGCTCGCCTATGAGCACGGGGTTGTTCTTGGTGCGGCGGGACAAAACCTGTATGATCTTTTCTATTTCGTCCTTTCTTCCTATGACGGGGTCTATCTTGCCCTCGCGCGCCTTTTGGGTAAGATCGGTGCCGTAGCTTAAAACCGAGTCGTCGAGAGCGGGCGACGTGCGCTTCGATTCGCCCTGCATCTGCTTGGAGGGCTGGGACGGCGAGTGCGGCGCGTAGAGGTTGCCGAAGGATGAAAACGGGTCGTTGTTGCCGGCGGGCTCTTCGCCTAAATTGCCCGTTATGGCAAGCTCTATCTTGCCCGCGAGCGCGGTGATGCTGACGCCGAGAGCGTGCAGTATCCTCATTGCGAGGCAGTCTGTCTGCGACATTACGGCAAGGAGCATGTGCTCGGTGCCGGCGAGAGAATCCTCGCCGTTGATATCCACCGAGAGCTCGAGAGCGCGCTCTATCATATGCTTTGTGCGCGGGGTGTAGCCGCGGATATTGGAATTCAAATCTATGGAGCGGGCAAAAAACTCACGGTATTCGGGTTCGGACACGTTGCAGGAGTTCAAAACCTTGCAGGCCGTGCAATCGGGACAGTTGAGCATGGCGAACACGATATGCTCGCTGCCCACATATGAGGAGTTATAGATCTTTGCCGCTTCCTCGGCAACGGAAAATACCTGTTGAAGATTGTCGGTACAACGGTTGATGTATGAATAATCCATATTCAATTACCTCCTTTGATCTGTTTTATGTGCTTTGTTACATATTCGGCCCTGTATATATCGCGTTCGACGGGAGTCAGTTCCCTGCCCGCCGCCTCATTGATATTTGCCGGGCGCATTTTTATTACCAAATCGTCTATCTCCGAGGGGTCGGAAATATCTATATAGCCCAGACATGCGCCGAGTTTGACGCTTGCGGTGAGTTTTATAAGCTCGCTTGTGGAGAGTTTGGCGCAGTTGGTGAGTATTCCGAAAGAACGCATGCAGCCGTCCTTGACGTCGAGAGCGGAATCGCCCTTTTTGAGGCTGAGCCTCTCCGCCTCCTCGAGCTCGGCGACCTTGCGTACAACGTCGCCCACCTGCTTTAAGATCTCTCTCTCGGTGACGCCGAGCGTGACCTCGTTGCTTATCTGGTACATATAGCCCTCGGCGTCGCTGCCCTCGCCGTATACGCCGCGGACGGTAAGCCCCAAACGGGATATGGAGCGGTAGACCTTGGGCATTATGCCGTTTATGGTCAGGGCAGGCAAAAACGCCATGACGGAAGCCCTTAAACCTGTGCCGAGATTGGTGGGGCATGCGGTCAGATAGCCGAGTTGCTCGTCGAACGCAAACTTCATGCTGTTGGAGAGCCGCGCGTCGATCTGCGCCATTGTGTGATACGCCGTTTCGAGTTCGAAACCCTTCAATATGCACTGCTCGCGGAGGTGGTCCTCCTCGTTGATCATTATGGATATGCTCTCGTCATTGTTGATGACCGCCGCCGAAATGCGGCTGTTTTTGATGAGGTTGGGGGAAATAAGGTGGTTTTCCTTTAATATCTGAGCCTCCTCGGGCGTGACGGAGTTCATATAGTATACCTTGAACTGGTCGTCCTGAAAGCCGTCGAGCCGTGACAGCCCGCTCGTGACGAGGCGAATAATTTCCCGCGCCTGCTTTTCGCCTTTTAAGTGGGACGGAAAGACATAGCCCTCGATATTCCTTGCGAGCCTTACGCGGGTGGATACGACGATTTTGGATAGATCACTCATCGCTGTCGCCTCCGTAAAGCTTTTTGTTTATATCCTTGATCTGCCTGTTCAAAAGGTTCGCCTCGGCGTAGCGGCGGTCCTTTAAAGCCGCTTCGAGCCGCTCCTGCAGGGATTTGAGCTTTCTTAAAAGCCCGTATTCGTCGTTGTTCAAAGCGGCGGTGCCGACATGCGTGTCCTTGCCCTGTATACTCCTTATCTGAGGGAGCAACAGCTCCTTGAAAACGTCGTAGCATGTGGCGCAGCCGACCAGACCCGTGCGCTTGTAGTCGCTGTATGTAGTGCCGCAGACGGGGCAGGCTGCCGCCTCCACCGCGCTGCCGTCGCCATAGAGATTTGTCCAGAACACGCTGCCGTCGTTTTCGGCGGGGTCGCCCGTCAATTCGACATAGCAATCCCTGCAGAGATGGCTCTCCAGTTTGTGCCCGTTGATTATCTCCACATAGTTCACCGTTGCGATATTCTGTTTACAGCGATCACAAAGCATTTTTTACCCCGTATCAGTTTAAATGAGTGTGCTTTGCCGCGTTTGCGGCTTTCAATATAATTATACAACATTTCGCTCGGGCGTAAACAAAAATATTGATACGGTAACAAATTTTTTTTAAAAATTACCCCGCTACGATTGAAATGGACGGCAAGTTGTGCTATAATTAGCAACGGTAAAAATTAAAAATCGGAGGAAATGTAATGCAATATTCAAAAGACGTTGAAAACATGATTTGCGTTGCCAAGGGCGTTTCCGGCAGATTCGAGCACGGTCCCGCCCCCATTCCCGAAGAAGGACTTTGGATTCAGGCAAAGGAAATCAAGGATATCAAGGGCTTCACTCACGGCATAGGCTGGTGCGCCCCCCAACAGGGCGCGTGCAAGCTTTCGCTGAACGTTAAAGACGGCATAATAGAGGAAGCTCTGGTCGAAACCATCGGCTGCTCCGGCATGACCCACTCCGCCGCCATGGCAGCGGAAATTCTGCCCGGCAAAACCATTCTGGAGGCATTAAACACCGACCTTGTGTGCGACGCCATAAATACTGCTATGCGCGAGCTGTTCTTACAGATCGTTTACGGCAGGTCGCAGTCGGCGTTCTCCGAGGACGGACTTGCGATAGGCGCAGGGCTCGAGGATCTGGGCAAGGGACTCAGATCACAGGTCGGCACGATGTACGGCACGAAGTTGAAGGGCGTCAGATATCTTGAAATGGCTGAGGGCTACGTTGTTGCGCTTGCTCTCGACAAGAACAACGAGGTTTGCGGATATAAGTTCGTATCTCTCGGCAAGATGACGGATTTCATAAAGAAAGGTCTCTCACCCAACGAGGCGTATGAAAAAGCAATCGGTACTTACGGCAGATACTCCAAGGAAGCTGGCGCCGTAAAGCATATCGACCCCAGGACAGACAAGGAGGTTGACTGATTATGGCTCTTTTTGAAGGTTACGAAAGACGCGAAAAGAAAATTTTGGGCGTTTTGAAGGAATATGGCATCGGTTCCATTGAGGAATGTAAAGACATCACCCTTAAAAAGGGCATAGACGTGGATAAGATCGTGCGCGGCACACAGCCTATCTGCTTTGAAAATGCGGTTTGGGCTTACACCGTAGGCGCGGCGATCGCCATTAAAACCAACAGCAAAAAGGCTGCCGACGCGGCAAAGATGATCGGCGTGGGCTTGCAGAGCTTCTGTATTCCCGGTTCGGTTGCAGAGAACAGAAAGGTTGGCTTAGGTCACGGCAACCTCGGCTCTATGCTCCTCTCCGAAGAGACTGACTGCTTCTGCTTCCTTGCGGGGCACGAATCCTTCGCTGCCGCCGAGGGTGCGATAAAGATCGCGGAAAATGCAAACAAGGTGCGCACAAAGCCTCTCCGCGTTATTCTGAACGGCTTGGGCAAGGACGCCGCTTATATTATTTCGAGAATAAACGGCTTTACCTATGTGAGGACTGAGTTTGACCCCTACACCGAGACTGTTAAGGTTGTGGACAGCGTGGCTTTTTCCGACGGTCCCCGCGCAAAGGTAAAGTGCTACGGCGCGGACAACGTGCCCGAAGGCGTTGCCATTATGAAGATGGAGAACGTTTCCGTTTCCATCACGGGCAACT
>CANQQD010000028.1 GCA_947625865.1 uncultured Clostridia bacterium
GCGAGTATTTAACGCGAGCAAAGCGAGCATTAGCGCGAGCGCAGCGAGTATTTAACGCGCCGCAAGGCGTATACGGCACGAGCGAAGCGAGTATTTAACGTTGTCCGACGGACAACCCGCCGCGGCGACACGCCGCCTCGTTGCCCCCGTAATATGCCGCAACGAAAAAAATTTTAAAAAAATGACCGTTTTTTCTTGAACGGTCAAAAGACCCCGTAGTATGCCGCAAATAATGGCTTTTTTCGCAGTCCCGTCAAAGGGAGATTATCTTCAACCCTTTTTTTTCGGCATAGCTCACCGTGTAGTACGTTCCGCCCCTCTTTTCCCTCAGATAACTCAACACTATGTCGGAATTATCCACCATGAAGCGGTCCCGCACGTGCATGCAGCCCTTGTAATAATCGCAGGAGAGAGTTATTGTCTCCGAGCAAAAGTCCAGTATTCTGTTATATCTCCGCTTGTCGGAGGCGGAGTAGGAGAGGGACTGGCTCCCGCAGGGAATACACGCCACGAGTTCGACCCCGGGATATGATTTTTTCAGGGCTATAACGCTCTCGGCGGCGGCTAAATCGAAGCCCTTGGCCATGCCGCAATAAAATCTTTTGCAGCCGCTTTTTATGAGATCGGCTATGACCCTGTCCAAAAGCGCCGCGTCCAGATCCCTCAAAACGCGGTGACCGGTAAAGCAACAGCTCTTCATAGCGGCGACTTCCTTTCCCTTCCGTTTCCGCGCGGGTATTTCGGCGGAGTGTTTTGAGTTTTTCTTATTACCACGATCGTGCGCGCGCCGTAGTCCCCGAGCGTGAAATTAAAAATCTCTTCTGTCTCTCCGCCCAAAATTTTTATAGCTCTCTCCGCCTCTTTGATCTCTTCTGCGCAGTCGCCCTTATAGGCTATGAACCTTCCGCCCTTTTTGACATACGGCAGGCAGTACTCCGAGAGGGTGTTGAGCCGCGCCACCGCCCTTGCGCAGCAGATATCGTAGCTCTCCCTGTGCGCCGGCAGCCTTGCCCCGTCCTCGGCGCGGATATTCAGCACCTTCACGCCTTTCAGCCCCAGCTTTTCCACAGCCGTATTCAGAAAATTGCACTTTTTGCCCGTGCTCTCTATGAGGGTGAACTTAAGGTCGTCCCTGATTATTTTAAGGGGGATGGAGGGAAACCCGCCGCCCGAGCCTATCTCGGCAACCGAAGCTCCCGCGGTGAAAAACTCTTCCCCCGCGGCGCTGTCGATAAAATGCTTGTACAATATTCCCCCGTCGTCCGTGACGGAGGTCAGGTTGTACATTTTGTTGTGCTCTTTTAAAAGCCCGGCAAAGAGAGTAAACTTTTCCCTGTACTCTCCCGTGATAAGGGCCTTCAGACGGTCTGTATCCATACTCCGATTATAGCAGAATACGCCGCCGATTTCAACATTTATTTTATCCACAATCCACAAAAAAAAGTTGATAACCCCCAAAAAGCCCAGTCCTTTTCAAAAAAATCCTCTCCCTGCCGCCCGCCCTGCCCGCGGTCTGAAGAATTTTTTACACTTTTCCACAAAGTTTCAACCTGAAAATCCCCAAAAAATTAAGTTAAATTGTTGACAGATTTGCGCCTAATCGTTTGCTTTTTCCGCGATATTTTGTTATTATATATTCAAGTTTGTACGGGCGCGCGCAGATATGAACATTTCCACCGCCCATTATTAATAATTATATCAAATTAATTCTTTAATAAATAAAATAAAAAAATAAAGAAACAGGCAAAAAAAGCCGCAAGGTGAAAAAAAGAGGATAAGGTAATATGAAGTGTGTTTGTGAAGGTATAAATCTGTCGGAAGCCGTTCTCAAGGTCGTAAAGGCATGCTCTGCAAAGACCACGGTCCCCATCCTTGAGTGCATAAAGCTCTCGGCAAAAAACGATAAGCTCACTCTCTCCGCAACGGACGGCGAGATAGCCATATTAAAGAACATCCCCGCCGAGGTCTACGAGGAGGGCGACGTCTGCGTGCCCGGCAAATATTTTTCCGATTTTATCAAAAAGCTCGAGGACGTGCAGATAATGCTCTCCGCAGAGGACAGGAGAATGGACATTGTCTATTCGGACAGCCAGACGAGCATGCAGGTGCTCCCTGCCGACGATTTCCCCAAAATCGACACTGAAATAAAGGAGAACAGTTTTAAATTAAAGACTGCCGATCTCAAAAAGTTCGTATCGTCAACTTCCTTTTGCTGCGCCGCCGACGACTCGCGCCCCATTTTAAAGGGCTGCCAGTTCGTTATAAACGGAGACGACGTCTGCGTTACCTCCCTCGACGGCTTCAGACTCGCCACTATCTCGGGCAAGGTTTCCTCGGCTACGGGTAACATGGAGATAGTCTGCCCCGCGAGAACGCTGAACGAGATAGAAAAGATGATCCCCGACTCCGCGGAGGAGACGGAAATTTTCGTGCAGAGGGGAATGATACTCGTTTCCTCGGACAACACCATCCTCACCTCGAGGCTGTACGGCGGAGATTTCATCAAAAAGGAAAATATAATTCCCCGCACCTTTATAACGGAGGTCACCGTGGAAAAGGAAAAGCTGAAGGAATCCATAGAGCGCGCCGCCATACTCGTGCGGGGCGACAAGAACAGTTTGATAACCTTCGACATTTCTGGGGAAACGATAGAAATTTCCTCGTCCTCGGAGATAGGAAACGTGCAGGAGCCCGTAAAGGCTGAGATAGAGGGCAAGGACGTGAAGATAGCCATGAATTCAAAGTTCATAATAGAGGCTGTGAACGCGCTTGACGAGGAGAAAATAGTGCTCTCTTTCAACAACCAGGTACAGCCCTTCACCTGCCAGAATCTTACCGATAAGAGCGCATTATACCTCATTTTACCCGTCCGCACCTCCAATAACGCTTGACTTTGCGGCGCGGGAAAGATATACTGAACGCACCGATCGTGACCGCGCGGGAAAGAGCGCGGCTTTAAATACCCTAAAAAAAGGAGCAAAGAATGAAAAGGACATACCAGCCCAAAAAGAGAACGAGAAACAAGGTACACGGCTTCAGAAAGAGAATGGCCACAACTGCCGGAAGAAAGGTTCTGAAGAGAAGAAGAAACAAGGGCAGAAAAAAGCTCACGGCGTAAGTTGAATTATCTCAGAATAAAAAAAAATTCGGAGTTTTCAAGGATATTCAAGAGGGGGATAAGAGTACATTCCCCCGCTCTATCGTTGATTTTATTTCCGTCCGAGAAGATGAGGATGGGAATAGCCGTCTCCAAAAAGCACGGCAAGGCGGTGGTGCGCAACCGTATAAAGAGGCTGCTGCGCGAGGCGTTTTCGAAGAACTCAAAGATGCTCGGCAAAAGCTGGGCGGTGGTCATCCTGCCCCGCGTTGCCGAGGAGTACAGCTACAGAGCCTTTGAAAAGAGCCTTATATCCTGCTTTAAAAAGGTAAACAACGGATGCGGAAGGTAAAAAAAGCTTTCAGGCTTTTGAGAAAAAGGGTGTTTAAGCCCTTTCTGAGAGCCGGAGCGATGCGGGCTATCGTATTCTACCAAAAGCGGCTCTCCCGCCACACCTGCCTCTATACTCCCACATGCTCGGAGTATACGCTGCAGGCTATAAACAACCGCGGGCTCATACAGGGGATGTTTTTGGGGATATGGAGGATATTGCGATGCAACCCCTTATCCAAGGGCGGTTTCGATCCGCCTCCCGAGAGAGCTTTCAAATACAAGTGGGTACTTTAATAAAATGGGTTTAGCAAATTTACTTACAAGCTCGGAGCTCATACAGGTTTCGGTGGACGGCATAGGGACCGTGGATCTGAACTGGATAGGCTACGCAATAAGCTGGATATTCAATCTGGTATCCGACTTCCCCGGCGCGATCGCGGTGGGCGTCATTATCTTTACGCTGATTCTCAAAACCGTGGTGCTGCCGCTCGATATCTACTCGAGGGTGAAGATGAAAAAGCAGTCTCTCCTCATGGAGAGCATGCGCCCCGAGATGGAAAAGCTGCAAAAGCAGTACGCCAACGACAAAAATATGTACAGCCAGAAGGTAATGGAACTGCAGAGGGCGAACGGCTATAATCCCCTCGGCGCCTGCCTTCCCACAATAGTTTCATTGGTAATATTCATGGTAGTGTTCTCGGCGTTCTCGCAGTATTCGCAGTACGCCAACCTTACCGCATACAACGGAATGACAAAGAGCTATTCCGACGCCGTGTACGAGTATGTGCAGACGGAGGACGAGCAGGGCGACGAATATTTTTTGGTGGCGGCAGTTGAGGACGGGCTGAACAACCCGCAACAATTTACCCCCAAACGTGACGAAAACGGCAGGTTCACCGACGGCGAAGGCAAAGAAATAGATATATACGGGTACTACGTGGACTACGACAGGTTCGGGACGTTCTATAAAAAATACGCCGCGGACCACGAGGGCGCCGCGGAATTGCCCGCAGACTGGGCAGAACTCGGCGAGGACGAAAAAAATAAGTTCGTTTCGGACTTCGTGCGCCTCGGCGCAAGGGAAGCGGCTGCGAATTATTATCTCTCGCACAAGCCCCAGACCTCGCTTTTGTGGATAGGCAACGTGTGGTATCCCGACTCCATGCTCAATAAAGAGGTGCCCGACTTTTCGGGCTTCCGCTCAGCCATCCAGCGTGCGGCGGGCTCGATAGACTCAAACTACGAGGAGAGCTATAACGAAGTGACCTTCAATCTCTCCAAGCAGAAAAATACTTATAACGGATATTTCGTTTTAATAGTGCTTGCTATAGGCTTTATGTTCCTGCAGCAGTTCATCTCGATGCGCGCGCAGAAGGCTGCGAACGAATTGAGCTCGGTGGACGGGCAGGCGGCGGCTACCAACAAGATGATGATGGTAATGATGCCGATTATCTTCGGTATATTCTCATTCTTCTACAGCGCGGCATTCTCCATCTATATGATAGTAAACACCGTATATAGCCTTATATCGACACTGATTATAAATAAAGTAGTATCGGTACGCTTTGAAAAGAACAGCGAAAAGAAGGAAAGAGCAAAGCTGCAGGGGCGTGCCGGCAGAAAGAGGTTAAAGTAAAATGGAAGAAGAAACCAACGTATTCACAGGCAAAACGTACGAAGAAGCGGTGAACAACGCGCTTTTGGAACTGGCTCTCAGCGCCTCGGAAGTGGAGATAACCGTCCTCGAGGAGGGGAAAAAGAAGCTTTTCGGGTCCTCGAAGTGGAAGATAAAGGCTGTAAAAAAGCAGTCGGACGGCGACCGCGCGGCGAATTTCATAGAGGGGCTTTTGAAAATTCTCGGCATCCAGGGCGAGTGCGAAGTCTCCAACGCCGATGACAACATTAAGATAGACGTAAAGACCGCTTCGAGCGCGCGCGTGATCGGCAAGCGCGGAGACATTCTCGACGCCATCCAGTGCATGGCGGGCGCGGTTGCCAACATAGGCAGGGAAAAATATATCAAGGTTGTCGTTGACTGCGAAAATTACCGCAGCCAGCGCGAGGAAACGCTTACAACCCTTGCCCACAAGGTGGAACAAAAGGCAATAGAGACGGGCAGAAAGGTACTTTTGGAGCCCATGAATCCCTATGAGAGACGGATAATACATTCGGCGCTCGTGAACAGCGAGCACGTCAAGACCTCGTCCGAGGGCAAGGAGCCCGCAAGGTACGTCGTTGTGGTGCCCGACACGGCAAATCCCGCCGACCGCGGCATACGCTACGGTGAGAGAGACAGACGCCACGGCCGCGACGACAGACATGGACGCGGCGGAAGAGGCGAAAGGCGCGAGCGCGGCAAGGGCCGCGAGGGCCGCGATAACAGGCGCGAACGCGGCGGAAAGCCCGCAGGCGGCGCAAAACGCGCAAAGAAGGAGATAATTTTCGGGACGTATTTGGGGAACAGCGGCAACAAAGAAGAGTAATGCTCCCGCCAACGTGTTATAAACGTCGCAATACTGTGTCGCGTTTACGCACTCCTCGGTAAGGCTGCGCCTTCGGTACGACACGTACTTCTGTGTACGCTCCCGTCGTCGTTTGCGCACGCTCCTTGTCTTGCTCGTTTCTAACCCGTTGCAGACTTCGTAAATACAGAGGCGTGCCTTGCATAACTCGCTTCTACCCACCGCAGAATTGCAAAGCCGTGACTTCGTAATTACACAAATGAACTCGTTTCTAACCCGTTGCATCTACCGAGCGGCGTGTATAAGCGTCGCATAGCTGTGTCAAGCTCCGCGCCGCCTAAGTCACGTACGTCTATGTACGCTCCTGTCGTCGGTGCTCGCTTTCCTTGCTCTGCTCGCTTCTACCCACCGCGTTACTTCGTACTTGCAAAATTCTGCTCGTATCTGCGCGCTTGCTAACTTCGTAATTGCAACGCCGCCCCCTAACCTTGGCTCCTTCCTTTGGGGGGAGCTGTTGAGCGAAGCGAGACTGAGGGGAGTTCTCACACGGCGTAAGGACAACGCCGTGTTCGGGCACCGCTCGCGCCTTGCACTATGCGCTCGCTCATCTCGCTTCGGCACGCACAGCGCACAGTGCTGTGCTATGAAATGCCTCGCTCGTCCTCTTCCGTGTAACGGGGGAGGGTGCCCTGAAAGGGCGGGTGGGAGCAAATAATTACACCGCCCATTAAGCCCTGTCATTTTGCGCGAGGGCTTTGCCCGCTGCCCTGCCGAGGGTTCCCGTTTACGGGAAACGGCAGAGCGATATGAGACCCGCTGAAAGCGGGCGATTGACCGAAAGAATCCCCTTGTGGTCTGCTTTTGGCTGTTTGAAACAGTAAACCAAAAGTCGCTACGCGACAGATTCTTCGTCGGGCGTTGCCCTTCTCAGAATGACAGGAGGGGTGTGCACCCCCCAACCTTGGCTCCTTCCTTTGGGGACGAGCGCGGAGTTCTCAAAACAGCCTAGTAGCGCTGTTTTGCCGCGCGAGATGAGTGAGCGCATAGCGCAAGGCGCGAACGGTGCCCGAAAAAGGTGTTGTCCTTACACCTTTTGAGAGAGCGCGGAGTTCTCAAAACAGCCTAGTAGCGCTGTTTTGCTGCGCGAGATGAGTGAGCGCATTCGTCCCGCGCGTAAGGAGCGAAGCGACGGAATAGCGATTGTTCGCCTTTGGCGCAATCGTGTTACTGTGCCCGAACACGGCGTTGTCCTTACGCCGTGTGAGACAACTGTCGAGCAAAGCGAGACTGAGGGGAGTTCTCACACGATGCTGTCCTTACGCCGTGTGAGACAGCTCCCGCGTAGCGGGTGATGGGAGGGGTAATAAAAAGGCAAAACGGTGCTCCCACCCGTCACTCCGTGACACCCTCCCTCGTCGCCGCAAACTTAGGCTTTAAGCCGTTTGCGCGAAGAGCAAACGGCAAGTTTGCCACGTTGCGGCTCCTCTTCCCAAAAATTTCGCTATGCTACAATTTTCGGGAACCCTATGACTTGGTGACGGAAGAGGGCAAGGCGATGGCGTAACGCAGAGACCCGCCGCCACGAAAATTTTTGTGAATCAATATAGTATCGATGGTTTTCGGATAAAACACATCATTAAAAAAACCGAGGAGTTGCGTTAAGCAAAACGGACGGTTTTTGGCCGTCCGTTTTAATTTAAACGACGCAAAAACAGAATATGAAAAAATTTTTCACAACAAAAAGGCTGTGCAGGGCGGGGGTGATAGCCGCGCTGTACACCGCCCTGACCTACGCCTTCGGTGCGATCGCCTATAACGGCATTGTGCAGATAAGGCCTGCGGAAGCTCTCACAATACTTCCGCTATTCTATGCCGAGGCTGTGCCCGCGCTCTGGATAGGCTGCATGCTCGCAAACCTTATGTCGCCCTTTTTAATGTATGACGTCCCCATCGGCGGCGCGGCTACGCTCATTGCCTCCGTGCTCACCTTCATTGTCGGCTACATTATAAAAAACCACGCGGCAAGAATGGCTCTCGGCGGCATATTCCCCGTGCTCGTGAACGCTTTTTTAATACCCGTCATAATAGTATTCCTGTGCGGCGACACTATGGGCTACACGGCAAGCGTCGCCTACTGGGTAAACTTCGGCTCGCTCTGCGCGACCGAGGCGTTATGGGTGTACGGCCTGGGAATACCCATGTATATTGCCATTGTAAGCCTGCAAAAGCGCGGCGTGCGGGTGTTTGCTTAGATAAAAAACAACGCATAATAAAATTTCAGCCGCAGCGCGAAAAATTCGCGCTGCGGCTGTGTTTTTCTGAGCAAAATACATACAATATCTTAAAAGATTGACAGAGACAATTATTATCTATATAATAATGTGTGATTAAAATACAAACAATTTTACAAAGGAGTAAGAGATGATTTGCAAAAACTGCGGAGAACTTAATTTGCCGGAGGCGCGGTATTGCAAAAACTGCGGGAAAAAGCTTTTGGACGACCGCTGCCCCGTGTGCGGCGCCAAAGTTGACGACGGCGCGCGGTTCTGCATATACTGCGGCGCCGATTTAAAAGCAGATGTTCAATGGCAGACAGGGGCGGCGGATAACGGCAACGATGTCGGCGGCGTTGCGGCTGAAAACGCAAAAAGTGGCAGCGTAATACAGGAGGACAACAACGGCAGGGCCGAAAACGTTGAAAAAACGGGTTCAACCTATAAAAAGGTGATGGGAATAATCTCCGTCTCGCTCGGTTTTGCGCTCGCAATATTCACCACCATATTCGTATTTTTAGTGGGACTTCGTGAAAACGCGTTGGTTGCCTCTACCGCCAACGCCTCGTCTAACGTCAACATCTCAAAAAATTATTATACATATTATTTTTTCGGTGAAGTATATAAAGATTTGAAACAATCGCTAAGCGCGTTGACGCCGTCGGTTTTCGAGCCTGAAACAAATTACAAAGCATATAAAACTTTGTCATATCTTCCTGCCGTATTCGGCACTGTAATTTCGGCGGTATTATTTTTGGCCGTCCTGTCTGTCGGTATAACCGCAATCGTGAAATGTGCAAAAAAACTCACTTCGGGCGAGGACAACGGGGGAATCAAACTTGCGATAATCACCTATGCCGTATATCTTGCGGGCGCGCTTTCCCTTCTTGCCCTTTATAACGCCAACGCATATGGCGAAGCGTCTGGAGCCTTGGGAATAAAGGGAGAAATGTATTTAAGCGGCGCGACAATGGCAGGAATAATCGTCGGCGGAGTGCTTGCGCTGGGCAGCATAGGTTGTGCTGTGGCGGCAAGGGGAAAGGAGGCGTTTTCTCCGAGTAACATACCGCCATTTGTAATCAATGTAGTCAAGATAATTTTAGTGCTTGTAGTACTCTTTTTATCGGCGGGTGCGGTGATTACTATTCAAATTCCGGACAGCGCAAATAGTAATGCAAGTTTTTCTGCCATGTATATATTGTCTGTAATTAAACCTTTGCTGGCCTCTGATTTTTCAGCGGAACAGGCGGCGGCCGTAAATATTGCCACCGTATTTGCCTGTCTTTCGTATGCGGCGACCGTCGCAGGGCTGGTTGTGGGGGCGATTTGGGTTGTAAAAAGCCTGTCCGGGTTGAAAAACGCCTCCGGCAAGCCGCGCGGCTTGGTTTTGGCAATCTGCTTTGCCGTAATTGAAATCTTCAATATGATATGTATAATTGTTGCGGTAAAGGGATATTGTGATTTTTACGGGGAAAGCGGCAGGCAGATGTCGGATCTGATCGGATATCCTTCAGCCATAGCCTGCGCGGTGTTGGGCGTTCTCGCTACGGCGGCGGAAATTGCTTTGACTGTGATGCATAATCTGAACGGCAAAGAGCCCGGTAAAGCATTATAAATAAAAGCGGCGGGCGCGAAAGTTTTCGCGCCCGCCGCCTTCCGTTCACAAAAAAAACGGACATCGTCGAATGTCCGTTTTTTTAATTCTATTAATTCTTGCAATTTTTCTTTAAAGTTTCGAGGCAGTCCCAAAGCTCTTGGGGTATTCTGTCCTTAATGGTGCCGTTGTAGTAGCCCTCGATTTCCTCGGCTTCCTTTGCCCACTTCGCCTTGTCTACGGCGAGAATGGCCTCGAGATCGGAGACTGTGAATTTTCTGCCCTTTGAGATCTCGTAGTCGAGCTCGGAAATATCTATATCCTTAGCGTAGGGCACATAGCCTATCGCAGTTTCCTCGGCGTCAACGGTGCCGTCGCAGCGCTTCAATATCCATTCGAGGACGCGCATATTGTCGCCGAAGCCGGGCCACATAAAGTTGCCGTCCTCGTCCTGGCGGAACCAGTTTACGTTGAATATCTTGGGCGGGTTTTTGACCTTCTTGCCCATCTCTATCCAGTGTGCGAAGTAGTCGCCCATATGATATCCCGCGAAGGGCTTCATAGCCATGGGGTCGTGGCGGAGAACGCCCGTTGCGCCCGTTGCCGCAGCCGTGGTTTCGGAGGACATTGCCGAACCTATGAACACGCCGTGGTTCCAGTCGCGCGACTGGTAGACGAGCGGGGTGGTGGAGGCTCTTCTGCCGCCGAAGATTATTGCCGAGAGGGGCACGCCTTTGAGGGAATTGAATTCGGGTGAAACGCAGGGGCAGTTGACCGCGGGCGCGGTGAACCTGCTGTTGGGATGCGCCGCGCAGGTGGACTTATCCTTTTTGTCGAATTTTTTGGGATCCCACGGCTTGCCCGTCCAGTCGATAACGTGTTCGGGCAATTCCTTTGTGAGTCCCTCCCACCATACGGTCATATCGTCCGTCTTTAAGGCTACGTTTGTGAATATAGTGCCGCGCTTCGTCGATTGGAGCGCGTTGTAGTTGGAGTGTTCGTTGGTGCCGGGAGCCACGCCGAAGAAGCCGTTTTCGGGGTTGACCGCCCAGAGCCTGCCGTCCTCGCCCACGCGGATCCACGCTATATCGTCGCCCACGCACTCGATCTTATATCCCCTGTCGAGGTAGTGCTTGGGGGGAATGAGCATGGCGAGGTTGGTCTTGCCGCACGCCGAGGGGAATGCCGCCGCAACGTACTTCTTTTCGCCGTTGGGGAAGGTCACGCCTAAAATGAGCATGTGCTCCGCCATCCAGCCCTCGTTTTTGCCGAGCCACGAGGCGATCCTCAGCGCAAAGCACTTTTTGCCGAGCAGCACGTTGCCGCCGTATGCCGAGTTTACCGAAATTATGGTATTATCCTCGGGGAAGTGCATTATATATCTCTTTTCGGCGTCGATATCGCAGCTTGCATGGAAGCCCTTGATAAAGTCGCCGTCCTTGCCGAGAGCCGCAAGGCAATTCTTGCCCACCCTCGTCATTATGTTCATATTCAGTACGACGTAGATGGAATCGGTCACCTCGATGCCGATTTTTGCGAAGTCGCTGCCGACCACGCCCATGGAATAGGGGATAACGTACATGGTCTTGCCCTTCATTCTGCCGCGGGCGATCTCGCGGGTGAGTTCATACGCCTCGCGGGGATCCATCCAGTAGTTTACGGGACCTGCGTCCTCTCTTTTTCTTGTACAGATAAAGGTCCTGTCCTCAACGCGCGCAACGTCGTTTACCTTTGTGCGGTGAAGATAGCAGTCGGGCAAAAGCTCGGGGTTGAGCTTTATGAGCTCGCCGCTTTTTACCGCCTTTTCCTTGAGAGCGGCTATCTGCTGCGCGCTGCCGTCTATCCAGACTATTTCGTCGGGCTGCGCCAGAGCCGCGCTCTCCTCTACAAATTCGATGACTTTTTTGTTTTTTGTCGGTGCCATTTTTTAATATATGCTCCTTAAAATCAAAATCTTTACCAAATACCATTATACTTAAAACCTCAAAAAAATGCAAACGGATAGCCGTCCGCGCGGGGTTTAAATTTTAGTGAAAAAAAAGCCCAAAAAATTGTTTGATTTTACATAATTTATCAAAATAAAACACGGTGACACAATATATTATATTATCGGGCGGAAAAGCTGAAGCTCCGCGACGAAGGTAGGATATGGGATACACTAAAAACATTGCCGTGATAAAGGGCGTAAAGAGCGGGTTTTCGGCGGACGGCGGCGAACTCTCGGGGCTTGTTAAAGCCGAAAAATATTCCTCGGAGCTGAAAGTTGAGGTCAGCCTCATCAACTTTGCGCCTCTGACGGAGGGGAAATACGTCGCCGCCATATCGGACGGCGCGCACACCCAGATAATAGAGGGCGGCGCGTTCGAGGGGAGAAGCGACGTGGACACGTCCGCGGGCTTTGCCGCCGCCGTATTCTATGTAAACGGCACGGTGCAGCTCTTGGCTTCCGCCGTGTGCGGAAATTATTCTGCTGCGGTTTTCGGGCTGAAGGCAGAGCTCGAGCGCGCCGAAAAAATCGAAAAAACCGAAAAAAACAGGGATAGCGGTGAAAAAGAGGTGAAGGCGGCGCCCGTCCGAGGCTATGAGGACGAGGCTATCGCAGCGGAGAATTACTATGAATTCGACAAAGCTTATGAAGGCGGTGGGGCTGTATGCGAAGGCGCGCAAAAAGAAGAGGACGGGGCTGCAGCTCGTGAAAATGAAACGGACGCTGAGCCTTGCGAGGAGTGCGGACAGAACTTCTTCGAAAAAATGAGGGACGAGATAGAAAAGGTGCTCTCCTCCTACCCGCAGGCAAAGGAACTCTGCGAGGCGGTGGAGGGCTCGCGCTGGGTGGAAATAAGCTACGGCGAGGGGGCGTTTTATGTGTTCGGCGTGATCTGCGACGGCGGCAAGCCCAAGTACCTTTGCTACGGTATTCCCGCCGCTTCTGCGGACTCTCCTCCCGCAAGCATGCAGGGGCTTGCAGGCTTTTTGGAGGTAAAAACTCAACACGGTGCGGGATTTTGGGTAATGTACCAGAGCGCGGACGACGGCAGACAGATAGTCCCCAAAGCGTAGGGCGGACTATTTAAGCCCGCGGAAGGGTCTGAATACAAAGAGCGCATAGACGGTGAAAAGCCCCGCCACAAGCCCGACGGCAAGCGCGCTGCGGTATATAACGGTATTATAAAAGCATAAAAACAGCAAGAGATCGAAGCCCGAAAAGGCATATATGCCGCCGCAGAACGCAAGGGCGCACAGTATCAGAATACAAAGATTACAGGAAAGCCTCATACTAAAAAAAGTATGCGGCATTTTTGCGATATTATGCCCGGGGGGGGGTTTAAGCGTGTAAACGCTTTACTTTTTGCATTTTTTTAAAATATAATTTAAAAACATTTGCGTGTTACGGCATATTTTAATATAATTTGAATATGTTCAGAATTTGGGCAAAGATAATAAGGGACGGAAAAATAATAAAGCAGCTCACCTACGAGCGTGCGGACAAATTTGCCTACTCGCAATTTTTCACATATCTTTCGGACATATGCGAGGGGCTGGATATAGCCACGCCCATTTTGCTTAAGACCCACATTTTCAACTACGCAAAATTCAACACGGTGCGCTTTTTGCCCCGCGACTTTGCCGAGGTCCCGGAGTTCGACAGGCTCGTGCTGGATAATATGGTGATATAAAAAATATAAGGAACAGGGAACATGAACAGGACAGACAGGGACATTCTTGATCTTTTGCGGCAGGATTCGCGGCTGACTCCCCAGAAGGTTGCCGCAGCGATAGGTATAGGCGAGGACGAGGCGAAGAGCCGCGTCCGCGCGCTCGAGGAGAGCGGGGTGATAGTGAGATATACCGCCATAATCAACGCCGAAGAATTCGAGGAGGAGTCGGTAGAGGCGTTGATAGAGGTCAAGGTCACGCCCCAGCGCGGGCACGGCTTCGACAAGATCGCCCGCGAGATAGCCGGACACAGCGAAGTGCAGAATTTATATCTGATGAGCGGCGGCTACGATCTGGCGGTGATAGTCCGCGGAAATTCGTTAAGAGCCGTTGCGCGCTTTGTTTCGGAGAAGATCTCCACCTACGACACGGTCATCTCCACAGCGACGCACTTTATTTTGAAGAAATACAAAATAGAGGGCGCGAATATGACGGGGAAGGATGGCGGGGAGCGGTTAAGCGTACAGGCGTGAGATAAAAGTTCACAAAAATTTTCGTGTGGTTGCGCACACTCAAATTTTTCGTGAGATTGAGGGCGCGTGCCCTCTGTCTGCGATTTATAAGGGCGCACATATAATATAATCGCAGACATTCACCCCGCCGAGGCGCAGGTATGCGCAAATTGTGTCTTGCTGCGCAAAAGCGTGGTTTTGCTTGCAACGTAATTATTTTGATAAATAATTGTTGCTCGTTTCTAACCGCTTGTTACTTCGTAATTGCAAAGTTCACAAAAATTTTCGTGTGGTTGCGCACACTCAAATTTTTCGTGATTTTGAGGGCTTCTTCTCACACGGTGTAAGGACAACGCCGTGTTCGGGCACCGCCTGCGCCTTTCTCTTTGCGCAGGCTCATCTCGCGCGGCAAAACAGCACACTGTGCTGTTTTGACAACTCCGCGCTCGTCCTCTTTGCGCCATATATAAGGGCGCACGATAATATAATGGCGCAAATTCACCTCAGCTGAGGCAAAAGGATTTGCAAATTGGGTGCGCTGGCGCATGGAAACCCTGCTTGCGCCGTGATTATTTAAAAATATTTTGCACGCTCCTTGTCTTGCTCGTTTCTAACCGCTTGCTAACTTCGTAATTGCAACTCCCGCAATTTTAAAAAATTGCACCCAACCTTGCCCTCTTCCGTAGTAACGGGGGAGGGTGCCCTGAAAGGGCGGGTGGGAGTAAATAATTTAATCGCCCATTAAACCGTGTCATTTTGAGCGTGAGCGTAGCGGTAAGCGAAATAATCCCCTCGTGGTTTGCTTTTGGCTGTTTGAAACAGAAAACCAAAAGTCGCTTCGCGACAGATTCTTCGTCGGGCTACGCCCTTCTCAGAATGACAGAGGGGGGGGGACAGCTGTCGAGCAACGCACCCCCAACCTTGGCGCCCTTCGCTTGCGAGGGGAGCTGTCGAGCGAAGCGAGACTGAGGGGAGGGAAAAAACAAAAACACCTCTCCCACCCGACGACTACGTCGCCACCCTCCCCCGTCGGCGACGGAAGAGGGCACGGGGGTGCACACCCACCTGTCATTCTGAGGAGGGCGCAGACCGACGAAGAATCTGTGCCTGTGGCACTTCTCATAATCTTCACCACAACATTGCACGCAGTGCAATATTTCACATTTGCGCAGCAAATATTTAACATGCGCAGCATATTTCGCACGAGCGTAGCGAGTATTTAACGTTGTCCGACGGACAACCCGCCCGCAACGTCACGTTGCTTGACGTTTGATAGGAGAAACAGCAGGTTTACTGCAAACGTATTTAAGATATTTGGCTGCGGCGACACGCCGCATTAAAAGAATATGAGAAAATTTGTAAATTCGCGTGCGGCTGCGCTACAGCCGAGCGGGATAAGAAAATTTTTTGATATAGTCCAGAAGATGGACGGCGCCATATCCCTCGGCGTCGGCGAGCCGGACTTTGTAACGCCGTGGAACGTCCGCGACGCCGCCGTGCGTTATATCCGTCTGGGCTACACCCAATACACGGGCAACAGGGGGCTACCCGAACTGCGCGAGCTCATAAGCCGCTACATAAAAGAGCGGTTCGGCGTTGAATATCCCCCCGAGCGCACGATTGTTACGGTCGGCGCGAGCGAGGCTATAGATCTTGCGCTCCGCGCGACCTGCGACGCGGGCGACGAAATTCTGGTGCCCGAGCCCTCATACGTAAGTTATTCCCCCGCGGTCACGCTTGCGGGCGGCACTCCCGTGCCCGTCGGATGCTCGGCTGAAAACGAGTTCATTCTGACCCCCGAATCGCTTGAAAAACTGATAACGTCCCGCACAAAAGCGCTGATTTTGCCCTATCCCAACAACCCCACGGGGGCTATAATGACGAGGGAACAGCTGGAGGCTATCGCGCCGGTGATAATAAAGCACGACCTGCTTGTCATATCCGACGAAATTTACGCCGAGCTCACATATACGGGCAGGCATTGCTCCATAGCTTCCCTTCCCGGAATGGCGGAGAGGACGGTGTATATCGGCGGGTTTTCGAAGGCGTTTGCGATGACGGGCTGGCGCGTGGGCTTTGTGTGCGCGCCCGCGGAGGTGGACGAAGCGATGTTCAAGATACATCAATATACCATACTCTGCGCCCCGAACATGAGCCAGCGCGCGGCGGTCACCGCGCTTAAGGAGGGCTTCGACGACGGCTTTTCCACGGTGGCGGAGATGAGGGAGGAATACGGGAAGCGCGGAAAATTTTTGGCTGACTCCTTAAACGGGCTGGGGCTTGATTGTTTTATGCCCAAGGGCGCGTTTTATATCTTTGCGTCGGTGGAAAAAACGGGCATGGACGGCGAGGAATTTGCAAACAGGCTGCTTGCGGCGGAAAAGGTCGCGGTGGTGCCGGGCAGCGCCTTCGGCGCGGCGGGCAAGAACTTTATAAGGTGCAGCTATGCGACCTCAATGGCGCAGCTGAACGACGCCGTTTCGCGAATAGGCGAGTTTTTGGAGTCCTCCGCGGGCGGAAATATCCGCTGAAGAGGGGCTTTAAGGAAGTTAAAATTTTATCAACGGCGCTCTTATTGTTGACAAACGCGCCGACGGAATATATAATAATGTGGCAACAAAAGCGTGATTCCGCAAAACGGAATCACTTTTGTTTATATATTTTTCAGAGGTATAGAAATGGCAGAGCTGATAGTTATGACCAAAAAGAATTACGAGGACCTTAAAAAGGAGCTGGACTACCTCGTAAAGGTGAAGAGACCGGAGATCATCGAGCGAATAGCGGAGGCGAGGAGCCACGGCGACCTTTCGGAGAACGCCGAGTACGACGCCGCGCGCGAGGAGCAGCGCTCCAACGAGGGCAAGATTGCCGAGCTCGAATATAAGATCAAGAACGCCGACATCCGCGAGGAGGTCACGGACACGAGCTACGTGCATTTGGGAAGCGTGGTGACCGTCTACGACGAGGATCTCGGCGAAGAGGACGAATACACCATAACCTCCGTAACCGAGGTGGACGTTATGAACAACAAAATTTCGGTTGAATCGCCCGTGGGCGCGGCGCTTTTGAGAAAGAAGGCGGGCGACAGCGTGGAGGTAAAATGCCCCGACGGCAGCTCGTACACACTCAAAATAAAGGCGATAAAGTAATAATCATGGCAGATATAAACATTACGCCCACCGGCGCGGAAGAGGCGGAGGCGCTTGCCGAGCAGGCGCAGATCCGCCGCGAAAAACTGAACAAACTCACCGAAGAGGGCAAGAACCCCTTCGTCAAGGTCAAGTACGGCGTAACCTGCGGCTCGGGCGAAATACTAAAAAATTTCGAAGAGCTCGAGGGCAAGGAGGTATCCGTCGCAGGAAGGCTGATGTCGAGAAGGATAATGGGCAAGGCCTCCTTTTCGCACATACAGGACGGAGAGGGACAGATACAGATATACGTCAGGCGCGACGACGTGGGCGAGGAGGACTACGCCTCCTTTAAAAAGGACTACGACATAGGCGACATAATAGGCGTCAAGGGCTTTGTTTTCAAAACGCAGACGGGCGAGATCTCCGTGCACTGCAGCCATATAGAGATGCTCACAAAGTGCCTTTTGCCGCTGCCCGAAAAGCAGCACGGCTTAAAAGACCCCGACACACGCTACCGCCAGCGCGACCTCGACCTTATAGTAAACCCCGAAGTAAAGAATACCTTTATCAAGCGTTCGCAGATAATAAAAGAGCTCCGCGCCTTTTTGGATGGCAGGGGCTTTCTGGAGGTGGATACTCCCGTTCTGACCACCCTCGAGATAGGCGCGGCGGCGCGGCCCTTCAAGACCCGCCACAACGCCCTCGACATAGACATGTATCTGAGAATAGAGACGGAGCTGTATTTAAAACGCTGCATAGTCGGCGGCCTGGAGCGGGTGTACGAGGTGGGCAGGATATTCCGCAACGAGGGAATGGACGCCTTCCACAATCCCGAGTTCACCACGATAGAGGTCTACCAGTCCTATGCCGATTACTTCGACATGATGCAGCTCGTGGAGGACATGTACAGGACGGTTGCCCGCAAGGTGTGCGGGACGGATAAAATAACCTATCAGGGCACGGAAATAGATTTCGGTTCGCCCTTTGCAAGGCTTACCATGAAGGAAGCCGTAAAAAAATATTGCGGCGCCGACTACGATACGTGGAAATCGGACGAGGACGCGCGCGAGTGCGCAAAGGCGCTGCACGCCGAGGTAAAGGAGGGGGAGGCGGCCACAAAAGGGCACGTGCTTATAGCGCTCTTCGACGAATTTGTCGAGGAAAACCTCACGCAGCCCACCTTTATTTACGATTATCCCGTGGAGAATTCCCCGCTTGCAAAGCGCAAGGAGGACGACCCCGCGTTCACGCAGAGGTTTGAATACTTTATCTGCGGGCACGAGTTCGGCAACGCTTTTTCGGAGCTCAACGATCCCATCGACCAGAAGCAGCGGTTTGTAAAACAGGTCGAGGAAAAGAGGAGGCAGGAGCCGGGCTGCAACGCTCAGGTGGACGAGGAATTTATAACCGCGCTCGAGTACGGTCTGCCCCCCACGGGCGGCCTGGGCTTCGGCGTGGACAGGCTTGTAATGCTGCTTACGGACAGCGCGACGATACGCGATGTGCTTTTGTTCCCCACAATGAAACCCAAAAAATAAGTTCACAAAAATTTTCGTGTGATTGGCACACTCAAATTTTTCGTGATTTTGAGGGCTCGTGCCCTCTGCCCGCGATTTATAAGGGCGCGCATATTATATAATCGCGGGCATTCACCCCGCTGAGGCGAAAGTGTTCGCAAATTGTGGCTTGCTGCGCAGGGAAACCCTGCTTGCAACGTTTATTATTTTAAAATATTTTGCGCTCCCGTCGTCGCTTGCGCACGCTCCTTGTCTTGCTTGCTTCTGACCGCTTGCTAACTTCGTAATTGCAACGCTCTCCCAACCTTGGCTCCTTCCTCTGGGGGGACGAGCGCGGAGTTCTCAAAACAGCACAGTGTGCTGTTTTGCCGCACGAGATGAGCCTGCGCAAAGAGAA
>CANQQD010000029.1 GCA_947625865.1 uncultured Clostridia bacterium
TTATCTTACAAAAAACCTGTTGATTTATTTAACTTTTTTATCTCTTACTGTTGCACTTAGTTTGACAATTCAATTTATGCACTCTTCTTTTTATGTTTACGGACGGAGGTACGGTGCTCTTCGCCGGCAAGCAGCCGCCATATGTTTTTTCGGTGGGCGACCCACGTGAGAACATTTATGCCCAAGACAAGCATCAACGTCGCAATGACCCAGCCGTTGCCTATATCCCCGTTATATTTTAAAATCGTCACGATAGCCTGAAATATGCTCAGCCCCGAAACCCCGAGCAGAGAACCCATGCTGCCCATTTCGGTAAATATTATGTATAATAGCACACCCGTGAGGAAGATTATCACAATGAACATATACCACCATTTTTCACAGCTTATCGCAAACAAAAACAGTCCCATAGTCGAGGCAATGCCCTTGCCCCCCTTAAATCTCATCGTAACGGGAAAGATATGACCGATTATAACCATTATCCCGAAGAAATAACGGACAAAATCAGAAACAAGAAATTCCGTTCCCTCAAAATAATAATTTCTGAATATTATCCAGCCAACGAGCGCGGGAATACCGCCCTTGAACACGTCGCAGAAAAAATTGATCGCGCCGAATTTCAAGCCGAAGCTGCGGGTCATATTCATTGTGCCCGGATTGCCGCTGCCCATATCGCGGATATCTCTGTTTTTAAAGTGCGATATAAGCACTGCGAAATTAAAGCAGCCTATAAAATAGCTGACGATCCCGCCGAGCAAAAACCAATACCAGCTTGTCGCAAACGAGAGCTCGTTCATTGTTCGTTCCTTTCTCTTGTGATTATTTTTATGGGTGTGCCGGAAAAATCAAAATTTTTTCTGAGCGTATTTTCCAAAAATCTCCCGTACGAAAAATGGAGAAGCTCGGTGGAATTTACAAACAACACAAATGTCGGCGGTGCAACCGAAACCTGTGAAGAATAATAAATTTTAAGCCTCCTGCCGTTGTAGGAGGGCGGTTCGCTCGTTCTGACGGCGTCGGAAATCACGTCGTTCAAGGTTCCCGTTGCCACTCTGTAGCGAGCATGGGCGTAAACCTCGTCGACCAATGTTAAAAGCCTTTCCGTGCGTTGCCCTGTTTTTGCGGAAATAAATACGCTTTTGAAGTAATCCATAAATTTGAGGTCTTCTTCAAGCTGTTTTTCGAATTTGTTTACGGTGTTTGTATCCTTTTCGACCAGATCCCACTTATTCATTACGATTATCGAGGGCTTGCCCTGCTCATGTACGTAGCCTATTATTTTCGTATCCTGCTCGGTTATGCCTTCCGTGCTGTCGACAACAAGCAGACAGACGTCCGCACGGCGGACGGCGTCGAACGCACGCATAACGGAGTAATACTCCACGTCGTCCTCCACCCTGCTTTTTTTGCGGATCCCCGCCGTATCGATTATCGTATAGCTTTTATCGTTATAGGAAAATTTGGTATCAATGGCGTCGCGCGTGGTGCCTGCGATATCCGTCACTATTGAGCGTTCAAAGCCCAGAAGCTTATTGACAAGACTGCTTTTACCCGCGTTCGGCTTCCCGACAACGGCAATTTTTATGCTGTCGTCCTCCGCGTTTTCTCCCTTTTCAAACCAACTCACTATCTCATCCAGCAGATCGCCGACGCCCTTGCCGTGTTCGGCTGATATGGGATAGGGCTCTCCCAAGCCCAGCGAGTAAAATTCGAAAACCTTATCCTCGGAGTACTCGTCCACCTTGTTAACGACTAAAATCACCGGTTTTTTACAGCGGCGAAGCCTGTCTGCGACATCATAATCGGAGGAAGTAAGCCCCTCTTTACCGTCAACGAAAAACAAAATAACCTGCGCGGTCTCAATTGCTACCTCCGCCTGGTTTTTGATTTCGCGCCACATAAGGTCGTCCGACCGCATTTCAATGCCGCCGGTGTCGACCATAGTAAAGGCTTTGCCCCGCCACTCCGCATCGACGTACAGCCTGTCGCGGGTGACGCCCGGTCTGTCCTCCGTTATTGAAATTTTTCTGCCGGCTACCTTGTTGAAAAAGGTGCTTTTACCGACGTTCGGTCTGCCGACGATAGCTACCAATGGATTTGCCATAATTCAAAGCCCCATTAGAATAAGCGATAAATACAGAAGCATGCATAGAACGCCACTGCCGCGACAAAAACGATCTTCCACGCCAGCTTTTTGTTATAAACATAGCTGTAAGCGGGTATTCCCACCGCAACAAGAAGGGCAATCTTGGAAATAAAATCTATAGCCGACATTGCCGTTCCGAGATTATCGGGATGGATGCCGAAAACATCGTCCAAAAACTTGAGCAGCGCATTTACCGCAAACAGGAGAGCGGCAAGCGTTATTCCCCAAAAGGCGCAGAATTTGGAAAATGAGCTTTTAGACACTTTTTCGGAGTTTTTACGCTTTGAACGCTTGCCGGAATTCTCTTCGGACTCGGCTTCACGCTTATTTTTTCTTGACATTATCATTGTCTCCTTAAAAATCTTTAAAGTAAATTTTATACTTCGTTGAGCTTGGATAAAACAGCCTCGAAGTAGTCGGGCACGGGAGCCTCAAAACACATTTGCTCACCCGTTCGGGGATGGACGAACCGAAGTTGCCACGCATGGAGAAGCTGACCGTTCAATGAGAATTTTTGCTTTTTTATTCCGTAAACGGGGTCGCCTACGACCGGATGCCCTATATGGCGCGCATGCACGCGGATCTGGTGGGTCCTGCCCGTACGCAAATCAAAGCGGCAGAGCGTATAGCCCTGTTTATATCTTTTCAAGACCGTAAAATCGGTTATTGCAAGCTTGCCCTTCTCGGGCGGCACCACAGCCATTTTTACCCTGTCCCGCGGATCCCTGCCTATATAAGTTGTTACCGTGCCGACGTCCTCTTTTAGAATACCCTCCAAAAGGGCGATATATGTACGGCGGCAAGTCTTGTTTTCTATCTGCCCGGAGAGGCTGAGATGCGCCCTGTCGTTTTTTGCTACGACCAAAAGTCCCGACGTATCCTTATCTATCCTGTGCACAATGCCCGGACGGAGCACGCCGTTGATCCCGCTCAAATTATCAAGCCTGTACAGGAGGGCGTTTACAAGAGTGCCCTCGGTATTGCCGTTGCCCGCATGGACCGTCATGCCCTGCGGTTTATTTACAACGGCTAAATCGGCGTCTTCATAAATTATATCGATCGGTATATCATCCGGCTTTGCGTCGTATGATACCGCGTCGGGCAAAAAAATCTCCAGTTTGTCGCCGACGGCAACCGCGTAAGAAGCCTTGACCCTTTTGCCGTTCAATTGCACACAGCCCTCTTCAAACAGCTTTTTTACCGACGAGCGCGTGTAGCCTTCGAGCTTGGAGCTTATAAAAACATCGGCACGGGCGCACGGCTCGGACGCCGTCAAAAGCACCGTTCTCATGTACGGTTATCCTTGTCCCCGCCTTCACCACGATCCTCGCTGTGAATTTGCGGAGACTGTATATCCTGCTCCCCTGCGGCTTGAGCCGCCTGCCGCTCATTTTCGTTTTCCTCTTCCCTGCGCTTTGCCTGCGCGGCTTTTGCCTTTTTAGTGAGCGGGAAAACAGCTATTTCGCTGAAGAACAGCATATCTATCACTATCAGCGCCGCGCCTATTACAATGAAGAAATCGGCAAGGTTGCAGTAAACCAGGTTACGGCTGTTGAAAAGCATATTCAGGCCTATGAAATCCCTGACCTCGTGAAGCATAAACCTGTCTACGAGGTTTCCTATTGCACCCGCAATCACGATGGAAATGGAAATTTTCATAACGGTGAACCGTTCGGGCATGACGATAAAAACGAAGATAAGAAATATCAGCATCACAAACGTGAGCGAAATCAAGATCGGTTGACCTATCTGTGGATTATCGTTTAAAAAGCTGAAAGCGCAGCCGCCGTTGCGGATATTTCCGCAAACCTCTATAAACCCGGGGATCACAGCAAAATCCCAGTTGTATAATTCCTCGTAGTATTTAGTCAAAAGATCCACGGCGATCAAAATTCCGCAGACGGCTATGAGAATAATACTCTTTATCCCTATGTTAGGTTTTAATTTCGATTTTGTCATACAGTTAATATAATATATTAGTGAGGGGCGGTTTGTCAAACAAGTTGAGGCGGCAAAGAGTGAATAAAAGGTTGAAAAAACAAGAACGGCGCGCAAATTTTGCGTGCCGCCCTGTTATTGTTTTACAAAGCCGAGGCTTATAAGAATTGCCCTATCCACCTTTGACATCGTGGTCAAAGGCAGTTCGCCTATGCGCTCCTTTAACCGTCGCTTATCGAGCGTGCGTATCTGTTCGAGGAGTATCACGCTGTCCTTCTGCAGCCCGTACATGTCGGACGGAAGTTCTATATGCGTGGGCAATTTAGCCTTGTTTATTTTGCTTGTTACCGCCGCCGCTATGACGGTGGGCGAATATTTGTTGCCCACGTCGTTCTGCACTACGAGCACGGGGCGAACGCCTCCCTGCTCGCTGCCTACGACCGGCGATAAGTCGGCATAGTAGAGTTCTCCGCGCTTAATAGTCATATCAACCTCTTTTCGGCAGGGTATATTGTATTATATGTACTGCCTACTTATTATTGTTGACCGACTATCCCCCTTTTATACGCCGAAAACGGCGTTGTCGATAAATTCCGCGGTGCCCGAGGGAAGATAAGCATGCAGCGCGTATTGGTTAATGAAGATAAAGCCATAGTACACAATGAAGCATGTGAACATGACAACGCCGGCAACCTTACCGAGACTCTTCGATTTACTGCCAACCGTGAAGCCGAATATCAGAAGCGCAGCCACGACAGATACTATCCCGCCTACCATTCCCTCCATTGTAAATGGTATTCCGCGGTTGCCCGTGCAAAGCGCGCCGACGCCGCCTATAAGCAGGATATTCGCAATATTGCTGCCTATTATATTGCCCGTTGCAATTCCTACGTCGCCCTTCTTTGCCGCAGAAACGGAGGTTATCAGCTCGGGGAGCGAGGTTCCGAAAGCCACGACGGTCATTGCGACTATTTCAGTGGGAATATTCAAAAGATCCTGCGCAACGACCGTTGCGGAATCGACCACAAGCTGGGCTCCGACAACCACCATGCCGAGCCCGAACACGGCGATCACTACAAGAAACCATGTCCTCTCCTGCATCTTTTCGTACCACGGATCGAATTTTTGATACCACTTGAGCTCCCCGCCTGCACTTACCGCTTCGCTCTCCGCCGAAACGGATACTGCCGTTGCCTGCTCAAGCCGTGCTTTTGATTGCTTTCTTGCAAGCAAAATATTATACACCATGAACGCAATATACAGAACTATGAGGATCAAACCGCACACCCAGTTCATTACTCCGTTAAGATAGAGCGCGCCGTCGGAGGTGTGCCCGAACTCGTATGGACCGCAGAAAACTCCGAGTATCAAAAACAAAACGGATACGAAAATCAGGAACGGCATATCTATCATGCGCGTTGTTTTCTCGGAGGGGAGCTTACAGATCAGCGCGGATATACCGAGAATAAGCAATATATTGAGCGCGTTGCTACCTATTATGTTGCCGACTATCACCGCGCCGCCGTCAGGCTTGACCGCGTCTACTATCGTTACCGCAAGCTCCGGCGCCGACGTACCAACGGCGACTATGGTCACGCCAATAATAAACGTGGATATTTTAAGCTTTTTTGCAATTCCCGCCGCACCGTCGACAAAAAAGTCCGCGCCCTTTACGAGAAGCACAAAGCCTATGACGAGCAACAGGATATTAACTACCCACGTTGCGCCCGTATTTCCCAAAACGACCTTGAAATCCATACGCTACCTCTTATTATTATGGTCGGTGAAATAAAAACAAGACCTTCGACTTAAACTTTGAAAATTTAAGTCGAAGGTCTTGTTCCCGAAATTCGGGGGCGGCTCCGGGCAAATGCTGCCGGTTATGTCGTAGCCGCTCTTATAACTACTCCCCTTCAACGCTGTTATTCTAACAGACCAAAATCAATCTGTCAAGCGCTTGACCGCAAAATGAAGATTTTTAATTATATCGTTCGAGGTCACACAATATTCCGTTCTGCTCTCCGCACAGATTTCCGCGGTTAGCCCCAAAACGTAGGAAGCCGCGGCTATTGCAAAAGTGCCCTCCACGCCGCGGGCGGCTATTCCGCAGGCAAGCCCCGTCAGCATATCTCCGCTGCCGCCCTTCGAAAGCGCGGAATTGCCCCTGGTCAAAAGATACGCGTCAGGACCGTCCGTAAGGACGCTTACGGCGCCCTTCAAAAGCACTGTAACATTGTAATTCCTTGCAAACGCTTCGGCATGGGCTATGGGATCGCGTAGAATTTCGGCAACGGAAATACCGGTCAGTCTTGAAAATTCCTTGACGTGCGGAGTTATATAAACCTTGCATTTCTTGTTTTTGAGAGGCTCTACCCCGTATTTTGAAAGTGAATTCAAACCGTCGGCGTCAATAATCAAGACGGACGTATATGAATCCAGTAAGCCCAAAATGGTTTTATACAGATTTTCCGAAACGCCGCAGCCTGAACCTATTGCTATGCAATCTGCGGATAAATCTATCTCGTCGTTAAAGATTATCTGCGGTAATTTTACCGCAAGACGGGTGCAAAAATCGATACCTGTATTGAGTTTAACATAGCCGCAGCCTGATTTTAAAGCCGCTTCGGCGGCAAGCACGGCTGCGCCGCAGTATTTGTTGGAGCCGACGATAAGCTGAGCCGTGCCGTACGTTCCCTTGTGCGAATTGCGCCTGCGTTTGGGAAAAAATTCAGCCATATCGGCATCCTCGAAAATCCGGATATGGTTTTCCGCGGGACAAGAAATACCAATGTCTTTTTTTACTATTCTGCCGCAAACGTCTATTCCGTCGTTAAGAAAATATCCCGTTTTATATTCGCCGATTGCAACGGTCAAATCTGCTTTTACGGCGCACCCCTCTATCAGCCCGTTATTGCCGTTAAGTCCGCTGGGGATATCGGCGGCAACAACAAACGCACCCGACCCGTTTATTCTGTTGATTATCCCTGCATAATTATCCGAAACAGCACGGCAAAGCCCCGTGCCGAATATGCAGTCTACAATTATATCGCCCTTGATATTATGAGTATATTCTTCGCCGTATTCCGCTCTTTCACGGGCGCAATCCTTTGACAAATTACCCTCAAAGGCATAGACCTTAACCGAATAGCCCCGCTCCAAAAGCTCCCGAGCGCACACATAGCCGTCCCCGCCGTTATTACCCGTGCCGCAAACCACGAGAATTTCCGAACCTTCGCCCGCAACGGCAGCAATTTCGTCGGCAATGGCTGCGCCGGCTCTCCGCATTAAAGCTTCAGACGGCACGTTCAAGCTGTTTATTGTATATAGATCCGCTTCGCGCATCTGCCCGATCGTCAAAACCTTTTGCATTATAATCTTAAACTGACCTCCGCCGCGCTTATTTTAGATATATCGCCGTTCTCTTCTTTTACTATCAATCTGCCATCGTCTGAAACGTCGAGCGCCGTCACCCGTCTCCCCATTCCACCGGAGAGAATTTTCACCCGACTGCCGAACCAATTTATATATCCCTTGTAATCGGCAACGGAATAATCTTTTCCGAGGTTATCCAATAGCTCCGTTTTAACATCGCAAACGGAAATTTTTGTCGATACGTGTTGAGTTATCGAAGTTGCAACGTCATTTAAGCCGTCAGGGATCTTATTATTTACGTTTATTCCGATGCCAACGACGGAGCGTGCGATCTTATCGCCACGAAAGGTGTTTTCGATCAAAGTCCCGCAGATTTTTTTGCCGTCTATAAGCACGTCGTTCGCCCAACGGATCACGGGCTTCAAATCAAAATGTTCGAGCGTTCTGCACACTGCCACACAATGATTTACCATTATTTTAAAAGCATCGCAAGCGCTCAAGCTATCATAAAATCTCACTATCGAAATATACAGCCCGCCCTCGTCGGAAACAAAGCTTCTGCCCTTTGTGCCCCTGCCAGCAGTCTGTCTGCGGGCAACAACGGCAGTGTCGCTATAAAAATTCGCGCGTTTTATATATTCGTTTGTGCTGTCCGTTTCCTCAAGCTCAATTATCTTCATCTACTTCTCCGAAATGCACGAGCGCAGACCTTGCGGTGTCTGCTTCATAGCCCTTTGAAATCAAATACTTAAACGCCTTGCCCAAGGTTTGCCTGTCTACCTCTTTCCCGCGCATATATTTTTGCAAAAGAGCCAACGCCTCCGCCCCGTCCTCTTCGGTTTCCGAAAGAACCTGTTCGATGGCGTTTCTGTCCGCCCCGCGCTTTATGAGATCGATCTCAATTGCCCGCTTGCCCTTGCCGTGTACGCTTTCGGCATATGCGCGGCAATAGGCGTAGTCGTCGATAAATTTATAATACTCGAGGCGTTCAAGTACGTAGTCCTGCACGGCTTGCACATAGCCCTTTTTTGAAAGAAAATCGCGCATCTGCTTTGCCGTTTTCATTGTGGACGAAAGATGCGTCATAGCTTTATCGAGCGCCTGACTCTTTTCCGTTTCGAGCTGTATTTCATCGAGCTGCGATTTATCTATATGCATGCCCGCCTTTAAGCGGTACTTGACCGCGACCTCAAGCTTTATACCACAGTAAAATCTGCCGTCGACATACACGCTGCAGCGCGTTTTATCCTTTATCTGCGGTTCAATTGACGTTATTTCAGACATGTTCCCTCTCTCTTCGGATTATTTTAGCACCGCCGCTCAAATTTGTCAATCTGCGCGTTTGACTTTGAAATTCGTCGGTTGTATAATTATATCAAATTTTTTAAACGAAGGTTATTTATGTCGGTAAATATTGACTGGGCAAGCCTGGGGTTCGGATATATCAAAACGCCCTACCGCTATGTCAGCTTATATAAGGAAGGAAAATGGGACAACGGAGTGTTGACCGGTGATGATAAAATAGCTATGACGGAGTGCGCCGGTGTGTTGCAATACTCCCAATCGGTTTTTGAGGGCTTAAAGGCGTACACGACCGAGGACGGCAGAATCGTGACCTTCCGTCCCGACCTCAACGCCGAGAGAATGGTTGAATCGGCAAAACGGCTGGAAATGCCACCTTTCCCCGCCGAAAGATTTTTGGAAGCCGTTGATAAAGTGGTCTATGCCAACAGGGAATATGTTCCCCCTTACGGCAGCGGGGCGACGCTTTATCTGAGACCGTTTATGTTCGGCTCCTCCGCAGTCATAGGCGTGAAGCCTGCAACGGAATATCAATTCAGATTGTTTGCCACTCCCGTCGGTCCATATTTTAAAGGCGGTATAAAACCGATAACGATACGCGTGAGCGATTTCGACAGAGCCGCACCGCGCGGCACGGGGCACATAAAGGCAGGCTTGAATTACGCAATGAGCCTGCACGCCATAGTGGACGCGCACGAACAGGGATTTGATGAAAACCTGTATCTCGACCCCGCGACGAGAACTTACGTTGAAGAGACAGGCGGCGCAAACTTTATATTCGTAACAAGGGATAAAAAAATAGTGACGCCCAAATCGGACAGCATCCTTCCCTCCATCACAAGACGCTCGCTGTGCTATGTCGCAGAAAAATATTTAGGGCTAACCGTTGAACACAGACCCGTGAAGTTGGAAGAAGTCAAAGACTTTGCCGAGTGTGGCTTGTGCGGCACGGCGGCCGTGATTTCGCCCGTCGGAAAAATTTATGACCACGGCAAGGAGATAGCCTTCCCCTCGGGTATGGAAAAAATGGGCGAAGTTACAAAGAAGCTTTACGAAACGCTTACAGGTATACAGGTGGGCACACTTCCCGCCCCCGAAGGCTGGATAAGGGAGATAAAATAAAATTGATTAAAAATCATAGCCGCAGTTTTCGTAGACGAAAACTGCGGCTATAATATTTTGCGCAACTCTATTTTTCAATCAGCCGCCATTTCAGCGTATGGGCAATAATAAACGTGCAGGCAGGCTCGATTAACTGAGACTCAATATTTTGGGGATTAAAATTCTTACTGTCCGCCCAAATAATTGCCCGTGCAGGCGTTGAATAACTTGACGGAAATAAGTTGTCATAAAATTTGATTGAAGCTTCAAGTATATCGTTAGAATAATTGTCTTGCGCTCCTGCTAAGTGCAATCTGCGCACTCCCGAAAAGTTCAACTCCAATGCATAATCATTCCATAAGCTGTGAAAAATTATATTTACCGCGTACTTCTCATATCCGCAGAAAACCATACTCCTTTCACTGTCAACGCTTGTGCCGCTTACAAAATTTAACGCAACAATACACGAATCGTGAAAGCCGCAATATACATTCATTAAATCATCAATATCTTCCGTGGTAGATATTTATATCGGGCGTCTGCTCCATAATGCTTACCTCCCTAATTTAAAAGGAAAGAAATATTCTTTTAATTTTTTAATAGTAACTCTGCCGTTGAGGGTGTTGATCAGCGAAGAATCAAACTTCTCCTCTTCGGCTTTTTTAACGGCTACGGTGAAGCGCACGTCGTTTAAATATTCAGTCGACAAAATGTTTGCGCCCCTGTCGGCAAAAAATCTTATAGCCGCGGATACGTTTGAATAATCGGTTATATAAAGGCTTTCGGCGCAGACCTCATATAAAACCTTTTCAGCGGCATTGAGATTCTCCGCAACCGAGCCCGAATATGCCCGCACAAGCCCGCCCGCGCCGAGCTTTATCCCGCCGAAATAACGGGTAACCACGACGCAGACCTCGTAGAGTCCGCTGTTTTTTAAAACCTCGAGCATGGGCATACCCGCCGTGCCCTGCGGCTCGCCGTCGTCCGAAAAGCGCGGAAGGTTGCCGAGGTTGTCGGCTATATAAGCATAGCAGTTATGTGTGGCGTCCGAATACTTTTCGGATATTTCGGTTATAAAAGATCTTGCCTCTTCCTCGCCCGAAACGTGCCGCGAGGTCGTTATAAATTTGGATTTTTCTATCACCTTTTGGGTGACGCACTCGCCCGAAAGCGATTTATAAGGCTTAGCCATTTATTTTAAAATAATTTTAACGTGCACTTTTTTACCCTTATGGAGAACGTCGCCGCTCTTTACGGGCGCGTTAATATCGGTGACCTTGCCGTCGTTCAAAGAAACGCCGCCCTGCTGGATGAGCCTGCGCGCCTCGCCGTTGGAAGCGCAAATTCCCGCCGCCACGAGAACGGGGATAATAGTTGCCGTTTCAACGGAAATTTCTTTTTCGGGCAGATCGCCTCCGCCGCCGAACGCCGCCTTTGCCTGAGACTTTGCAAGCGCAGCCTTTTCTTCGCCGTGCACAAGCTTTGTGAGCTCGTAGGCGAGAATCTCCTTCTTCTCGTTTATGCGGCTTTCATCCCACTCTTCCATTTGACGTATCTCGTCCATCGGAATGAATGTCAGCATTTTTATGCACTTCATAACGTCCGCGTCGTCAACGTTGCGCCAATACTGATAGAACTCATAGGGACTTGTTTTGTTTTCGTCCAGCCAAACGGCGCCCTTTGCCGTTTTGCCCATTTTTTTGCCCTCGCTGTTTAAAAGCAGGGTTATTGTCATTGCATAGGCGTCCTTGCCCGACTTCTTGCGTATGAGCTCTGTTCCTGCAAGCATGTTGCTCCACTGGTCGTCGCCGCCGAACTGCATATTGCAGCCGTAATGCTCGTGCAAATACCAGAAATCGTAGGACTGCATGATCATATAATTGAATTCGAGAAAGGAAAGCCCCTTCTCCATGCGCTGCTTATAGCACTCGGCGCGGAGCATGTTGTTTACGGTAAAGCAGGCGCCAACATCGCGGAGAAGTTCGATATAATTGAGCTTTAACAGCCAGTCGGCATTGTTTACAACAATAGCCTTGTCCTCGCCGAATTCGATAAATTTTTCCATCTGCGCCTTAAAGCACTCGCAGTTGTGCCGTATCATTTCGGGTGAAAGCATTGAACGCATATCCGTCCTGCCGGAAGGATCGCCTATATATCCCGTGCCACCGCCCAACAAAACTACGGGCTTGTTGCCCGCCATCTGCAACCTTTTCATGAGGCAGAGCGCCATAAAGTGACCCACATGCAGGGAATCGGCCGTAGGGTCAAAGCCGATATAAAAGCGCGCGCCACCGTTATTTATCAAAGTCTTTATCTCCTCCTCGTCGGTAACCTGCGCTATAAGCCCGCGCTCCTTAAGTTCGCTGTAAATATCCATAAGTTATGCCTTTGCCTTATATTATTGTTTAAAATAATATAGCAAATGCCTGCGGACCTTGTCAAGTTAATCGGTTATGAAATCCTCCTTATTGAGGTTTTCCCGCGCTTTTTCTATGGCGCGTTTTTCTATGCGGGATATGTAGCTTCTCGATATTCCCAATTTTTTTGCCACTTCACGCTGCGGCAGGGCGGTGCCGTCTATAAGACCGTAGCGCAGGGACAAAATTGTAAATTCGCGTTCGTTTAAAAATTTTTTGAGCACGGCAATGAATTTTTCCCGCTGAACGCTTTTTTCAACCTGTAAAAATACGCTCTCCTCCTTTTCGGAAAGAAGATCCATAAGCGTAAGCTCGTTCCCGTCCTTGTCTGTGCCGACCGGGTCGGTCAGCGATACGTTGTTCTTATGCTTTTTGCCGGAACGGAGAAGCATGAGGATCTCGTTTTCTATGCACCGCGCCGTATAAGTCGCAAGCGCCGTGCCCTTGCCCTCCTGAAATGTGTTGATAGCCTTTATAAGTCCTATGGAGCCCACCGATATCAGATCGTCGGTTTCGGCTGCGCCCGAATACTTTTTGACAACGTGCGCAACAAGGCGCATATTGTGCTTTATTAAAATTTCCTTTGCCTCGGCGTCTCCCTTTTTGGCGAGCGCGAGATATTTTTTTTCGTCCTCGGGCGAAAGAGGCTTCGGAAAGGTTCCCTTGTTTTGTACGAGTCCCGTAAAGAAAAATATTTTAGAAAAAAGAAGGGTTAAAAAATCAAAAAACATACGCTATACCCCTTAAATGCTCAGGTTGTATAGTGTATGTTTTTGACAGTTTGTACTATTCTTTTATGACCGAAATTATTCGAGTTCGAACGCGCCCGTATAGAGCTGATAATATTTGCCCCTTTGCTCTATAAGCTGCTCATGCGTGCCGCGCTCGATTATTCTGCCGTGCTCCAATACCATTATAGCGTTGGAATTTTTGACTGTGGAGAGTCTATGGGCGATTACAAACACCGTTCTGCCCTCCATAAGCTTATCCATACCCCGCTGAACGATCGCCTCCGTGCGGGTATCTATGGAGCTGGTAGCTTCGTCCAGAATCATAACGGGCGGATCCGCAACCGCAGCGCGGGCGATAGAAAGCAATTGCCTTTGTCCCTGCGAGAGATTTGCCCCATTCTGGTGAAGCATTGTTTTATAGCCCTCGGGAAGCCTTGTTATGAAATCGTCCGCGCCCGCAAGCTTTGCCGCGGCTATACACTCTTCGTCGGTTGCGTCCAGTCTGCCGTAGCGGATATTGTCCATAACGGTGCCCGTAAAGAGGTTTGTATCCTGCAATACCATGCCTATAGCGCGGCGGAGCTCACCCTTTTTGATTTTATTCACGTTTATGCCGTCATAACGGATCTTTCCGTCGGCAATATCGTAGAAGCGGGTAAGAAGATTTGTAATAGTGGTTTTACCTGCGCCCGTCGCGCCTACAAAGGCAACCTTCTGCCCGGGCTTTGCATAGAGCGAAATATCGTGTAAAACTATTTTTTCGGGAGTGTAGCCGAAGTCAACCTCCTCCATAACAATATCGCCCCTAAGGCGTTCATAGGTAAGCGTTCCGTCCCCATGGGGATGCTTCCACGCCCATATACCAGTACGCCCGGCACATTCCACAAGCTGACCGTTCTCCTCCTTTGCGTTTACCAGCGTAACGTAGCCGTCGTCCTTTTCGGGCTGTTCGTCGATGAGGGCAAACAACCTTGCGGCGCCGGCAAGTCCCATTACGACAGAGTTGACCTGATTGGAAACCTGGTTTATGTTGTTTGTGAACTGGCGAGTCATCTGCAGGAAGGAAACTATGTTCGCTATTGAAAACAGCCCGGCTTCAAAATTGAATATGGTTATTAAGCCTATGTTATGCACCTTATACATTGTGAAAAGGCATCCCACGAGCGCAATAACGACGTAAAGAACGTGCCCTATGTTGCCAAGTATGGGCATTAACATATTTGCATAGGAATTGGCTTTTGTCGATTGATTGCAGAGATAATCGTTTACTTTATCGAAACCGGCTTTAGCCTCTTCTTCGTGGCAGAACACCTTTACTACCTTCTGCCCGTTCATCATCTCCTCGATATAGCCTTCCGTCTGAGCCACCGCACGCTGCTGACCCAGGAAATATTTTCCCGCGCCGCCGCCGACCACCTTTGTTACAAACAGTATAAGGACAACGCCGCCGAGCACTATGAGCGTTAGCCAGAAGCTATACCACAGCATTATACAGAATACGGTAAATACCATTATAGCCGACGTAAGCAACTGCGGGAGCGATTGTGAGATCATCTGCCTTAGCGCGTCGATATCGTTTGTATAATAGCTCATTATATCGCCGTGGTTGTGTGTATCGAAATATTTGATAGGCAGATCCTGCATGCCGTTAAACATCATTTCACGCATCTTTTTCAAAAAGCCCTGCGTTATTATAGCCATGAGTTGTTTATCCACAGCGCCGGAAATAAGCGAAACCACATACAGGCTTATGAGAATGATCATATACCGTGTAATTTCGCCGCCTACTTCCCCCCAACCGAGCGCTATGCCGGGATGGGATGATGTTGCGCTCACATCAAGCGCGTTTCCCACAACGGTGAAAATTCTCTCCATAAATATGGAGGGGATGGCGCTTATGATGGCATTGAAGATTATGCAGATAAGCGCTATTGTGGTCATAGCGGGATAGAAATGAAACAACGCCTTTATAGTGCGCTTTAAAGTTCCCTTGGGGGCTTTCAGCCCTTTCATCTTTTTAGCGGGCATCGCTGTCACCCCCTTCCGCCGCTTCGCTTTCCGAAGCCACTTTGCCGCCTTTATTCTGCGTGTTATAAACTTCCGTATATATTTCGTTTGTGCCAAGCAATTCCTCATGCGTACCCGCGGCGACTATCTTTCCGCCGTCGAGCACGATAATTCGGTCCGCGTCCTCAACCGAGGAGGTGCGTTGGGCAATTATTATTTTTGTAGTAGAAGGTATATATTCGCGGAACGCCTTTCTTATTAATGCGTCAGTATGCGTATCTACCGCCGAGGTTGAGTCGTCGAGAATTAAAATCTTCGGCTTTTTAAGCAGGGCGCGGGCTATGCACAGCCTTTGCTTCTGTCCGCCGGAGACGTTTGTACCGCCCTGTTCGATATATGTATCGTACTTGTCGGGGAAGGTCTGAATGAATTCATCCGCTTGCGCAAGACGGCAAGCCTCCAACAGCTCCTCATCCGTGGCGTGCGCATTGCCCCAGCGGAGATTTTCCTTTATGGTGCCGGAGAATAACACGTTTTTCTGGAGAACGACGGCGACCTGATTTCTGAGAGCTTCAAGGTCATATTCGCGGACGTCCCTTCCTCCCACCTTGACAGAGCCGTCGGTTACGTCGTAAAGCCTTGAAATAAGGTTGACAAGCGAGGTCTTGGAAGAGCCCGTTCCGCCTATGATACCTATAGTTTCGCCCGAGTTAATGTGCAGATTTATATTTTCAAGCACGTTGCGCTCTGCCGTTGTGGAATATTTGAAATTTACGTTTTCAAAATCTATGGAGCCGTCGGCAACCTCAGTCAAGGCGTTTTCGGGGCTGTGGAGCGTGCTCTCCTCCCTGAGCACCTCGCAGATACGGCGGCTGCTCTCGATAGACATGACTATCATGGCAAATACCATGGAGAACATCATGAGCGACATAAGTATCTGCATACCGTAAACTATAAGCTGGGAAACGCTCCATACGTTGAGCCCTGTATTTTGAAAAATAAGATAAGAGCCTAAAAACAATACGGTTGAAAGCACGCCGTAAAAGAAAAACTGCATAACGGGATTGTTCCATGCAAGAATTCTCTCCGCCTTGGTGAAATCACGCTGCAAATCGGTTGCGGCGTCATCGAACTTTTTCTTTTCGTAATCTTCCCTTACGTACGCCTTTACCACGCGGATCCCCGAAACATTTTCCTGTATCGATTCGTTTAAATTGTCGTATTTTTTAAACAGACGTCTGAAAAGAGGCAACGTCCTCCACATGATAAGTAAAAGTATGCCTGCAAGCGGGAATATTACACCCACAAAGATCCAGGCAAGACTCCCGCCCATAACAAACGCCATAATGACGGAAAATATCATCATCAAAGGGCTGCGCACAGCTACCCTTATGAGCATCATAAACGAAAGCTGCACGTTTGTGATATCCGTGGTCATTCTGGTCACAAGCGACGGGGTGGAAAATTTGTCTATGTTTTCAAATGAAAATTCCTGCACTTTATAGTACACGTCTTTTCTCAGATTTTTGGCAAATCCCGCTGAAGCGCGCGAACAGAAAAGACCGGCAAGCGCGCCGCACAGCAAAGAAAGGATAGCCATTGCCACAAGAATCAAAGCATACTGACCGATTCCGAACGTGTCCCATGAAGTCCCTGCACCCCACATTCCCGCATTGTTTTCTATAGCGGTGCCGAGTTCTGTGATCACAAAGGGTATCAAGCACTCCAAAACAACCTCAAACGATACGAAAATAGGTGAAAGTATTGCGTAAACCTTGTATTCTCTTACGCTTTTTAAAAGGGTCCTGATCATTAATTCACCTTAATCTCTTTAATACCAAATAATTATAGTATTATGTTTATGCGTTGTCAAATTTAAAACGTCGGTGAATTATGAAATTTGTGTGAATTAACCTTTTAACTTAATATGTAAAAAATTTTCATAATACTGCGTTTTTGCTTGCAAAGCTTGATTTTATATGATATAATCACATAGCAATCAGGAAGCTACGGTCTATTTATACCGAGTTTTCCTGAAAGCAAATTTAATATGGCCCTGTGGTCAAGCGGTTAAGACGGAACCCTCTCAAGGTTCAATCCCGGGTCCGATTCCCGGCAGGGTCACCAAAATAAAAAGCACGGGTTTCCCGTGCCTTTTTGTTTTGTGATTTTGCAAAAAAATCGGACCCGTTCGCGCGAGGAGCGAAACGACGACTTTTTGCGCGTAAGCGCAAATTCCCGGCAGGGTCACCAAAATAAAAAGCACGGATTTTGCCGTGCTTTATTTTCATGATTTTGTCACGAAAGAACGCGGGCGGAATTTTAAAATACATATTGACTTTGTGAAAATAAAATATTAAAATATTTTATGAAATAAATATAAAGGACGAAAACTTATGAAATCTATTTACTTTCCAGAGCCCTTCAGGATCAAGAGCGTTGAGCCCCTTAAAATTCTTACGAGAGAAGAACGCGAGCAAAAAATCGCCGAAGCCCACTACAATGTGTTTGCCTTAGCTTCGCGCGACGTATATATAGACCTTTTGACAGACAGCGGCACGGGCGCGATGAGCTCCGACCAGTGGGCGGGCATAATGCTCGGAGACGAATCTTATGCCGGCGCAAACTGCTACTATAAGGTTCAGGAAAAAGCTCATAAAATTTTCGGACTCCCCTATGTGCAGATCGTCCACCAAGGCAGAGCCGCGGAAAAAGTACTTCTCCCCATTCTTTTGCAGGGCAAAAAATACGCCATTGCCAATATGCACTTCGACACAACTCGCGCGCATGTCGAGCTTGCAGGGGCGCGCGCCATAGATTGCGTTGTGCCGGAAGCCCTCGATACGGCAAAATATTACGACTTCAAGGGCAATATGGACTGCGCGAAGCTCGAAAAATATATTGAAGAGCTCGGAGCGGAAAATATAGGCGTTATTATAATGACCATCACGAACAACTCCGCAGGCGGTCAACCCGTTTCGGTAGAGAATATAAGAAAAACGCGCGAAATCGCCCATAAGCACGGCATAAAATTTATGATCGACGCCGCCCGCTATGCTGAGAATTCATATTTTGTTCAACAGCGCGAGCCCGAATTTAAAAACAGCTCCATTATGGATATCGTCAAGGCAACGTTTGAGGATGCAGACTGCTTTACGATGAGCTCAAAAAAGGACGCCATTGCCAATATGGGCGGACTTATAGGCTGCCGCGACAAGGAAATTTTCGAGCTCATAAAGCAACGCACCATTTCATTTGAGGGATTTATTACCTACGGCGGAATGTCGGGCAGAGATATAGAGGCGCTTGCCATAGGTCTCGAAGAGGGAATCGACGAAAATTATCTTAAATACCGCATAGGTCAGATGCAGTATCTTGCAGGACGCCTCGAAGAGGCCGAAATACCCTTCCAAAGCCCCGTCGGCGGTCACGCGGTTTTTGTGGACGCAAAGAAACTGCTTCCCCACATTCCTTACTACGAATTTCCCGCGCAGGCGCTTGCGATAGAGCTTTATAAGGAAGCCGGCATACGTGCCTGCGATATAGGCTCCTATATGCTCGGAAACGATCCCGACACGGGCAAGCAGCTGCAAGCCGACTTTGAGTTTACAAGGCTTGCAATACCGCGCAGGGTCTACACACAGTCGCATTTAGACGTTATAGCCGACGCACTCATAAACATCAAGGAGCGCGCCGCAAGCATAAAGGGCTATAAGATTGTGGAAGAGCCTCCCATACTCCGCCACTTCACGGCTAAGCTGGCGCCTATCGATTAATGCAATACGGCAAAGCCGCTGCGCGAAATTTCGCGCAGCGGCTTTAATTTTTAAAGGTGAATTATCATATCAAGTGCAACGGGTAAGGGTAAAAAAGTAGTTCATATAAATCAACTGTGTTAGAATAGGATTGCAAACAAAATTCTTAAACAGAGGAAAAATATGAA
>CANQQD010000030.1 GCA_947625865.1 uncultured Clostridia bacterium
GGCGTAACGCTTACGCGTTCGGTACGACGCTAACGCTCGCGCAGAATGACAGGGGGGAGTTGTCGAGCAACACACCCCAGCCTTGGCGCCCTTCGCTTGCGAGGGGAGCTGTCGCCGTAGGCGACTGAGGGGAGGGGTAATAAAAAGCGAGCCACCACTCCCACCCGCCCTTTCAGGGCACCCTCCCCCGTCGGCGACGGAAGATGGCACGGAGGGGTGAAGGGTATAAAAAACTGCTTCTCATAATCTTCACCTCAACATTGCACGCAGTGCAATATTTCACATCGGCGGAGCCGATATTTAACACGACGAAGGCGTATTTAACACGAGCGCAGCGAGTATTTAACGTTGTCCTGCGGACAACCCGCCCGCGGCGACACGCTGCCGACGCGCTGTCGTTTGACGTGCGCTATCGTTCGTCTGCTGCTAACGCAATAAAGATACTTGGCAGCGGAGCCATTCCGTCGTTTGACGTGCGGTAACATCAGTTAACCGCCAATGCAATAAAGATACTTGGCTGCAGCGACACGCTGCTCAAGCGGTACGCTTGCCGTTTGACGTGCGGTAACATTCGTCCACCGCTAACGCAATAAAGATACTAAGGTCAAGCGGTACGCTTGTTAAAAATCTTTTAAGCCTAAAAGATAGTCCGCGGAAACGCCGAACTTCTCGCAAATCAGAATGATATACTCGGCTGTAGGCAGGCTCTTGCCCTTTTCCCACAGCGAAACCGTGTCCTGCGATACCGCAAGCATCCTCCCGAATTCTATCTGCGTAAGCTTTTTCTCCGTCCGTATCTCCCTTACGCGCTCTGCGATCTTTGTCTCCATACCGATATTTTACGAGGAATACTCGTTTATATGCTTGACTTACGAGGAATACTCGTATATAATTTTCATTATGGAAGAAAAAGAAACGGACGGGGCGGTGGTGCCGTACATAGATTTCAGGCTCTACAATGCCGCAAGGGTGGGGTACGAATTGGAGTGCAACGAGGTGAGGCGCCGCTTTGCGGGCGGCTCGCCCTACGAGCTGAAAAAGGCTTTGGGCAAGATATTTTTCAAGCCGCCCCATGCTTTATATAACGGCGAAACCTACTATCTCGTCGGCTACTTCGTGCCGCGCGGGGCACAGCCGGAAAAGGAGCAAATTGCGCTTATATATTGCGTTTTCCATAAAAAAGACGGCGAAATTTTTGCCGTTAAGCGGGGTGCGGACGGGCTTTACAGGGCGTGCGGCTATGAGCCCGCGGACGCGGAGGAGGGCAGCCTGCACACCGTCGTAAAGGATAACCTTGAGCCTGTAAGGCGGGTTTCAGCCCTGAAAAAGCTTTTGGGGCTTTGCCGCCGTTAGCGTTTTTTTAAGGCGCGCGGGACTATGATTAATAATTTTTCACCGCTCCTCATATCCATATAATATGGCGGAAAAGTTTAAGTCGAGGGGCGGTTTTATTCTTGCGAGCGTAGGCGCGGCGGTGGGGCTGGGCAACGCTTTGAGGTTCCCCGGGCTGTGCGCAAAGTACGGCGGCGGGACCTTTTTATTCATATACGTCTGCGCACTTTTGCTGCTCGGTATCCCCCTTCTGAACGCGGAGGCGGCTCTCGGCAGGAAGGTGCGCGGCGGGGCGCCGCGGTGCATGGCGAGCCTGTTTAAGGGCGGCGGGCATCTGGGCTGGGCGCAGTGCGCCAACTCGCTCTTCACCGCCGTCATCTACGCCGGACTTGCGGGCTGGCTCCTTTCGGAGGCGGTTGAAATAGTTCCCGTGTGTCTTTCGCAGGGCGGGGTTAGTCCGCAGAGCTATTTTTTCGAAAACGTGCTCCATGCAAGCGGGGACGGCGCGATTACCGGCATATCCCCGCTCGTGTGCGCTGCGATCGCCATAGTTTGGGTGTTTATGTGCCTGTGCCTCAGGGGCGGTGCGAACGCGCTCTCCGCGTCGGCAAAATTCACGGTGTTCGTGCCTGTGGCTCTGCTCATTCTTATTTCCGCGCGCGGGCTCTTCTATCCCAACTCCGCCGAAGCGCTCTCCGCGCTGTTTTTGCCCGATTTTTCGCGCATCGCCTCTCCCGAACTCTGGATAAACGCACTGGGACAGGTGTTCTTTTCGCTCTCGCTCGCAGTGGGGATAATGCCCGCTTACGGCGCATATCTGCCAGAAAGATGCAACATATATTCGGCTTCGTTGGCCATCGCCTTTGCCGACGCCGCCGTATCCGTGCTCGCTTCGGTGGCGCTGTTCACCACGGTTTACGGCTGCGGGCTCGAGGACAGCATTTCCTCCTCGGGCATAATCACCGCCTTTTCGGTCTATCCCGCCGCAATAGCCGGGCTCTTCAAAAGCCCCGCGGTCTGCTGCGCCGTGGGGGCGCTGTTCTATTTTTCTCTCACGCTCATGGCTGTGCAGTCGGGCGTATCCATGCTCGAGGCGGCTTTATCGCCGCTCATTGAAAAATTTACTCTCTCCCGCAAAAAAGCCGCGCCCGTCCTCTGCGCCGCGGCAGGGGCGTTGAGTCTCATTTTCGCCACGACGGCTGCGAAGATGACGGTGGAGATCTCGGACAGGTTCATAAATTTCTACAACGTCATAGTCCTGTGCATAGCCGAGTGTCTCGCCCTCGGGCTCTCAAAGGAGGGGCGCGGGCTCGCCGCCGAGATCAACAGATATTCGGGAAGGCTCGTTTTGCCGCCCGCACTATATAATTTTTCCGTGCGTTTTCTGTGTCCTGCGGCGCTCGTGCTTTTGGCCGTGCCTGAGATCATAGGTCTGTTCTCGGGGCTGCCCTATCCGCCGTGGGCTCTTTTCGCGTTCGGCTGGGCGGGCAGCGCCGCCGTGTTTTCTGCGGGGAGGATAGCGGAGGTCTTTGCCAAGCCGAGGACGGTAAAAAAACGCAAGGGCGGGTTCGCCTGAAAAAAACGCCTTACGGCGTTTTATTTTTTTTGCGGATAATATTTAAAATTTCACTTTAACGCCCTATAAATTTAAAGCTCCGCGCGTTTAAAGTGAATTCCGATCAAAAAAGTAATCGCTTTAAGCACGCCCCGCCGTTATATTATTTATAATATAATAATTTGACAACGCCGTTTTCATATGCTAAAATTACAATACTGCATAATGTTGAATAATATACAGGTGAAACAAAAAAGAAAAATATTTTCATTATCGGGCTCTTATGACATCATTCGACAATTTGCTTGATTTTTCACATTCGCTGGCGGGGGAGTATATAAGCTCCTTTAAATATCCGTTCGAAGCGTTGGCGGGCTTGAAGGAGTTTATTTTGGCTCTCGGCAAAACGCTTCCGCCCGAATACCGCGAGGTAAAGGAGGGCGTTTGGGTGCACGGGACGGCCACCGTCGCCCCGACGGCGTATATAGGCGCGCCCGCTATCATAGGCAGGGGCGCGGATATAAGACACTGCGCGTTCATACGCGGTTCGGCGATAGTCGGCGAGGGCTGCGTGGTGGGCAACTCCACCGAGCTGAAAAACGCCGTGCTCTTCGACAACGTGCAGGCGCCCCATTACAACTATATCGGGGACAGTATTCTGGGATATAAGAGCCACCTCGGCGCGGGGGCGATCACCTCCAACGTCAAGTCCGACAAGTCGCCCGTCCGCATAGGCGGAAAGGACGGGATAGACACGGGGCTCAGAAAGTTGGGCGCGATCGTGGGCGACTTTGCGGAAATAGGCTGCAACTGCGTTCTTAACCCGGGCACGGTAGTCGGCAGGGGCTCCTCGGCGTATCCGCTCACGTCGCTCAGGGGAATTTATCCCGCGGACAGCATAATCAAAACGACAGATAAAGTAGTAAAAAGGAATTGATATGGGTAAATATTTCGGGACGGACGGCTTCCGCGGAGAAGCAAATGTGGGGCTCACTGCCGACCATGCCTTCAGGGTGGGCAGATTTTTGGGCTGGTATCTCGGTGAGCTGAGACGGCAGAGAGGGGACGGCGAGCAGCCAAAGGTCGTTATAGGCAAGGATACGCGCCGCTCGAGCTATATGTTCGAATTTTCGCTGATCGCAGGGCTGATTGCCTCGGGCGCGGACGCATATATGCTGCACGTTACCACAACGCCCTCCGTCTCCTATATAACGCGGGTGGACGACTTCGACTGCGGCATAATGATCTCGGCGAGCCACAACCCATATTACGACAACGGCATAAAGCTTTTAAACGGCCAGGGCGAAAAAATGGACGACAAAACGCTCGCGCTCATCGAGGATTATCTTGACGGCGGGGTGGAGGTATTCGGCAAGTATTATACCGAGGCGCCGTACGCCCTGCGCAACAAAATAGGCAAGACGGTGGACTACGAGGCGGGCAGGAACAGATACATAGGATATCTCATCTCCCTCGGCGTGTACTCCTTCCGCGGCAAGCGCGTGGGGCTCGACTGCGCCAACGGCGGCTCGTGGCGGATAGCCAAGGCGGTGTTCGAGGCGCTCGGGGCAAAGGTGTATCTGATAAACGCCTCGCCCGACGGCGAAAACATAAACCTCAACGCCGGCTCCACCCACATGGAGGGGCTGCAGGAGCTTGTGAGAAATAAAAAGCTGGACGTGGGATTTGCCTACGACGGCGACGCCGACAGGTGCCTTGCCGTGGACGAGAACGGCGATGTGGTGAACGGCGATAAAATTTTATATATTTACGCAAAATACATGAAGGAGCGCGGAAAGCTTATAACCAACACCGTGGTCACGACGGTGATGTCAAACATAGGTCTTTATAAGGCGCTCGACAAAATAGGCGTGGAGTACGCAAAAACGGCTGTGGGCGACAGATACGTCTATGAGTATATGGCCGCCAACGGCAACCGTCTGGGCGGCGAACAGTCGGGACATATAATCTTTTCAAAATACGCCTGCACGGGCGACGGCGTTCTGACCAGCCTCAAGATAATGGAGGTCATGCTCGCCGAAAAGGCTAAGCTTTCGGAACTCAGCAAGCCCGTGAGGATATATCCCCAGCTGCTCGTGAACGTACGTGTGAAGGACAAGCCCGCCGCCCTTAACGACCCGGACGTCAAAGCCGCCGTGCGGAAGGTTGAGGAGGAACTCGGGGACTCGGGCAGAATACTCGTGCGCGAGTCGGGCACCGAACCGCTCATAAGAGTTATGGCGGAGGCGGAGAACGACAAGATCTGCGCGCGGTGCGTGGACGAGGTCGTAAAGGTCATAAAAGCCAAGGGATATGAGGTAGATCAAGGGCTTTGAAAGAGGCTTTAAAATGTGTGGAATCGTAGGTTACATAGGACATAGCGAGGCTGCCCCGATAATTTTGGACAGTCTCAGAAAGCTCGAATACAGGGGCTACGACTCGGCGGGGATCGCCGTGTTCGACGGAGAGAATATAAACATAGTCAAGGCGCCGGGCAAGCTGGACTGTCTCGTTGAAAAGACGGAGGGCGGCAAGGCTTTGAAGGGCGCCTGCGGCATAGGACATACGCGCTGGGCTACGCACGGGGAGCCGTCGGAGAACAACGCCCATCCCCACTGCAACGACGACAGGACGATCGTCGCCGTGCACAACGGGATAATAGAGAATTATCTCGAGCAAAAGGAAAAGCTGACGAGGCGGGGATATACCTTCTACTCCCAAACGGACACGGAGGTAGCCACGAAACTCGTGGATTATTATTATAAAAAATACAAGGACCCCATAAGGGCGCTTGCCAACTTCGTGTTGAAGGTGCGCGGCTCCTATGCGCTCGCCGTAATATTTGCCGACCGCGCCGACGAGATCTACGCCGTAAGAAAGGACAGCCCGATGATACTCGGCGTGACCGAGGGCGAGAGCTTTTTGGCTTCGGACGTGCCGGCGATATTGAAATACACCCGCAACGTCTACTATATAGACAACGGCGAGATAGCGTGTCTCAAACGCGGGAAGGTGGATTTTTACAACCTCGACGGCGACTCGCTCGAAAAGAGCGTCACGAAAATAACGTGGGACGCGGAGACCGCCGAAAAGGGCGGATATCCGCACTTTATGCTCAAGGAAATGCACGAGCAGCCCAAGGTGATAAGGGATACGCTCAATTCCTTTTTGAAAAAGGGCAAAATCAATTTTTCCGAAGCCGGACTTACCAACAGGGAAATAAAAAAGTTTTCGGGCATAGTTATAGCCGCGTGCGGGTCGGCCTACCATGTGGCTGTGGTCATGCAGTATGTGGTGGAGAGCATGGTCCATATTCCCGTCAGGGTGGAGCTTGCCTCCGAATTCCGCTACCGCGATCCCGTTTTGGATAAATCGCAGCTATTCATCGTCATAAGCCAGTCGGGCGAAACTGCGGACAGCCTCGCCGCGCTGAGGCTCGCAAAGGAGCATAAACTGACCACGCTTGCAATAGTGAACGTCGTGGGGGCTACCATAGCGCGGGAAGCGGACAAGGTGCTCTACACAAAGGCGGGCCCCGAAATCTCCGTAGCCACAACCAAGGCGTATTCGGCGCAGCTTATAGTCTGCTATCTGCTCGCCCTGCAATTTGCCGCCGTGAACAAGACCATTTCCGCGGAAAGGTATTCGGAGCTGATAGCCGAACTGCTCGCCCTGCCCGATAAGGTGGAGGAGGTGCTCTCCAAAAAGAAGAGCATACAGAAATTTGCGGCTTCCGTAGCCAATAAAAAGGACGTGTTCTTCATAGGCAGGGGGATAGACTATGCGGTCTGCCTCGAGGGCAGCTTAAAGCTCAAGGAGATAAGCTATATGCACTCCGAGGCGTATGCCGCGGGAGAGCTCAAGCACGGCACTATAAGCCTTATCGAAAAGGGCACGCCGGTTATAGCCATGGTCACCCAGCCGCAGACCGCGGAAAAGACGGTAAGCAATTTGGAGGAGACCCGCTCGCGCGGGGCGCTCACCGTGTCGTTTTCCTTTGACGGCAAGTGCGCTGCGGAGGGAATAAAATTCGGTCTCCCGCGCACGGAGCCCTGCTTTGCGGCGAGCCTCGCCGTGGTGCCGCTGCAGCTTTTCGCCTACTATATGAGCGTACTCCGCGGCAACGACGTGGATAAGCCGCGGAACCTCGCAAAGAGCGTGACCGTTGAATAAAGGACGATAGAGAGAATATGGCTAAACAATTTACAAAGGTAAAGAACATACTGCTGTTGCTGTTCTGCGACATTGCCGCAGTGACGCTTTCGGTGGCATTGTCCCTCCTCATAGTAAACGGAACCATAATTTGGACATGGGACCTTTTATGGTGGTATCTTGCCGAGATAGGGACGGTGTGCGTTCTGTACGCGCTGTTCAGGCTGTACTTTATAATTTTCGGCTCCGCGGGCATCGTCGACACGTTAAAGGCGCTGGGCGCGGACGTGTGCGTGCTGCTCGTCACGGTGGCGTATCATTTTGTGTTTAAAAACGTAGTAAGCCTGCAGGTGATGTTCACGTTCATACTGCTGCTTGCCATCTTTACGCTTATCTCGCGCTTTTCCAAGCGTTTTTTCATAAGCATAAGATATGCCCTCAACACAAACCGCAAGAAGTGGGTAAGGGCGATGATAGTCGGCGGCGGAGACGCGGGCACAATGCTTATACGCGAAATAAAGACCACCGACAAAATAGAGTATCTGCCCATCTGCGTCGTGGACGACGACCCCTCGAAAATAGGGCTTGACATAAACAACGTAAAGGTCGTGGGCAGCACGGCCGATATCCCCGTTTTTGCCAAAAAATATTCCATAGACGAGATACTCATAGCCGCGCCCTCGGCGACCAAGGCCGAGCTTAAGAGGATCTACGAGATATGCAAGGAGACGGACTGCAAGGTAAAGACCCTGCCCGGCATCTACCAGATGGTTTCGGGCGACGTGACCGTCTCGGCGCTCCGTGAGGTGAGGATATCCGACCTTTTGGGGCGCGACCAGGTGCAGGTAAACCTCGACGAAATAATGGGCTATATAGAGGGTCAGACCGTGCTCGTGACGGGCGGAGGGGGCTCCATAGGCAGCGAGCTCTGCCGCCAGATAGCTACGCACAATCCCGGACAGCTTATAATTCTTGATATATACGAGAACAATGCCTACGCCATAGAGCAGGAGCTGAAGCGCAAACTCCCCGGGCTCAATCTTCTGGCTTTGATAGCGAGCGTGCGCGACAAGGGCAAGATGGAGGACGTGTTCAGCAAATATAAGCCCGACATAGTGTTCAACGCCGCGGCGCACAAGCACGTGCCGCTAATGGAGACGAGCCCCAACGAAGCCGTAAAAAACAACGTGTTCGGCACCCTGAACGTGGCGCGCTGCGCCGATAAGTACGGCGCAAAAACCTTTGTGCAGATATCCACCGACAAGGCGGTGAACCCCACGAACGTGATGGGCGCAACGAAGCGTATATGCGAGATGATAATACAGACTATAGGCAGGCACAGCCTGAACACCAATTTCGTCGCCGTGCGCTTCGGCAATGTGCTCGGCTCCAACGGCTCGGTCATTCCGCTCTTTGAAAAGCAGATAGCCGAGGGCGGTCCCGTCACCGTGACACACAAGGACATAATACGTTACTTTATGACCATACCCGAAGCCGTGGCGCTGGTGCTTCAGGCGGGCGCATACGCCAGGGGCGGGCAGATATTCGTTCTGGACATGGGCGAACCCGTGAAGATATACGACCTTGCGGTCAACCTCATAAAGCTTTCGGGGCTGAAGCCGGGCGAGGATATCGAGATCAAGTGCACGGGACTCCGTCCCGGCGAAAAGCTCTACGAGGAGAGGCTGATGGACGAGGAGGGCTTGCAGAAAACTCCCAACGGGCTCATAAACATAGCCAATCCCATACAACTGGACGAGGAGAAGTTGTGGAGTTCTTTGGACGAACTCTACAAAGCCGCATATGCGGAGACGCCGGACATGAAGGAACTCATTTCCAAACTCGTTCCAACCTATAAGATAACCGACAACACGGATCAACGGTAACAGGAAAAAAGTTCGGGAAAAAGCGGCGGCGGAATTTTTCAATTCCGCCGCCGCTTTTATATTTTTACGTCTATACAGTTATTGTGACTATCTTAGGTTTACGTTCGGGCTTTTTGTCCGTAGCGACCAGCACGGCAAGCAAAAAGCTGTATGTGAACGTGGGAAACACGTCGAACATGTGGATATCAAGGAGGCTCATAAGCAATATCACAAGTATTGAAACGGCGATATAGCTCCTCTCGTGGGTCACATTGTTGCAGAAGCAAAGGACGGTAATAACGCGGTGGACGGTGTAGCATATCAAGCCGACCAACCCGCAGGCGCCCATCATTTGCAGGATCGTGTTATGGTAGAAATGTAAATTTATGCCGAGCCCCGAAACGCTTTCACCCCAAGGCCAATCTGAAAGAGATAAGCAGAAGAACCCTTCGCCGAACAACGGCGATTTGCGGAAATCGTCGATAGCTTTTAAGTATAATCCCACGCGCCCGCTGCCGTTCAATTTTCCGTCGTCGGTAACCACATTGGAAAATATGTCGTATAGCGCAGAGCAGAGCGGTTTCCAGTAAATAATTATAAACACAAGCGCCACAGCGGCGACAACTGCCGTAATTATTATGTGGATCTTTTTGTTTAACGGCTGCAAGAACAGCATAAACAGACACATTGGATATATTATTATTGCGCCGACCATTGTTTGGCGGCTCATTGACAAAAAGCAGCACGCGAGCAACACAAAGGAGTAAATATAGAACAGGTAGCCGTGCTTATATTGGGTTGCAAGATATATCACGGAGGGAATACACAACAACAGGAGCATCCCCATAGTGTTATAAACTCCCCAGCCGAAAGATAATAGATCGCGGTTTATGCCGCCGTCCACATAAAGATTTCCGAGCGTTAAATATTTCACAACAAGCTCGATAATCAATAAGATGCTCAGTGCAACGAAGTTGTGGGCGATATGTTTAAAGGAATCTTTATTTAGCTTTAAATTATCCTTTATCAGAACGAATATCCCCAGATACAGTGAGCACAGCAGCATCCCGTAAAGCAGATTTCCGATTGTGTATGCCGCGGAAAACAGGCCGTTCAAAAGGAAAGCGCCCGAGAGTGCGCACAGCGAATAAAATACCGCCGTGGGCTTAAAACGTTTGGTTGCGCACGTTTTAATGATGCGGTAGACGAGCGCTATAACCAGTATTGAGATAAGGGTTATTACCTGTGCCAAAATTGCGGGTTGGAAAAAGTAATCGGAATTGCCCGCAGTGCGCGAGGGAGAATTTATAAAGGATATGCACACCGACATAAACAGAAAAATGCTTATTAACGGGGTGAGGTCGTCCAAAAACAACAACATCAAAATTGCCAGAACGGCAAGATAATAAACCGCAAGAATATCCCCGCCGGTGTAGTAGCACAGCAGCATTACCGCCGCGGTGAGGTAGGGGAAAATTTTTGAAGAAAGCGCGCGCTTTATCCAATCAAGCGCCATATTAAGTTTGGAGATAGCTTTTGTGTTCAAACCTTTAAACCTGCTTTCAAACTACTTAGTATTATACATTAACGCTTCGGCAATTGCAAGATTATAATGCGCATTTTAAAATTTTTGACCCGTAAAAAAAACAAAGCCCGCAAAAAATGTCGCAGGTTTTGCTTTTATATCTGTATTTGTCCGGTTATGGCGTATCCTTAAGGGCGCGGGGCTCCCCGTCCCGTGCCGCCGCCTTTGACGTACGGAAGTCGTTTATCTCGTCGGCGAACATTCTCTCGGCGCGTCTTAAGGAATTGTCGAGCTGGTAATTTTTTGCGGACGCGGCGTATATGCCGCCCATCATTATCCTCTCATTCTCGTTTTTCAGCCAGTAGTCTATCTTTGAGGCGAGATCGGCTGCGTCGTCGTTTTTGAAGAGCGAGCGCGCGTCCAGCGCAAACTGCGGCGTGGCGGAGAGGTCGGAATCGGATATTACGGGCACCAGCCCGCACGCGATGGCCTCGATGCACGCGATCGCCTCTATCTCCACGGTGGAGGCGTGCACGTACAGATCGCTCTCCTGCAGCCTTTTTATGAGCTTGTCCTTGGGCAAAAAGTCGAACGTGCAGTCCACGTTCAGCTTTGCCGCCTGCCTTTGGAGCTTTTTTTTCAGCGGACCGTTGCCCAAGAGGGTGAGGTGTATCTTATCCTTGAATTCAGACTGCGCAACTGCGGAAATCAATATCTTCTGTTTCTTTTCGGGCGCGAGCCTGCCCACCATTATTATCTCGTACTTGCCGTTTTTCACCCTCGTTTCGGGCGGGCGGAAATTCTTGTCGAATCCGTTGGAAATGACGTACAGCTCCGCCTTGTAGCCGTGCTTGTCGAGCTGGTTGGCAATGAATTTGGAGGGGCAGTGGATGCGGTTGAAATTCTTATAGAAACTGCGGCGCAGATAGCCGTAGATAAACCTGTTTATGCCGGGGATCCGGTTTATGTGCGCGTTGTAGCTTATGTCCTCGGGCTGGACGTGGAAAGCGGCGGTAGTGGGTATGCCCATCTCGTCGGCGAGCTGCTTGCATTTCTTTTCAAGCTTGAAGGGGAATATAAAGTGCACGATATCCGCGCCCTCGAACGCTTTCATTATCTTTTCGCGCTCGAATTTCCCGAATTTTATCTGGTTTTTAGCCGAGACCTCCGTTAAAAGGGGAACGTATCTCTCCTTTACCTCCACGTCGTCCGCCCCGTCGGCGCCTACGGCGACTATCCTGACCGTGTGTCCGCGCTCGCGGAGCCCGTCCGCAAAGCGCCTCGCAGTCATCACCGAACCGTTCGTGAGGTTATCTATGAGGTCTATAACAATTACTATTTTCATATTTTCACAAAACAGGGGAGATTTTCCCCGTCTACACCCAAAATATAGCTTGCAAATATAAAATGAATATAAACTTAGATTGATTTTTTGCCCGAATTATACTAAAATGTATATAAAAGGAAAGGAATTTATGGCAAATATACTTTTGGTAGAGGACGACCGCAACGTCTGCCTGCTTATCTCAACGAGGCTCAGACAGCGCTACACGGTGTTTTCCGCGGCGGGCGGCAGGGAAGCGCTGGAGCTTTTGGGCTCGCAGAACATCGACCTTATAGTCACCGACATAATGATGCCGGGCATGGACGGCTATTCCCTTGTGGAAACCATCCGCTCCAAGGGCTACGATACGCCCGTCATAATGCTCACCGCCAAGGAGGGGCTCTCGGACAAGGGTCACGGCTTTGCCGTGGGCTGCGACGACTATCTCACCAAGCCCGTCAACTTTCAGGAGCTTATCTGGCGCATAGACGCCCTTCTCCGCCGCGCTAAAATCTCCAACGAGGGCAAAATAACCATGGGCGACGTCATAGTGGAGCAGTCCTCCTACACCGTGCGCCGCGGCGACGAGGTGGAGGAGCTTACCTCAAAGGAATTTCAGCTTTTGTATCTTCTTTTGTCCTACCCGGGGAAGATATTCACAAAGGACAACATATTGGACAGCGTCTGGGGATACAACTCCGAGAGCGACGAGAGCACGGTGCGCACACATATAAACAGGCTGCGGAAGCGCTTCGAAAATTATACGGAATTTGAAATATGCACTATCCGCGGCGTGGGATATAAGGCGGTGATAAAGAAATGAAGGACTTTTTTTTGAATAAAAAAACGAGCAGACTTCTTCTGATAGGCATAGCCGTATTGACCTTTTTAGTGCTTTTGGGCATAGCCGAACTTGCCGTCACAATTGTGAACGTGCTCGCGAACAGGCTGCAATTCGAGGTGTACACAATAACCTTTGTGGCGCTCGTGGGCTTTGCGGTCGTTCTGTCCGTTACCACAACGGTAGTGTTCTATATAATGGCTAAAAAGGCGCAGAAGCTCATCGACGGGCTCTCCCGCGTGGCTGCGGGCGACTACTCCGCCGAAATAGACTACCGCCGCGGCGACACTTTCACAAAGGTTTACAAAAATTTCAACAGCATGACCAAGGAACTCCGCTCGGTAAAGACGCTGAGGGACGACTTTGTCAATAACTTCTCGCACGAAATAAAGACCCCGCTCTTTTCCATACAGGGCTTTGCCAACCTCCTTTTGGAGGGCGGGCTCACGGCGGAGGAGGAGCAGCGGTTTTTGACAATAATCTCCGAGGAGGCGGGGCGGCTCGGCAAGCTTGCCGACAGCACCCTGCTTTTATCCAAGCTCGAAAACCAGCAGTTCCTCGGCGAAAGGGCGGCTCTGAGGCTCGATTCCGAGATAACCGACTGCATAATAATGCTCGAGCGTGAGTGGGACGGAAAGCACATTGAGATAGATTCCGACCTGACCCCCGTCAGGATCGACGGCGACGGCGCGATGCTGAGACAGGTGTGGATAAATCTGCTCTCCAACGCCATAAAATTCACCCCCGAGGGCGGAAAAATATCCGTTTCGCTCCGCCGCGAGGGCGGCTCGGCTGTGGTGAAGGTCACCGACACGGGCTGCGGGATCCCGCAGGAGGAGCTCTCCAAAATATTCGAAAAATACTACCGCTCCGCCTCCGCAAAGGAGACGGCGGGCAACGGGCTGGGGCTTGCGATCTGCAAGCGCATATGCGCCCTGTCGGGCGGCGACATCTCGGCGGAGAGCCGTACGGGCGGGGGCAGCACGTTTACGGTCACCCTGCCCATATCCTGACATAAAGAGCCTTTTCCGAACTCAAAAAAATATAAAGCAAGTCCCCGATTTTCGGACTTGCTTTTCTTTTTTTGTTGACAACGCGCGTGCGGGCGCATATAATATATATTAGTTGCGCGCGCAACCGTTGCGCATGCAACAAAACAGTTTGACGGAGAAGTTATGGCAACCTTTTTAAAAAACATAAATATGGTGGCGCGTTCGGCTACGCGGTATTCCGAGGAGCAGCTGGAGAAGGTCTGCGAGCTGAAGGGCTATCAGGCAAAGTACATACTCAATATTTGCGCAAATCCCGGTATCTCGCAGGACGCTCTTGCGGGGATAATGTTTGTGAACAAGTCCAACGTCGCCCGCCAGCTTGCCGCGCTCGAGGAACTGGGATATGTTGAGAGGAGACAGGGCGGCGATAAGCGGGTGAGCCTTGTATATCCCACGGAAAAGGCGGAAAAGATATTGCCCGTTATACGCGGCGTGAACGCACGGTGGCGCGAGGTGATAACCGAGGGCTTTTCGGAGGAGGAAAAGGCGCAACTTCTGTATCTCACGGAGCGGCTGTACAGGAACGCCATAAGGTATATGGAGGGTCACGGTGACTAAGACCCTGCGCTATTTAAAGCCCTACACGGGCACGGTGATCCTCGGGCTGATACTTAAATTCATCGGCGCGGTCGCCGAGCTGTTTTTGCCCCTGCTTTTAGAGTGGATAATCGACGACGTGGCGGCAAACGACGCCCTCGACGGCAGCGGAAAACTCAAGTGGACGCTGGTTTTGGGCGCCGCGATGCTCGGCTGCGCGGTGATGGCGCTCCTGGGAAATATATTTGCCAACAGGCTTACGGTAAAGTCCTCGGGCAGGATGACCCACGATCTGAGGTACGACCTATTCAAAAAGACGAGCTATCTCAGCTCCGAACAGGTCGATTCCTTCGGCGTGCCGTCGCTCATATCCCGCCTCACCTCGGACAGCTACTACGTTAACCAGATGGTGGCGCGCACATTGAGGCTGGGCGTGCGCGCGCCCATACTCATTCTGGGCGGGCTTATTTTGGCGTTCTCGCAGGACGTTATACTCGCCTGCGTGCTGCTCGCCTGCGTGCCGCTGGTGGGCATAACTATATTTCTTATAACAAAAAAGAGCATACCCGTATATTTCTCCGTGCAGAAAAAGCAGGACGAAATGGTCCGCCGCACGCAGGAGAACGTGACGGGCGTGCGGGTAATAAAGGCGCTCAATAAGAGCGGCTACGAGGTGGAAAAATTCGAGGACGTCACGCAGGAACTGGCGGCGACCGAGTTTCGTGCAAACAGAATAATGTCTCTCTCCAACCCCCTCGCCACACTCATTCTCAACCTCGGGCTCGTCGTGCTCATAGTGGTCGGCGCGGTCTGCCACAGCTCGACGGGCGCGGTGCTGGCGTTTTTGCAGTTTTTCGTAATTATACTCAACGCAATGATAGCTCTTTCCAAAATATTCGTCGTCATCTCCCGCGGGTCGGCGAGCGCCTCGAGGATAGAGAGCGTTCTCTCGACGGATACAACCGAAAAGACGGGCGATTATCCCGCGGGCGACGGCAGATACAGGATAGAGTTCAGAAACGTTAGCTTTTCCTATAACGGCGTGGAAAACAATCTGGAGGGAGTGGATCTTTCCTTATACGCCGGTCAGACGCTGGGCATAATCGGCGCGACGGGCAGCGGCAAGTCCACCCTCATAAACCTGCTTATGCGTTTTTACGACGTGGGCGGCGGACAGATATTCATAGACGGCAGGGACGTGAGGAACTATCCCACGGCGGAGCTGAGGCGGAAGTTCGGCGTTGTGTTCCAGAACGACTTTTTGATGGCGGCGTCGGTGCGCGAAAACGTCGATTACGGCAGGGGTCTTACGGATGAAGAAATAAACAAAGCCATAGACTGCGCGCAGGCCCGGGAATTTGTGGACGGGCTCCCGGGCGGGCTCGGCTTCGACCTCGCGCAAAAGGCCAACAATCTCTCGGGAGGGCAGAAGCAACGGCTGCTCGTCGCGCGCGCTCTCGCCGCGTCTCCCGAGATACTCATACTTGACGACAGTTCGTCCGCGCTCGACTACGCCACGGACGCAGCCCTGAGAAAGGCGTTGGCTCACTCATACGCAGGCGTGACCAAGGTTATAGTGGCGCAGAGGATAAGCTCTATAAAGCACGCCGACCTTATATTGGTGCTGGACGACGGCAAGGTCATAGGTGCGGGCAGGCACGACGAGCTGATAAAATCGTGCGGCGAGTACAACCTTATTTATTCCACGCAGATGGGCGCGGAGAGGGAGGCAAGCTGAAATGGCGGTGAGGAGGATAAACATAAAGGATACCCGCAACTTCGGGCACAGGAAGGTCGACAAGAGGTTCGTGCTGAAAAATCTCTTCGCCTATCTCAAGCCCCATCTGCCCATGCTCGCGCTCGTTTTCGGCGCAAACATTCTGGGCACCGTGTCCAACCTCGTGGGACCATGGCTGTGCGGGCTTGCGATAGATGAAATAGCTGACTCCGACTTCGGGAAGATAGCCTTTTTCGCGGGGCTGCTCGTGGGACTTTACGTAGTTTCGGCGCTGCTTGAATATCTTTCGGCCGTGGGCATGGCGTACATCTCCCGCGGTATAGTGAGAAGGATGCGCAACGACGCGTTCAGGCATCTCTCCACCCTGCCCGTCAGCTATTTCGACACCCGTCAGGCGGGCGACATAATCTCCGTTTTGAGCTACGATATAGACACCGTGGGAGAATCGCTCGCAAACGACGTCATAATAGTTTTGAAGAGCTCGGTCATGATAATAGGCTCGCTTGTGATGATGCTGATAATCGCCCCCATCCTCGTGCTCGTGTTCGTTGTGACGGTGCCGCTGTCTGTGATAATGACCCGTATTATCGTGGGCAGGGTGCAGCCCTTATTCAGAAAACGCTCGCAAAAGCTCGGCGAGCTGAACGGATATGTGGAGGAGATAACCACGGGTCAGAAGACCACCCGCGCCTACAACTGCGAGGAAAAGATTATCTCCGACTTCGAGGTCAAGAACGAGGAGGCGATAGAGGCATATTCGCGCGCCGAGTACTTCGGCACTATCTCCGGTCCGTGCGTGGGCTTGGTCAACAACCTGTCGCTCACTCTTGTCAGCGTGTTCGGCGCGCTGCTATATATGTTCGCGGTCGGCGGAATGACCCCCGGGCAAATCTCGTCGTTCATACTTTATTCCCGCAAATTTTCGGGACCCATCAACGAAATAGCAAACATTATGGGCGAATTTCAGTCGGCAATAGCGGCTGCCGAGCGGGTGTTCAGGGTAAAGGAAGAGGCGCCAGAGCCTGCCGACAGGGAGGGCGCCGAGGTTCTTGAAAATGTCCGCGGGGACGTGGATATAGAGCGTCTCAACTTCGGATATGTGGAGGGCAAGACGATTATAAACGACTTCTCGCTGTCCGTAAAAAGGGGTCAGGTGGTGGCTATCGTCGGGCATACAGGCGCGGGGAAAACCACAATAATCAACCTTTTGATGCGCTTCTACGACCCGCAGGGCGGCTCTATCGCAATAGACGGCAAAAACGTGGAAAACTTAACACGTTCGAGCGTTCGCGGCGCATTTACAATGGTTTTGCAGGATACGTGGCTGTTTGCGGGCACAGTCTATGAGAATATCGCCTACGGCAACAGCAACGTTAAGCGCGAGGACGTGATACGCGTCTGCAAGGCTGCAAAAATACATTCCTTCATAACAAAGCTCCCCAACGGCTACGATACGCTCCTAACCGACAATGCGGTCAATATTTCCAAGGGGCAGAAGCAGCTTCTCACCATAGCCCGCGCGATGCTCCTCGACTCTCCCATGCTGATCCTTGACGAGGCGACCTCAAACGTCGACACACGCACCGAGCAGATAATTCAGGAGGCCATGTCCGACCTTATGAAGGGCAGGACGTGCTTTGTTATCGCGCACAGGCTGTCGACCATCCGCCACGCCGACAAGATACTCGTTATGAAGGACGGCAACGTAGTGGAGCAGGGCACGCACGAGAGCCTGATGGCGGAGGGAGGGTATTATTCGGAGTTGTATTATTCGCAGTTCGAAAGTGCGTAGCTAACGCGGCTCCCGCCAACGGGTAATAAACTTCGCAATACTGTGTCGCGTTTGCGCACTCCTCGGTCACGTACGTCTTTGTACGCTCCCGTCGTCGCTTACGCACGCTCCTTGTCTTGCTCGTTTCTGACCCGTTGCATCTCCCGTGCGTTGTGTATAAGCGTCGTTCTGCTCGTATCTGCGCGCTTGCTAACTTCGTAATTGCAACGCACCGCTGAATTGCAAAGCCGTGACTCTGTAATTGCAACGCCCCCCAAACCTTGGCTCCTTCCCCCAACGGGGGGGGGAGCTGTCGCCGTAGGCGACTGAGGGGAGCAAAAAAACTAAAGGCATACTCCCACCCGCCCTTTCAGGGCACCCTCCCCCGTCGGTGACGGAAGATGGCACG
>CANQQD010000031.1 GCA_947625865.1 uncultured Clostridia bacterium
GAGCGTTAGCGACGCCCTGCCGAGGGTTCCCTTGGGGAAACGGCAGAGGGAACGGAGTGACCGAAGAATCTGTCGCGAAGCGACTTTTGGTTTACTGTTTCAAACAGCCAAAAGCAGACCACAAGGGGATTCTTTCGGTCAATCGCGCGAAATCGCGCTCATATCCCTCAAAATGACAGGGTGTAATTAGTGGGACACATATTTAGAAAATTGCAGGAGCTGGATTTACGAAGTCTGCAACGGGTTAGAAACGAGCAATTTCAAAATAATTTACGTTGCAAGCAAAACCACGCTTTTGCGCAGCAAGCCCCCATTTGCGAACCCTTTCGCCTCAGCGAGGTGAATGCCCGCGATTATATTATATGTGCGCTCTTAAAAATCGCGGGCAGAGGGCACGCGCCCTCAAACTCACGAAAAATTTGAGTGCGCGCAACCGCACGAAAATTTTTGTGAACTATTATACGGTTTTTTTGAGGTAGTCTATTATAAACCCCTGTATATCCCCGTCCATGACCGCCTGCACGTTGGAATTTTCATAGCCCGTGCGGTGATCCTTTACAAGCGTGTAGGGACAGAATACGTAGGAGCGGATCTGGCTGCCCCACTCTATCTTTTTGATCTCGCCCTTTAATTCCGCGTCCGAGGCTTCGCGCTCGGCTATCTGCCTTTCGACTAACTTCGCGCGCAGATATTCGAACGCCATAGCCTTGTTCTGGAGCTGGCTCCTTTCGTTCTGGCAGGTGACGACTATGCCCGTGGGGAAGTGCGTTATTCTTATTGCCGTTTCGGTTTTGTTTACCTTTTGCCCGCCCGCGCCCGATGAACGGTAGACGTCTATCCTTATATCCTCGTCGCGGATCTCGACCTCGTTTTCATCCTCGATTTCGGGCATTACCTCGAGCGAGGCAAAGGACGTGTGGCGGCGTTTGTTGCTGTCGAACGGGGATATGCGCACCAAGCGGTGCACTCCCTTTTCTGCCTTCAAAAAGCCGTAGGCGTTTTCGCCGTCGACCTTGAAGCTGACGCTCTTCAAGCCCGCTTCGTCGCCGTCCTCAAAGTCGAGCTCGGTCACTTTGAAGCCCTGCTTTTCACAATAGCGGCAGTACATTCTGTATAGCATCTGCGTCCAATCGCATGCCTCGGTGCCGCCCGCGCCCGCGTGGAGGTTCAAAATGGCGTTGTTTGCGTCGTATTTGCCCTTCAACAGCGCGCGTATGCGCATATCTTCAATATCCGTTTCGGCGGCGGAGATCATTTGCTCGAGCTCGGGAATGAGGCTCTCGTCGTCCGCCTCCTCGATGAGGTCGACAAAGGCGTTGGCGTCGGCAAGGGCGTTTTCGCCCTTTTTATAGCTTGAGAGCTTGTTCTCCACGGAGGAAATTTCCCTGCCGATTTTGGCTGATTTTTCCAGATCCTGCCATACTTCGGGCTTTTCCTGCTCGGTTTTGAGCTCGCCGAGCCGCGCGCCCAGATTGTCGATATCGAGCGCGTACTTCGCCTCTGCGAGGCTGTCTGCAAGAGTTTTTAGTTTTAATCTGTAATCGTCTGCTTTAAACATAAATGGTTCCAATCAGTCTCGCTTCGCTCGCGCTGAATACGCCTTTCGGCGTGTTAAATACTCGCTTCGCTCGTGCGAAATATGCTTCGCATTTTAAATATCGGCTGCGCCGATGTGAAATATTTTGCTCAGCAAAATGTTGTGGTGAAGATTATAAGAAGTGCCACAGGCACAGATTCTTCGTCGGCTGCGCCTTCCTCAGAATGACATTTGAGGTGAGGACGTTGCTTCGCTCGCGCAGAATGACAAGGAAGGTAGTTACTCCCACCTGCCCTTTCAGGGCACCCTCCCTCGTTACCACGGAAGAGGGCAAGGCAATTTATTTTAAAATTGCGGGAGCGGAAATTACGTAGTTAGCAAGTGCGCAGATACGAGCAGAACGAGGCGCCTGCGGCTTTGCGACGGGGAGTGTACATAGACGTACATGACCCAAGCAAAACGCAAAGGCAACAATGTTATGCGACGTATATACGCGCTTGCAGCGGGAGCTATACTATTTTGCCGTGGCACTTCTTGTATTTAAGCCCCGACCCGCACGGACACGGGTCGTTGGGCCCTATCTTCTTTTTGTCGTTGACCTTGGGGATAGCCTTGCCGCCGATGTTGGTGGCTAAGTCCTGCGGGGGCTGCGGCGCGTCGCCTATAACCGGCCCCGCCATCGGTCCCACGCGCTTGATCTCGGTGGTCATACCCTGCGCGGGTGCGGGCTGTGCCGCGGGAGCCTGCCGGCTTGCTTCATTTACCGCCGCATCCGGCTGCTGCGCGGGCTGTGCGTTTTGGGCGTTTTGCGCGTTCTGCGCGTTCTGCGCCTCGCGCTCCCTTATGCGCTGCTCCATTACCTCCTGTGCATGCGCCCTGACCGAAGGATTCATGGGCATTATTCCCTCGCGCTTGGGAGGGGGAATTATCTGCTTGGGTACGGGAGCCTGCGGGGCTACGCGGACTATCCTGCCCTTTAAAAGACGGGAAATAGTGGTCGTCTGCACGCGCTCTATCATCTCCTCGAACATGTCGTAGCCCTCTGTTTTATAGGAAATTATGGGATCCTGCTGGGCGTACCCGCGCAGACCTATGCCCTTTCTCAGCTGATCCATGGCGTCGATATGGTCTATCCAGTTCCTGTCGACGCTGCGCAAAAGCTCGTTGCGCTCGATCTGGTGATAGTCTACCTGACCCTGCGTCATTGCGCTTATGTTTACTATTTTTTGCTCGTAGGCGTTTATGACTTCCTTGCTTATTTTTTTAATTGCGTGCTCATAATCCCACTTTTCAAGCATTTCGCGGGTTATCACAAACGTGCACTCCTCGGGATATACCTTTTGGGACAGCGCCTCGTTAAGAGCCGTTTCGTCCCATTTTTCGGGCATTTCCTCGGTGTTCACCGTTTCGCCGACGATCTTTTCCACATAGTCGGGAATATATTTGAGCATCTGCTCGTGGACGTCCTCGCCCTTCAATACCTTCATGCGCTCGCCGTATATGGTTTTGCGCTGTTCGTTCATTACCTCGTCGTATTGGAGAGTGTTCTTTCTTATGCCGAAGTTCCTGCCCTCTATTGCCCTCTGCGCGTTCTCTATGGAGCGGGTGAGCATCTTTGACTGAAGGCACTGGTCTTCGTCTATTTTGAACACCGAGTAGAGCTTTTTCATGCTCTCGCCGCCGAAGCGTTTTGCAAGGTCGTCCTCGAGAGAGATAAAGAATATGGAGTCGCCCGGGTCGCCCTGCCTGCCCGAACGTCCGCGGAGCTGGTTGTCTATACGGCGGCTCTCGTGGCGTTCGGTGCCGAGTATGCAAAGCCCGCCCGCGGCGATAACCTGCTGCTTTTCGGCGTCCGTTTCCATTTTATATGTGCTGTACAGCTCGGCATATCTTGCCCTTGCGACCTGCTCCTCTTCGGTAAATTCGCGGTCGGCGTAGGAAATTGCCACCTCGACCATGTCATGGTCGTAGCCCTCCTCGCGCATGCGCTTCTTGGCAAGATATTCGGGGTTGCCGCCCAGAAGAATATCGGTGCCGCGTCCCGCCATGTTGGTGGCGATGGTCACGGCGTTGAGTCTGCCCGCCTGCGCGACTATCTCGGCCTCGCGCTCATGGTTCTTGGCGTTCAATATGTTGTGCTTTATGCCGTTGCGCCTTAAAAGACGGGATATCTCCTCGGACTTGTCGACCGTTACCGTACCTATGAGGATGGGCTGACCCTTGGCGTGGCGTTCCACCACCTCGTTTACTATAGCCCTCTTCTTGCCCTCTACGGTGGAATATATCATGTCCGCATAGTCCACTCTCTTCACGGGCTTGTTGGTGGGAATGGGCACAACGTCGAGGGAGTAGATCGTTCTGAATTCGTCCTCCTCGGTCTTTGCCGTACCCGTCATGCCCGAGAGCTTTTTGTAGAGACGGAAATAATTCTGGAATGTGACGGTGGCGTGCGTTTTGTTCTCTTCCTTTACCTTTACGTGCTCCTTGGCCTCGATAGCCTGATGGAGCCCGTCCGAATACCGCCTGCCGTTGAGAATACGACCCGTAAACTCGTCGACGATCAGAATTTCGCCCTCGTTGGAGACTATATATTCCTCGCCGTTATGGAAGAGCTCGTGCGCTTTCAACGCCTGCTGTATGTGGTGGTTCAGATCGGCGTTTTCTATGTCGCCGAGGTTCTGTATGTTGAAAAATCTTTCGGCTTTCTCCGCGCCCTTTTCGGTGATGGTGACCGACTTGTCCTTGCGGTCTATGATGTAGTCCCAGTTCTCCATGTCCTCGAGAATTTGGGTGAGGCGGTCCTGAGCCTCCTGCTCCTCTTTGGAGAGTTCCTTCTTTTTGCGGGAAGGCGCGTGTTTCTCGGCGTCCTTCTTGTCGTCGTCGAAGCCGCCCGAGAGCGTGCGGACGAATTTATCCACGTCCTCGTAGAGCTTGGAGCTCTCGCCGCCCCTGCCTGAAATTATGAGGGGGGTGCGGGCTTCGTCTATAAGTATGGAGTCCACCTCGTCGATAATGCAGAAGTTGAGCTCGCGCTGGACCATGCTTGCGAGCGAGGTTTTGAGATTGTCGCGCAGATAATCGAAGCCGAGTTCGTTGTTGGTGGCGTAAATTATATCGCAGCTATAGCTCTTCTGCTTTTCCCTGTCGTCCATGCCGGGAACGACAACGCCGACGGTGAGTCCCATAAACTTATGCACCTTGCCCATCCATTCCGCGTCGCGCTTGGCAAGGTAGTCGTTTACGGTTACGATATGCACGCCCCTGCCGGTGAGCGCGTTCAGATATGCGGGCAATGTGGAGACGAGCGTTTTGCCCTCGCCCGTCTTCATTTCGGCTATCCTGCCCTGATGCAGACAGATGCCGCCCATTATCTGGACGTGGAAGTGCTTCATTTTCAACACGCGCCAGCTTGCTTCGCGGAGAGCGGCAAAGGCGTCGTAGAGAATGTCGTCGAGCGTTTCGCCGGCGGCGAGCCTGTCCTTTAATATTTTGGTCTGACCCTTCAGCTCCTCGTCGGACATAGCGGCGTATTTCGGTTCGAGCTCTTCGACCTTGTCTGCCATTTTGTCGAGTTTTTTTAAGGCGCCGCGGTTGTCGGAGCCGAGAATGAATTTAACAAGTCCCATAGTTACTCCTTACGGAAATTCAAAGTACTTTTGCGCGCGGAACAACTGTTTTTCCGCGTGTACGTTTTTTTATAAACAATTTATATAATGGTTCAACCATAATTGTACAATATTTTACCGTATAAGTAAAATCGTTTTTTTAAAAATTTTGCTTTTTTTTGGAAAAATATAGCCGCGGATATTCCGTAATGCCGCGCCGACCGGAATTTACCTGTAAAGGCGCCTTGCGTACGCCCTGCAACGCATAAGCGTTTCCTCGGGCAGACCGTCGCTCCAGCTCAGTATTTTCACGTCCGCGGCTTCCGAAAGCGCGGCGGCGGAAAACTCTTCGCCGTCGAGGCGGCGGGTATCAACCGTGACCTGTCCGCCGTCGGGCATGATAGCCACGACGAGCACGTCCGCAAGTATAGGGAGAATGTATGCGCCGAAGAGATATTCGTCGAAATCCTCCATGTCCGGCTCGCGCGCGTGGGTGCCCAAAAATTCTATCGTCCACTCGCCCTCGTCGTAGTTTATGGCGATGCCCATGTGGTTTTGGGGATTTTCGAACGCGACGAACGGATAGACTACTCCCTTATGCGTGAGCGAGCGGACCTCGGCCCTGACGGGCGTTTCGTATTCCGCAAGGCGGTCGTTGAGTTTTTTTGCCAATTGCTCGTATATGTTCATTTTTATACCTCTATATCGGTGAACGAGAACGTTCCGACGTCGAAAAGCCCCGCGTCGAGGAGCTTCAGCTCGGGAATTACGGCGAGGGACAAAAAGGCGAGGGACATGAACGCATCATAGCCGCTCTTTACGCCCATGGCGTATGCCTTTTCGGAGAGGGCGCGGCTTGCGCGTATGTGCTCCGCGGCGGAGCGCGAGGACATGAGGCCGCCGATATCGAGAGCCACGGTGTGCACGCCGCCGCCCGTTTCGGCGATAGCCATGCCGCCGCCCGTCTCCCGCAGGGCGTTGGCCGCCGCCGCCATTGCGGCGTTGTCGTCGCCCAAAAGAATTATGTTGTGGGAATCGTGCGAAACAGTCAAGCCCATTGCGCCGCCCTTAAAGCCGTAGCCCTTTAAAAGGCCCTTGCCTATGTTGCCCGTAAGCTTGTGGCGTTCGACTACGGCGAGCTTCAATATGTCGGTGCCCTTTATATCGACGTCGCCCTTTTGCGAACGGACTTCGGCTGCCTCGCAGCCTGTGATTATACCGCCCGTCTCCAACGTCATTACCTTTGCCCTGCCGCCCTTGAGAGCGAGCCTGAAGTCGTCGGCGGTAAGGGGCCTTTTGAGGCGGACGGTGTTCAATACCGCCCCGGGAAGATAGCGGACGGAGGTGTCGAAGAGGGGCTTGCCGTCCCTTGCCACAACTTTGCCGTCCTTTATAACTAATTGGGCGTTGAAATTTTTCAGATCGTCCACTGCAACGAGATCGGCTATGTAGAAGGGCGCGACGCCCCCGCGCCATTTAAGCCCATAACATTCGGCGGCGTTCAAAGTGGCGCACCTGACGGCCGTGACGGGGTCGACGCCGTAATCGCAGACCATGTGCCGCAAAGCGTCGTCGATATGCCCCTTCTCCTTCAAATCCACGGCGTGCCTGTCGTCGGTGCATAAAATGAAGCGGCGGGAGTTTTCCTGGGTCATATAGCGGGCGTTGCCGAGATTTTTGGTGGACGAGCCGTGGCGGATCTCCACATACATGCCCTTGGATATCTTTTCTTCCACTTCCGCTTGGGTGACGCACTCGTGGTCGGTGGAAATACCGCCGCACAGATATGCGTTTAACTCGTAGCCCTTAAGCGACGGCGCGTGACCGTCGATTATTTTGCCTGCGGCGTGCGCAGCCGCGAGCTTTTCGAGCACGTCCGGATCGCAGTTCACAACGCCCGGATAGTTCATAAACTCGCCCAAACCGAATACATATTCGTTTTTTATGTTGTGAGCGACGTCCTTGCCCGAAAGAATTGCCCCGCTCGTTTCAAAGGGCGTGGCGGGCACGCACGAGGGCAACTGCAAATATACGTCGAGCGGGACGTTTTTCGACGCGGTCGCTATATACTCGCAACCCGCTATCCCGCAGACGTTGGTTATTTCGTGCGGGTCGGCTATCACCGACGTTGTGCCGCGGGGAACTACGAGAGAGGCAAATTCCTCGGGCGAGAGCTGGGAGCTTTCGATGTGCACGTGCCCGTCGATAAAGCCGGGGAGCACGGTGTAGCGGGAGCAGTCTATCTCCTCCACGCCCTCGTAGCTGCCGACTCCCGCTATCCTTCCGCCGACTATCGCTATGTCTCCTCGCTGCAGTTTGCCGCTGAAAACGTCGATATATGTTGAGTTTTTTAATACAAGCTCCGCCTTTTCTTCGCGGCGGGCGGCTTTTATAAGCCTTTTTAGCATGTCAGTTTTATCCATATTTTTATTGTAACATAAACGGCGTAAAAAGTAAAGCCGCCGACGGAAATTCCGCAGACGGCGGCTGAAATTTATTTTTTCGGGCTATTTTATGAGCGAGGCGCGCATCGCGTTTAAAACGGCGAGCAGCATGACGCCCACGTCCGCCACTACAGACACTATGAGCGGGAAGGGCGACACAGCTATGCCGCAGGCAATGAGGGAAGCGAGAATTATGTCGCAGATCATCAGGCCGAATTTCACGAACAGCGAGCCGACTATGTTCTGCACGACTATCCGCCGCGTGCCCTTTGCTATTTTTCTGCCCTTGGGAATGAGCGAGATGTTGTCGGAGACGAGCACTATGTCGCTCGCCTCTATAGCCGCGTCCGAGCCGACCTTGCCCATCGAAACGGCGCAGTCCGCGCAGGTCATAACGGGGGCGTCGTTTATGCCGTCGCCCACATATATGAGCTTGCCGAGCTTTTTCAGCTCCCCGGCGCGGGCGAGCTTTTTATCGGGCAGAAGCTCGGCGACGCAGCCGTCGAGACCCGCCTCCCTTGCCACGGCCTCGGCGCGGGACCTGCTGTCGCCCGTGAGCATTTCGGTATAGGTCACGCCGCCCGACTTCAGTGCGGAAACAGCCTCCCTTATCCCCTCCTTTATGCCGTCGTCTATCTCGATGACCCCCACATATGCGCCGTTTAACGCGACGTACACGAGGGTGGAGACGCTTTCGATTTCGGGAAACGTTATGCCGCCGCCGGACAAGAGCTTTGCGTTGCCGCAGAGGAGGACCTCGCCGTTTACGGTGCACTTTACTCCCCTGCCCGCGAGCTCCTCGGCGTTTTCGGCGGATATGTCCGTTGGAATATCCTTAAAGGCGGCGGCTATGGGGTGCGAGGAATATTTTTCCGCCGCGGCGGCGAGGTGAAGCGCCTTTTCGCTTGTATATTTCACGACCTTGAAAGAACCCTCGGTTATGGTGCCCGTTTTGTCGAACGCGGCGACGGTAGCGAGGGCGAGTTCGTCGAGGCAGGTTGAGCCCTTTACGAGGATACCGAAGCGGGCGCACCTGCCTATGCCGCTGAAATAGGAGAGCGGCACGGAGATCACGAGCGCGCAGGGGCAGGAAATGACGAGGAAGGTCAGGGCGTTATATACCCATTCTCTGAACAGCTCGACCCACGCGTGCGCGGGCGCAGCCCAATATATTATTGAGGGAACTGCGAAGGCGACTATGAGCGCGGCTACGCAGACCGCGGGGGTGTAGTATCTTGCGAATTTCGATATGAATTTTTCGGGCTTGGACTTTTTGGCAGTGGAGTTTTCGACGAGCTCTAAAATTTTTGCGACGGCGGAATCGGCGTATTCCCTTATGACCTCCGCCTCAATAGCGCCCGTAAGGTTTATGCCGCCTGACAGGATCTCGTCGCCTACCCCCGCGCTTTTGGGCAGGGGCTCGCCGTTGAGGCTCTTCAAATCGAGCGAGGTTTCGCCCTTTAATATCCTGCAATCCACGGGCACCTTTTCGCCCGCCTTTATAAGTATTTTATCACCCGTTTGCAGCTCCTCGGGGGAAACGGTGCGGTATTCGCCGTCCGCTATGACGGTTGCCGTATCGCTCTTCAGATCCATCAGCCCGGTTATGGAGCTGCGGGACGCGCCGACGGCTATGCTTTGCAGAAGCTCGCCGAGCTGGTATAGCAGCATTACCGCAACGCCCTCGAAAAAGCCCTCGTGCGTGAATATCCCCAAAATTATCGCGCCTATGGAGGCTATGGTCATGAGGAAATTTTCGTCGAATATCCTGCCCCGGGCAAGATTTTTTACGGTGTTTACGAGCACGGGATGGCCCGCCGCAAGATAGGCTGCGCCATAGAGGCAATAGGTGCAGACGCGCGGCGCGAGACTGCCCCACGCAATGCCCGTCAGATCGAGAACGAGCGCGGGGATAAACAGGAATACGGAGCATATCAGACAGATAATATCCTTTTTATGCTCCCGAAATATGCTCTTCTTCTCCCTGCCGTCGACGATTTTTACGTCCTCGAAGTGGGAGATTGTGTATATGGCGCGCTCGCGGGCGTCCGGAGTCTGCGCGTTCAGAATTACGCGCATATTCATAAAATCCACGACCGCCTGGACGCCGTCTATCTTATTCAGCTCCTCCTCGAGCTCCCTGCCGCAGTTGGCGCAGCAAAGATTTTCTATTTTTATTTTCTCGCCGTATATGCGCTCCTTATTCCGGGGCTCCGCCCCTTCTTCCACGACCCTCACTTCTTCAAAATGATTGCAGGCATACTTCACTTTTTCAAGCGTTTGCTCTTCGCAGTCTACAATGACCTTCTGCGCCATGAAGTCGACCGTGGCCGAGGCGACGCCCGAAAGCTTTTTAAGCTCCTCCTCGAGCTCGCGGGCACAGTTGGCGCAGTCGAGCCCCTCGATCTTTATTATATTATTCACAGTTGAGATGCTCCTTTGCAAGCTCTATTATAGTCATTACGTGCCAATCGGAAATGGAATAGAGTATCTTTTTGCCCGAACGGCGGCACTTGACTATGCGCGCAGCCTTTAACGTTTTGAGCTGGTGGGACACGGCGCTCTGGTTGCCGACCACCGCCTCCACTATGTGGTCGACGCACAGTTCGCCGCCCGCCAGCGCAAGCAAAATTTTAAGCCGCGAGGGCTCGCTTATGGACTTGAAACGGTTGCCCATCTCCTCTATCTGCCCGTCGGAGGGCATTTTTTCAAGCGCATCTTTAAGCCGCGCCTCGTGCAGATCCTCTTCGTCGCACACTTTCATATTATGCTCCTTTTATATGAACGGTTAATCATATGATAATAATATAATAATACGCCTGACATGGGTTGTCAAGCGCAGGAAGGAAAAATTTTTTAAATTTATAAGAATTTGATTTATAACGATTTAATTTATAAGTATTTGAATTTACAGGGCGCGGGGACGCTTAAAAGGGCAGAATGGGCGCAGCCGCGTTGACCGAAATGCCGCACAGATAGGAAAGGACAAAGAGAACGGCTATGATGGCGAGGTTGGTTTTCAGAAGCCGAGGGTTTTTGAGGAGTATCATAAAGCCCATGCCGGCGTTGACTATAAGACCGGCGGTCATGCTGCCGAAGGTTATTATACCGCTCGTGTAGGCGGAGGTCAGAATAACGCTCGAGGCGCAGCCGGGAATGAGACCGACAGCCGAGGTTATGAGGGGCTGGAGAAAGGGATCGACCGCCAGCGAGGCGGCTATATTCTCCTCTCCCGCCCAAAAGATCAGCGCGCCGAAGATGAAGTTGACCGCAAAGAGGTAAGCGGCGATCTTGAGGGCGTGCAGCAGCGGATATAAAAGGTAGAGCTTCCACGGCGAATCGCCGCCCTTTTCGTGACCGCAGGAGTATGCCGCGGAGCCGCCGGGCTGCACGTTTTCATAAACCTTTTCCTTAAACAGCAGGGCGTTTGCGGCATAGCCGACTATGAGCGCGAGTGCGAATTTTATTGCAAGAAGGGGCAGGACCGCCGAGAGCGCGCGGACGTCGGTGACGTCGGAGAGCAAAAGTATAACCGCCTCGTCGGAGGTGGCTATGAATACGGAAAGAAGAGCGCCCGTGCGGATATATTTGTTTTCATAGAGCTTTGCAGCCATCACGGAAAAACCGCACAGCGGGATAAGCCCCGCGGCGGAGCCTATGAGAGGGGCAAGGTTGCCCTGTAAAATTTTATGGTCGCCGAATACGGAAGTTTTGTGCTCGAACAGCTCTATAATTATATAGATAAGCAACAGAAAGGGCAAAACCTTTAACGTATCCAGCAATGCGTCGAGAAAAACGTCAAGCATATTGTTTTTTTCACGGACAGCCCGCATCGCGCTTTTCCGCGGGCTGCGGGCTTATAAAATATTGTAGGCGGCTTTAAACATAAGACCCCGTGCGGGGTCTTAAAGATTTATCTTAATTTCTTTTTGGGAGCGTTCTTCTGCGGCTTCAGCTTTTCCATCTTCTCCTGCTCCTCGGGATAGGGGAGCGGCTTGAAATCGGCGTCCTTTTTGCCTGTGTTTATATATCCGCCGTCGCGGGCAAGCAACGTCAAGCGGGTTTCGGAATCGAATATATATAATCTCGAAGTATCGACGGCAAGCTTTATTTCCGCACCCTTTTCGCCCTCCTTTTCGTAGGTGACGACGACCGGCTGACCGGAAAGGTCGCACTCGGCATAGGTGGTTTCGCCGTCCGACTCGGTTTTGCCGAGTGTAGCCGTAATTTCGCCCTCCCCGGAGGTCTTTATGTCCTCGGGTCTTATACCTATTATGACGGACTTGTCCGAGCCGCTGTATGCGGAGATATTTTCAAACCGGCTCACAATATTGCCTGCAAGAGGAAGTCTGCCGCCCTTAAATTCGGCGAAATAGCTCTCCCCCTCCTTTATTATTTTTGCGTTCTGCAAAAAGTTGATGGTGGGCGAGCCTATGAAAAACGCGACATAGGTGTTTGACGGATAGTCGTAGAGGTTTGCGGGGCAGTCGATCTGCTGGATGAAGCCGTTCTTCAAAACGACGAGACGGGTGCCTATGGTCAGCGCTTCGGAAAGATTTTTAGTGGCGTATATAAACGTGCCGTTCATTCTTGCCTGCACGTTGATTATGACGTTGAGCATGTCCCTGCGGAGTTCCTCGTCCACGCCCGCGAGGGGCTCGTCGAAGAGATAGAGCTTTGGCTCGCGCACCATCGCCCTGCCTATAGCCACGCGCTGGCGGGCGGCGGAGTTCAAAACCTTGGGCTTGCGGTAGAGGTGCTCGGTAAGCCCTAAAATCTCCGCGGCGGACTTGACGCGCTGGTCGACGAGAGCCTGCGGGGCTCTTCTCAGTCTCAGACCGAACGCCATATTGTCGTAGACGTTGAGCGAGGGATATAACGTGTCCTGCCTGAACACCATAGCGATGTCCCTGTTCTTGGGGTCCACCTCCGCCATGTCCTTGCCGTCGATGAATACGCTGCCTGCGGACGCCTCCTCCAGACCGGCGATGACCTTCAAAAGGGAGCTCTTGCCGCACTTTTCGTTGCCGACTATAACTATAAACTCCCTGTCGTCCGCCTCTAAATTTATATCGTAGAGCGCGGTTTCGCCCGAAAGATAGACCTTGCCGACGCCGCTTAATTGTAAACTTGCCATGTTCTTCTCCGCTTATTTTTTGGATAGCGCAAATTACGCTGTATATATAATATAGCACAACCGCGGAAATTTTTCAAAGTGCTTTGAGGGGGAAAAGTAAATTTTTTTGCGCGCGGAGGCTTATTTTGGCGCGGACCTTGCCGCGGGCCTGAAAAATTGTTGTGCAAAGCGCAAAAATGTGCTATTATTCAGTCATGGCAAAGACAGATTACGACAAGCTGATGCGCGAAAAAACGGAGAGCCTCTGCGGCAAAAAGAAGCTGCTTCTGCACTGCTGCTGCGCGCCCTGCTCCTCAGCGTGTCTGGAGAGACTGAAGGAGAACTTCGATATAACCGTGCTCTTCTATAACCCGAACATAGAGGACGAGGAATACGAGCGGCGCAAAGCGGAACTTATAAGGCTTGTTAAAAGCACGGGCTGGGCGCAGATCATGGACTGCGACCACGATACGGCGGAATTTTACTCCGCGGTAAAGGGGCTCGAGGATCTGCGCGAGGGCGGCGAAAGATGCTTTAAGTGCTTTGAGTTGCGGCTTAAAAAGACCTGCGAGCTGGCAAAGGCGGGCGGATTCGATTATTTTACCACCACGCTTACCATAAGTCCGCTCAAAAACGCCGAAAAGATAAACGGGATCGGCTTTGCTCTCGGCGGGGATATGTGGCTGCCCTCCGACTTCAAAAAGAGAAACGGATATCTTAGGAGCATTGAGCTTTCGAAGGAACACGGACTGTACAGGCAGGACTACTGCGGCTGCATATTTTCCGAGAGGGAACGCTCAAAGGCTTGAAAAACGCCGGCGCGCGTGATATAATAATTTTAAAGTATTGTTTTTTTCGGGGTTTAATAGATGGATATTAACAGATATTCGCCCTCCTACGGCATAGAACAAAAGCATTTCACAAAAATTTCGGACTTCTCCACCGAGGAGCTCTTTGAAATTTTATATGCGACAAAGGCGATGAAGTCCAAATTCATAGCGCACGAGGACACGCGCATTTTGAAGAATGTGACGATAGCGTTGCTCTTCGGAGATACGTCGCTGCGTACGCGCTCGGCGCTGGAGATCGGCGTGCGCCAGCTCGGCGGCGTTTGCGTAAACCTGCCGTACAGCGAAAAGGATATGCGGGCGGGCGAAAATATCGAGGATATCGTAAACGTCATAAGCCGCTACGGCGTGGGCGCGCTCGTCACCCGCGGAATACCGCAAAAGGAGCTTGACGAGTTCTGCGCCGTGTCGTCCATCCCCATTATCAATTCCACGAACGAGAGCAGCATACCCCTGCAGACGGTGTGCGACCTTTTCACCATCTGGGAAAAGAGAGGAAAGCTCGAGGGGCTGAAGCTGGCATACGTGGGCAAGGGCTCGGCAAATGCGCACTCGCTGGCGCTCGGCGCGTTGAAGTGCGGAATGGACGTAGCCGTGGCTACCCCCAACGAGTTTGCCCTGAAGCGTGAGGTTTTAAACTCCATAAGGCAGTTCGGGCATATTCTTGCCACAGACAACCCCGCCGAAGCCGTGAGGGACGCGGACATAGTATATACCGACAGCTATAATTACCATTCGGTGATAACCGAACGCGAAAGGACTATTCTGGAGCCGTACTGCGTGAATCCCTCGCTGATGTCGGTAGCCAACCACGGGGCGTACTTCATGCACTCCCTCCCCGCACGCAGGGGCGTTGAGGTGACGTCGGAGATAATAGACGGCAAGAACAGCCTCGTTCTGGATCAAGGCGAAAACAAACTGCATACCGTAAAGGCGGTTTTGGCTCTGCTTGTAAAATAAAACAAATAAACATAAGCGGCTGCGCACGGGCGCAGCCGCTTTTAATTTGCGAGTGATTAGCTTTGGGGGATGAGGATGACCTCGACGAGTTCGGGGCGGTTGAAAAGGCGGAGCGGAAATTCGGAATTGCCCAAACTGCGGGAGACGACCATCATGGTGTTTTGTTCGGTGTGGACGCCCGAGATGAGCTTGGGGAACAGCCCCTGCCCCGGGGCGTACACGCCCTTTTTTGTGAACGGGATGCGCCACTGTCCGCCGTGGGCATGACCGCACAGTACGAGAGGATAGCCCGCCCGCGCGTAATTTTTTATGTGGTGGGGCATGTGCGCGAGAAGAATTTTGCAGGACGGGTCGTCCGAAAGCGTGAGGACGGCGTCGTTTTTGTTGCAGGCGCCGTTCAGGCCCGCAAAGGTCACCCCGCAAAATTCGGCGCAGGAGTTGTCGAGAACGGTAACGCCCGCGTCAATGAGCCCCTTCCTCAAAAATCTGTAGCCCTTGTTGCGCATTTCGTGGTTGCCCGAAACGTAAACGACGGGGGCGATAGCCGCAAGCGCAGACGCCGTTCCGAGGGCGACGGCGATATTTTTTTGGGTGTATCTGTGGATAATGTCGCCCGTTATTGCGATGACGTCGGGCTTCGAGGCGGCGACGGACGAAATGAGGCGCACATTGTGCCTGCCGAAGGATTTGCCGTGCAGATCGGACACCTGCACTATCTTGATCCGCGATTTTACCCACGGAAAACTCAACACGTATTGGGTTTTTGAGATACTGTTGTTGGAAAACCATAGAAATACGGCAATCAAAATCACGCCCGCGACCGAGCCCGATACGGTCAAAGCTATCCAAAGTGGGGTCATATATTCACCGCCACTACGCGGAATATGGGCTTGCCGCGCTCCTTGAAGAGCTTTTCGTGCTCCGTTTCGACGTCTCCCTCCACCGGCTCCGCCGCCAGATCTTCGCACGTGGCTTTAATGTCAAAGCCGCACTGCCTGTAGCTTTCCAGCGAAAACAAATAAAAATCCCTGTCGTCGGTCTTCTGGACTATCTCGCCGCCGCGCTTCAAAAGCCGCTTGTAGACGCTTAAGAATTTAGGGTGGGTGAGGCGTTGCTTTTTGTAGCCCTCCTTGGGCAGCGGATTGGAAAAGTTGAGATATATGCGGGATACGGAGCCCTCCTCAAAGTACTTCGGCAGCACCTCCGCCGCGCAGTTCAGAAAATATACGTTCCTAATATTCTCGGCCTTGGCGCGTTCGAGCGCTTCGATAAGCACATTGGATATCTTTTCCACGGCGACAAAATTTATGTCCGGGCAAAGCTTTGCCGTTTCGCACACAAATTTGCCCTTGCCGCAGCCGATCTCGAGAAATACGGGGTTGGCGTTGCCGAAAATACGTTCAAGCGGCAATATGTCGGGGATATTTGCGGATATCTTCATGTTTTTCTCGGTGACGTCGGGCGTTTTCAATATGTCCGCGCAGGCGGAAAGTCTTTCCTCGAGGTGGGATTTTTTGTGCATTCTCATACTTGAAATTGTAACATATATGCGGCGGTTTTGCAAGTTTTTGAATGTGAAACGGTAACATATATATTTTATATTTATTTTGCGGAAAAGCGTTTTGGCGGCGCATTTTGCAGGTAAATATAAGCACCGGGTGAAAATAAATAATTTTGAGAGGCTCTATGACTTATTTTGAAATTATGGACTTGTTCACCTTATACGGCGTTGACGTTGCGGCGCTGGGCATTGTCACCTCCGCCCTGACCCAGATCTTAAAGAAAACCCTTCTTAAAAAGGCGCCCGCAAAGATCTATACCTTTCTGCCCTTTGCACTGGGGCTTGCGCTGTATTTTATGTATGCCGCGGCTACCGGACCGAAGGCGTTTTGCTCGCCGGAGAACATCGGACGTATGTTCGAGCGCGGGCTGTCCGTGGGGGCTGCCGCCACGATGGTTTATGTGATATACGAGCAGTTTTTAAGGGGCAAAAAGGGCGAAAACGCAGACAGTCTTGCCGTCGCCTGCATTCTGGAGGGATACTTCAGCGGGGATAAACTGAGCACTGTAGCGCAAAGTATTGCAAACGAGTGCGCGGGTACGGAGACCGACGTTGCCGAAAAAATCGAAAAGCTTTTGTTGTGCGAATCGGAGGAAGAAATGAACGCCGCGGAGGCTAAAGCCATTTCGAGGCTGATTGCCAGATTGCTTGAAAAAAACCGTAACGCAGACGCCGAATGAAAAGCGCCCCGCGCAAACTTTTGCGCGGGGCGTGTTTGTATACTCGCTTCGCTCGCGCCTATACGCCTTGCGGCGCGTTAAATACTCGCTGCGCTCGTGGTAAATATTTGCTGCGCAAATGTTAAATATCGGCTCCGCCGATGTGA
>CANQQD010000032.1 GCA_947625865.1 uncultured Clostridia bacterium
GATATGAGCGCGAGTTTCGCGCGATTGACCGAGAGAATCCCCTCGTGGACTGGTCGAGGCTGTTTGAAACGCCAAACAAAAAATCCCAAGCACGCCGGCTTGGGATTTTTTTTGAACTTTTTTTATGCGCCCAAAAGCTTTTTGACAGCCTTCTGCATCTTTTCCAGCGCCTCCTCGGCGTCTGATTTTTTCTGCATCTTTACGGAGAAATAGATCTTCAGCTTAGGCTCCGTGCCCGAGGGGCGCACGCAGATAAAGCTGCCGTTTTCCAGCTCGTAGTAAACGCAGTTGGTCAGCGGCGAGCCTATCTCGCTCTTTTCGCCCGTCAAAATATCCGTCTTGACGTTCTTCGAATAGTCGCGCACCGCGGTTACTTTGTATATATCGAACTTCGTCGCGGGGTTTACCTTCAGGCCGTCCACAACCTTGTTCATATCGTCCATCGCGTGCAGACCCTTGAAGGGTATCGAAATATTGCAGTCAAGCACATATCCGTACGTGTCGTATATCTCCTGCAATCTCTGATATACCGTCTTGCCTACCGAGGTGTAGTAGCAAACCATCTCAGCGCAGAGCATAGAGGCAACAACGGCGTCCTTGTCGCGCGCATGCGTGCCGCGCAGATAACCGCAGCTCTCCTCGAAGCCGAACACAAAGGTGTAGGGGCGCTCGCAGTCGGGGCGCTCCCACAGCTTTATTTTTTCGCCTATAAACTTAAAGCCGACGGGCACCTCGAACAGAGTAACGCCGAATCTCGCGCAAATGGCTTTTGCCATGCCGGTCGTAACGAACGACTTGACGACTGCGGGATTTTCGGGCATCGTTCCCTCTTCCTTGAGACGGTTTAAAACGTAGTCCAAAAGCAAAATGCCCACTTGGTTTCCCGAAAGCGCTTCAAATTCTCCCTCGTTGTTCTTGACGGCAACGCCCAGCCGGTCGGAGTCGGGGTCGGTGCCGAAAACGACGGTCGCGCCTATTTTTTCGGCATATCTTATGCCCATGGAGAGCGTTTCCTTGAACTCGGGGTTGGGCACCTCAACGGTGGAAAACTCGGGATCCCTGTGCGCCTGTTCCTCGACGACGGTCGCGTTAATGCCTATCCTCTTCAATATAGTGGTGACGGGTATGTAGCCCGAGCCGTGAACGGGAGTATATACGAGCTTCAGATCCTTGCCGTATTTTTTAATGGCCTGTCTGGATATGGTCAGTTTTTCAAGTTCGTCATAGTACTTCTTGTCCACCTTGTCGGGAATGATTTTTATATATTTAAGCTTCTGCTCCTCGGTGGGAGTGTGGGGGTCTATGTAATCGTCTATCTGCTTTATGAATTTAACGACTACCTCGGTGTCCTCGGGGCTCATCTGCGCGCCGTCCTCGCCGTAAACCTTATAGCCGTTGTACTGCTTGGGATTGTGCGAGGCGGTCACCATAATTCCCGCAAAGGTATTCAGCTCTCTCACCGCAAACGACAGCATGGGCACGGGGTGCTCCATGGAGTAGATGTGCGCCGTAATGTTGTTCGAAGCTAAAACCTCTGCGGCGGCTCTTGCAAACTCGTCGCTCTTTAAGCGCGTGTCGTACGAGATGGCAACGCCGCGTTCCATCGCCTCCGCGCCCTTTGTTTTAATAAATTCCGAAAGCCCCTGCGTAGCGCGTTTAACGGTGTAAACGTTCATCATATTGGTGCCGAAGCCTATAATGCCGCGCATGCCCGCCGTGCCGAAAGCAAGTTCTGCGCCGAAGCGGTATTCTATATCCTCGTTATTTCCCGCAATTTTTTCAAGCTCGGCTTTCCCTTCTGCCGAGATGCGGGGATCCGTAAGCCATTTCTTGTAGGTGTCAGTGTAACTCATTTTTTCCTCCTTGAATTATGTATATCGGGATATATATGCCTTTATACCTCGTTTAATTATATAAAAAAAACTTCCCCTTGTAAAGGGGGGAAGTTAAAAAAGTTGGTTTTGAGCCCATATTTTTTATTGTTCGTCGTCGGGATCCTCGCCCCTGAAGAACTGTTCGCGGGTCACGACGCGCTCCTTTTCGGGCTTTATTATGGTAAACTTGTCGAGGAAGAATTTCAGATCCCTGTCGTCGTAATAGTTCACCATTTCATAGCAGATCAAAATTACAAAGCTTGCCGGCAGCGTCACAAGCAGCCCCACGCCGAATGTGAATACGAACGCCATAACGTTAAGGGCTAAAATTATAAGCTCCAAAATTATAAAGGTCGAGAACACCTCCGTCGTCCGCTTGCCCTTTCTCGAGAAGGTATAAGCAATGGATCTCTTCTGTCCCATTTTTCCGCGTATGAGCGCGGGCAGCCAGTCGCAGGTAAAGGTCATTTTAACGGCTATCGCAAGCAGCATTATGAGGGTGAACAGGAACAGTATCACAAAGAAGTATGCAATGCCGTGCATCATATAGAACAGCGACACAAGGGCAAGAGCGGCTATAAGCACGTCGTAAAGCACCGAAAGCGGCACATAGATGAGGTTATACAGCGCAGCCTCCTTGAAGTTGCTTATGAGCGTACGTAAAAACGGCGAGGTTTTTCTGAGCGCCATTTTATCGTTTATGATAGCGGCGGTGGTATAGTTGCCCAGCCCCGTGAACCATTTTTCGACGATTATAAGCGCGAGCATCATCAGCCCCATGAGAACTATCTCCGTAATTCTCGTGTTCAGCAGGTGCAAAAGCTGTTCATAAGCCAAAGCCACGCTCTCCGATATCGTGGGCAGCTCCGAAACGTTGCCCTTCAAAAGCTGAGAAACAAAGTTCTGGACGCCCGAAAGCAGCGAATTTAACGCTTCCGAATTTATGAACTCCTTTATGAACGGCGTCAAACAGCCCCAGCTTATGCCGAGCGCCACAACAAGTATCACCAGCCTGTATGAAAGCTGCTTGAACGTCACCGAAAAATTGTCCACGAATACATGGAATGTATGCTTGAATTTCATATGTTCCTCTCGTCGGCGTCAACGATCTTCGCAACCGCCTTTCCGCCGTTTACAATAAGATAACAATAGCTTTTATGGGAATATCTCGAAAGCGTGCCGGGGTTTATAAGCAGCACGCCGTCTGTCTCGCCCTCGTACGCCGAGTGCGTGTGTCCGTAAAGCGCCACTCCGCAGCCCAACTCCTTTGCCCGCGCCGCAAGCTTGGCGGTGGTATATTTCACCGAATACAAATGCCCGTGGCAGGCAAAAATTCTAACGTTTTCTATTTCCAGCACAAGTTCGTTCTCCCCGAGCTTCATAAGGTCGCAGTTGCCGTTTACGATATATGTTTTATCGGGGAACCTCGCCCTCAGATATCCGCCGTCCTGCGACGTGTCGCCGAGGTGGATTATGTACTCGCTCTCCTCCATAACGGGGAACAGCGCCTCGAGTGCCCGTCTGTTGCCGTGCGTATCCGAAACTATCACAACGCTTTTCATGGGGTCATCTCAGCTTGCTCTTCAGATCCTGCAGCGCGCGGAAGCGGTGGGACACCGTGTTTTTCTCCTCCTCCGAGGCGAGCCCGAAGGATTTTTTGAGGTCGTCCGAAAAGAACAGGCTGTCATAGCCGAAGCCCGACGTGCCTATCTCCTCGTACAGTATTCTCCCGTAGGTTTTCCCCTCGCCGAAGTATGTATGCCCGTCGGGAAGGTAGAGGCACACCGCGCACTCGAAGTGCGCCCTTCTGTCGGTAAGGTTCTCCATTCTCTTCAAAAGCAGCCGTCTGTTCGCCGCTTCGCCCTCGCCCGAAAAGCGTGCGGAGAATATTCCGGGCGCGCCGTTCAGCGCGTCGACGCACAGCCCCGAATCGTCGGCAAGGGTGGGCAGCCCGTAGAGCTTGGCTATCGCCTCGGCCTTTATCATGGCGTTTGCGCGGAAATTTTTGCCCTTCTCCTCTATAAAGCCCGTAAACCCGAGCTCCTCCATGGAAACAAGCTCGGCTTCCGTAAAAATATCCCTGATTTCCCTGAGCTTGCCCTTGTTGCTTGTCGCAACGGCAATTTTAGTTAGTTCCATATTCATATTATAGTATAAAATATTTAAAATGTAAAGAAGTTAATCCCATTTTAACCTGTGCAGCTGTCCCTCGGTTTTAAAACCTTCGAAGTCTAACTGTCTCAAAGCCTCGTAGAGGGCTATCGCAACCGAGTTCGACAAATTGAGGCTCCTCGTTTCGCCGAGCATCGGTATGCGCAAGCAGCTTTCCCTATGCTCTTTCAATAGCTCCTCGGGCAGCCCGCGCGTCTCCTTGCCGAACACCAGAAAGTCGCCGTCCCCGAACTTTGCGTCCGTATGCCTTTTTTGTCCCTTGGTCGTGAAGAACCAGAAGCGCGGGGAGGGGAACGCCGCAAAAACCTCTTCAACGGAATCGTAATAAAAAATTTCCACGTCGCCCCAGTAGTCCAGCCCCGCCCTTTTGAGGTGCTTGTCGTCCACCTCGAAGCCGAGCGGGCGCACAAGATGAAGCCTTGCGCCCGTTGCGGCGCAGGTCCTTGCAATATTGCCCGTATTCTGCGGAATTTCGGGCTCCACCAAAACTATGTTGAACATATCTATATTGTAATTTATAAGCCGCCGAAATGCAACCTATAATCACAGAAAATTTCATTTGACATTTATTGCCGTTTGTTGTTACAATATAAACGGCGGCGTTTTGTCGCCAATCAAGAGAGAGAGTGATCTATGGGCACTGAAATGCTGGCGTCGCTTGCTTTCGGCGACGTATTGACCGTTATAAACAACTTTCTTTTGCTTTTGGGCGGTATTGCCGCGCTGATGATCGGCATAAACATGATGGGCGGCAACCTCGAAAAGGCTGCGGGCAGACACATGCGCAGGCTGATGGCAAAGGCCACAAAGAACCGCTTTGTGGGCGTGGGCACGGGTGCGGCGGTGACCGCGCTCGTCACAAGCTCCGGCGCAACAACGGTCATGATAGTCGGCTTTGTAAACGTCGGACTGATGACCTTGACGCAGGCTGTCCCCGTGATAATGGGCGCGAACATCGGCACCACGATAACCGCGCTTATCACGGCGGTCTCCACAACGGGCGGCGGAATAGAGACGGCGGCGATATTCGCCTTTTTGGCCTTTGTGGGCGTGATGATGAACATGTTCGGCAAAAAGGATATCGTCAAGCAGATAGGTCTTATATTGGCCGGGCTCGGTCTGATATTCGTCGGCATGACCACCATGACCTCCGCAATGGGCGAGCTCATGGCTGAAAAAATAATAGTGAACGGCACGGCGGTCGACAACCCCATAGCCTCGGCTGTAAAGGATATGTTCGCGGCGATAGGCGGCGGAGGCGGGGTACTCACATGGCAGATACCCGTTCTCTTCATACTCGGCGCGCTCTTAACGGGGCTTGTGCAGTCCTCTGCGGCTGTAACGGCGATAGTGATGTCCCTCGCCTCGCAGGGCGCGGTGGATATGCAGTTTGCCATCTTCGTAATACTCGGCACCAACCTCGGCACCTGCGCCGTCGCGCTTTTGTCCTCGCTCGGCACCTCGGTAAACGCAAGAAGGGCGGCGTTCGTGCACTTTTCGTTCAACCTTATAGGCGGCATATTATTTATAATTCCGCTGTCCTTTCCCGCGGTCAGCGGCGCCCTCGTCGGCTTTTTGCAGTCGTTCATTCCCAACGTTGCTCTGCAGATAGCCGTATTCCATATGTTCTTCAACATAGTTACAACGTTTATATTGCTTCCCTTCCAGAATCTCCTCGTGCGCCTCGCTATGCTCGTCGTGCGCGATAAAAAGGGCGCAAAGGCAAGCGGGGAGGAGGACGAAACTCTCGACTACCGCCTTCTCAAAACTCCCGCAATAGCCATCGGCCAGACGCGCAAGCAGATAATAAAAATGGGTCAGCTCGCCTTTGCCAACTACAAGTTGTCCCTCGAAATGCTTTTATCGGGCGATCTGTCGCAGGCAGAGGATTTCGCCGCCCGCGAAAAGCATATAAACGAATTTAATCACTACATATCTTCCTTCCTTGTAAAGCTCTCGCTTGAGCCGCTGTCGCAGACCGACGAAAAGAAGCTCTCGTCGTTCTATCACGTCACAAGCGATCTGGAGAGGATAGGCGATTACGCCGAAAACATAGTCGAGTACGCGCAAATGGCGGTCAAGGACAAAATAGTATTCTCCGAGCACGCGCAGGAGGAGATCCATCAGATGGACCTGCACCTTACGGAGCTATATAAAAACGTGGAGCTGACCTTTGAAAGGATAACCTTAAGCTATATGCAGAAGGTGGACGAAGAGGAGCAGGCGACCGACGCCATGTGCGCGCAGATGCAGCAGTCGCACCTCAGGCGGCTGAGCGAGAACAGGTGCACCCCCGAGGCGGGCGCGATATATTTGCAACTTGCCATCGGCATGGAGCGCATAGGCGATCATATGACTAATATAGCTAATTCGGTGAAGGACTACGCCCACAGATAGGCTAACGCCAACGGGTGATAAACTTCGCAATACTGTGTCGCGTTTGCGCACTCCTCGGTAAGGCTAACGCCTTCGGTGCGACACGTACTTCTGTGTACGCTCCCGTCGTCGTTTGCGCACGCTTCTTGTCTTGCTCGTTTCTGACCCGTTGCATCTCCCGAGCGGCGTGTATAAGCGTCGTTCTGCTCGTATCTGCGCACTTGCTAACTCCGTAATTGCCGCTCCCACAACCGCCCCCGCCTTGCCCTCTTCCGTCGCCGACGGGGGAGGGTGCCCTGAAAGGGCGGGTGGGAGTAACCCATCCGCAGCAGACGGTGCTCGCTTCTAACCGCTTGCTGACTCCGTAATTGCACCCCTAACCGTGGCGCCCTTCGCTTGCGAGGACGAGCGCGGAGTATTCAAAACAGCCTAGTAGCGCTGTTTTGCCGCGCGAGATGAGTGAGCGCATAGTGCAAGGCGCGAGCGGTGCCCGAACACGGCGTTGTCCTTACGCCGTGTGAGAAAGCTGTCGAGCGAAGCGAGACTGAGGGGAGTATAAATAATTTAGCCGCCCATTAAGCCTTGTCATTTTGAGCCGAAGGGAGACCGCTTGCGCGCGACCGAGCGAAATAATCCCCTCGTGGACTGGTCGAGGCTCGATGAAATGCCACCCCGACCTTGCCCTGAAAGGGCGGGTGGGAGCAACCAATTCACCGCATAAAGAAAGCGGCGCGCCATTCGGCGCGCCGCTTGTACAAAAAGTAAGTTAAGAGCTAACGCGATTAAGATGCTTGGCTGCAGCGATACGCTGCTTGATTTGTATAAAAGTAAGTCAATAACCAACGCAATAAAGAAACTAAGGTCAAGCGATACGCTTGCGGCGACACGCCGCTGACTTGCCCAGACATTTCTGATAATTTTTACCACAACATTGCACGCAGTGCAATATTTCACATCGGCGGAGCCGATATTTAACATTTGCGCAGCAAATATTTAACACGCCGAAGGCGTATTTAACGCGAGCGCAGCGAGCATTTAACGTTGTCCGTCGGACAACTCGTCCTCGGTCGCCGCCGCCTCGGCTTCGGCTTCGGGCGTAGCGGCTTCGGGCGCGGCAGTTTCCGGCGCGGGTCGCGCGGCTTCGGGCGCACGCCCTGCCAAAACGCGCCTGCGTATTGCCAAAAACGCATAGTACGCGCCGTTCATGGCATAGAACAGCCCCACATACACGGCATAGAGAATTATGAGATATGCAATATTCATATCGCATCTCCATATCCTCACGTTCAGCACGGGCTCGGGTATGGGCAGCGGGTTTTTCTGCGTGAACGCGTAGTTGGGGTACAGCCATTCCGTTTCCGAAGGCAGCATACTGCCTTCGACGTATTCTTTAAGCGTATATCCGCCGTATGAGAACGTCATGGAGGCGGAGGTCACGAGCGCGCTCGAAATGGCGGCGACCACTATCACTATGCAGTAGTAAATAAGGGGAATTATCGCGTCCTTGGGCTTGAACTTATAGTGCCCCAACGCCGTCGGCAAAACCGAAAGCGTAAACAGGAGACAGTGCGTGAGGCAGAAGTAGAGTATCGAATATCCGCAGAATATGCCGTAGTTGGAAATGCTGTCGCCGAAGTACAAAAATACGGTGATCGCGCCCGCCGCATGCACGAAAAATGAAATGGCGTAGAGTATTCTTTTTTTGAAGAACACCGAAAGGCAGGCGACATACACGCCGATATTGCAAATAAATAGCGGTATGCAGGCAAACACGGTGTAATAGACGTTATAGCCGTCGCCCATCACAACCGAGTCCTTGCTGTGGTACTGTATGAGCAGTATTATCGCCATTGCCACGAGATACTCGCCCTGCTTTTCCCTCGGCTTTTTGCGCAGGAAGTAGTAGCACCCAAGTGTAAACGCTATTAGAATAGCCACCACCAGAAGGTGCCACACCGTAAAGCTTTTAAAGAGCAAAAAGCTGTCCCCAATAAATTCCGCCGAACGGTTGTCGAACAGATTTTCGTTGTAAAAATTTTCAAAAACATTGAGCGGAGTCACAGCCGCAACGGCGACGGGGAGCCACTTGAATGATTTCCAATTCACCTTAAAGCCGTCCCGCACGAAGAGCAGGGCGCACGCGGCGAGCATAAATTCGCTCTCCAAAAAGAACAGCAGCTGGTGCACGGACTTTGGTATGAACTCGTTTATGTGCGCATACACCTTGTCCGCGGGCGAGGCTTCCTCCGTGAGCATTGTTATGTCAAAGAATTTCCCGTATGTAAACAGCGCGGCTACAACGAATACCGGCAGAATGTATTTTACGATATCGGCGCAACTCCGCTTTTTCAAAAACGCCGCCAGCGGCAAGAGGAGCAGCCCCGCCTTTTTTACCCATTGGCAGATTATGAACAGGGGATCGTATTCTGTGAATTTGTCGAATATGTAGTAGTCCGAAACGGTGAAGGTAAGTACAAGGGCAATGGCAAGCGCTATCCCCGTAAACGCTTTCAGCGAAAGGTCTACGCTTTTTGAAGTTTTCATAGCTTAAATAATTATAGATTATGCCGCGGCGGTTGTCAAGGGCAGAGCAGGGTCATCGGGCGGTATAAATTTTACCAAAAGGTCCATACTTTTTTTCAAGGAGAAAAAATATGGTCATTGCTAACATTATTTCTTATGTACTCGTGATCGTCGGCGCCCTCAACTGGGGCTTATACGGCATATTCAACTTCAACCTTGTAAGCTGGATATTTCAGGGCCCCCGCAGCGTCGGCTCGATCATAATTTACTCGCTCATAGCGCTCGCGTCTATATGGCTCATAATCTCGCCCATCATCTCGGGTCACGGCTTGCGCCTTGCAATGCGTGACGAGGGCGAACGCGAAGCCCGCCGCAGCGAACAGAACGTGTAAATAAAAAGAGGGGCCGCTCAGCTCCTCTTTTTTCAAAATTTTATTCAAAAAACGCCCATAAATTATAAAAATAATCAAAGACATAATTGCAAAAACAAATATGATATGGTAAAATATAAAACAGTATAAGTTTTTATGAATAAATATACCGTAGAAACTATCCGCACATCCGCGGAGTATATAACGGGCAGGGGCTTCTGGCAGGCAGGCGACCTGTACTTTGCCGACGGACCCTCGGGCCTGAGGATGCAGAGCGGAAGGGGCGACGGCATGGCGTTAAAGGACTCCTTGCCCGCAACCTCGTTCCCGGCACATTCCGCGCTCGCCTGCTCCTTCGACCGCAGCCTTGTTTACGGCGTCGGGCGCAGGATAGCCGAGGAAGCGGCGGCGCACGGCGTGGATATCCTGCTCGCGCCCGCCGTCAACATAAAGCGCAATCCATATAACGGCAGGAATTTCGAATATTTTTCCGAGGACGCCTTTTTAACCGGCGAACTCGGCGCGGCGTATGTGGAGGGGGTCCAGTCCACGGGCGTCGGGGCGTGCGTCAAGCACTTCGCCGCGAACAACCGCGAGTGTGCGCGCAGCGCAAGCGACAGCGTGATTTCCGAGCGCACCCTCTTCGAGCTGTATCTGGCGGCGTTCGCCCACATCGTTAAAACCTCCGCCCCCGCGGCGGTCATGACCTCCTATAATAAAATAAACGGCGTATATTGCAACGAGAACAGGGAGCTGATAGACGGCGTCCTCCGCGGCGGGTGGGGCTTTTCGGGGCTTGTCGTATCCGACTGGGGCGGCACGTACGACCGCGTGAAGTCCGTAAAGGCGGGCGCGGATCTGGAGATGCCCGCATGCCCCATATCCACGGAGATACTGGTCGAAGCCTTTGAAAACGGCGAGATCTCGGGGGATGAAATAGAAGCCTGCGCCTCCCGTTTAAGGACGGCTTCCGCCCGTCCCAAGCCGCAAAAAATACAGTATGACAACAGAGAGCACGCGGAATTTGCATATGCCGCGGCATGTGAAAGCGCGGTGCTTTTAAAAAACGACGGCGTACTGCCGTTGAAGCGCGGCTCCCGCGTCGCGGTATTCGGGCAGGCGGCGGTGGACGCTCCCATACAGGGCGGCGGCTCCTCGCACGTCCACGCGGACGGTAAGACGGGCATACTCTCCGCGCTTAAAAGCAACTTCACCGTCACGGGCTTTTGCGGCGGCTATAAGGCTGCCGGCAGAAGAGCCCGCAGGCTGATAGACGGCTCCGACGCCGTCATAGTCTGTCTCGCCATGTACGAGGGCGACACCGAGGGTCGCGACAAATCTACGCTCGCGCTCCCCGGAGAACAGATACGGCTCGTAAGATCTCTTGAAAACCGCGGCAGGAAAGTAATTTGCCTTCTTGCGTGCGGCGGGGCAATAGACACGTCGTGGGACGTCTCTTGCGACGCGCTTCTCTATCTCGGTCTTTCCGGTCAGGGCGCGGCGCGCGCCGCGGCGGATATCCTTTCGGGCGCAGCCGCTCCGTCGGGGCGTCTCGCCGAAAGCTTTTTCAACCGCGCGGAGGAACTCCCGTCCACGGAACATTTCAACCGCGCGGACTACTACACGGTGTACGCCGAGGGTCTTGCGGTCGGTTACAGATACTATTTATCGGCAAACGTCCCCGCAAAATATCCCTTCGGCTACGGCTTGGGCTACACCGAATTTTCATATTCCGAGCCCCGCGCCGACCTCCGCGGAGTGACCTTCACGGTGACCAACCGCGGCTTGCGCGACGGCGCCGACGTTCCGCAGGTCTATATAGGCTTCCCGCAGGGCGCGCATGAAATATCGCCCCGCCTTGCAGGCTTTGAGAGAGTGTTTTTAAGGGCGGGCGAAACAAAAACGGTATTTATTCCGTTCACTGAGGAGACCTTTGCCATATACGACGTCCGCGCCCGCAGGAATACCGTGGTCAGCGGCAAATATACCGTATATATTTCAAAAAACAGCCAATGCACAGTACATTCGGCTGAGATATCCATAGAGGGAGAGTGCGCGGAGGTTCCCGCCGACCTTCCTCCCGTAAACGCGCCATCGGAGCCCAAGCTCAACTATACCACGCGCGGCAGGGTGGTGGCGGAGCTGCTCACGCCCTTCGGCGAGCTGAAAAATTCCAAATCGGCGTTCACCCGCCTGTTTGTGAGATGCGCGCTCTGCGCCATGCGCAACAAGCCCATGCAGCAGGGCACCCTTCTCCATTCCCCCGTAAAGGCTATCGCCCAGTTCGCCGCGTTCGACGCTAAGCGGACTGAGGGCTTCATAAAAATTCTCAACGGACATATTATAAAGGGCTTGTCCCTCTTTTTAAAGGGTCACAGCGTCAAGGCAAGCAAAAAACCAAAATAATACAGGAATATGCGGGACATAAAAGGAAAGCTATAATTTGAGAGCGGCTATCTTCGGCGCGGGCGCCATGGGAACGGTGCTCGGCGCGTACATATCAAAGGCGGGCGGCAGGATAGATCTGATCACCCGCAACAAAGCCCACGTACAGGCCCTCAGGGAGGGCGGGGCTAAAATAGGCGGCACGGTGGAGTTCACCGTCCCCGTCACCGCGCTCACGCCCGAGGAAATGACGGGCAGGTACGGCATAATATTTTTAATGACCAAGCAGCGGCAGAACGCCGCCATCTGCGAATTTTTAAGGGACTACCTCGAGGACGGCGGCGTGATATGCACAATGCAGAACGGCTTGCCCGAGCCGTCCGTGGCGGCGGTGATAGGCGAAAAACGCACGCTCGGCTGCGCAGTGTCGTGGGGCGCTACGTTTGTCGGGGCGGGCTGTGCAAATCTCACCTCCGATCCCGGAAAGCTAACATTCGCCCTCGGCGGATACGATCCGTCCAACCCCGCGCTCAGCGGGGCAGCCGAACTTCTCGGCAAAATGGGCAAGGTCGCCATAGAAAAAAATTTCCTCGGCGCGCGGTGGGCAAAGCTTTCCGTCAACTCGGCGTTTTCGGCAGTTTCGGCGGTCACGGGCATGACCTTCGGCGAGGTGGCTACCCACAAAACCGCGAAAAAAATCGCCCTCGCCCTGCTCAACGAGGCGTTTGCCGTCGCAAAAAGCTGCGGCGTGCGTATCTCTCAAATACAGGGTCACGACATCGTAAAAATCTACGGCTGCAGGGGCGGCATAAAAAAACAAATTGCCTTAAAGCTCTTGCCGCTCGCCATGAAAAACCACAAAAACATAATTTCGGGAATGTATTACGACCTGAAGGCGGGCAAAAAATGCGACATAGACTTTATCAACGGCGTCGTGGCGCACTTTGCAAAGCAATACGGCGTGCCCGTTCCCTGTAATCTGCAAGCGCTTTCCGTCGTGCAAAAAATAGAGAACGGCGGGCTCGATATCTCAAAAAACAATCTGCTTTTACTGACCGCCGCGCTCTGACGCAAAGCCTAAGGGCGGGCGGCAAAAAAATAAAAAATGCACGGGTATCTGAAATGGAAGAATTGACCTATATGTCTGCGGACAAAAAAACTACTATCCACGCTGTGATATGGCGCCCCGAGGGCAAAGCTAAGGGAGTGGTACAGATAATCCACGGCATGTGCGAATATATCGGACGCTACGCGCCATTCGCGGACTATCTCACGGAAAAGGGCTATATAGTCTGCGGCGAGGACCATGCCGGTCACGGCAAATCCGCCGCGGGCAAGGACAAACTCGGCTACTTCAACGACGAGAGGAGCCTCGACATAGCGCTCTCCGACATCCGCGCCCTTCAGGAGCGGGTACAGGCGGAGGCGGCAGGGCTTCCCTACTATATCCTCGGGCACAGCATGGGCTCCTTTTTCTGCCGAAACTATATCGCCCGCTACGGCGCGGGGCTCTCGGGCGCGGTCATTATGGGCTCGGGCTACAAGGGGAAAATGCTCCTTTCAACGGCTCTGGCTCTCACCCGCGTCAACGCCCTGTTCAAGGGCTGGGACAATAGAAGCGGTTTTATAGATTCACTTGCTTTCGGCTCCTACAATAAACGCTACAAGCAGGAAAACTGCGCGCACTCGTGGCTTTCCGTCGATAAGGAGAATATACAAAAGTACGAAGCCGACGGGCTGTGCACATTCCGTTTCACCGACAACGGCTTCTATATACTGTTCTCGGCGATAAAGGGCGCATGCTCGCGCAAGACGGTGAAGGCTGTTCCCAAAACGCTTCCCGTTTACTTCGTCGCGGGGGACGGCGATCCCGTCGGCGACTACGGCAAGGGCGTAAAAAAGTCCTACGTCAAATTTAAAAAGGCGGGAGTGAACAGGGTGGACTTAAAGTTCTATAAGGGCGCCCGCCACGAGATATTAAACGACTTCTGCAAGGACGAGGTCCGCGCGGATCTGCTCAATTTTTTCGAGGTAAACTCAACACGTTCATAACATTTTCTTCAAAGAAGGACTAATATGGTATTAAAATGGGATATTGAGATTCCTCAGCTCACGGGCGAAAGAACGCGCAAGGCGTACGTCTATCTTCCCGTCGGCTACGAGGAGGAAGAGGTCGGGCGCTACCCCGTACTCTACATGTTCGACGGTCACAATCTGTTTTCGGACGAGGAGGCAACCTACGGCAAAAGCTGGGGGCTTGCCGACTATCTCGACTACACCGAAACGCAGGTCATCGTCGCGGCGGTGGAGTGCAACACGGTCGGCAACGGCAGGCTCTCGGAGTATTCGCCCAGGAGTTTCACCCTGCGCGGCGAGAGGATCAAGGGTCGGGGCAAAATTTATATGGATTGGCTCGTCGGCGAGTTCAAGCCCTACATAGACGAAAATTTCCCCACGCTTGCGGACAGGGAACACACGGCCATTGCGGGCAGCTCCATGGGCGGGCTCATGACTTTGTACGCCTTGTCCCGCTACAACAAATATTTCTCCCGCGGCGCGGCGCTCTCGCCCAGCCTCTGGGTGAACGGCATAAGCGCGCTTCCGTTTATCAGAAACGGCAGGTTCCGCCGCGACACCATAATCTACATGGACTACGGCAGCCGCGAATTTTCCAACCACGCCCCCCAGCGCGCGGCTTTTGCGGAGACATGTTCGGTCCTCATTCAAAAGGGTGTAAATCTCACCGCCCGCGTAGTTCCCGGCGGAGTCCACTCCGAAGCCTCGTGGGAGAAGCAGATACCCTTTTTCATGAACGTTCTGGGGTTTACGCCCCGTTAGCTTAAAGCGCGGCCCGCACCGCCTTGCCGCAGAGCCTTAAAAATTTGCTATGAATATCGGATATCATAAATTTTACAGCAACAGACTTGCACGGGATATGGAGTTCAAGGTCTACGGCAGGGGCGGCAAGCCCGTTATCTGCATACCCTGTCAGGCGGGCAGATTTTACGAGTTCGAGGATATGCACATGCTCGACGTCTACGCGCCGTACATAGAGCGCGGCGAAATACAGGTTTTCACCATCGACTCCATCGACTCCGAAACCTTCACCGCCACGGGCGACCCCTGCGCGCGTATAGAGCGGCACGAGAGCTGGATACGCTACATAATAGACGAGGCTGTCCCCGCCTTTGTAAAAATAAACGGCACCGATCTCAAGTTTGCGGTCACGGGTCTGAGTCTCGGCGCCCTGCACGCCGCAACCCTCTATTTCCGCTTTCCCGAAATTTTCGACGCCGTCATGTGTCTCAGCGGCGTCTACACCGTCGAATATCACTTCGGCGGCTATCACGACGAACTTACATATATGAACTCCCCGCAGCAGTTCATAAAGGGCATGCCCGAGGGTCATCCCTATCTGGAGAAATACCGCGCGGGCAAAATGATCTTCTGCGTCGGTCAGGGCGCGTGGGAGAACGAAACGCTGGCAAGCACCCGCTATTTCTCGCAGGTCCTCACAGAAAAGGGGATAAACGCGTGGGTGGACTTCTGGGGGTATGACGTCAGGCACGACTGGGAGTGGTGGTACGTTCAGGCGGCGTACTTTCTCCCCAAACTCCTCGACCTCTGACCTACATTCTGCAGCCTTAACGGCAAAGGATTACATATGAAAAATTTTATATTCATTTCACCCAATTTCCCCACAAACTACTATAAGTTCTGCCGTCATCTCAAGAACAACGGCTTCAATGTGCTGGGAATAGGCGATTGTCCCTACGACAATCTCTCCTACGAGCTCAAAATTTCGCTCACCGAATACTACAGGGTGGACACACTGGAAAACTACGACGAGGTCTACCGCGCCGTGGCGTTTTTTGCGTTCAAATACGGCAGGATAGATTTTCTCGAGAGCAACAACGAGTACTGGCTTGAAAACGACGCCAATCTCCGAACCGATTTCAACATTAAAACGGGCTTCACAAAGCGCGACATAAAAAAGATAAAGTATAAGTCCGAGATGAAGAAATACTATAAAAAAGCGGGCGTAAAGGTCGCAAGGTACTATCTTATCGGCACCTTGCAGGGCTGTAAAAAATTCATAGCCGAGGTCGGCTATCCCGTTATAGTAAAGCCCGACAACGGCGTGGGCGCAAACGACACCTACAAAATTTCAAACGAGGAGGAGCTCAAAGCCTTCCTTGCCGCCGACCCCAAAAATTATATAATGGAGGAATTTATAGACGCCGAGGTCAACTCCTACGACGCCATAATCAACAGCCGCGGCGAGCCCATTTTCGAAACGGGCAACGTCACTCCCAACTCCATAATGGACGTCGTTAACAACAGCGACAACAGTATATACTACATGGTCAACGAGCCCTTCCCCGACGTTCGCGAAATAGGCAGAAGAACGGTCAGGGCGTTCGGTGTAAAGAGCCGCTTTGTGCACTTTGAATTTTTCCGTCTTTTAAAGGACCAGCATATCGGCAAAAAGGGCGAGGTAGTGGCTTTGGAGGTCAATATGCGCCCGTGCGGCGGCTTTTCGCCCGACATGATGAACTACGCCAATTCCACCGACGTATATAAGATATGGGCGGACATGATAGCCTACGACAAAACGGATATCAGCCTCGGCGAGAGGTGGTACTGCGCCTATGCGGGCCGCCGCGACGGCAAAAAATTTGCCTATTCCGAGCAGGACATTATAGATAAATATAAAGACAATCTCAAAACGGTGGGTAGGATCCCCGACGCGCTCTCTCCCGCCATGGGCAACACCATGTATCTTGCCACGTTCAAGACGGAGGGGGAGATGGATGAGTTCTATGAGGAAGTCTTAGCTCCATCCCCCGAGCGTTGTGTATAAGCGTCGTTCTGCTGTGTTGCGCTGCGGCAACCTTCGGTCATTTACCATTTAGTAAACTCCCTCAGGTTATCCTCGCGCGCCTTGCATAACTCGCTTCTACCCACCGCGGCTCCCGCTTCAAGCGGAT
>CANQQD010000033.1 GCA_947625865.1 uncultured Clostridia bacterium
GTGATTATATCGTCCGTCAGGGTGAAGTAATGGGGGCAGGTTTCAGCCGTGACCTTTACGCCGCGCGCCTTTGCGCTGCGGATGATCTCCACTCCAGAATATGTTGATACGTGGCAGATATGCACGGGGATATCCAGACTTTCTGAAAGGGCTATCTCACGGGCTATCATGATATCCTCGGCGGCGCGGGGACTGCCCTTTAAGCCGGTCAGCGTGGAATTATATCCCTCGTTTACCACCCCGCCGTCCACGAGGTTTGCGTCCTCGCAGTGGCAGAGACATTTTAACCCGAAGCCGTTGGCATACTCCATCGCAAGCCGCATTATATATGAATTCATGACCGATCTGCCGTCGTCGCTGAGGGCAACGACGCCCGCGGACTTCATTTTGCCGATATCCGAGAGGGTTTCCCCCTTCTCGCCCTTGGTAATCGCGCCGATGGGGCGAACCTTGCAGAGCCCGACCTCCTTTGCGCGGCTTATGATATAACTTGCAACTACCGCATTGTCGCAGACGGGATCGGTGTTCGGCATACAGCATACCTGGGTAACGCCGCCCTTTACCGCCGCCCTCGAGCCGCTCTCTATATCCTCCTTGCCCTCGTATCCCGGCTCGCGGAAATGGACGTGGATATCGACAAGACCGGGAAGCACATGCCTGCCGGACGCGTCTATAGTGCGGCAATTATCGTCGATGTTGGCGGCGATAGCCGAGATTTTTCCGTCCTCGATCAACAGGTCGGCTTTAACTTCGCCTTCGGGCATGACCAAAACGCCGTTTTTTATCAACAATTTCATATGTTATTCTCCCTGTATGCCGCAAGAAGCTTTAAAACGCTCATTCTCACGGCAAGCCCGTTTGTGACCTGTTCGGTGATGAGGCTGGATTTGCCGTCGATCACCCCCGGAGTGAGTTCCACGCCCCTGTTCACGGGACCGGGGTGAAGCACGACTGCGCCCGGTTTGGCGTATTTAAGTAAATTCCCGTCGACTCCGTAGTACCTCGAGTACTCGCCGAGCGAGGGGAACAGCCCGCCGTTCATTCTTTCGAGCTGGATCCGCAGACCCATAACGGCGTCCGCGCCCTCTATCGCCTCCTCGCGGGAGGCTGCCAGATGGGCGCCGAGCCTTTGTATGCCCTTGGGGATCATTGTACCCGGCGCATACATATACACCTCCGCTCCCAGCCTTGTGAGTCCGAAAAGATTGCTGAGCGCCACGCGGCTGTGCTTTATATCGCCCAAAATAGCCACCTTCAGCCCCGCTATCTTACCGTAGCGCTCCTTTAAAGTGAACATATCGAGCAGCGCCTGCGTGGGGTGCTCGTGCATGCCGTCGCCGCCGTTGATGACCGAGGCTTTGACGTTCTCTGCAAGAAGTTTGGGCGCGCCCGCCATAGGGTGCCTTATAGCGATAAAATCGACCTTTAAGGCATCGAGCGTCTTGCCCGTGTCTATGAGCGTTTCGCCCTTCTGCACCGAGCTTGTGGCGACCGAAATATTGACCTCGTTCGCGCCCAGATACTTGCCCGCAAGCTCGAAGGATGTGCGGGTGCGGGTGCTGTTTTCATAGAAAAGGGTGACTAAGGTTTTGCCCTTCAAATCTTCGGAGCATTTTCTATCGCTTTTCAAAAGCTCTTTGGTTGTGACCGCGCCCTCCAAAATTTCCGAAATTTCTTCGGCGGAGAGGCTTTGCAGACCGAGTAAATCTTTGGATCTAAGCATTTGGTACCCTTTTGATTTTCGGCAGAAAAAAAGCGGCAAAAGCCTTTTGCCTACCTATTTATAAGTTTTAGCTATTATAACACAGTACAACGGGCATTGTAAAGCGACGCGCCGCATAAATCATATAATTTTTTGCAACGAAAAATCCACCTTGTCGCACGAGGTCAGAATGTACTCTGTTCCGTCCTTCACGGTGCGATAGGGAAAATAGGTGTCGCCGTGGATATGCCCGAACACAACCTTTTCGGCGCGCTGCTCCTTAAAAAGCTCGGTGAACAGCGTCTTAGGGGACTTCTGCGAAAAGGGCGGATAATGGATCATGACTATCAGCCTGTCGCCCTCTTCACGAACCTTGTCAACCTCCTTGAAGCAGAGCTTGAAGCGCTCAGCCTCGCGCAAATAGAGCTTTTCGTCGTCGGCGGTGTAATCGGCGCTGCCCGGGCACGTCCAGCCGCGGGAACCGCAGATCACCGTGTTCCCGAGCTTTACGCAGTCGTTCTGAAGAAAAATAAAGCTGTCGTCGGGGGCGGCTCTGCGGAGCTTAGTGATGCCGTTCCACCAAAAGTCATGGTTGCCGCGGATGAATATTTTTTTGCCAGGAAGTCCTTTAAGTCTACGAAGATCCTCCAGCCCTTCGCCGAGTGAAATGCCCCAGCTTATGTCGCCGCAGATCAGAACGATATCCTCTTCAGCTACCTTTTTGAGCCAGTCGCTTTTGATCTTTTCCAAATGGTTTTCCCACCTTGCGCCGAACACGTCCATGGGTTTTAAGTTGTCCTTTGAAAGATGCAGATCGCTTATGGAAAATATGCTCATGGCTATATTCTACCACATTTTCCCAAAAAATGAAAGCGTTTTGAAAAACTTAATAAAAATAAACAGATTTCGCAAAATTGTTTTAAAAATAGGCTTTTATGTGTGACATAGTACTATTTAAACATTAAAAAATAGTGGCTTTCACCCCGTTTTGGGGAGAAAGCCTGTATTTTTCGGTTGACCGACAAAAAAGCTTTAAGCCGGTCAAGCATACGTTATTTTATCCGCTTCGATATTTTACCGCTTTAAAAAACTTGCCGTATTTACTGGCAGGAGCAATTGCGCTGCTGGGGATACAGGGGCAACTCGAAGAAGCCTTGGCAGACCTCCTGCGAGTAGTCCTGAGCGGGCGGAATGGCACAGTAGCCGTAACTGGGCACGAGGAGCTGTACGTCCACCACCACCTTGAGGATTATGGTTATGCAGCCGTTGGTGGTGAAGGTGCCGTCCGAATTGAATGTCGCCTGAGCGCAGACCGCCGACGTTTCTGCCGTTATCCTATAAGGCATTATCGAAGGCGCGGGTACGGAAAGGAGAACATCCTGCGTTACGGTTATAGTGGACGTTGCCGAGCCCTCCACCCCGTTGGCGTCGGTGTAGAGCACCTCTACGGGAATGGCTATGGTCGCCTGCACTCTTGCGCAGCCGGGTTTATCGCCCAATCTCTCTATGTTGAGGCCGGTTATGTTGCCTACCGACGAGAGGGATTTTGCGCTTATGAAGGTAAGCGGATATGTAGGATCTGCGGGCACGGGATCTGTGAGTGCGAGCGATAAATTTTCTATCTGTATCTGCTTGATGCAGGCGTCGAAAATCTTCTGTGCCTGAATGCAAACTTTTTCGCACATTCCGTTCAGCGGATTGCCCGATATGGCGCCCGGGCACTTATCCGAATGAAAATTATTGGAAAAAAATGACATTTTTGACCTCCGTTATGGTTTCCGCGCGGGGAGCGCGGGTATATTTTATTATATGCTTTTAACCGCCGCGGGTGATTCTCATGAACGCGGGATAAAGATCCTGCGGGACGGATAGAGCGGCCTTTCGCCGTTGAAATTTTTTATTTCCTCCACGTCTTTGCCGTATTTTTCCGCTATGGTTTTATAGGTTTCGAAGGGAGCCGCAACGTGGACGTCGCATTTGCAGACTTCTATTACGGCACCCGCGAAAACGGAACCGGCGGGGACGGACAGAGTTTGCTCTATCTCCTCTCTTTGCTGCCCGCTCTTCACCCTGTAAAATTTGCCCGTGGCAAGTTCAAGCTTCATAAGCCGCCTCCGCAAGCGGATTTTTTCTATCAACATATGCGCAAACGCGGCAAAATGTTCTAAAATGCGGGCGGAAATTTGTAGAATATTGTTGATGAAGAATAATATTTACAAATCTGCGGCGCAGGTCACGTTGTTTTCGACTATCGAAAAAGGACTCAGCTTTTTATACAGGATAGTACTTTCGAGAGCGATCGGAGCCGAAGGACTTGGCATATACCAGATCTGCCTGACCGTTTTTTCGGTGTTTCTCACCGCCGCGTCGAGCGGCGTGCCCGTGACCGTTTCGCGGCTCATGGCTAAGAGTACGGCGAAAAACGATCTGCGCGGCAAGCACTCGGCGGTGACGGCGGGCATAATGTGTACGCTCATGGTGACCGTGCCCGTTGCGCTGATACTTTTTTTGTGCCGCGACGGGCTGGGATTTTTATTTTCCGACGACAGGTGCGCCGATATATTTCTGATACTGCTGCCGGGGCTGGCGTTGACCTCGGTCTATTCGGTAATCCGCGGGTCGTTCTGGGGGAACAAGCAGTTTTTACCCTATTCCGTTATTGAGCTCTTGGAGGACGCCGTAATGGTGATCTGCGGGGTTGTGCTCATATCGGGCGTTTCCGACCCCGTGAAGGGAGCCAGATACGCCGTTATCGCCGTAATCATCTCCTATGTTTTTTCGTTTGCGGTTTCTATAGGCTGGTATCTTATAACCGGCGGGAAATTCGTCAACCCCAAACGGCAACTGAAGCCGCTGATTTCCTCCTCCACGCCCATCACTGCCATGAGGACCTCCGCTTCGCTTTTAAATTCCGCGGTCGCGTTTATGCTCCCCGCGCTGCTTATCGCAGGCGGAGCGGGAAGTTCGGAAGCAATGAGCCTCTACGGCGTTGCCGTAGGTATGGCGGTGCCGATGCTGTTTATACCCTCCTCGGCGATCGGCTCGATTGCAGTGGTGGTCGCGCCCGAGCTCTCGGAAAATTATTACCGCCAAAAAAGCGAAGCCGTTGCCCGCGACGTTGAAAAATCGGTAAGCGCTGCCATTTTCATAGCGGCGCTCGTAATTCCCATTCTGTTTGCGCTCGGAGGGGCGATAAGCGACTTTTTGTATTCGAGCGAGCTCTGCGGGGAGATCGTTACAATAAACTCCTTTTTGGTTTTGCCGATGTGCATTTCAATGATGACGAACACCGTGTTGAACTCGATGAACTGCGAAAAAAAGACCCTGCTGTACTTCTGCATAGGGGCGGCGGCGACTTTGCTCTGTATAGGCGTTCTGACACCTTTCATAGGCGTTTACAGCTATGTTTGCGGTCTGGGAATGAGCAATATAATTTCAGCCGCGCTCAATCTGCGGCTGCTGAAAAAAAAGTGCGAGGGTTTGAATATTACCCGCTTTATATGGAAGGGCATTGCGGTTGTAGCCGTCTCCTGCCTGTTCGGAGGGCTTTTATCGGGCGTATTGAAGAATTTTATGCCGCCGTTCGCGCAGATCTGCGTGGGCGGACCGCTCATACTGCTGTTTACCGCGGGCGCGGCGTACCTTTTGAAAATGTTTACTCTCAAACCGCTGAAAAAAATTATTTCGAGAGACTGATCTTAAGACCGAAGAGCCCCTTTATGGCAAGCGCTATAAGAAATACGCCGAACAGCTTTCTTAAAACATCGCCCGCCAGAAGCGCCGCGGCAAGGCTGCCCAAAACCGAGGCAAGCAGGGCGGGAATAAGTACCCAGCCGATATGCCCGCCGTCTATAAGCCCGCTCTTTTTGTGGACGGAAAGACTTATTGCCGCCATCGGGAGAAAGGCGATAAGGTTGGTTGCCTGAGCCACATGCTGCCCCACGCCCGTGAAAACGGTGAGAACGGGAATAAGAACCGTGCCTCCGCCCATCCCCATTCCGCCGAGAAGTCCCGAAAAAAAGCCTGCGGCGAGATATATTATAAAGCTCAAAACAGCATCCTCACGCCCGCTGTGAGCATGACCGCTATAAAGACTATTTTAACAACGGTCGCGGGCAGAAAATTCAGAAGCCTCGCGCCGATATACCCGCCCGCCGCCGCGCCTATCGCGGCGGGTATTACCACGTCGGCACGGAAACTGCCGTTCAAAATATAGACGAGCGCGGAGACGGCGCATACGGGTGCGATAACCAGAATAGCCGTTGCATGCGAACGCTTTTCGTCGTAGCCGAGTATGTTTTTGAGAACAGGAACCGCGACCATTCCGCCTCCGCCGCCGAACAAGCCGTTCACGGAGCCGGTCAGAAAGCCCGCAAAGGCGCTCCTTAAATTTTTACTTTTCACGTTCATATGCGGTTTTATATTTTTAAGCCTTTATTTTTAAATAAGTTTTTGCAATTTTATGGAAAAATAATAATATTTTTGCGCTGAATTTACCGATAATCGCTTGCCTATAAATGCAAATTATATTAAAATGATATAGTACGATATTAAAATGTTGTAATACGATATTTTTTTAGGTGTGACATTTATGAGAAAGAAACAATTTACCAAAATCAGGAAAACCGCCATTGCGGCTCTGTGCGCGGTTGCGGTAACCTGCACGGGTCTTGCCGCCGCATGCGCGCCCGCGCCCGCAGAAGAGAGCGAGCCGGAGACTCCCAAAAGAGAGGATACACAGCTTCTCAGAAACGGCAACTTCGAATTCTTCAACGTTCCCGACAAAGCCGTTCACCTCATTAAGAACGTGGATAGCTGGACGCGTTCGGGCGACAGCTCCGGCGCGATGTCCGGTATAATAAATACCTCCGCCGCCGCATGGGACGCCATGACCGACGTAGGACTGAAGGACAAACTTGACGCGAACAACGACTTGAAGCCGGGCGACAGCAATTACGCTGACGAGTATGTCGACTATAACGGCATGGACTCGGGCGATATTCTGTATGTCGACCCTTACGTTGCCGCTCTTTCGGAGAGCAATATAGGCGACGACGAGGACGGATACGCAAAGGACGGGCTCATTTTAAAGGGCAAGGTTTCCGACCGCTCCTATAAGGACTTCCTCGGCATAGAGGGCGACAGCGAAAACGGCTATAAGTTCCGCGGACAGACCGTGTATTTTGACAGCGACAGCGGCGACTACTTCTTTGACGAGGAATTCACCGAGTCTGTACGCTATGCGACGATCAATAATCCCGGAACGCATCTGGGACTTTACGACGAGACGTCGGGCAAGCTCGGCGACACTCCCGTTTATGTTGACGGCGACGGCAACTACTTCCTCGACGAGGAAATGAAAACGGATCCCGTGGGAAACGTGCTGATGATCCACAATTATCCCACCAACACGAAGTATAATGGACTCGAGCAGCACTATACCTCGCAGACGATAACTCTCGAAGCCAACACCGCGGCGGAGATCTCGCTGTGGGTGAAGACCTCCGATCTGAAGTATGACAAGGGCTACCTGCAGATCGGCGACCAAGACAGGGGCGCGTATATCGAGATAACCCAGTCCGTTGCCTCCACCACCATCGATTCGTTTAAAATCAAGGCCATTAACACCGAAAAGATAATCGGCGACAATGCCGCGCTCGATTCAAGCGTTTGCAGCAACGGCTGGCTGAAATACACCGTTTACGTAAACGCCTGCGACTTTGCCGACAGCACAATTTCGATAAACCTCGGGCTCGGCGACAGCGATACGAACGAAAAGGTCACGGGCTATGCGTTCTTCGACGACGTTGAAATAAAGAAGTTCATTGACCTCGAGGAACAGGACGCCGGGGGCAACTACGTAAGCACATACCATGACAACGCGGACAAGCTCGGGCTGGAGAGCGGCACCCCCGCCTACTGCTCGCTTACAAGCGAAGCCGACGAGAAGATATTCTATGCGGACGCCGCGGTCACCTATAAGGACGGTCAACGCACTGTTTCGGACGAAAGATTTTCGAAGAGCTTTTACTATCTGCTCGACCTCGCTTCCGAAAAATATACAGAGACGGGCACCCAGAAAACGCCCGTTAAATTCGACGACGCCGACCTTACGGTAAAAGCAACTCTCACTACCGAGGAAAAGAGCGGCAAGGTTTACGCTTCCGCCGCAAAGAACGAGGCTAAGCTGAACGGCGGCGTTACGTCCGCAGACAGCGCGGGCTACGATTTGCCCGACGCGATGAAATACGAGGGCGGCAGACCTACCTTTAATGACTTTATAGGTATTTACGGAGCGAATACGACCTTTTCATCCTCCGATTTCAATGGCACGGACGCCGACGGGCATACGTTCGTGGATCTCTCACCCGAGCTCAACGAAGCGCTTTCGGGCGCGCAGGGGCTTGACGCGCTGAAGGATTTTTCGCTTGAAAACCACGCGAGCATGCTTCTGCTGTTCTCGAGATACGGCGCGGCATACACCACGAAGCTTGAGAGCGCAAACTTCTTCACCGTTGACGGCAACAGCTATAAGATAATTTCGTTCTGGGTAAAGACCTCAGACATGGACGGGGCAACTGCGGCGACGATAGCCATTACCGACGCCGTCGACAAGACCAACAAGCAGACGCTGACGGTTGATTCCACCTCCGTAAAGACCAAGGTGGGCGATAACGAGGATATTTACAACGGCTGGGTACAGTGCTTCTTCTTCGTTGAAAACCAGCTTGACGAGCCCAAGACGTTCAATATATCCTTCAGCTTCGGTAATTCGGAGATAGCCAGCCTGCTTACCACCTCTTATAAAGACGGTTGGGCGGCGATGGCTAACCTGCAGACGCTGACCGTGGACGAGGAGGTCTATAAGCTCGTTTCCGAAGGGACCTACGCAAAGAAGCTTACCTTTGAAAAGGAGGACGAAGCCACCCACACTCCCTTTGACGAAGCCACGAGGATGGACAACGTAAAGAACGGCGTGGGCAACCCCTCCAATTATAACGGCGTAAACGGCGGCAGCAGCTACGTTACGGATAAAAAATTCGGGGACGATTTCGATAAACAAAACAATATAAAGACGGGCATAGCCGGTCTTATAAACAGAGATAATTTCGACAAATACTCAAACAAGAGCGATATACTTTCGAGCTTTGTGACCGGCGCGGAGAACTGGAACGACGTGTTCGGCAAGGACTGCTATCAACCGCTTATTATAGTGAACAGCCTCCGCGAATACCACGACAGGGCTACGGAGACGGACGACTATATCAAGGAGCATTTGGGCGAGTATTTCATAAAGGACGGCGACAATTACGTTGCAGCCGACACTAAGGAATGGAGCGAGGACGAGACATACTACTCCGCTGCAAAGCTTGCAAAGAACTACGGGTTTATAGGTAATTCGGAATCCGTATCCTCGAGCAGCTACAAGACCATAAGCGTGAGAGTAATGGTTTCCGGGGGCGCGACTGCGTATATCTATCTCGTTGATACTACCGACAATAAGCCTCTCGGCTTCGACGTTCCCGACGTATCCTTCTACTATGACGACGACGGCAACGTGCTTAGTGAGGAATTCGACGAAAAATGGACGGATTCGCAGCACCGCGCGGCTATAGTATATACCCTGAGGGACGACGGACTTTATGACGGCGCGGACGGCGTATATGCGAATATATGGAACCTTACGCCCAGATTCAAATATCCGAGATTTGAAAAGAATACGTTCTACAACGCAAACGGCGAGCTTGTAAACTACGACAAACTGCAGGACGGCGAACTCTATTACAGCGACAAGGAGGCGACAAAGCTTGCCGACCACTACCTCTGCGTAGACACGACGAGGGTATATGAGTACGACAGCTCCACGGGCTCCTACTACTATCTTGTGAACGGCGCGCGCGGACCCCAGGTAAAGGGCTTCGATAAATCGTACGCGCGATACACGGCTCCCCAAGCCAAGCCCGAATATTCAATGGAGATAGGTCCCACTCTCGACAACAACGGCAAGCCCCAGTGGGTGACTGTGAACTTTGTTATCCATACGGGCAACGAGCAGAAAAATTACAGGCTTGAACTTTGGAGCGGCAAGCGCGACGAGACGGGCGCAGACGGTTTAAGCGCGGGCGACGCGGTGACGGGCGCGGTTGCGTTCGATTACAGCTCATACAGCATAACCGACAGCAATTACTCGGGCGTGCTCTCCGAATATGAATCGGCTATAAAGGATGTATATATCGGAATTATTGCCGAAAAGGATGCAAGCAAGCTCGGCGAAGCCGGGAAACTCAACATAAACGGACTTAAGTCCTTAGCTGAAGAGCTTGCAACAAAAGAGGAAATTACCGCAGCATTCAAAGCCGCCGGAGTTGACGAAAATTATTCCGCACAGTACTATGCTTTCAGCTGGTATGATTCCGCGCAATATGTGCCCTTCAATGCCGAAATAGCTGAAACGGGTCAGACGGGATATGATTTCACGGCAAGCGCAAACGCCGAAACATTGGTGTACTTCAAGACCTATAACGAAGCGGAGAAGTCATATAATATGTTCTTCGATTACTCCGCCGTGGACCAGACGGTAAACTTAAGCACCTCAAGCAACAATTCCGATTCGGACACCGATACAGATACCGAAACGACGGGCGGTGAATCCGCTTGGCTGCTTATAACCTCGATAATCCTCGTAGTAGTTCTGCTGTTCGCGATGCTTGCAATACTTGTAAGGCAGCTTTGGAAAAAGTACGGCAAGACCCGCGAAGCAAAGAATATGCAGAAAAACAACTATAAGAAGCGCGAGCGCTATATGAGAAAGCTGAAGCTTGTAAAGACCGCGCCTGTTGAAGAGGCTCCCGAAGAGCCTGCCGAAGCTCCCGAGGAAGCTCCCGCCGAGGAGACGCCTGCAGAGGAAACTCCCGTTGAGGAGACGCCTGTTGAAGAGGCTCCTGTTGAAGCTCCCGCAGAGGAAACTCCCGCGGAAGAGCCTAAGGAAAAGCCCGCAGACGGCGAAAACAAGGACGAATAGGCTTATAAACCACTCCCCCGCTCGGTTGAGCGGGGGAATTTTTATGGGCATAAAAAAAGACCGGCGTTTGTTCCGCCGGTCTTTTATTGCTATAAGACATCACATTGTTTTAAAAAACGTCGGGGCGACTGTTTGTTTTAATCAAATTCTCAAGCCCTTCGGAAGATGGTTTTTTGCCGTGCCGTTCACAGCCTTGCACCAGCCGAGCGGCAAACCGCAATAAGCTGCAAGATACCAGCCCGCGAGTTGCGGGGAACAGGCAAACGTAAGACCGCGGAGATAATCAAGCGCGGTTTTTTCGTCCACCTCCACCGAATTTGCTTCACCAACCGCCAGCCTTGCGGCGAGCGCGTGGCTCGGGGTGAATGGCGCGCGGCTTTCGGTTTTACCGAGAAAGACCGACTGCTTTATTCTCCACCTGTCGCTGCGGGGAAATGCAGAGGCAATATCCTCGGCCCCATCATTGAAACAGACGAGCGCGTCGCCGTTTAATATGAGATTGCCGATAGGGGCTTTGAGCGTTGCGCTCTCCCACTCTCTGTATGCGCGCAGGTCGCCTTTATTGGGAATCGACGGGGTCAGCTTTTGGAAATCCGCAGCGCGGTCGCCGTCGGTTTTTTGAAGCACGGCGAAAAAGTGACCTTCGCCGCCAACGTTATGCGGCAGAAGCTTGCGCATTTCAAGCAGCGCGTAGCCTGCGTGGGATCTTATAAAGCCCTCCACCTGCTCCTCGTCCTCTTCGGGAGAAAACGTGCATGTGGAATATACGAGCCTGCCGCCGCCGCAGAGCATTTTATCCGCCGCATCCAAAATCTGCTTCTGGCGGGCTGCACAGCCGCAGACATTCTTTAAAGACCACTCCGGAACGGCGTTGGGCTCCTTCTTGAACATGCCCTCGCCCGAGCAGGGGGCGTCAACGAGAATTTTATCGAAATAATTTCGGAATATACCGGCAAGGAACGCGGGATCGGCGCACGTGATGACGGCGTTTTTGATGCCGAGGCGCTCCACGTTCTGCGCTAAAATATCGCGGCGGGACGGGACGGGCTCGTTCAGCACGAGCGTGCCCTTGCCGTGCATATACTGCGCTATCTGCGTGCCCTTGCCGCCCGGGGCGGAGCATAGATCGAGAACGCGCTCACCCTCCTTTACCTCCAGCCACGGGACGACGGACATTGCCGAGGGCTCCTGCACGTAGTAAGCGCCCGCGGCGTGAAGCGGCGTTTTGCCCAAGCTTTCGCCCTCCACATAAAATCCCGACGGCTCCCACGGGGTGGGCGAGAGCGCAAAGGGCGTTACCCTTTTGAAGCTCTCCACGGAGATTTTAAGGGTGTTGACCCGTATAGCCTTTTTGGTGGGCAGACCGTAGCTCTGCTCGAACGCCTCATATTCCGCGCCGAGCTGCTTTTTCATTCTCGCCGTAAATTCTGCGGGCAGATCAAGCATTTATCAGCGCCTCCAACTCCGCAACCGTAAAGCGGGGAATAGCCCTGTCCGCCGCCGATTTGGTGCGGGCGGTAGCGTCGTCCTCGGCGGATACATACATCGTGCAGCCCTCAAGCTTGGGAGAATATCTGCCGCCGGATTCGTAAATTTTATCCACGAGCGGGATTGATACGGTTATATCATCCTCGATGGCGCGTGAAAAAGTGACGGTTTTGCCCTTTAATACGCCGCCCGAACGGTTTATGCGCTTGCGGGAAAGATTGTTGTAGAACTTTATGCGCTTTTGGGAGCGCTCGTTCTTCGCGGCTTTCTTTTCGGCGTTGAAGCGTTTGAAGCCCTTTGACTGGGGGCGGGTTATCTGGTTATGAGAGATCCTGCCCGCCGTGACGTTAAGTAGTTTGGGAAGTTCCTCTACCGTGCAGTTATTCACCCTGCACAGAGCCTCGACTATGCGCATTGTGGCGTATGCGTCGTCTGCTGCGCGGTGGGGGGTAAACTCCACGCCGAGCGCGCCTGCTATGTATTCAAGGCCGAATTGGCGGGAAAAATCGTTTATATGGGTCATAAACAGCAGCTGGCTGTCTAAAAACGTAAATTCGAATGACGGCAATCTGAAGCGGCGGGTCTCCAAATTCAAATATTTTACGTCGTTCAAAACGGCGTGACCGAATACTAAATTGTTCTTATTCTCCAAGAGCGACTTGATACGGTCGTAGACGTGCGGGAACGTGGGGTGACGCTTAAATTCCCCGTACTCATAGGGCAGAACTATACCCTTCTCCCCCTTTCTGTCCGTGAGCTCGAACCTGCCCTTGGGGTTTATGAGAATATCCTCTTTTTCGATTATATTGAAGTTCTCGTCGCAGAGGACGTAGCCGAACACGCAGATCTTAGCATAGGTCTTGTGAACGCCCGCGCACTCTATATCAAAAAATACCAGATCCATTACAGAAACAGTATAACACAAAAGCCGCCCGCAGGCAAACGCCTGCGGGCTTATTGACGGTTAAATTTAAGCGTGTTTTGAAATTACTCCTCTTCAGGCGCAGCCTCGTCCCCGGGCGCAGCCGTTTCCTCGGGTGCGGCGGTTTCGGCTTCGTCGTCGCGCTCGGTTATCGCGACGGTTGCAACCGCGCCGTCCTTTAATCTCATCAAACGGACTCCGCGGGTGGCTCTGCCTATCTTCGAAATGGAGTCGGCGTGCATGCGGATGATGGTGCCGCCCTCGGAAATTATCATTATATCCTCGTCGTCGGAAACTTGTTTAAGGTTTACAAGGTAGCCCGTTTCCTCGGTGAACTTGCCGGCAAGTATGCCCTTGCCTGCCCTGCCCTGCACGCGGTAGTCCTCGAGAAGGGAGCGCTTGCCGTAGCCGTTGGATGTAACGGTGACGAGACACTTCGATTCATCTACGACGAGCATATCCACAAGCCTGTCGTCGCCGTCGAGCTTCATTGCCCGTACGCCCGCCGTATCTCTGCCCATGGAACGCACGTTGTCCTCGGAGAAACGTATGCACTTGCCCGAACGCGAGGCTATCATCAGCTCGTCCGAGCCTGTTGTGAACTGGACGGAGGTGAGAGAGTCGCCCTCGTTGAGGCGGATGGCTATTTTGCCGTTCTTGTTTATATGGTCGAACTCTTCGAGTTTGGTCTTCTTTATAAGTCCGCCCGACGTTGCAAAGGCTATGTAGCCCTCGGTGGCGCTGACGGGGATTATAGTTGTGATCTTTTCGTCCTGCGCTATGCGTACAAGGTTCACTACCGCTCTGCCGCGGGCCGTGCGCGCAGCTTCGGGGATTTCGAACGCCTTTATGCGATATACCTTGCCGAGAGTGGAGAACAGCAGCAAATCGCCGTGCGAGGAGCACGTGAACATTCTTTCGACAAAGTCCTCGTCCTTGGGACGATGGGCGGTTATGCCCATTCCTCCGCGGTTCTGGGCACGGTATTCGTCTACCGGCAATCTCTTCACATAGCCCGTGTGGGTCATTGAAATAACGACCTGCTCCTCGGGAATAAGATCGGCGTCGTTGATGTCGCCCGTGAAATCAACCGATATCTCCGTCTTTCTTTCGGAAGGATATTTGCGCTTGATCTCGAGAAGGTCGTTCTTGATTATGTCGAGAACGCGGCTCTCGTGCGCAAGAATATCCCTGAAGTCCTCGATCTGCGCTTCGAGAGATTTGAGCTCGTCGGTGATTTTATCGACTTCCAAATGGGAAATGCGGTATAAACGGAGCTCGGCAACGGCTGTAGCCTGCCGCTCGTCAAGCTCGAAGTTGGCGGTAAGCTTCTGGACGCAGTCGTTTTTGTCTATCGCGTTGCGGCAGACCTCCACGACCTCCTCGATGCTCGCCTGAGCTATCACGAGACCGCGCAGGATATGGGCGCGCTCCTCCGTCTTTTGCAGGTCGAATTTCGTCCTGCGGACGATTATGTCCTTCTGGTGCTCGAGATAGTAATATAGGCACTCCTTCAAATTCAATATACGGGGCGTGCCGTCCACGAGGGCGAGCATTATTATACCGTCGGACACTTGCAGATTGGTGTGCTTGTAGAGCGTGTTTAAAACCACCTGCGCGTTTGCGTCCTTTTTGATCTCTATAACTATGCGCATGCCGTCGCGGTCGGATTCCTCGCGGATATCGGATATGCCCTCTATGCGCTTGTTTTTAACTAAGTCGGCTATGCTTTCGATGAGCTTTGCCTTGTTTACCTGATAGGGTATCTCGCTGACTATTATGCGGGTGCGGGTTTGGTTGCCGCTCTGGTAATCCTCTATTTCGCAGCGGGAACGTATTACAATGTTGCCGCGACCCGTGCGGTATGCCTTTTTGATGCCGCTTCTGCCGAGGATCAGGGCGCCTGTGGGAAAATCGGGCGCGGTGATATACTGCATCAGCTCGTCAATGGTGATCTCGGGGTTGTCTATAAGGGCTATAACGCCGTCGCAGACCTCGCCGAGGTTGTGGGGCGGGATATTCGTCGCCATGCCCACGGCTATGCCGTCGGAGCCGTTTACGAGCATGTTGGGAAAACGTGAGGGCAGAACGGACGGCTGCATGCCCGTGTCGTCGAACGTGGGATAGAAGTCAACCGTTTCCTTATCGAGGTCGCGGAGCATTTCCGAGGCTATTTTGGAAAGGCGGGCTTCGGTGTACCTCATTGCCGCGGGGGGATCGCCGTCCACCGAACCGAAATTGCCGTGACCCTCTACCAACGGCTCGTTTATGGAGAAGTCCTGCGCAAGACGGACGAGAGCGTCGTAAACCGACCTGTCGCCGTGGGGGTGATATTTACCCAAGCAATCGCCGACTATACGCGCGCACTTACGGAAGGCTTTATCCGAATATAAGCCGAGTTCATGCATCGAGTAGAGTATGCGCCTGTGGACGGGCTTCAGGCCGTCGCGCACGTCGGGTATGGCGCGGGAGACATTGACCGCCATGGCGTAGGCGATAAAGGACTTTTTGAGTTCCTCGTCCACTTCTACGTCCAAAAGCTTGGTCATTTGCAGAGTTTTTCTGAATTCTTCTGTAAGCTCGGGGCTTGTTTCTTTCTTTGCCATATCTGCTCCTTACACGTCAAGCTCTTCAACGAGCTTTGCGTTCTCCTCTATGAATTGGCGGCGAAGCTCGGGCTGTTCGCCCATGAGAAGCGCGAAAGTCTTGTCCGCCTCCACCGCGTCCTCTACGTTTATGCGTACGAGGGTGCGCTTTGCGGGGTCCATAGTCGTCTCCCACAGCTGCTCCTTGTTCATTTCGCCCAGACCCTTGTAGCGCTGGAGCTCGAACTTGCCCTCGTAGGTGTTTCTGAATTCTTCGAGCGCCTTATCGTCGAAAAGGTATTTATCCTCCATACCCTTTGCCGAAACCTTGTAAAGGGGCGGCTGGGCGGCATATACGTGACCGTTTTCAACGAGCGGGCGCATATAGCGGAAAAAGAACGTCAGTAAAAGTATTCTTATGTGCGAGCCGTCGACATCGGCATCGGTCATTATTATTATTCTGTCGTAGCGGAGCTTGCTCTCGTCAAAGTTTTCCTGTATGCCGCAGCCGAAAGCCGTTATCATAGCTTTTATTTCCTCGTTTTCCAGAACGCGGTTGATGCGGACCTTTTCAACGTTGAGTATTTTGCCGCGGAGAGGCAGGATAGCCTGAAATCTTCTGTCGCGCCCC
>CANQQD010000034.1 GCA_947625865.1 uncultured Clostridia bacterium
TTGGCTCCTTCCTCTGGGGGGAGCTGTCGAGCAAAGCGAGACTGAGGGGAGTAATAAATCATCCATACTCCCACCCGTCACTTCGTGACACCCTCCCCCGTCGGCGACGGAAGAGGGCAAGAGGCGTAACGCAGAACGTCGGGCAAAGTGCTCGCTCTGCTCGCTTCTAACCGCTTGCTGACTCCGTAAATACACATTGTCCTTGGCTCCTTCCTCTGGGGGGAGCTGTCGAGCAAAGCGAGACTGAGGGGAGTAATAAATCATCCATACTCCCACCCGACGACTACGTCGCCACCCTCCCCCGTCGGAGACGGAAGAGGGCAAGAGGCGTAACGCAGAACGTCGGGCAAAGTGCTCGCTCTGCTCGCTTCTAACCGCTTGCCAACTCCGTAAATACACATTGTCCTTGCCATCTTCCGTGGTAACGGGGGAGGGTGCCCTGAAAGGGCGGGTGGGAGTAAACAATTCACCGCTCCCGCAATTTTTAAATATTGCGAAGCACATTATTTTTGTCATTTTGAGGGATATGAGCGCGAGTTTCGCGCGATTGAGCGAAAGAATCCCCCCGTGGTCTGCTTTTGGTGCGTAGAAACGCACACAAAACCGTCGCTGCACTCGGGCGGGGCTCGATGAAACGCAAAACAAAGTTGCTTCGCAACAGATTCTTCGGCTAACGCCTCAGAATGACAGGGTGGGGAGTGTAATTGTTCCCGCAATTCCGAATATGAACGCCGCCTATTGACTGTCGGGGTGTGATGTGATATTATTAAGTTATAATACCACATCATTTTTTATAATATCAAAATGGCTATCTATGATTTAAGCGGCAAAAACAAATACTACACCCTCTACACGCGCATACGCGACGACATAACGGCGGGAAGGTACGCCACAGGCGAAAAGCTGCCCGCAAAGCGCGCCCTCGCAGCCGATCTGGGCGTGAGCGTGGTCACCGTGCAGCTCGCATACGAGCAGCTTCTGGCGGAGGGCTATATATTTAGCCGCGAGCGCAGCGGCTACTATGTGGAAAAAATAGACGTATGTCCCCATTCCGGCGGGGCGCCCGAGCCGCGGCGCGGGGAGCAGACTTCCCCAAATTCCCAATACGTGTTGGATTTTGTAAAGGGCTCTACGCCTGCGGAACTGTTCCCGTTCTCCGTTTGGGCAAAGCTCATGCGCAGGGTCATACTCGACTGCGGCGGGCAACTCATGGAGCGCGTGCCGTGCGCGGGGGACGGCGTGCTGAAGGAGGAGATCTCCCGGTATCTCTACCGTTCCCGCGGCATAACCGCCCCTCCCGACCGTATAGTCATAGGCGCGGGGGCGGAGTATCTGTACGGCGTGATAGTCCAGCTTCTCGGCAGGAACAGGCTTTTTGCCGTGGAAAACCCGGGCTACGGCAATATATCCTCCACTTATATGCTGAACGGCGCGCGCGTTGCGCCCATAACCGTGACCGACGCGGGGATATCCCCCGGCGAATTGAAAAGCTCGGGCGCGGACGTGGTCCATATTTCGCCCGCGCACCAATTCCCCACAGGCGTCATCACTCCCGCTTCTACCCGCTCGCAGATAATAAGCTGGGCGGAGGAGGCGGGCGGCTATGCGGTAGAGGACGACTACGACAGCGAGTTCAGGCTCTCGGGCAAGCCGCTTCACAGCCTTTACAGCCTTTGCCCCGGGCGCGTGATATACATGAACACCTTTTCTAAAAGTCTCGCGCCGTCCATGCGTTTAGGCTACATGGTCCTTCCGCAGGAGCTTATGGGCAGATTTATGGAATTATTTTCCTCCGTGGCAAGCGTCGTGCCCCTGTTCGAGCAGCGCGCGCTGGCGGAGATGCTCCGCGGCGGATATTTCGAGCGGCACATATCGAGGCTGAAAAGCCATTACGCGGGAATACGCCGCTTAACGCTGGAAACGCTGAAGAGCCTCGGCGCGTCCTGCGAAATTTTCGATACGGGCAGCGGTCCGCACCTTCTGTGCAAATTCCCGCAAGCCCCGTCGGACGAGGCTATCAAGAGCGGCGCGCGGGAACTCGGGGTAAACGTAAGGTGCCTGTCCGACTATCTGTTGGCTCCCGCCGCGGGCACGGAGAGGACGGCGGTCATAAATTATTCGGGCGTCACGGCAGAGCAAATTTACGCCCTGAGGAAAAAATTAAAATAGAGCAAAAATCAAGGGCGCCCGCGGAAATTCCGCGGGCGCCCTTCATCCGAAAGATTATCTTGCGCAGTTCAATGCAACGTATGTGAGGGGGGAGACCCCGTAGTTTTCATTTGCTTCGTCCATTTTAAAAAGCATTTCGTAAATCATTGCAAATACCTCCTTAAAAAGTATTTTTGTCAATTGCCCGGACCGCTGTCCGGAAGTCATTGTCATCTTGCACAGTTCAATGCAACATAAACGAGCGGAGACACCGTTTCGCGGCACTCGTCAAGTTCTTTAATGTAGTCGTAAATGGTTGTCATTTTTCCAAAACCTCCTTAAAGGTCAAGTCGACCGGGGGGTCTTTCCCCCGATTGCAAAGGCAGTATAGCATTTAAATTTTTGTTAGTCAATAACAAATTCAAAAATTTGCAAAATTATTTTTCTGTTATTTTATAACACTATTTTATGATAATTATTTTAATTTATGTGAACTTAACAGAAATAAAAATTTTTAAGTGGAAAATTATTACAAATTCACACAAATTAACATTTTTTAACATCGGCGCGCGGACAAATTGAAAAATAGGGTAAATACGGGCGTTAATTTCTGCGCGGCGGCAAAAAAGCAGGCGTTTTTACGCCTGCTTTTTTGCCGCTTTTTATTTGGAAGCGATGTGCAGATAGTCGTCGGGGTCGGCTATCCCGCCCGCCTTGAACACCTCGAAGTGCAGGTGGTCGCCGTCGGCGTTCTCCCTGCCCGAGGCTGCCGCAACGGTGCCTATGACTTGTCCGCGGCTGACCTCCTGGCCCACCTTGAGCCCCTCCGCGGGATCGACGAATTTATATACGGTTTTGAGGTCGTTCGCATGCTCGATCTCTATAACCGCATAGTCCAGCATGTCGCTCGTCACGATGCTCGTTATCTTGCCGTCCACGGCAGCCAGCACGTTTGTGCCCGCGGGCGCGCCGAAGTCCATCGCCTGGTGCAGCCTGTACCAGTCCATCGTCTTGTCATAGCCGAACTCGTGCGACTTGATGAGCGTCACCGTTTCTACGGGCGGAATGAACTCGTACTGCGAGGAGGTGTCCACCGTGCCGCCGCCGTCGTCCTTGTCCTTATCGTCGTCCTTGTCCTTATCGTCGCCGGAGGCGGGCGGGTTTTGGCCGGAGCCGCTGTCTATGGTCGGAACTTGTCCGTTGCCCCTCACGCCGAAGATGATCCCCACCGTAATAGCGGCAACTATAAGTAAGCATGCGGCAAGCACGAGCCAGAATAACAGTCTTTTCTTTTTTGTAGGTTTGGTGTTAGTATTTTCTTCCATAAAAATCTCCTTGTCTTTTTGATATTGCCAAAGCGTTTGCGGTTTATTCAGTATCCCCCGAAAATTATCGGCGTACCTAACTTTACGCCGTTTTCGCGCACGCATATCTGCAGATTTACCGTCTGCCCCTTTATTTGTACGGAGTAGGGCAGTTTTGCCGAGCAGTAGTAGTTTATTGAATCCCCGGCGGTTTCGCAAAACAGCACCCTGCCCCCGAACTTTTGGAGATAGCCTTCTATATCCGTGTCGGCGTATTCCGCGCTCTCGCCGCAGACGTCCTTTAAAAAGAGCCTCTCCATTTCGCAGTTTGCGCGGGGCTTATATTCCACGCAGTCCGCGGAGGATGAGCCCAGAACGAACGCGTGGTTGTTCCCGTCCGCGAAGCACACGCGCGGTGGCAGCAGCGCCAGAGCGCATAAAATTATCGCGGCGCACGCCGCCGAAGCGATGCAGGCGATCTTCACGCCATCCTCCTTAAAACAAGCTTTCACGCATGTTATTGCCGCCTTTAGAAAAATTTAAACCCCTCAAATAAAGTTTCTCCGCCGCCCGTTTGTGCGCGCAAAACGCTTGTAATTTATAAATTTTGTTGGTATAATGTTAGTACTTAAAATTTTCGGTTTCAGAGGGTCGATACAATGCTCAGTATGACGGGATACGGCAGGGGCGGCTACAGCGGCGGCGGAATAGAGCTGACCGTGGAGATAAAGACGGTAAACAACCGCTATCTCGACGTAGCCGTAAAATCGCCGAGGATATTCGCGGCGCATGAGGAAACGATACGCGGAGTCATCCGCGGCGGGCTCACGCGCGGGCATGCGGACGTATTTATTTCATTTGCCGACAAACGCGACAAAAAAAAGCCGCTCTCGCTCGACGAGGGCGCGGCGCGCGCCTATGTGGAGGCGGCAAAAAAGATCTCGGAGTTGTTCCCCGGACTTGGCGACGATCTCACCGTGACCTCCGTTCTGCGCTACCCCGAGGTGTTGAAGGCCGAGGACGCGGCTTCTGCGGACGACGAGCTTATAGCCGCCCTGACGGCGGCGCTCGGCGCGGCGCTTGAAAAACTCAACACAATGCGCCTTATCGAGGGCGAAAAGCTCAAAGCCGACATGCTCTCGCGCATGGACGCTATAGAAAAACTTGTAGGTGAGGTTGAAAAACGCGCCCCCCTCGTGGCCGAAAACTACAGGATAAAGCTCGCAGCCAAGATAGAGAAACTTCTGGAGGGCGCGGAGCCCGACGAGGCGCGCATACTTACCGAGGCGGCGATCTTTGCCGACAAGAGCAACATAGACGAGGAACTCACCCGCCTGCACTCGCACATTTCGCAGTTCCGTGAGATCTGCGGCGAGCAGATAGTCGGCAGAAAGCTCGACTTCCTCGTACAGGAATTCAACCGCGAGACCAACACCATATGCTCCAAGTCGAACGATCTGGAGATAACCCGCTTGGGGCTCGCGCTGAAAAACGAGATAGAAAAGGTACGCGAACAGGTTCAGAACGTGGAGTGAGTATGCGCAATATACTTCTGATAATTTCCGGTCCCTCGGGCGTAGGCAAGGGCACAATAGTAAAAAGGCTTCTTCAGGACGACAGCTATTGTCTGTCCGTCTCCTGCACCACCCGCGCACCCCGCCCGGGCGAAGCGGACGGCAGGGAATATTTTTTCATCACAAAGGAAAAATTCAAAAGCATGATAGAGTCGGGCGGATTTTTAGAGTACTCCAACCACTTCGGAAATTACTACGGCACCCCCAGAGAGTATGTGGAGAGCAGGCTGAACACCAACGACGTCATTCTCGAGATAGAGGTGAACGGCGCGCTTCAGGTCAAGAGATCCCACCCCGAGGCGATACTTATGATGATCCTCCCGCCCGACAAGGAGAAGCTCCGCGCGCGGCTTGTCGGCAGAAAAACCGAGAGCCCCGAAAAAATCGAGGAGCGCATATCGAGAATGGATTACGAGCTTTCGCTCGAGGATAAGTACGACTATATAGTAATAAACGACGACTTAAACGCCGCCGTAACGGAAATAGAAAATATAATAAAACGGGAAAAGGAGCGTAAATAATATGATAAACCAACCTTCGGTAGACACTTTGATAGAAAAATTGAGCTCGGACGGACAGCCCATATCCCGCTACGCGCTCTGCGTGGTGGTGGCAAAGCGCGCCCGCCAGGTGATCGAGGCAACGCAGGGAATGGCGACCTCCAGCACCGACGTCATCAAGGAGATATCCATTGCCAGCCGCGAGATAGCGCAGGGCAAGGTCAAGTGTGTGAAAGACTGAATTTTAAAACCGCAAACGCCCGTTTTGCGGGAACGTGTTGGGTTTTGGGCTGAGTTATGCCCCAACACCCGCCCTTCCGCAGCGCACGTGGGCGGTTTTTGCTTTTGGAATGTACGCAAAGGTAATTGTTGACATAGCCCACAGTCAGGTGGACAGAATATTCGAATACTCCTGCACGGACGACGTAAAGGTCGGGTGCCGCGTAAAGGTGCCCTTCGGCGGGAGGATAATAGACGGGTTTGTCATGGGGATATCGCAGAACGCCTCCTTCCCCGCGGAAAAGATCAAACCCGTAGCTTCCGTTTACAATGAGCCGCCCGCGCTCGTTCCCGAGTGCTTTGCACTGATGGAGAGGATCTCCTCGCGCTACCGCGTGCCGATGGCGGCGGCTCTTCGGCTGTTCGTGCCCTCGGAGATGCGGCTCGGCAAGGTCCGCGAAGCATACGCCTCTTTCGTAGTGCTGAAAGACCCCGCGATAGCTCTTCCCAAATCGGCGAAAAAGCAGGCCGAGATACTCGGATTTCTCAACACGTGCGGCGAATACGAGCTTCCCGCGCTCGCCGAAAAGTTCGGCAGGGGCGCCGTGAACGCGCTCGCCGAAAAGGGCGCCGTCGTCATAGAGAAGAGGCGCAAAAACCGCAACCCCGCGGGCGAAGCGGGGAACGACGGGACCCCGAAGGCGCTCACTCCCGCACAGGCCGGGGCTATAGAAAAAATAGAGGGGTCGGACAAGACTGTACATCTTATCCACGGCGTCACGGGCAGCGGCAAAACGGAGATATATCTTAACATAATAGCCCGTGAAATAGCCCGCGGCAAGACGGCAATATTTTTGGTGCCCGAAATTTCGTTGACCCCGCAGATGCTCGCCCAGCTCCGCGCCCGCTTCAAGGGCGAGGCGGCGATACTCCACTCCGGGCTGTCGGCGGGCGAGCGGTTCGACGAGTGGTGGAGGCTCCGTTCGGGCGAGGCTAAGATAGCCGTCGGCGCACGCAGCGCTATTTTCGCGCCGCTTGAAAATTTAGGCGCGATAATAATAGACGAGGAGCACGACTCCTCCTACATTTCCGAGTCCGCGCCTCGCTATTCCACCGTGGATATAGCCGAATGGCGGGCGGCGTATAACGGTTGCAAACTGATTTTAGGCAGCGCCACGCCCTCGGTGGAGAGCTATTCCAAGGCGCTTGACGGGGAGTACGATCTTATTACCCTCCCCGAGAGAATAAACAAAAGACCCCTTCCCGAAATAATAATCGCCGACATGCGCAAGGAGGTTAAAAGGGGCAACAACACCGCCTTTTCGGCTGCGCTGCGCGAACAGCTCAAAAGCACCCTCGACAACGGCAACCAGGCGATAATATTTTTGAACAGGCGCGGCTACTCGCAGACGGTCATGTGCCGTGACTGCGGATATGTGGCAAAGTGCGAGCACTGCGACGTGACGCTCACATATCACAGCGAGGACAACTGCCTCAAATGCCACTACTGCGGCGCGAGATATAAAATGCTGTCGGCTTGCCCCGAGTGCGGCGGAAAGCACATAAGATACAGCGGAACGGGCACGCAGAGGGTCGTCGCCGACCTGAAGGAGTTGTTCCCTTCCGCACGTATTCTGAGAATGGATAACGACACCGTTTCAGGCAAGGACGGGCACTATAAAATATTGAAGAAATTCGCCGGCCGCGAGGCGGACATTCTCGTCGGCACGCAGATGATAGCAAAGGGTCACGACTTTCCGTCGGTGACCCTCGTGGGTATTCTCGACGCCGACATGAGCCTGCACTTTGCAGACTACCGCAGCGGCGAGCGCACCTTCCAGCTCATAACGCAGGTCGCGGGCAGGAGCGGCAGGGCGGGCAGCCCCGGCAAGGTGGTTTTGCAGACCTACTGCCCCGAAAACTATATTCTGCGCTATGCCACCGCCTACGACTACACGGGCTTTTTCGGGAACGAGCGCGAAATAAGAAGGGCGACAAACTTCCCGCCGTACTCCGTGATATGCCGGCTCATGGTGACCTCGGAGGACGAGAAAAACGCCCTCGCCGCCCTTAAGGAAGCCTATGTTTCCTGCGAAAAATTAAAGGAGCGCTGTCCGGGCGAATTTATATTTTTAAACCGCATGCACTCACCCATAAAGCGCATACAGGGCAAATACCGCTATCAGGTGCTGATGCGTCTCAAAAGCGGAAAATTATTGCCCGAAATTTACGATATAGCCGTGCAAAACTCCACACAGTCCGCGCTTTGCTATGTGGAGGAGAACCCCGGCAATCTTTCATAGCAAGGAGAAAATATGTCACAAAGATACGTTGTGCAGACGGGCGATCCCGTCCTCAGGCAGAAGTGCTCCCCCGTAAAGAATTTCAACGGCGAGTTGTGGGCGCTTCTGGACGATATGAAGACGACCGTCCGCGCCGAGAACGGCGCGGGACTTGCCGCGCCGCAGGTGGGCGTTGCCCTCCGCGCGGTGGTCATAGACGTTGAGGAGGGGTACTTCGAGCTTATAAACCCCGTAATATTATCCGTAAAGGGCGAACAGACGGGACCCGAGGGCTGCCTTTCCGTAAAGGGCAAGCAGGGCACGGTCACCCGCCCCCAAAGGGTAAAGGCGGAATACCGCGACAGGAACGGCAAAAAGCACAAGCTTACGGCAGAGGGCTTTTTCGCGCGCGCCGTCTGCCACGAGCTCGACCATCTTGACGGAATACTCTATACCGATATAGCCGAGGAAGTCTACGACCTTCCGCCCGAGGAGTAAAATGAAAATAGCTTTTGCAGGCTCGCCCGCCTATGCCCTGCCGCCGCTTGAAGCGCTGTATGAGGGCGGGTACGAAATAGTCGCCGTTATCACCCAGCCGGACAAGCCCGCCGGCAGAAAGAGGATACTTTCGCCCACGCCCGTAAAGGAGTACGCGCTGGAAAAGGGGATAAAGGTCTGCGACTTTGCGCGGATCCGCGACCATGAAAAGGAGGTTGCCGCTCTGGGCGCGGATATAATGATAACCTGCGCCTACGGTCAGATTTTGTCCGAGGGCATACTCGGCTGCTTCCCCAAGGGCGTGTGGAATCTGCACGCCTCGCTTTTGCCCAAATTCAGGGGCGCTTCGCCCGTTCAATCGGCCATACTTGCGGGGGAATCGCACACGGGAGTGACCGTTATGAAGACCGAGCCCGCCCTCGACTCGGGGGATATATTGCTCGTAAAACGCTGCGAGGTGGGCGATAAAACGTGCGGCGAACTCTCCGCGGAGCTCTCCCGTCTCTCGGCGGAGGCGGCTTTGGAGGCGGTAAAATACCTCGAAGAGGGCAACGTGCAGCTGCTCATGCAGGACGAAGCCAAGGCGTCGTTCTGCAAAAAGATAAGCAAGGAGGATTGCAGGCTCGGCTTTTCCGAGCCCGCCGTTTCGGTCCTGCGGAAAATAAAGGCGTTCAGCCCGCAGCCCGCGGCGTACTGTTTTCTGAACGGCTCGCCCGTCAACATTCTTAACGCCGAGCTTTCGGCGGAGAGCGGAAAAGCGGGCGAGGTTCTGCGCGCGGACAAATCGGGAATAACCGTTGCGTGCGGGGAAAACGCAATACATATAACATATTTACAGCCCGCAGGCGGCAAAGCCATGCCCGCCCGCGACTTTGTGAACGGCAGAAAAATAAAGGCGGGAGATATTCTTGACTAACCCCTTATACGACCCGTTTTCCATCCTTTCCAAGGTGTACAGGGAGGGAACGTATTTAAAGCAGGCGATAGCCTCAACGCCCGTGGAGCCGGCAAACAAGGCGCGCACGGTGAAAATATGTTACGGCGTGGCGGAAAAGGACGCGTGGCTGGAAGCCGTTATTTCGGCAAACGCCCCGAAGCCGCCGAGGTCCGCCGTAAAAATAATTCTGAAAATCGCCATATATATGCTCGAATTTATGGGCAAGCACGGATATATGGTCGTCGATTTTGCGGTCGAACTCACAAAAAAGCTCGGCAAGGAGGGCGCGGCGGGCTTTGTCAACGCCTTTCTGCGCTCATATAAGATACCCGAGCCTCCCGCACGGGCGGACGAAAGGCTGGCTTTCCTTTCGGGCGCGCCGCTGTGGCTTGCCAAAAGGGTGAGAAGAAGCTATAAGTCGGATGCGGAAAAGATTTTGTCCGCCCCGAGCAAGGGCGTCTGCGTGCGCTTTGTGCGCGGCGCGGAAAAATATTTGGATAAGCCGCATACGGATACGCCCTTCGAGGACGTATATATATTCGAAAATTTTGTGCGCGACGAGGGCTTTTTTGCGGGGGATTACACCTTCCAGTCGGTGGGCTCCGTGGCAATTGCCTCGGCAATATCCCCCTGCGAACGCATTCTGGACGCCTGCGCGGCTCCCGGCGGCAAGTCCGTTTTGCTTGCCTCGAAGTGCGGCGAAGTCACATCCTGCGAACTTCATCCGCACAGGGTGGAGCTCATAAATTCCTACGCCGCTCGGATGGGCGTAAAAAACGTCACCGCAATTCAGACGGACAGCTCGGTTTTCAACCCGCAGTTTTCCCAAAAATTCGACGCAGTCCTTGTGGACGCTCCCTGCTCGGGCACGGGAGTCATCAACGAAAATCCCGACATTAAGCTTTTCAGAAGGGAGAGCGACGTGGCAGTCCTCGCCGCGCTCCAGCTGAAAATTTTACTCAACTGCGCAAAATACGTAAAGACGGGCGGCTCGCTCTACTATTCCACATGCTCGGTGCTGCCCGAGGAGAACGACTCTGTCGTCCGCGCCTTTTCGGAGCAAAACCCGCAATATATGTTGAGTATTCCGTCGTCGCCCCTAAGCCACGCTGCCACAAAATACGGTCTGCAATTTTTGCCTCACATATCGTTGGGCGCAGGCTTCTTTTTAACACGGTTCATAAAGCAATGAAAAAAATTTTGCAGGATCTGTCCTTCGGACAACTCAAAACGCTCGCCTTTAAGTTCGGCGCAAAGCCGTTCCGCGCAAAGCAGCTTGCGGAGGGGCTTGCAAGGGGCAAGAGGATATCGCAGATAAATATCGACCCCTCTCTCAGGCAGGCGTTGCTTGCGGAATACGAGGACGAGCCCGTCAGGGTGGAAAAAACCTTCCGCTCGGCGGACGGCACCGAAAAATATCTCTTCCGTCTTGCCGACGGGAACATGGTAGAGGGCGTTTTTATGCGATATAAATACGGCAACACGCAGTGCGTATCCACGCAGGTCGGCTGCCGTATGGGCTGCAAATTCTGCGCAAGCACGCTGGGCGGGCTTGTGCGCGATCTTACATCTGGCGAGATACTCTCGCAGGTGCTGATCGTCAACGCCATGCACGCAAGCGGCGGGGAGCGGGGCGTGACCAACATAGTTCTCATGGGCAGCGGCGAGCCTCTCGACAATTTTAAGGAAGTCTCGGATTTCTTAAAAAACGTCACCGCGGCAGAGGGTATAAATATTTCCGCGAGGAATATATCCCTCTCTACCTGCGGCATAGTCCCCAGAATTTACGAGCTCGCCGACCTCGGGATCCCCGTAAACCTCACCATATCCCTGCACCAGACCACGGACGAGGGCAGGCGGCGCACGATGCCGGTTGCCAACAAATACACGATAGCCGAAATTTTGAAGGCGTGCGAATATTATTTTGATAAAACGGGCAGAAGATATATCTTCGAATACTCCCTCATAGACGGCGAAAACGCCGACGAAAAGCACGCGGAGGAGCTCATAAATTTATTAAAGGGCAGACCCTGCCACGTCAACCTCATAAGGCTGAACGAGGTGAAGGAGCGCGCGCTGAAGGCCGCAAACGACGCGCAGGCATATAAATTCCGCGCCGTTCTGGAGAGGGGCGGCGTCTCCGCCACCGTCCGCCGCTCCATGGGCAGCGACATAGGCGGGGCGTGCGGGCAGCTCAGGGCGGGGTATTTAAAAACCGATACGCCCACATGAAGCACATTTTGCAAAACAGTTTCAAAAACTCACCTTCGGAGGCGATAGATATGCAAGCGAAAATAGCCCCGTCGATACTTGCGGCGGATTTTTCGGAAATGGGCGCGGCGATAAGGATGATACAGAGCGCGGGCGCAGGTCTCGTCCACTGCGACGTGATGGACGGCAGCTTTGTGGAGCCCATAACCTTCGGCGGACAGATGATAAAAAATATCCGCCCCCTCACGAAGCTCCCGCTGGACTGCCACCTCATGGTGGAGCACCCCAAAACGCAGATAAAATTTTTCGCCGACGCGGGCGCGGATATAATAACCGTGCACTACGAGGCGTGCAAAAAGATCTCCGCGGACTATCTCAAAGAGACGCTCGGGCTCATCAGAAGCTACGGCGTAAAATGCGGCGCGGCGGTGAATCCCGACGTGCCCGTCGAGAACATTTTCGACGTGTTCCCCTTATGCGACATGATAGTCATAATGTCGGTGTTCCCGGGCTACGGCGGTCAGAAATTCATTCCCGCCACGCTTGAAAACATGAAAAAGGCGCGGGAGTATGCCATAAGGATAGGCAGACCCGATTTGGATATAGAGGCGGACGGCGGCGTCACGGTGGAGAACTCGGCGGCAATCAAAGCGGCGGGCGCGAACGTGCTCGTGGCGGGCTCTGCCGTATTCCGCTCTGCAGACCCCGCAAAAACGATAGCGGAGCTGGGAAGATGAAGGGCATAATACTTTTGAACGGCGACCCGTACGGCGGCGAAATAGACGCGGCGGGAGCCGTTGTTTATTGCTGCGACGGCGCGTATGACTGGGCTAAGGGCAGGGTAAAAATAGACAAAACGGTCGGCGATTTCGACAGCTTGGGCTATATTCCCGAGCCTCCGCCCGAGGAGGTCTATCCCGCCGAAAAAAATCATACGGACGGCGAAATAGCCCTTTTAAAGCTTCTGGAGCTCGGCGCGGACGAAATAGAGATCTATGGCGGCGGAGGCGGCAGGGAGGACCATTTTCTTGGCAATCTGCACCTCATGTACCGAGCGTTCGAAAGCGGCGTAAAATGCAAAATGATCACCGGTAATTCCATAATATTTCCCGCGACGGGCAAAATATTTTTGGGCGGTTACGCGGGCAAAACGGTCTCCGTGTTACCTTTCGGCGGCAGCCTGAATATAATGGATTTTAGGGGGTTCAAATACTCTTATCCCGGGAGCATAGGTTACGGCGAGTGCAGAGGGATCTCGAACATAGTCCTTTCAGCCGCCGCCCTTTTATGCGTGGAGGGTGTTGCCCTAATAATAGTAAACAGGGGGGAAGTATGACCATTATATGCGTAAAACCGCCCAGACCCGTGCGCAGGATCCTGAAGCTCATCTGCCGCAAATGAGGGTGGATCTGCACTGTGACGCGCTCACGGCAGAAACGCCCTTCATGGGTCAGGTCAGGGAAGAGGAGCTCACGGAAAACACCCTTCAGTGCTTTGCGATATTCACCAACGACGACGCCGCGGCATACGCCGCGGCTAAAGCTTTGTTTTACGGCGTATTTTCCGAAAGCAGGTATGCGGTTGTAAAATGCCGTGCCGATCTTCTGCGTGCGCGGGCTTTAAAAAAGGTCCCGTGCGCCCTGACCTGCGAAAACATAGGCTTTACGGGCGGGGACGGCGGAAGGGTTGCCGCCTTGCGCGCCGACGGGGTGATAATGGCGTCCCTCGTCTGGAATGTGGAAAACGCCCTCGCATATCCAAACGTCCGCGCGGACGGCAAGAGGGAGCAGCGCGGCCTGAAAGAAAGGGGCAGGGAGGCTCTTGCCGCCCTCGACGAAAGCGGCGTGATAGTGGATATATCCCATCTTTCGGACGGCGGCGCGGCGGAAATTTTAAAAAACCGCAAAATCCCCGTCGCCGCCAGCCATTCCTGCGCCTTTGAGGTCTGCCGCCACCCACGCAATCTGACGGACGAACAGCTTAGGCAAATAGCCGCCTGCGGAGGAGTGGCCGGCGTAAATTTTTATAAAAGGTTTTTGGGCGGCAACGGGGGCTTTGAGGAGATCTCCGCGCACATAAAGCATATTATACGCACCGCGGGCGAGGACACGCCCGCCTTCGGCAGCGACTGGGACGGCGTTCCGCAGGGCGGAATAAGCGTTTTCCCGTCCGATATGCCCCGTCTTATGCGTTTTCTTTTGCGGGACGGCATAACCCCGCGGCAGCTCGAAAAGATCGCTTTCAAAAATTTCCTGCGGGTGTTCGGGGAGGTTTGTTCATAAAAATTTCACTTGCATTTTGCGCGCATATATGATATTATGTCGGCGTTATGAAAAAATCTCTGACAGCAATCGCGGCGGCTCTGTTCATTGCCGCGCTGGCAATTCCCGTATTCTCGGGCTGCAGCGCCCGCGTCGGCTACATTTTAAAGACGGACGGGGAGGGCAACAGCTATTATTCCGTGTCGTTGGACGGCAGTAAACTCGCCATGGGCGGCGAGGTGGTCATTCCCGCGACATACGGCGAGCAGAACCTGCCTGTAAAGGAAATAGAGGCAAGCGCCTTTTCAAATACCTCCGTAACCAAGGTCACTATCCCCGCAAGTATAGAGAAGATAGGCGACGCTGCGTTCGCCTACAACAAAGCCCTTCGGGAGGTCGTTTTCGAAGAGGGCATAAAGATAGACGCCGTTTCGTGGGGACTTTTCGGCAACTGCCCCAACCTGAAGAGCGTCGCCGTGCCCGACTCGGTCACCACCATAGACGGGCTCGCTTTCTACGGATGCGGCGGTCTTGAAAATATAGATCTCCCCGCGGGTCTTAAGTATATAAATACGGGCGCGTTCAACGGCTGCACCTCGCTTAAGTCGGTGGAACTGCCCGGGGGCCTCGTCTCGATAGGCGGAATGGCTTTTTACGGCTGCACCTCGCTCAAGTCGGTCATTCTGCCCGACAGCATGCACTCCGTAACGTCGCCCAAGCTCGACGGCAACGGTAACGAGGTCAAGGACGAAAACGGCAATACGGAGACAGTCACAACGCCCGCGCTTGGCGCCATCTCCTTTTTCAATTGCACCTCGCTGGAACTCGCCGTGCTCGGCAGCGGCATAACCGCCATAGAAGCGGGCACATTCGGCAACTGCATAGCCTTGAGGGATATATATTTGCCGTCCTCCCTTCTCGAGGTCGGGGGAATGTTCGCCTCGGGCGACACCCTCTACGGCCACGCCTTCTTTAACGTCAAAAACCTCACCGTGCACTATGCGGGGACGGAGGAGGAGTGGGGCGCGGTGAAGATAGACGACTCCTACTATACCTACGGCGACGCCGCCTCCGACAACAAGGGCTTGATTGAAGCCGCAAAGATCTTCGGCGACTCCTATAAACGCCAATAACCAAAGGACCCCGCTCATGCAGGGTCTTTTCATTTGAAAAAATAAAATTTACGGAAAGCTCTTGAAATGAGCGTTTGGATAATGTATAATCTCCAATACGGATAAAGTTTTTCAGTCCCCATGGGGACTATTTGCTGCAACACAGCAAATAAAAACAGCTGTCCGAATAAAAAATATGGAGAGAAAAATGAGAGCAAAAAGACTTTTGGCGGTATTTGCGGCGTTCATGATGTCCGCCGCTGTATTCGCGGCAGGCTGCGTCGGCGGCAGCGGCACAACAGGCGACGGCGGCACAACAGGCGGCGGCACAACAGGCGGCGGCACAACAGGCGACGGCGGCACAACAGGCGGCGGC
>CANQQD010000035.1 GCA_947625865.1 uncultured Clostridia bacterium
GGCCACGTTGACCACGGCAAGACCACTCTGACCGCAGCTATCACAATGGTTATGGCATGCAAGGGTCAGGCAGCAAAGATGAGATACGACGAGATCGATAAGGCTCCCGAGGAGAAGGCTCGTGGTATAACAATAAACACGGCGCACGTTGAATATCAGACGGACAAGCGTCACTATGCGCACGTTGACTGCCCGGGACACGCAGACTACGTTAAGAACATGATCACCGGCGCCGCTCAGATGGACGGTGCTATCCTCGTAGTTGCGGCAACCGACGGTCCCATGCCCCAGACCAAGGAGCACATCCTCCTTGCCCGTCAGGTAGGCGTTCCTTATATCGTTGTATTCCTCAACAAGACCGATCAAATGGACGACCCCGAACTTCTCGAGCTCGTAGAAATGGAAATCAGAGATACTCTTTCCGGCTACGACTTCCCCGGCGACGAGATCCCCATCATCAAGGGCTCCGCTCTGAAGGCTTTGGAGGTTGCTTCCAACCCCAACCTTTCCAACGAGCAGATCCTTGCCGCTCCCGAGTGCCAGTGCATTCTCGAGCTCATGGATACTATCGATAAGTACATTCCCACTCCCCAGAGAGATACCGATAAGCCCTTCCTTCTTCCCGTCGAGGACGTATTCACTATCTCCGGCCGCGGCACTGTTGCAACGGGCAGAGTAGAGAGAGGTAAGGCACACGTCGGCGATCCCGCCGAGATCGTAGGCTTGATCGACAAGCCCGTAGGCACCGTTATCACCGGTCTGGAAATGTTCCACAAGAGCGTTGACGAAGCTATCGCAGGCTTCAACATCGGCGCGCTTCTCCGTGGTATCGACAGAAAGGGCATTGAAAAGGGACAGGTTCTTGCAAAGCCCGGCACCGTTAAAACGGCTACCAAGTTCACCGCTCAGGTGTACGTTCTTAAGGCTGAAGAGGGCGGACGTCACACTCCTTTCTTCAATCACTATCGTCCCCAGTTCTTCATCAGAACTACCGACGTTACAGGTTCTATCGACCTGCCTGCAGGCGTAGAAATGGTAATGCCCGGCGATAACGTTGAAATCACCGTTGAACTCATCAAGCCCGTAGCGGTTGAAGAGAAACTCCGTTTCGCTATCCGTGAGGGCGGCAGAACGGTAGGCTCCGGCACGATCGTTAAGGTTCTTTAATTTAAAAACAAACCAAAAAGCGAGGCAGTTTGCCTCGCTTTTTTTGTGCTCCCGCGGCTTCCGCCAACGTGTTGTAAACGTCGCAAGACTATCAAAATTTGTACCGACGTCGGTACGGCTTTTGCTCTGTTTGCTTCTACCCGCCGCGCATAATTATCGCAATTACTGTGTTTAAAATATGTATTTTTAGCATATAATAATATAGAAGTTGTGGGTATTTTTATAAATTTATAAAAATGCTTGACAAATTTTATGGCATATGCTATTATTTAGCCATGGAATGAACCTTGGGAAACCGAGGTCTGCAAGGGGCTCCATTTATGGGGCTCCTTAAATCATGTTTGTGAACAATGAAAAAATTTTATACATACGAGCAACAGCTTGATAAGCTCAAATCAAAAGGTCTTATAATTAAAGACGAAAACGCCGCTATAGAGGTTTTAAAACGTGAGGGCTACTATAATATAATTAACGGCTATTCCTCATTGTTTAAGAATGACTCCAAAATGTTTTATGGCGGCACCGAGTTTGATGATATAGTAAGCCTTTATAATTTTGATAAAAATTTGAGGAGCATAGTATATAAATATTCGTCGTCGATAGAATGTAATTGTAAAGCATTGATTGCCCATGAATTCAGCAGGGTGCACGGCGTTGACGAGAAGCTTTATCTTACCGCAGCTTCGTTTACGCCGAATAAGAGCTGCGCTTCCGGCGTAAGAGATTTGATAATCGAATGTAATAAATCAATTACTGAGGCATTAAACAAAAATTCGAATAAGTATCGCGAATACATTGCTCATAATTTGAATACAAACGGGCATGTTCCGATGTGGGTGCTCATAAGGGCATTAACGTTTGGCACTACAACTATATTATATAAATATATGCTTCCGGAAGAAAAAGAAGCTGTATCTTCCTACTTTAAATTAACTACCGGTCAGCTTGAAAATATTCTTGAAGTAATTGTTCCGTTCCGCAATATAGTTGCTCACGGGGAGCGTACCTATTGTGCAAGACTTGTCCGTAAACGTTTATCTACCGAATTATCGGTTGTAAAAAAATTAGGCATACCTAAAAATGAAAAGGGTCAGAACAAATACGGCAGAAATGACTTTTTGGCGCTCATGATTTGTTTTAAGTATTTGTTGCCCGCAGTGGATTTCAGCTCTTTTATGTATGAATTTAATGCAAATCTGGAACAGCTTTCAAACAAATTAAGTCCGTCGCTGGTCGGCAGGGTAAAAATTCAAATGGGCTTGCGCGCCGGCGGATGGCGCAATTTGATAAAAATTGAAATTTAAAATTTTAAAACAAGATATCGGGCGGCAATATTGCCGCCCCAGCGTTTGTTAATATTAAATAATTGTACGTTAAGCAATAATTTTATTCGGATAAAATTATTGCTTTTTCAGTATAAATAAATACTCATGCGCAAGCAGAAGGAAATTAAATTTTATACTATTCGTTTTCCAGTAGCCCGTTGTCTTACAATTATGCTGCTCTTTTATGACAATCTCTTTTGTCTTGAAACCGGCAAGTTCGAACACTCGCATGGTTTCAAAGGCGAGGGGCTTGACCATGCCTTTTTGCCTCGTATCGCCCATAAGTATAGCACAAAATTTATCTTTTTTTAATACACGATAACATTCTTCGGCAACTTTACTTATTTCAAACAGAAACTCTTTCATAGGGAGGCGAGACAAATCGCCGTCAATATCCTCGCTGTAATGAATGATATCGGCATACGGTGGGTGTGTGCATATAAGGTCTATGCTTTTGTCGTCTAACGGCAAGGCACGCGCGTCGCCGACGGCAAGCGTTGTGGTCGCCTGCGTATTAAAATCAAACTCACATTTCTTTTTTGATGTTTCGATCGCGTTAGAGTTTATGTCAATTCCGATAAAATTTCTGTTAGTGAGTTTAGCCTCGACGGCAGTGGTGCCTCCGCCGACGAACTGATCCAATACAGTGTCGCCCTCTTGAGAATAGCGTAAAATAACGTTACGCGGAACATACGGCGACCAGTTTCCACGATATTTTGCGTCGTGAGTCGCCCATTTTCCACGGTCGGGGAACGCCCAAACCGTATTGGTTTCAAGCTCGAAATTTTCGGGTTGTATGGGGATTTTTTTTGCCATTGTCAGACCACAAAAATATTGCGTATAATTTCTTCTAAAACGCCGTTTTTAAGCATTTTATAATTCATGAGGTAGTTTAGGTGTCTGAATCCTTTTTGAAGCTGATTAGTAGTTCCACGCCAACAATTCCCGTCGGTGATAAGAGCAAAATCAATGTTATTTATGTGCAAGTCGGCTTGTCTATTTATGTAAGAATCAATGATTTCTTCAGGTTTAGAACCAGTCCCGCTGTAAAAATTAACCTCTATATTCATGCATTTTGTGCCTTTGGTCAAAATGAAATCAGCTTTTCTATTTGCAATATCTTCATCAATGGTGACTCCTGCTTTCTGCAAAGTTTTAAACTGCTTTTGGGTTATGACTTCAACTTCATAATGACTGCATACATCACGAATAATCGGCTCGCATGCTAATTCAAATGCTTTTCCTCCGCGATTTTTTCTACCATTGGAATCCAAACCAACCAATACACCTATCACATAGTCAATCGTGCTACGTTCAAGTATATTTTGAAAAAGGTGTTTTAAACCCATTTGTTCAAAAAATTCTAAATAGCTATGAACTTGTTCCTCGGTAAAACTTTCAGCCGCATGAAATGTATATTGCTGTAAATCTTCACTATCAATTTCGGTACCAACTACTTGCAAATAGCCTTCGCCGCTTGTAACACTTTCGCGTTCCGCTTTTGATAAAGCAAAAAGGAAAGGAAAAGTTTTTACCACAGACGGAACACGATGTAGCAATGTCGTAAACATGTAATCAAAATCTTCTTTTCTGCCGATTAGTGAATCCAAAGCATGCAGTTCAATTGTATAACAGTCTAATCCAATAACATTGTTCCAATCAACATAAAAATTAAATCCACGGTTTGTTTCAAGCAAATGCTCCTCAAATAAATGCAGCTTTTCTTCAAGCGTTTTTTCTAAATACATAATAATTTCTCCTTAATTGTGAGATATACCATAGTTTAAATTCATTGTAGGATATTGCTCTTAATTGCTGATTATAAGTTCGTTGATTTTGCCGCGGTTGTCGGCATTGCTGTTTATCATGCGGCAGGCGGATACGCGCCTGATGCTATAAGACTTGTACAAATCATCAAAGAACGTATCTTCGGGATTTACGTTTTTCGGATCGGAGTTACTCAACACAATCTTAGCGCCGGTTGCGTTTATGTCGTCTATAAACTTGGAGAGCCTTATTTGCTCGTCGTCATCGAAAGCGTCTGCATTGTAGGAAGTGAAAGCAGATGTTTCCGAAATGGGGCGATACGGCGGATCGAGATACACAAAGGTATCTTTATCAATAAATTCCTTTGATAAAGAGTAATCACCGCAAACAATAGTAACGTTTTGCAAGACCTTGTTTAAATTAAGCAGGTTCGCCTCATCGCAAATTGTCGGGTTCTTATATGCGCCCATAGGTACATTAAAACGTCCTTTGCGGTTTACTCGATAAAGACCGTTAAAGCATGTTTTATTCAAGAAGATAAAGTAAGCTGCCTTTTCGACTGCGGTTTCTTCTGTCAATTCGATGGCGTTGAAATTTTCGCGGATGGAATAATAGTAAGACTTTCTATCGTTTTCGTCCATAAGCAAAAAGGCTGTTTGCATATCTTGAAGGTGTGCAATCAATTTTTTAACATTCGTTTTTATCACTTTATATCCATTGATGAGCTCCCTGTTATTATCGCTGATATAAACTTCCTTAAAAGAATACTCCGACAACAGCGCAAAAAGGAGAGCACCGCCGCCCACCATAGGTTCGGCATATTTTTTTATATCTGACATGTTTTTAGGTAGATTGCTCTTTAAAACTTCTATAAGTTGACCCTTGCCGCCTGCCCACTTAACGAATGGATGAGCAGTTTGTTTCGCTTTGTTTTTAAAACGTGCATCAAGCGGTTTTTTCGCATCTCGCGGAATCAACCACATGTTTCCGAGCATGGCGACATTCGGAATACGATTTTCCGCACATAAAATAGATACTCTTCTACGAGAAATATTCCATTTTTCAGCTGCTTCTCTTGCAGACATATACTGTATCATAATTCACCTATTAAGACATTTACATAATATTCCATTTCGGGAATAATGTCAAGCGTAATCAAATAAATTTACAGCACAAATGAGAACAAAAACAAAATGCAGGACTTTTATTATCCTGCATTTTCCCAATGCGTGTTGAGTTTTTCAGAGCTTGTTGTAGTATTCGCACCATGCTTTAAGGGTGCAGCTTTGGCAGTCGGGCTTTTGGGAGTGGCACACCCTGCGCCCGTGATAAATAAGATAATGGTGCGCCTTGGACCAAAGCTCTTTTGGGATAGCCTCGTTCAAGTCCTTTTCCACCTTTTCGGGCGTTGAGCCGTGCGCCAGCCCCAGCCTGTTGGAAACGCGGAAAACGTGCGTATCCACGGCGATGGCGTCGCCGCCGAACGCCACAGAATACACGACGTTCGCCGTTTTTTGCCCGACGCCCGCAAGCGTTTTCAGCTCGGCGTGCTCTTTTGGCACCTCGCCGCCGTAACGCTCCATGATATCGCGCGAGGCGGAGAGTATGTGCGCCGCCTTGTTGCGGTAAAACCCGCAGGAGAATATATATTTTTCCAGCTCCTCCTGCGTTAATTCAAGCATAGTGCGGGGCGTATTGTGTTTTTTAAAGAGCTCCGCCGTCACCTTGTTCACCCGCTCGTCCGTGCACTGCGCCGAAAGAATTACGGCAACGAGTAGCTCGTAGGGCGTTTTATATTTCAGCGCGGGTGCCGCTTCGGGATATAGCGCGGCGAGCTCATCCAAAACCAAATTTACCGTCTGTCTGTCCATAGGCAAATTTTAGCACAAAGCGCGCGCAAAATCAATAAATTTTAACTCTCAGATACCCGTAAAACGCCGAATATCTGCCGTTTGCTATAATAGCCCTTGCCCGCGGCAGCATATTTTGGGGTATGCGCAGCGATAGCCCGCAGCCCACGTTCGCCTCGCGCGGGGTGTTGATGAGGCTCGACGGCACCCCCAAAGCCCGCAGCCGTGCATTGCAGTCCATCGCCTGCGAACGCGAACGGAAAACGGCAATCAGCTCTGTCATATTTGAGTCCTTCCATAGTAAAATATATTATTATAATATGAAAGAGGAAAAAATTATGATATATTTAGACAACGCCGCAACGGGCGGCTTTAAACCCGACAGTGTGATCTCCGCCGCGACCGCAGCCCTCGCCACGGCGGCAAACCCCGGCAGGAGCGGACACAAGCTCTCGCTCGCATGTATGGAGCAGGTGTATTCTGCCCGCAATCTTTTGAGCGACTTTTTCGGCGGCTACGGCTACGAGCGTGTGGTTTTCACCAAGAACTGCACCGAGGCTTTGAACATAGCCCTTTTGTCGCTGCCGCGGCGGGGCAAAATAATAACCACCGTCGCCGAGCACAACTCCGTTTTGCGGCCGCTTGAGCAGCTAAAAAAAGAGGGCGCGGAGGTGGAGTATATTCCGCTGAACGCCGGGGGTGAGATAGATATGTGCGCGTTTGAGCGTGCGGCGCGGGGCGGGGAGCCGCCCCGCGCCGCGGCGGTCACCCTCGCCTCTAACGTTACGGGCGCCGCGCCCGACATACGTCTCGTTAAAAAAATATTGCCCGACGACTGTCTGCTGATTTGCGACGGCGCGCAGGCGTGCGGACACGTGCCCGTGGATATGCGCGCCCTCGGCATAGACGCCCTCGCCGTTGCCGGTCACAAGGGCATGCTCGGCATACAGGGCAGCGGCGCGCTTCTGTTTTCCGAACGCTTTGACCCCCTGCCGATAATGTTCGGCGGCACGGGCAGCGAGAGCTACAATCTGAACATGCCCGATTTTTACCCCGACAGGCTGGAGAGCGGCACTCTCAACTTCCCCGCCATAGTCTCCCTTGCCGAGGGCGCAATATATTTGGAGCAGCACCTCGGAGAGCACCGTAAAACGGTGGAGGAACTCACCGCACGGGCGACGGAGAGCCTTGAAAAAATAGACGGCGTGCAAATGTTTTCCAGGCCCAACCCCTATGGCATAGCGTCGTTCCGCCTTGCAAACATGCAGTCCGAAATGGCGGCATACGCCCTCTCGGAGGAGTTCGGCGTCTGCGTGCGCGGCGGGCTCCACTGCGCCCCGCTCATACACCGCGCGCTGGGCTCGGACGGGCTCGTGCGGGCTTCATTTTCGGCGTTCACGCCGCCCGGGGCCGTGGAAGCTCTCGCCGGAGCCGTTCGCGCCCTGTCCCTGCGATAAACGTTGTTTTGGGCATTTTTACCGAAAATGTTTCATTAAAACATTTTATTATATTTTTTATCATAACCTATTGAATTTTGTGCGCCGTTGATATATAATGCCGTATAAGGAGAATATGTTTTGCCCCCATGGGGGCTATTTGTTGTTGACACAACAAATAAAAATCTCTGTTAAGCAAAAAATAATTTATAAGGAGAAAAATGATGAGTAAAAACAAAATCGCAAAACTGTTGCTCGCTCTGGGCATAGGCGTTGCAACCGTTACCTCGGGCGTGGCTATAGCAGGCTGTAATCCCGGTAACGGCGGCGGCAGCACGTCCGGCAGCGAGCAGAGCCAAAAGTACACCGTAACGTTCGATTTGAACGGCGGCGACGGTACGGCGCCCTCTGCCAAGGAGGTCGAGGAGGGCGGCAAGGTCACCGCTCCCACCAATCCTTCGCGCAAGGGCTATACCTTCGACGGCTGGTACACGGCGGCAACGGGCGGCACAATATGGAGTTTCTCTTCCGATACGGTGTCCGAGGATATCACCTTATATGCCCACTGGACGTTAAAGCAGCAGGGCGGCGAGGAAACAAAGCTGACCTCGATAACGGCAACTAAAACCACCACAACCTATACTCTTTCGGGCGGTTCGGCAACGATAGCCGTGACCGACGTAACGGTGACCCCCAACACAGGCGCGTCTTTGGAGGGCTGGACTAAGGTCTACGTGCTTGAAAAGGACGGCACGGCGGTTGCGGGCGAGGCTCCGTGGACGGTAACCGAGGCGGGCACATATACGCTCAAGGTATCCGTGACGAAAACGGGCGAAACGGCGATAGCGGCTACTCCCATAACCATCACGGTCAGCGGCTCTCAGGGCGGCGACACGCAATATGAGGACGTAACGACCAACTTTGATTTTGCGGCGGCGCAGTCCTACGGAACATATACTTCCGATGTTACGATAGGTAAATTCACTTTCGGCGTAGGCGGAAAATTTGAAACAAACAGCGGCAACAACACATGGAACTCGCAGGGCAAGGATATAAAAGTTGTTTTGGCGGGCACGGAAAATTCCATAGCGTTCAACTGCCAGAGAGCTTCAAGCAAGGGTACAACCGATGTTTCGCTTTTAAAAGTAAACGAGGATAACACCACAACGGCTATAACAACGGGTCTTAAATGGAAAGACGACCAAGGCACCGAAGCCGACGGTTGGGCAGCCGCAATTGTCGGCAAATACTATTCCTACACGGCAACGGGACTTGAAAAAGGCACTTATATTATAAGGTGCAACCCTTCGGGCAGAATGACGGAGCTTTCCGTAACGGAGAAACTTCCCAAGGGCACTCCCACAAACGTTACGGCTGAAAACGGTATAGTAGATTATCTTATCGGCAGTCATTTCGACTGCACGGGTATGAATTTCTACCTCAACTATGACAATGGCAGAAAGGATATAATATCGATTACCTCTATCGACAGCTCTGCGCTCGATAATGCAACAGCCGCGGGCGAATACCAAGTTCAACTCAGCTACGAACTCAACGGTCAAACATACACAGGTACGGTAGCGGTAAAGGCGTATGAGCCTACCGGTATAGAGCTTGTAACTTCTGTTCTTAACGATTTCACGCCTACCGTTTATCTTATAGGCGAAAAGTTTGACGGTTCTGCTATTTCGGTAAACGTAACGGGAACTAACGGCGGAGAAACCCATAAATTCTATGCCGTAGATAGTAAATACTATTCGCTTACCATTCCCGAAACGCTCAATGACGGCGGCGTTAAAATGCTTGAAGCCTCGCTTGTAGCAAATGCACAGGTTAAAGATTCGTTCACATATTATGTAATTCCCTCTTTGCCTGCAAAGACGAAGGAAGTTGAAATAACGGTAAATCCCGAGGGTAATCTCGATGTAAACACCACTAAGACTATCCAGCAGGCTATCGACTATCTCAATGCAATGAATCTTGACGAAGCCGTTATCAAAAAGGTTAAAATCACAGCGGGTAAGACATATAACGAAAAGGTTATAATAGATATCCCCAATACTATTCTTTATACTGAAGATAACCACAAAGCAACGGTGAGCGTAAACGGCGTTTATGAACTTACCACAAAGATAGTGTACAACGCTATCAATAAGAATCCCGACAAGTCCAACCACCTGTGGGCAAACGACGATAACGCAGATACTAACGCAACAGTTGTTGTTACAGCTCCAAACGTTACCATAAAGAATATTGTTCTGGAAAATTATTGGAATACCGCTGCCCTTACAGACCAACATCAAGGCGATGACCAAGCGCTTGCCTTGTTTGTAAATGCGGATAAGTTTACGCTTGAAAACGTAGCTCTTTCCAGCTACCAGGATACCGTGCAGTTTAAGAGCGGGCGTGCGGTGGTTACAGACAGCTATATTGAAGGCGTTACAGACTTTATCTATGGCGTTAACAGCACAGTATATTTCTATGGCACAACTATTTATGCAAAACAGCATAGGAGCACTTCCGACGGCGGATATATTACGGCGTTTAAGGGCGGAAACAGCGCGAGCGACTGTGTTGAATACGGCGCGGTGTTCGACCATTGCAAATTTACCGCTCACGAAGACGAGCTCAAAAAAGGCAACTGGGCTATAGCCCGTCCTTGGGCTGATTATTCGGCTGTTACAATTATAAATTCCGAGCTTGGAGCCCATATTTCCAAAACGGGATATACGCCGGGAGCAGGCAAAAACGCAAGATATGTCGACGGGTTAAAGGTTGACCCCACCAAGGCAACTATTAAATTCTATGAACTCAATAATAGCGGCGATGGCGCGCTTGTCAAGGGTACGGATGCTGAAGTTGCAGGCATGCATTATCTTGACGAGGCAAAAGTTGCCGACTACGCCCTGTTCAGCGACGAACAGCACACCATAAGCAATTCTGCAAAAATATTCCTTGCCGCAAGCAATCAAAATCTTGCAACCAAATATACCGACGATTGGCTCTGCAAGCCCGTTGAAAACGTTATGGTAACGGTAACAAAGATTGGCGATACAAAAACGAATTCTTATGTTTATTATAAAGGAACGAAAATAACCGCCGCAAGTATTGAAGCCGCATTAAGAGCGGATAAAGTGCTTGATATAACCGAAACCATATCAGGTTGGTACACTTCAAATGACAAAGGAGCAGAATATAGCTTTGGTGCTTTGGAGGCGGATGCAACTATTTATTACGAGGTCGGAGTTGCCGAAATCATTTCATACAATTATTCTTATAGCGCAGACGGCTTACAGCAAACAATGAAAGCTAACGGCAAAGATATCGACGGCACGGATAATATTGCAATCGAGGATAAAGACCTTGTAAGCGGTACGCTTACAGCGGGCGGTGCGTTTGATAACAGTTGGCTCCACGTTGGTGCAAGCGCAACAAATGTTCCCGCAACGTTAAGTTCTTTAAAAAAGAGCACTATTTGGAGAAAGCCTACCAACAGTGTTCTTCAAATCAGAGGTATAGGATTCTATATTGAAGTAAAGGGTGAAGCGGAATTACAAATACTCCTTGGTTCCACTAGCAGTAGTAATACCTCGACCGGCATCGGGTTATACAGTGCTGCAGAAAACAAATATGTAACCGCAGCGGCAAAACTCGGCACGGAAACTAATGTGCCGGATAATGCTACTACTGCAGGGCTGTACGACATTAAGGGCACCAGCAAGAAGGACGGTCTCAAGTATACGCTTACCGAAGGAACGTACTATATTGTTTGCACAGGGGACAAAGATGCGCGAATTTACTCTATGTCGCTTGTAGGCTCATATGCCAATAAATAGTCATATAACGCATAAACTTTAAAACCCAACAATATAAATGGCGCCCCGCGCGTATGCGCGGGGCGCTGTTTTTTGCCTTAAATGAATACCTGTATGCGGTTATATCGTTTTCAGACGGGCGATAACCTCCTTTAATTTGCGCTTTTTGTAGCCGTCCAAAAGGGGAGAGAGGGCGGCGTAAAAGTTGTCTAAATCGGCGTTCGTCAGCCTGCCCTCGCGCTTGCCGCGCTCCGCCTCGGAAATTATCGTCTGCATTATCTGCGCCGTGCTCTTGCCGCTCATTGCCTTTGTGATTATCTTTGCCATTTCCACGGTATTGTTCAGCTGGGCCTCGCCCTGTGCCGCGCCTTGCCCGCCGTTCTGTCCGCCCGCAGCCGCGTTTTTTGCGTTGGAGTAGCTTTTAAAATCGTCCATAAAATTCCTCGCATATAATGTTATTATCAAAATATGCGGGAGATTTCTTTTATGCAACTTTTAATCGTGTTCGCGCTTTTAATGCTCCTCGGCGGCTCCGGGGACAAACCTCAGATCTCGAGCCCGGAGGTGGTGGAGCTTTTAAAATACGCCGCGGGCGACGAGCGGGCGGATGAAATGATACGCGAGGTGGAACAGGTCTCCTCCGTTTTGGAGGCTATCGCGCCCATAGCTCAGGCGTTTGCGGGTGCGCAGGGCGCAAAAACTCAACACGTTCCGCCCGAAAATGGGCAGAACGCCGCAAACGGGGACGAACAAGACGGGGCAGAAGACGCAAAAACTCCGCTGTTTTTGCAGCCGATAGCCAATATCGCCGACGACGGCATATACAACGCCCTTGCCCGCGCGGTTGTGCAGTAGAAATATATAAATAATATATATAGGCAACGCCCCGCCGCTTGACAAATCGGCGATATATGTTAAAATAACGGTATGAAAATAGGAATTTCCACGGCGTCTTTCTTTCCCCGCGAGGAATGTGAAAACGCAATAGAAAAAATCAAGGAACTCGGCGCGGACTGTGCCGAAGTGTTCCTCGGCACGTTTTATGAATACCGCCCCGAGTTTGCCAAGGCGCATGCCGAACGGTTCGGGGGTATAGAAATTTCTGCGGTGCACGTCCTCTCGAACAACTTTGAGCCGCAGCTTTTTGCAAGTTCGCGGCGGGTGCGCGGCGACGGCTTTTATTGGCTGGATCAGGTCATGCGCTCGGCACAGCTTTTGGGCGCAAAAAAATATACTTTTCACGGCTATATATCGCATTTTGCGGGCAAAAATATAGACGAAGCCGCTGGTTATCTGCGCGGGGTGTGCGAATTTTGCGCCCGCTACGGCGTGGACGTTTGTCTTGAAAACGTAAGCTGGTGCGCCTACTGCCGCCCGGGGCTCTTCCGCGCCTTTAAGGAGCGTTGCCCGCAGCTCGCGGCCGCGCTCGACTTAAAGCAGGCGCGCCGTTCGGGCTACCCCCTGAACATGTATATAGAGGATATGCGCGGGGCAATCTCGCACGTGCACCTCTCCGACGTGGACGGAAAGGGCAGAATGTGCCTGCCCGGCAGGGGGATATATGATTTTGAAGAGATATTCAGGCGGCTCAAGGGCTCGGGCTTCGACGGACCCGCCGTAATCGAGGTCTACGGCGGCGACTACGGCGATTATTCCGAACTCAAGGCTTCGGTGGAATATCTTAAGGAGATAGACTACAAGCTGAAATAGCTAACGCGATGTTCACAAAAATTTTCGTGCGGTTGCGCGCCCTCAAATTTTTCGTGAGTTTGAGGGCGCGTGCCCTCTGCCCGCGATTTATAAGGGCGCGCATATAATATAATCGCGGGCATTCACCCCGCTGAGGCGAAAGGGTTCGCAAATTGGGGCTTGCGGCGCAAAAGCGTGGTTTTGCTTGCAACGTAATTATTTAAAATATTTGTGCTCCCGTCGTCGCTTACGCACGCTCCTTGTCTTGCTCGTTTCTGACCCGTTGCTAACTCCGTAATTGCAGTTTTCCCTTGCCCTCTTCCGTGTCAACGGGGGAGGGTGCCCTGAAAGGGCGGGTGGGAGTGAACTCCGTTTCCTCTGCCATTTCATCATACAAAAAACGCCGCGGGGTGGACTTCCCGTCCGCCCCGCGGCGTTTATGCGTTTAAAATAAATCTTCCATTTTAACGTTGAGAATTTTGGAAATATAAAATAGCTCTTTGTCCGTAGCGCACTTTAATTGCCCTTCGAGTTTGGAATAGCTGGTGGGGTTAACGTCAAGCCCCTCGGTTTGCAGACGCGCAACAAAATCCTTTTGGCGTATGCCGCGCTCCTTGCGCAACCGCTCAACGTTTTTACCTATTAAATTGCGGTCGCCATATAGCTTTGTCCGCTGTTTCATACCTCTCCCAAAATTCTTTTTTGGAATTATAGCATTAAATATTATTGACTTGAAAATTGTAGAATATGCCCACGGCGTTTATAACGGTTTTCTGCCGAGGATATAGTCGATTGAGCATTTAAGCGTTTCCGCCATTTTAACAATATTATCCACGTTCGGCGTGCGCACGCCGCGCTTCCATGCAAAATACGCACTGTCCTGAATACCCAGTTCACGGCAAAAGCGATATGCCGTCATTCCGTTTTCGCCGGGAATTTTGGCGATCCGTTCCGAAAACGGCGGACAGGGTGAATACTCTCTGACAATATAGTTTTCGGAAAGTCCCAAAAGATAATCGGCAGAGCATTTAAAATAATCTGCAATCAGCACGAGGTTATCAATGCCCGGTGCGTGTTCGCCTCTCAAATATCTTGTAATGGTGGATGTTTCCACCCCTATGTCTCCCGCAACCCTTTTTGCCGTTTTATTGTTTATAATCATAAGCTCGCGTAGCGTCTCATAAAAATTCGACAAAATAAACATAAAAAACACCCTTTTCAACAAATTATTATCTGTCATATCGGCAAACTGCGCTTGACGTTTGCAAACTCGACAGTGTATAATTTATATACATTCGGGGCGCGCAGGAATGATTACGTTTTAAAAGGAAGTATGTATGGAAAAATCTGTAGGATGTACAAATGAAGTACGTGAATTATTCACGGAAAAGCAGTTTAAAGCAAATGACTTGATCTTGGAATTACACCCGTTATTGACCGATTATTTCGGGTGCAAACGGATCGATTTGAAAGGCGGGGTCATAGAAATGGAGTTTTTTAACGGCCAGCGGTTTTCGGTAAAGGCAGAGGAGCAATAAAAAGGCGCCCGTCGGGGCGGCGAAAGCCCAGCCCCGACGGGCGCGCCCCTTGAAAACTGCAAACGTATCGGTAAATAACACAATCATTTGCGGGCGCATATACTATATATTGTGGTCAAATCAAACGCTGCGAAAAAGTAAAAAAATTCCTTAAATTTTGTCAAAAAAACTTCTAAAAAAAGTTGACACATTGAATTTTGTTTGATATCATATAAAAGCTGTCAATTTAGACAGCGTTGTTTTTCTCTATGAAAAACGAACCGCTGCTGTAGTAGCGGAAGACGAAGCCTGTAGCCGAGGCACGGAGTGCCGAAAGCCCAGGCGGAGTGCAACGAAGCCTGAC
>CANQQD010000036.1 GCA_947625865.1 uncultured Clostridia bacterium
CGTTTGATCCGAGTATCTTAATTGCACTTGCACTTGACCCGTGTTAGCTCAAGTCAACAAACGTGACGTTTGATCCGGGGTACTTAATTGCCGTTATGGCGAGCGGCGGAAGGCATTTGCCTTCCGCCGCCTGTATGGTTTTTATCAAGCTAAAGTTTAAGCCGCAGGAGTAAGCGTTGCGTAATACAGATATATTTCGCCGTTACCCCTTGTGATATGGTGCTCGCCCACATCTAACGTTATGGTTACAACATATTTGTCTTCACCGTCCGCCGCTGTATTATACAGAGTGTTATCAATTTTAATATTTTGATTCGACTTAATATTGAAATACAGCTTCAACTCCATTTTTACCGTCAAGGTAAGCTTCATATCGGTTGTACTCTCGAACTTAGCGCCGGAAGCAAATTCCTGGTTTGCCGCATGGACAAAGAATTTCTCGCCCTTTGCGTTCTTCTTTTCACCGACTTGCTCGAATATTGCGTTAGACGGTTTACCATCCACGAAGCTGACGGCAACGCTTTGACTCATCAAATCCGTGTAGGACTGCATGATTGCCTCATACTTCTGAGTTTGTTCGGAAGTGAGAGCCTGTTGCTGTTCAGTAGTGAGAGCCTCGTATGCCTTTTTGAGCGCGGCAACCTTTGAGGCGTCCGCCGAAGTGACGGTTGTGCTATCAAAGGCTTCCAATGCGTCCTCGAATACGAATACGTTCTGATACCCGGCGAGAGTTGCCATGCCTGCCGTCAAATCGGCGTAGTTTGTTACTTCCGCCTGCTCGTTCGTGCCGCCGTCCTCGCCGCTATCGAGACCGTCGTAGAGCGATTCAAGGCTCTCGCCCTCTTTTATGAGAGCTTCCACCTGCGCCCTGTCGGTTGCGGTAACGCCTTCGACCTTGCCCTTCCATTCGGTTATGGAATCTATTAAGCTCTGAACGGCATATTGTGCAAAGTCGGCAACCGCCTTGTCGAGAGTAGCTTTTTCGGCTGTGAGCTGAGCCTGTTGCGTGGCGTTGAGGGCGTTGTAAGCGTTCTGCGCCGCCTCTATCTTGGGATAGGACTCGGCTGTTACCTCGCCTATTGCCTCAATCAAAGATCTGACGTTTTGGATCTGAAGCTCGGAGAGTTTAGCCTCGCAATCGGTAAGTTTTTTTACAAGCGCGGCGTTCTGCTCGTCAAAGGTCTTCTTTTCCGCCGCGGTGAGGGAATTATATGCCGTGCGCGCCGCCTTAATATCGGCAGCGTTTGTCAGCTGAACTTCTGCCGCCTCGGGCAGTTTTTCTATTGCCGCCTTTGCCGCGTCTATTCTTGCCTGCGACGAAGCCGCCGTGTTTTCGAACGCCATCGCCGTGATTGTTGTTTCCTTGTCCTTCTGACCGGATGCAACTATATATGTGCCCGCGGGAAGAACTATTTGCAGCGTGCCCTCGAACTTATGGGCATATACGATGCCGTCAACCGAAATAATGTCGGGAGCGGGGTCGCCCGTGGAGGTCGTGGTTATTGTTAAAGCGGCTTCCGCGGAGAGGGTGAAGATTATACCCATGCCCTTATATTTGCCGTTGTTTGCGCCGTTGAAGATGATGCCCTGCCGGTTGGCGCCCATCGTTATGGTGAGTTTACCGTTATCGGGGATTACGAGCGCGCCGTCGGGCATGCTTATCTGAAGGTCTACACTGTTGCTGCCGTGACCGTTTGCGCCCGAATACATGAGATCCTTCTGCCTTGCCGTTACGGCATTGTCGAGCAGACAACGGCTTACGTTGTTGGCTTTGTCGTAATAGAACAGATTTTCGTCCGTATCGAACTTGCTGTAGCTTGTGCCGTTATATGCGCAGCTGTTGGGAACGGCCTGTTCCCTCGAGGTAACGTCCGTAATGGCGTTTGTGCCGAACGTGGAATAGTAAATATTGTTCCAGCCCTTTGCTTCGCCGCCGCTCTTGCCGTCCGTTACGTTCTTGCAGCCGTCGTAGTAGTTGGCTTCGGAGAAGATATAGCAGTTAGCCCTCAGCGAGTGAACATAGCTTAAATCGGGCTTGGATATCCACGAATAGGGCGTGCTCGATTCGGTGGCGTCTCCGTAAACATAGTTATTATAGAAATGCACGTTAGCCTGTCTTGTGAGAGGAATACGCGAACCGCACTGCCACCATACGTTGTGGTGATAGGTGAGGTTGAATTGCATCGAACTGTCTTGAGAACCAACAAGGTTTGTCTTATGGCAGTACTCGAACCAGTTATAGGAAACCGTCAGATACTGTCCGCGCTTGAAGTCGCAGCTGCCGTCGCCCTCTTTCTTGTCGCTCTCGGCGGCGTTTGCGCAATGACCGGGCAGGAAGGTGTTGTTGTGTATCCAGCACCTTTCAACGCCGGCGGTTATAGTGCTGCCGCTCTGCTGACCTTCCATACCTACCGCGTCCTCGGTATATTCGAAGAAGGTAACATTCCTTACCTCAAAGCTCGTGCCCTGTCCGTTCTGTGCGTCGGTGCCGGCTATGAAGTGCAAGCCCCATCCGGAGATGACGGCGTCGTCGCCTATGCCCTCGATAGTGATATTTTTGAGGTTCTTCATACGAGCCATATTGCCGTTGTCGCCCGGGGTGCCGCCGCACTCAACGCTGTCGTATGCCGTCAGACCCTCGGGAGCGGTCACCTTGCCTATTATCCTTATAGCTATAGGCCTTGAAACCATTTTGAAGCCGAGCCTGCCGCCGTTGGCTGCGTCGTATGTGTTGGAAGGAGTGCTATCCTTACTGCTTGTAGCGTTGCTTGCGGTGTACTGGTTGTTGTTGAGCCACCAGCCTATGCCGCTTGCCTTTTTGTTGCTGAGATCGGTGCCATGCCCGCTATACGGGATATTGAACATTGTCAGATCGTCGTTCGCGGCGCACACCTCATCCATAACCGTATTCTTGTTTTGCTCGGTCACATAAATCACGAGAGCATTGTCCTTTAAGGTGCCGTCGTCGTTATACGCGCCGACGCCGGCGGTGTAGTTGAAGTGCGCATAGCCCGAACGGTCGTATGCCGCAACGGCTATCGCGCCGGGAAGCTCGGAGGTCACGTTTGCAGAGGTCGTTATTTTAACGTTGTAACTGCCCGCCTTGAGCCCGACTATATCCACGCGTGCGTTGCCGTCCGCGTCCTTGCGGACGAGGGGTGCGTCGACCTTTATCCAGTCGGTTGCGCCAACGGCTTTATATTCCACCTGCGCGGATTCGGGAGAATTGTCCTCCCACGTTACATACAAACTCTCGTTGTATGCGCCCGTTGAAAGTACTTTGACCTGCAAAGCCGCCAGATCTGCAAACTTAGCCGTGAGATTTGTATCTTTCGCAATGGGAGTATCGAAGTTGAAGAGCGTTGCGGGGTCGGTCTCGTACCAGCCGACAAACTGCTTGTTGTCCTCGGATGGATCCTTGGGCTGGGTGGTCTTTTGACCCTTTTCCACTCTCTGCGTGAAGTATTCCGAACCTTCTACGATATATTTAACGGTTACAAGCTCTGTAACGTCGGGGTTGGTCTCCACAGAGGAATCTACCTTCCAATGGGCATAGAGAGTGAAGCTCTTTGTTACCTGACCGTTATCGAAATCCCAGGGAGAGTTGTTCACGGGATCTGTGTGCCAGCCGTCAAATTCATAGCCGTAGCGCGAAGGGTTGGAGGCGGGTCTGTCTATAGTGGAAGTAGGTTGAATTTTTGAAATAACTTGATAGGTGCCGCCGGGATTTAGGTCGAAAGTTACCGTGTAGGTGGACTCTTCCTGTCCGCCTTGACCGCCGCCCTGTTCGCCGCCGGGGTTGCCCGACCGGTCGAGCGGAACGAGCTTGTGAATTTCGAATTTAGTTATTCTCACCGAATTGGTGGTGTATATATAATAGGTTTTAGCTTCAAGATTTGTTATTGTGAAATCGCCTATAGAATTGCCGTTCGTTACCGAATCAGACGTCTTTAAGCCTGCGCTTTCGGGGTCTTCAACATCGGTAAATTTCAACGAGCATAATTTGCCGCTGCCGGAAGCTCCGGTACCCGTAATAACAATTTCATACAGGTTGCCTGCGGGTAATGTTATAACTATGGGGCTTGCCGCTGCCTGTGTGTTGATATTTGCGGCTTCCGGCTTCATACCCACAGGAATATAGATATATTCGTTATATTGATAGCCCTGTGTAAGCTTGCTGTTGGCAGGGTCAACAATTGAGCTTGTTTTGCTCAGGAGATCGCCGAAGTTTACAGAACTCTCGCTTACCCAGTGCTTCCAGAGGGCGTAAATCGTGATATTTGCGTTTACCGGCTCGCCGAAGTCATATTCCTGAGTGCAATCGGGGTCGGAATACCAGCCGCAGAATACGTTGTCGCCATAGGTGGGGTCGGTTGAGGGCTTTGTAGCCGTGCCGCCCGCCGTAAAGGTTTGGGCGTCTACCGTGCTGCCGCCGTTCGTCTGGAAGGTAACGGTTACGTTTTCGCCTGTCCCGGCGTTCTTCGTCCAGTTGGCATAGAGCGTTTTTGCCTCGGTTATCGTTGTGCTGAAATTAAACCTGTTTGTGCATCCCGTCTCTTCATACCAGCCCTCAAACGTATAGCCCGTGCGCTCGGGATTTTCTGCGGGCGCGGTAATTTTGCCGTTTACCGTTTGGGCTTTTTGATATGTGCCCTTATTTTCGTAGTTGTAGTCGAACGTTACCGTGTATTCGGTTGTGGACGGGGGCGTGGGCGGGGTTTCGCCGTTCTCCGTCCACTGCGCGTACAGGGTGACGTCCTCCGTTACTGTATTATTCCCGAAGTCCCACTTTTCGCCGCCGACGGGCTCGTTGTACCAGCCCGCAAAGGTGTAGCCCTCAAGCGTGGGCGAGGGAGTGGGCTCGGTAATTTTGGAGCCGCTCTCAACCCCGGAAAGATCCTGGGGCTTGTTTTCGGCTTCCTCTTTAATGACAAAGGTCACAGAGTATTTTTCGGGACCCTGTTCCTCGCCGGGATTCTCCTTGGGCATTGTCACAAGCGATGTCGTTACTACGGCAATTATTATCGCGGCGGCAACAGCCACGGCAATTGAAATAATCTTTTTCATGCTTTCCCCTCATTATCATTTTTTGCCGATAAAGGATTTTTTATTTGCCGCAAAAACAGCAAATAGTCCCCGCGGGGACCGACCCTTTTCCAGCCATACCATCATTATATTATAATTTCAAAAAATTTCAAGACATAATCGGAAAAAATCTAACAAAAAATTTTATTTAATTTCATAAAATTGCGCCAAAAATGAAAACACATATCAAAAGGCTTTTATTGGGAAAGCGGGCGGCGCGAAAAAATTATATAAAATTCAAAAAAGGGCTGTACAAAAGGCGTTTTTTAATTTATAATAATTATAATAATATGTTTTTAGGGGAGACTTGAATGAAGCCTAAGGTTTTGTTTTCGGAAGCGATCACGCCTGAAAAGGTGCGCGAGATGTATGAAAAGCTCGGCAAGGAGCTTAAGGGCAATGTGGCCGTTAAGCTGCACTCGGGCGAGGTGGGCAACCAAAACTTTTTGAAGCCCGATTTCTGGAAGCCCGTTATCGACTTCGTGCACGGGACGGTCACGGAATGCAACACCGCCTACGAGGGAGAGAGGAATACTACCGCAAAACACCTTAAAACGCTGAAAAAACACGGCTGGAGCGAATATTTTAAGGTGGACCTTTTGGACGCGGAGGGTCCCGACCTTGTGCTGGATATTCCCGGTGGCAAGGTGATAAAAAAGAATTATGTGGGCAAAAATCTTGCCAACTACGACTCGCTTTTGGTGCTCTCGCACTTCAAAGGGCACCCGATGGGCGGCTATGGCGGGGCTTTGAAGCAGCTTTCGATAGGCATTGCCTCATCCTACGGCAAGGCGTATATCCACGGCGCGGGCGTGCCCGACGACTTCTGGACGAGCGACCACGACAGCTTTCTGGAGGCTATGGCGGACGCTGCCTCCTCCGTCGTCAAGCTTTTCAACGGCAACGCCGTATATGTGAACGTAATGAAAAATATGTCGGTGGACTGCGACTGCTGCTCCGTTGCCGAGGATCCGTGCATGAAGGATATAGGTATTCTTGTATCCCTCGACCCCGTGGCTATCGACCAGGCGTGCCTCGACCTTGTTTACGCCGCAAAGGACGACCCCGGGCAGGCGCACCTTCTGGAGCGCATAGAGAGCCGCAACGGCGTGCATACCATCGAGGCGGCGGCAGAACTCGGCGTGGGCTCGAGAGAGTACGAGCTTGTGAAGGTCGGATAATTGCTTTTAAACGCAATTGCTTATAAATTGATATGACTTCAGGCATACAAGAGCCGCGGCGCATATGCGCCGCGGCTGATATTTTGTGGATATATGTTGAGTTTTTAATATGCGTCGCGGTTGAAGCCCCCGCGGCAGGCGCGTTAAACGCGCGGTATCGCCAAAAACTCCCCCTTAAAAAATTACTCTTCCTTGGGCAGCGATTGCAGATATTTATGCATAGCCTCCACAACGCGCTTAGAGGTTTCGGCCGCCTCCACCACCGTCTTTGCGCCGCGCACGACGTCGCCCGAGGCAAAGAGCCCGGGACGGGAGGTTTCGCCGTTCTCGCTTATCTTTGCGAGCCCGCGCTCGTTGACCTCGAGCCCGTAGGTGTCGGAGAGAATGAGCTTTGAAGGACGCTGGGAAATGCAGATCATGACCGTATCCGCCTTGATGAGCTCCTTATTGTCCGTGAATACAAGCTTACCGTCGGGGTCGGTGTAGGTCTGGGTAAATATTACGCCCTCGTCGGTGATTTCCACGGGCGCCTTGTTGTAGATGAACTGCGCGCCCTCGATCTCGGCGTATTCCGCCTCTTCCTTGCTTGCCGAATATGTTTCCGAACGCACTACTATCTTGACGTCCTTGCACCCCTGCCTCAAACCGGTACGCGCGACGTCCATTGCAACGTTGCCCGCGCCGATTATAACCATGCTGTCGCCCAATTTGTAGCTCTCGGGCGACTCGAGATAGTGGATGCCGTAGTGGACGTGCCCGAGCGTTTCGCCCTTTATGTTGAGGGCTATCGGCCACGTTACGCCCGTGCCTATAGCTATGGCTTTGAAGCCGTCGCGGAAGAGCTCCTCCACGCCGAACGCCTTGCCTATGGTTATATTGGGCTTTATTTTTATGCCGAGCTTGCGCATTATAACTTCGTACTTATCCACAATGGACTTGGGCAGGCGGAATTCGGGAATGCCGAAGCGCAGCACGCCGCCTATTTTGGACTTTGATTCAAACACCGTCACGTCGTAGCCCAAAAGCGCCATTTTTATGGAAATGGTTATACCCGCGGGTCCCGCGCCGACCACGGCTACCTTTATGCCGTTGGAGGGAGCTTTTTCAAGCTCCATTGTGTCGAGATAGCGCGAGGATACAAAGTTTTCTATTGTGGAAATTTCGACGGGCTCGCCCTTTATGCCGCGCACGCAGTGTCCCTGACACTGGTTGCCGTGGTTGCAGACTATGGAGCAGACAACGGACAGTGGGTTGTTTTCGAACACCATTTTGCCCGCTTCCTTTATTTCGCCGTTCAGAAACATCTGTATCATCTGCGGAATGGGCGTGTTTATGGGGCAGCCCGTTCTGCAGAGCGGCTTTTTGCAGTTTAAACATCTTTTAGCTTCGGCTATTACGTTATGTGCCATATTAATCTCCTTAAAATTGTTCACAAAAATTTTCGTGTGGTTGCGCACACTCAAATTTTTCGTGGCAACGTTACGTTGCATCCGAGTTTCTTTATTGCATTGGTCCTTGACTTGCCGAACCTCAGGTCAAACATAAATTTTTATTGCCGTTTCAACTGACTTCGACCAGCCCACGAGGGGATTCTCTCGCGCTCCGCGACTCGAAATGACAAGGCTTAATGTGCGGTTAAATTATTTACTCCCACCCGCCCTTTCAGGGCACCCTCCCTCGTCGCCGCAAACTTTGGCTTTAAGCCGTTTGCTCTACGCGCAAACGGCAAATTTGCCACGTTGCGGCTCCTCTTCCCAAAAATTTCGCTATGCTGCAATTTTCGGGAACCCTGTGACTTGGCGACGGAAGAGGACGAGCGAGGCATTTCATAGCACAGCCTAGTAGCGCTGTGCGTGCCGCGTGAGGCCGCTACTCTGCCGAGGGTTCCCTTTGGGAAACGGCAGAGCGAGATGAGCGAGCGCATAGTGCAAGGCGCGAGCGGTGCCCGAGCCAACGGTTTTTCCTTGCCGTTGGCGAGAGGGCTGCGCAAAAGCGTGGTTTTGCTTGCAACGTTTATTATTTTAAAAATTGCAACCTTAACCTTGCCCTCTTCCGTGTAACGGGGGAGGGTGCCACAAAGTGGCAGGTGGGAGTTGGGTTGGTGTTGTTTTTCCCTCCCATCACCCGCTACGCGGGAGCTTCCCCCCCCAAGGGGGAAGAAGCCAAGGTTGGGGGTGCTATTGCGTGAGCTGTTATTACGAAGTAATCAAGCGGTTAGAAACGAGCAACAATTATTTATTAAAATAATTACGTTGCAAGCAAAACCACGCTTTTGCGCCGCAAGCCACAATTTGTGCATACCTGCACCTCGGCGGGGTGAATTGCCGCGATTATATTATATGTGCGCCCTTAAAATCGCGGCAAGTGGGACGAGCGAGGCATTTCATAGCACAGCACAGTGCGCTGTGCGTGCCGCGTGAGGCCGCTTGCGGCCGCTACTCTGCCGAGGGTTCCCTTTGGGAAACGGCAGAGCAAGATGAGCGAGCGCATACGTCCCGCGCGAACGGTGCCCGAACACGGCGTTGTCCTTACGCCGTGGGAGAAGGAGCCCCACAATCTCACGAAAAATCGCAGCGCCCGCAATGGCGCGAGATTTTTGTGAACAAGGTCATAACGCGGACTTGATATCCTCAATCATTTTAGCATACTCCCCGTCGCTAAGATATACCTTGCCGGGGTTCATCTGGAATACGCCGCCCCACTCTTCGCCGTCCTTATATTTCGGGCAAAGGTGCATGTGAAGATGGCAACCCGTGTCGCCATAGGCTCCGTAGTTGAGTTTGTCGGGCTTGAATACCTTGTGTATAGCCTTTGCCGCGCGGTTTACGTCGGCAAAAAAGGCGTTCCTTTCCTCGTCGGAGATATCCACGATTTCGGAAACGTGATCCTTATACGCCACTATGCACCGTCCGGGGTGGGACTGTTCCTTGAAAAGAATGAGCGTGCTCACCGATAAATCGCAGATATAAATACCGAATTTATCCAAAAGCTCGCCGCGCATACAGTAGCTGCAGTTGCAATCTTTCATATTATTTCCCCTTTGATATTTTTTACCATATATAATTATACCACCCCGGTTTTCAATTTGCAATACCCTTTTTAAAATTATGGCGCCTAAAACCTGACCGCATAAACGTAAAGGCGCGGGCTTGAATTTCAAGCCCGCGCCCTTATCAAATTTTATTGGTTTACAATATCGCAGATATAATGAGTTTCCGCCGTAGCTTCCTGTGCAAATATCACAACGCCGTTCAGGTCGATGGTAATTCCCACATTCATATGCGCCTTAGAATTTACGCCTCCAAATGTATTGCTATCAAAGTCATCTTCCTTGCCATTGCCTGTAAACATAAAGCCGTTTCTTTCTGTTAATGTCTCCACGTTTTTACCGGAAGTTTCCATGTCCTCTTTTTTATTTGCATACAGAGTAACATTGAATTTTACGGAAATATCCATATTGGACGGCGCTATTACTTCCGCATTTATTTTGTATTCGGCGTTATAGTGATTGGTCTTTGCTCCTAAGAAACCTGATGTTTGGTTATAATTGCACGCGAAACTTTCAACACTTATTGAGCCAAACCACACGGCGTGGAGTTCTACCGAGGAGCCGTAAGCTATACCCGCCGCCTTTACATCATCGACGGCTATCCACTCGCTGCCGTTGAAGTACATCCATGCCACAAACGTGTAGCCCTCGGCGTACAGATTGTATGTTGCGTATTTATCGTAGAGAGTGGTAGCGCTTGTGTAGGCACCGCTTTCGTAGCCTTCATAAGTTTGCACATGCTCGCTTCCCGCAAACTCAATTGCGCTGACATAGGTTACCGTTATGTCGTTGGATATCCACTTGATATAGAATGTATATCCCGTTTCGTTTGCCGTAAAGGTATTTTGGGCAGGTTCGCCGCTGTATTCGGCGTCGTTATAGTAGCCGCCGAAGTCGTATTTGCGGATATCGAGCGTAGGCAGGGTTACCTGTGAATTAAGCTCGTAATCGAGAGTGAGCTCGTACTTTTTGGTTTGGGGATTTCTTGTAAAGCCGTCCACGCGGTAATCGCTTACAAGCGTTACTATGGTGTGCGCTTTTTGCTCCGCGCTCCAATGAATGGTTATTTCGGTATCTTCAACTATTTGGATCTCGTTGAGATTATCCGCCGTATAATGCTCCCCGTTCCATTCAAGGTATTCTACGGTGTGCCAATCTCCGAGGACGTCGAAATCAAACTCAAATGCGTCGCCGAGGGAATGATAGTACTGCCATACATAGCACTCTCCGTTGTCCACATAGCCTTCGATTTCGTATTCGCTCTTAATGGTTACAAGATACTTTTCGGGCACATATTTTGCAACCGCCTTGAATTGCGTGCCGCCTACATATGAAATTTGCCACTCCATATCATTTTTATCGACGTTATCGTATTGTGAGATATCGGGATAAGGTATTCTGCTTATAATATTCGAACCGTTGACGAGCACAGGGCAACTTTCGCCCACTTTCTCTTCCACGTCGGAACCGGGACTTATCTGCCGGTAGAATTCCAAAGTGCCCATACGGACTTCGGAGCCTTCGGCAACAGATTCCCCGTTTAGGGTAAACTCCGCATACCCGTGCCCCGAAGAGGCTTTTAAAGCCGCCCAATCCACGTTCATATCGTCCATACTTGTACCGCCGAGCCATTCACCGAGCTTAACAGAAGGATTGTTGGCACATATGTCGTCAGCCTTGGCGCTGTCTGTCTTCCAGTTCATCTGGGGATTCTCATATACAAGGTTGCCCGTAATAGTGAGAATAGAGAACAAACTGCCGCTCAGATCCAAACCGTCAAGCACATAGCCGTTTACGCTGTTGGAGGCGTTGAGAGTTGCGGTTATATCGCTTAAAAGTCCGTCCACGCCCGCAAGCGCCGAAATTCCTTCACCGTTAAGAACTATCTGCCAGTTGATTCCGGATTCAACTACAGATTCTTTAAGAGATTTGAATATCTGACCGAACTGTGTGCCGTAGTCCTTTTTCACTTCTTGTGCGCCGCCCTCTCCAGTAGAATTGCCGTTGCCCGTCATTGAATTGGCTATTGTATCGCCGAAGTTGAACAGGAATACTATCTGGTTCATTATATCCGACATAAATTCCGGGATAGGCATTGCACGGTAGATTACAATAGGCGTATCCAAAGGTCTGTTTTTCATTATACCAAATTCCAAGCCTGTTCCATACCGGAAACTTGAAGTCTGCGTCCTCTTTATAAATATCATGCCGTTCTTTATTGTGAGGTCAACAGAAGTATCGCCCTTTATTAATTCGACGACTGCCCTCTTGCCTTCATAGTGCAACCTTGCGTTCACTTCTATGTTGTTATTTTCGTCGAGACTGACGGAAATTCCGTCAATATTGACCGTAACATTGAGCAAGCCGAGTGCGGAAAGTTTCAATGACCCGTCAATGAAGAAATTATCGTTTAACTTATAGCCCTTGCTGATTATATCTTCCGCGCCCGAGGTTGTGCCGGTCTCTTTCGTGCTCTGCGCCTTATGCGTAGCCGAATTTACAAGCGTTTCCAACAGCGTGTCGATGCCGCTCAAATCGTAGTAGCCGGGGAGCGACGTTGCCTTTTCGACGCCTTCGTACGCTATACCGATATTGAAATTACTCAAAGTTTCGGTATCGCTGATTTCAACATGGTCTATGGTAAGCCCCGTTATGCGCGAACGTTGAACTTCGTTTACATTGTAATATTCCTTGGAAGCTGTCGCCGTAGTTTCGCCCACCTTCAACTCAAAAGATTTGCCCTTTTCATTTTCGGTCAATGCAAATCTGTCTATCAGCCCCTTGCGCACGCGGTTAAAGCCCTCCGAGGGCTGCTCGGTTTCGGCACCGGCACCGATACGGGATTGGGGCTGTGCCTGTTCATCATTTTTGGTAAACAGCGAGTTCAGGATATCCGCAATCGTTTTGCCGTTCAATAACTGGGGAATAAGACTTTCGCCAAGGGAAGCAAACTGGCTCTGTGTGTAGGGCAGATACTTATTTATAAGGAGATTATCGAGTAAACCGCCGAGTTGATCGAGAACGCCGTTGAGCGCCTCGTTCACCGTCTCTATCGAGCCCACATCCACCATTGCAAGAGCCGCCGAGAAAATTGTCATTATCTCTTTTACAGGCGCGTAAATCTTTACGGGGTTCGATTCGTATTCGGGCTGTGCCTGGCTGAGACTGGGCGCAATTCTGCCCACTGACATATAAACATCGAGTTCGCCGTCCGTTGAAAGAACTTCGGAATTCGTTTTGCCCGAGTTTACCGCGGGATTGCCGTCAAAGATATAAATATCAAACAGCATACTGTCGTCCAAAGGAAGCGCCGCAACCATTTCCACTTGTACGTGAACATAAACATCGGGCGATATCCAGAAGTTTACGTCGTCGCGCTCGCCTATGGGCACGTCTTTTTCGGTTATATTGCCATCAAGCTCCTCAACGGATTTTTTAGCCGTGCCGAGATCAAGGTGAACAGGATATCCGGACGCGCCCTGAACATACTCAAACAGCGCGCTTACCGTATATTTTGCATTGCCCGGAACTTCGGCATAAGCCGCATCGGTAGATGTTACATCGCCTTTAAGTTCGATTTTAAATGTATCCTTTGCGAGCATCTCCACAGCCGCGGCTACGTAATCGATAAGCTCGCACAAATCGTCCGCGCCGAGAAGACCCTCAGTCTCTATCCCGAAGTCTATAGCCGAATCGGCGATTATCGTTAGGTCGTTCAGCTCTATGCCTACGCTCTCCGTCTGCACTCCGAGGCTGAGCCCATGCCCGCCGTTCCACAGCGAAATGGTCATTCCGCCGTACAGGAGCGTGAATTTGCCGCTTGCGGGGCTGTATTCAAACGAGTTGATTATAGAGAATATATCGGGCGTTGCGGACTGAATTTCGTCTATCTTTCCCGTCAGATCCTTGATACCGTCGGAAACGCTTTGGAGAGTTTTGACAATATCGAGCACGGAATTGAGTACGGGAGTGAGCCCGTCATATACGCCCTGCAGATCCTCCGCGGGAGCCATCGGCTTGGATTCGACGATGGTATTGATGACCTCCGCTATTCTGTTGTAGAGGGCTACCAACGCGTTTTCAAACGTTGCGACGTCCTCCTTGACGTTTATCTTTGCGCCCACGCCGCTTTCAAGCTTGCCGTACACAAATACAAGTTCTCCGCTTACCGACGAATATTCGGCATATATATCGTGGTCTGAGCCGTTCACGGTGACGCGCATGTCGAGCTTAAGCGAAATGCCGTCCGACCAGCTGAGCGAAAGCCCATATACGGTTACGTCTATTTGGGTAGAGCCCGTAAGGATACTCAGCGTTCCGCCGATGGTCAAGCCGTGATTATTGATTATTTCGGTCACGTGCTCCATCAAAGGCATCAGATCTGCCGCACTGAAATATTTGACCCCGGTTTCTGCGGGAAGCACCGATTTGCCTCCGTCATACAGTCCGATATGCAGCCTGTCGCAAGCTACCGTCAGGTTCCCGGTCGCATAGCTCAGTTTTACTCCGAGCACGCCGTCCGGCGTTTCGTTGTAGAACTCAAGCCCGAGCCCGCCGTATTCGACGTTGAGGTTGCCTGCGTTGTTCTTGGTTAATTTAAGACTGTTGAGGATATCGACTATTATGTCCGCCGTGCTCTTGCCGCCCGTCTGTTGGTCTTCGCCGTCCGCGCTCTTTTGGGTCTTGAACATATCTATAATGCCCTGCAGCGTAGCTTTTTGAAGCTTCGGCAGATTTGCCTCGGCGGCTATCGCGTTATAAAGCTCCTGCGCTGCGGCGGCAAATCCGGCGAAACTTGATTTTTCAAGCGTCAGCCCTATGTTGTCATAGACAACCGAAAGCGTGGCGCCGTCGTATTCGGCATATATCTCGTGACCCTTGTCATTCAGCGTGAGCGTTGCCGTAAGTCCGAACGTAAGGCTTTCATCCTTCCAGCTTATCGACAGTTCGGATATGTCGACGCCTATATTGCCGGAAGCGGTCGTGATGGCAATATTGCCGCTTATGTTCAGCCCGCCCGTCTGAAGGATAGCTGTTACTTTGTTAATTAACGAAACTAACTCCGCGCCGTTGAAGTAGTCTGTTTCGGCTCCGGGC
>CANQQD010000037.1 GCA_947625865.1 uncultured Clostridia bacterium
TTTGTTTTGCCGTTGGCAATAAACAGCCTAACACACCCCTTTCTCATATCAAGCGGCTTTCGCGGCATAAACCGCCGTCTGCAATTACTTTGAAAAAAGAAAGAGCCTAAATCAAACCGCCTTTTAATTAGGTGTTCAATTTAGGTTCTTATTGGCGCGGATGGAGGGATTTGAACCCTCGCTACGATTCACTCGTACTACTCCCTTAGCAGGGGAGCCCCTTGAGCCACTTGGGTACGTCCGCTCAATGCTCAATTAATATACCACAATTTTACAAGTTTGTCAAAGCATTATTCGGAGTTTTAAAAAATTAATATTTTTATTTTCAACGCTTGCAAACGCCTGCGGCATATGGTAAAATAATTTCGGTAAAAGGCGGAAAAAATTATGAAAATTGTATTTTTCGGCGACTCTATAACCGACTGCGGCCGCGACAGAGAGGATATCAGATCGCTCGGCACGGGATATGTTAAAATTTTATCGGATAAATTGAAGCCGATATACCCCGATATGTCCATCGAGCTTATAAACAAGGGCGTTTCGGGGGACGAGGTGTGCGACCTTTTAAACCGCGCGCAGACCGACGTCATCGATCTTAAGCCCGACGCCGTCGTAATTATGATAGGCATTAACAACACGCTCCATAAGTTCAAGTACGGCAAGGAGCCGGACTTCCATAAGTTCCGCTCCGACCTGACCGAGCTCATAAAAAAGCTGAAAAAGGCGGGCATGGTGGTAATTTTCCTCGAGCCGTTCCTGCTGCCTGCGCCAGATAAGCTGCGCATGCGCAAGGTGTTCAACGAGGAGCTTGCAATAATAAACGACGTATGTCTGAAACTGTGCGACGAGTTCGTTGCGTTTGACGAAATGTTCAACGGCGTTGCGGAGAGCATACCCTACACGGAGTACTCGGTGGACGGCGTGCACCCCACGCACAGGTGCTCGAGGCTGATAGCCGACACTGCCATAAAGGCAATACGGAAGCATCTTCTTTAAACCGGATATCGCGGGCGCCGCGGCTTTTGCCGCGGCGCCTTTTTCGTTATACAAAAAACGGGGGCGTACACCCCCGTTTTTTACTTGGCTTTCAGCTGGTTCTTCTGTTTTTTGTAGGTTTGGTTAGCCGTGTCGATGAGATTCTTGTTCGCCGGCTGCGGCTGGTAGTACCCGCGCGTAGACATCTGGGTGAACAGCGTGTACTGGTTTTCGGCTACGCCGAGAAGGTTGGCTGAAAAATTCTTGCGCATGGATTTTGTGCTGCCCTCGAACAGCGCGGTCGTATATAACGTCATCAGCTGCTTCTCGCTTTCGAGCATATCCTGAAGCGCGTCCTTTTCATTCAGCATTACGTCGCTTTTCGTCAGTTTCATTTCAACCTCCTATAATGTTGAGAAGAGCGTTGTAACGCTGTTCGTGTTCGTCTGCAATCAGCGACATGCACTGCGCCAGATCCACGTCGGTAAGCGATTTGGAATAGGCGCGCGCCTTTTTGCAGATAAGTCCCTCAGCCGTCAGGGCGTCGGAGATGAGTTCGAGTTCTTTAGAAGTTATATCCTGCATAAAAATACCTCCGTTCAGGTTATTGACGGAGGAATAAATTTTATACGCCGCAAATTGTGCGCGGCGTGCGCGAAGTGCAGCGCAAGCGGTGTGTATGGCCCGCGTGCGGGCGGGCGGCCCGGCCCGTTGCGCCCAAAAAACTTATACTTTTTTTATTATGTCGGGGAAAGCGGCAAACAGATCCACCGCGTCGGGCGACTTGCCCTTTATAAGCTGATAGTACGGGTCGGAGGAAAAATCGCGCTCCTTTTCATACTCGCCGCCCAAAGCCTCGATGGCAAATTTCAGCTCCTGATATTCTATGAACGATATCCCCTCCTCGTCTATTTTGTCGAGAAGATAGGGAAGAGCCCGCTCGTCGCCGTAGGCGGCAAGATAGGAGGCGTGCATGGGAATATTTTCAACGTCCCCGCGGAATTCCTTCAATAAAATTTCGAATATGTCTTCGTTGCGGACGACCGAGCGCGACATGATTTCGCACATGAGCTCCTTATCCACGCCCCTTCTGTAATTTTCGAGCGCGTCGTCCACCACGAGGTCCGCCTTTTCCTTGATGTAGTCGGCGCAACGGTTCTTAAGGTCCTCGTCGTCCGTTGCGGCAAGTATCTGCATATATTTTTTTATGGCGCGGTCGTCGGAGCCGATAATGTTCATGGCATATTCGCGCTCGGAGGGCGTGCCGTCGAGCATGGGAATGAGGCTTTCGGCGAGTTTGCGGCTCTCTATCTCCGTGCAGAGGAACTCCGAAACGGGCACACCCTCGCGTATGTGCGCCTTTAAGCTGCGGACGAGCTCGGCGTCGGTCATTTCCGCATAAAATTCCCGTGGCGTTTTGCCTATCGATTTTATCACGGTGTCGCCGAATTTTTTATAGAGCTTCGGAATAATATCCTCCCACTCCTCTTCCTTGTATTTGCCGGAATTTTTTGCGATATATTCGCTGAGTTTTTCATCGAACATGCCGTCGAAATCATAAAGTTTCATCATTCACCTCTGAGATTTTTCAGCTGCTCCTCCGTTATCCCGAAGAATGCGCACAGGTTTTCCTTTGTTATGCCCGTATCGGTTATATCTGCGTCGCCGAAGATAGCCGCCGTCAAAGCGGCGGTATCGGAAGCCGCGTCCAGCCTGCCGTCCGCTTCGAGCTTGCCGTATAAATTTTCGGCGGCGGCTATGAATTTGTCGCCGTAGCTGTCGTCGATAATCGAAAAATGCGCCACGAGACGGGCGTAGGCGGAGCGGAAATTTCCGCGTTTTTTTGCGCCCGTGTTGAGTTTTTTCATCGTTACGCGCTTATAGACATTACATATCACCACGCCGAAAATATTGTCCTCGGCGCGCTCGCACAGCAACTCGAGAATATCCAGTTTGAGGCTGTCCGGAAGAAAGGGGTGGAGCAAAAGATCGCGCACATAATCGTCCGAACGGGCTTTTATTGCGACCTGTGCGGCGAGAGACTGAAGCTTTTCGGTGTTGCCCGTCATGCCCTCGTCGAAGCACCACTTTATATGGCTGTCTATATTGAGTTCGTCGGCGAGCCGCACCGCCTGTTGCTTGCCGAGCTTTAAAAACGCCGCAAGCACCTTTAAAGACGCCTGCTTGACCTCCTGCGGCAGATTGTAGAAATAGCTCAGCTCCTCAAACGCGTCCTTCTCCCTCATGGTGCGGGCGATATTGTAGTAAAACTGCGCCGTGGGAGAGTCGGGATATATCGTGAGCAGTTCGTCGAAGGCGGCAAAGCTCTTGTCGAACATGCGGGCGTTGAATGAGGATATAGCCTTGAAATAGAGTAGGTTCTTGTCGTAGCGGACGTCGCCGTCCATTTTGCAAAACAGCGAATATGCCTCGGCGTGCATGCCGTTTTCACAGCATACGGTGGCGATCTTATATAAATCGTCCCTGTCGGTGACGTCGAGCTTTAAAAGTTGTTCGGTAAGCTCGCGCGCCTCGTCTTTTTTGCCCTCCTCGGTTTTTACCGCGGCGAGCGTGGAGAGCGCCTGTACGTTCCCCGGATCCTTTTTCAGGATGTTGCGGCACTCCTCTTCGGCCAGATCGCACCTGTCGTTCACTATGTGGCACATTGCCATATAGTTGCGCGCGGTCCCCCACTTGGGGTTTCCCTCGGCTACCCCGGAGAATTTTTCGAGAGCCTTATCAAATTCGTTCTGCTTCATAAGGCTTATGCCGTCGTTTATTATGTCGGTCACGTCGGCAATTTCGGGCGGGTAGGAAAACTTTAAGGGCTCGTCCTCTTCCGAGAGAAAATCGCTGACTATCTGCTCGCGCGTTTCCGCGTCCACCTCGTCCGTTTCGAGAAGTAATTTATTATAATAATAGGCGGAAAACTGTTCGTTGCCGAGATTCATGTAGCCCACGGCAAGCCCCTCGTAGCAGTCGGCGAGGTCGCTGAACTCCGCCACGTCGAGAAACTTGAACCAGTGGTGGATGCTGCGCTCGTATAAGCCCATGTCGTCGAAAGCCTCGGCATAGAGCATATAGCTATCCTCGTCGTTGCCCGTGAGCTCGGCGTTTTTATTGAGCATCTTCAGAGCGCCTATATAGTTGTGGTCGTCGATCATGTCGGCGGCTATGGCTATCAGCCTGTCGTCGCTGAGATCTATATCTACCGTCTTTGACATAATTTCAAGCCCCGAACAGCTTATCCACATCCTTTTGCGTGAATATGTAGTCCCTGTTGCAATAGTGGCAGTGAACCTTTACCTGCCCCTCTTCCTTTATTATGCTGTCGAGCTCGCTCTTGCCCAATGTGGCGAGCACGCCCGAGATTTTGGCGCGCGAGCAGTTGCACTTATACTCCGGGAATGTAAGATACACGCCCGAATCATTGGCAACCTCCGCAAAATATTCCCGCATTATTCCGTCCGCGCCGAGCCTTTCTACGACGTCCGCCGCATTGACGAACGCCCGCATGCGCTCCTCCGCCCTGTCCATATTCTCGTCCGAGGTGCCCGGCAAGAGCTGCATTATGACGCCGCCCGCAGCCCTGCACACGCCGCCCCCGACCTTTACGCCTATTGCAACGGCCGTAGGAATCTGCTCGCTCTGATGGAAATAGCTCATCAGATTTTCGGAAACGTCGTCGCATTTAAGTTCACACGTGCCCACAAAAGGACGGTAAAAGCCGTCGTCCTTTATGACGGTAAGCGTGCCGCCCTTAAGTCCGCCGTTGCCGCCGTCGATATAGCCGCGGATGTGACCCTTGAAGTCGCCCGAGACGCTGACGGTTGCGCTGCCGTCGCCCGATTTTACTGTTATAGACACGGCGCCGCGCTCGCTTTTAAGGCAGCCTGCCATATATGCCGCCGCAGTGAGAAGCCCGCCCAGAATTTCCGCGGAGCGGTCGTCGGGACGGTGTATCCTTATGGCGTCGTTGACGAGCTGCGTCGTTTCGAGAACGGAGAGCGACACCTGATTGTCGTACACAAGACTTTTATAGAGTTTGTTCATTGTTTCCTGCATATAAAATTTATTCTTTCTTCCTTTGAACCGCCGAGGTCGCCCTCGCTGCGGACGGCAAAGCCCGCACCGCGTAAAGCCGATAAAATTGCCTCTTCCGTGTGAACATATTGGGTCTGGCTCTCGTCCCTGCGGGTATATAAGCCGTTTGCGCCCCTCAAAAAGAGGGTTATATCCATTTCGACCCTGTCGCCCTTGAAGGTGTTCAGCCACATGACCGCGGCGTCGCCGTAATCCTTGACGAAGGTGTTGTTGCCGATAATATTTTTAAGCTTGTTTTCGGAGCTGATATCGAATATGAATACCCCGCCCCTCCGCAGGCTGTCGCGCACGCCCGCAAAGGTTTTTGCAAGCTTTCCGGGCGGGACGTAGTTTATACAGTCGTTGATGGCGGTGATAAAGCCGACCCTGCCGCATAAATGTAGTTTGGTTATATCGCCCGCTAAAAATTCCGCCCCCACTCCCTCTTTTCGCGCGATTTCGGTTGCCGTTGTGAGAACTTCGGGGGAAATATCCATTCCCTTTACGCTGTAACCGGCTTTATACAGGGCGCGGGTGAAATAGCCGTTGCCGCAGCCGATATCCACGCCATCGGAGCCCGCCTTTTCCCTTGCGAGCGTCTCAATTAAATACTGCGACCATTTTGAATAGTCGCAGTCGGAGTTAAGATATTCAAATACGCCGCCTATTGCGGAGTAGCTTGCGTTTTTCATTTCAAGAGGTTATCCGCACTGATCTTTTTCTTCTTCTTGTCCTTGGGGTCGTCGCGGAGCGCCTTTTCGCGCTCGGCGAACATTCTGTTATATTCCGCATATACGGGGTCGTTCTCGTGCTCCTTTTCGTACGCCTCGACCTCTTTAATGAGCTGTTTGCGGTTCCCGTCGACGTTCGAAAGCTCTGCGCGGGTGAAGGTCTTGCCCAACGTTTCGATTTGCCTGCTCCTGTCGATGGGCTTTATGGGACGGGCGATAAGCTCGCTCTTGCCGGCGGCGAGGAGCTCGAGAGCCTGCTGCTTTTCGGCTGCCGCCTTTTCCTCGGCGAGTTCCTTGGGGCTCTTTTTTGCCGCCTCGGCTTTCTCGGCAGCCACCGCGGGAGTGATATATAAATCAAACGCCCACTGTGTAAACGCGAGCCAGCTTATGAGTATGAACGAGAAGCCTATAAATACCATGAATATCATGCCTATTATCCGCCAGAAGCCGCCTGCCATCATGAGCCATACGGGAATGAGCGAGAAGCCTGCCATGAATATGGTCTGTATGGGCGTGCCCAAAATTAGCACGAAGGCGTTGCGGAGCATGTGCGTAAATTTTACGCGGTAGCCGTTGCCTATCGCAAAAATCCATGCGAGATAGATACCCATGAGCACATCGATTATAATTGTGAATACGTATGCGGTTATCGAGCCTGCGACGTTGACGTTAGTGGCGCCGGCGATCTTCATCCAGTCGCCCACTATGAACGTTCCGTACATTAAAAGCATGAATACCGTGACGGGCAGCACGGTGCTGAAATAGCCGACCTTTATGCCGTGGAAAAAGCTCTTGAAGTGAAATTCTCCGTGCGTCTGCAATAATTTTCTTATGCAATAGGTCGCGCCCGACACGCCTATCGAGGCGATGAAGCCGGCGGCTATAAGCAGGGCGTAAAAGAGGATATCGGCGGAGAGATTGACCCTTTCGGCAAGCCCCGTCAATATCGAGGGAGGATAGTTGCCCACGGTAGCGTTGAAGGGATAGAGCCCGCCGAGACTCTGGATGTAGGCGGCGCGGAAATATACCACCATTATCCCCGGAACGAACGTCACGAGCACAATGAGGTTCAATACTATAAGTTTCCAGAACGCGCCTTTGAACACTTCCCATGTGTCGCGCCAGCGCCCCTGCGCCAATCCCTTGCGTTTAAAATCGTCGGCAATTTCGTTGCCCTGCATTCCGTTGAGTTCAGCCATAATTAACCTTTTGCTTTTATTTTACTTTGCAAACAACTTTTTGAGCTTTATACAATAATAACATAACGCGAAAAATATTTCAATAAATTTACGGGGATAGAATATAAAAAACTTTACTTTGATTTTGCGTTATGGTATTATTAGGGAGCAAATCAGAGGAGCGGACGGGCATGAGTACCCGCGGACAAGGAGTTTTTGAGAGAAATTCCGCTTTCGGTCCGCGGCAAAAGGGCGCCTCCGCCGAGATGCGGCCACTCTCACCGCGTCGGGCGCACGGGTCAATACCCTTGCGACTGTCACTTTAAGTGTTGCGCTATTTGCCTTGGCTTGTTACTTTGGAGGCGGCGCATGCTTGCCTCCTTTAAATTTGACTTTATGCCGGACGTTCCGGCGCATGGAGTGTCTATGAAAAAATTCAACGTGGGCGTGATAGGCGCCACAGGCATGGTAGGGCAGAGATTTTTAACCCTTTTGGAAAACCACCCGTGGTTCAACGTGACATGCCTGGCGGCTTCAAAAAATTCCGCCGGCAAAAAATATAAGGACGCCATAAAATTATGGCAGCTTTCCGAACCCATGCCCGAAAGATTTGCGGATATGGTCGTACTCGACGCCGCGGCCGATATGCGGAGGATAGCATCTTCGGTCGATTTTTGCTTTTGCGCGGTGAATATGCCCAAGGAGGACATACGCGCCCTCGAGGAAGCTTATGCGAGAGCAGACTGCCCCATAGTTTCCAACAACTCGGCGCACCGCTTCACAGACGACGTGCCCATGGTCATTCCCGAAATAAACGCCGACCACCTCGAAGTTATAGAGGCGCAGCGCAAAAGGCTGGGAACAAAGCGCGGGTTCATCGCGGTAAAATCCAACTGCTCCCTCCAATCCTACGTGCCCCTCCTGCACCCGCTTAAAAAATTCGGCATAATCTCCGCCGCCGTGTGCACCTATCAGGCGATCTCGGGCGCGGGCAAGACCTTTGAGACGATGCCGGAGATCGTGGATAACGTTATACCGTATATAGGCGGCGAGGAGGAAAAGAGCGAAAACGAGCCCCTCAAAATTTGGGGCAGAGTGGAAAACGGGAAAATAATTTGCGCGAAATCGCCCGTGATAACGGCGCAATGCCTGAGAGTGCCCGTATCCGACGGGCATATGGCGGCGGCTTTCGTGAAATTCAAACATAAACCCGCAAAAGAGGAGATTTTGAAGGCGTGGAGAGAATATTCCGGCGAGCCGCAGTCGCTTGCACTCCCCTCCGCGCCCGCACAATTCATACACTACCTCGACGGGAACGACCGCCCGCAGCCGAAGCTCGACAGAAGCACCGAAAACGGAATGGCGGTTTGCGCGGGACGGCTGCGCGAGGACAATTTGTTCGACTATAAGTTTATAGGGTTTTCGCACAACACCCTGAGAGGGGCGGCGGGCGGAGCCGTGCTTTTGGCAGAGCTTCTTGCCGCAAAGGGATATCTGGACTGACGTCCTCCTCCCGCGGCGATGCATATAATGTATTACTATAAAAAAGCGCACATATATGCGCAAAAGGGGTCTTTATGACAGGATTTTGCAGCGGTATTCTGACGGCTATGGTGACGCCGTTCGACGAAAACGACAGAGTGGATCTGCACGAGCTCGGCAGAATGATAGAATATCAGATAGAGGGCGGCTCGGACGCCGTTGTGGTGCTGGGAACGACGGGCGAACCCGCCACGATGAGCGAGGACGAAAAGGTTCAGGTTATAAAATACGCCGTGGAGAATTTCAAGGGGCGTATAAAGATTATAGTGGGCACGGGCAGCAACGATACGAAAAAAGCCGTTGCCGCAAGCGTGAGAGCCGAAAATTTAGGGGCGGACGGCGTGCTTGTTGTCACCCCATACTACAACAAGTGCACGCAGGAGGGGCTGTACAGATATTATAAAGCCATATGCGACGCGGTACATATCCCCGTTATAGCCTACAACGTGCCCTCGAGGACGGCGGTGAACATAATGCCCGAGACTGCCGAGAGACTCGCGGATATTCCCAATATGGCGGGAATAAAGGAGGCGAGCGGAAACATGGCGCAGGTAGTGGAAACAATGAGACGCATCCGCGGCAAGCTCGACCTGTATTCGGGCGAGGACTTTCTGAACCTCCCCATGCTGGCTATCGGCGGGGCGGGACTCGTCTCCGTGACGTCGAACATAGCTCCCGCGCTCGTCAAGCGCATGTATGTCCTCGTCAAGGAGAACAGACTGGACGAGGCGAACGAGGTGCAGGACTTCCTGCTGCCCTTAGAGGACGCATGCTTTTTAGAGGTAAATCCCATACCCATAAAGGCCGCATACGAGATGCTCGGGTTCAAAGCCGGTCTGCCGCGCGCGCCGCTTACGGAGCTTGCGGAGGAAAATAAAATAAAGCTGAAACAGGAAATGATACGCGCGGGGTTAATTAAATGATAAAGGCATTGATATGCGGCATAGGCGGAAAAATGGGCGCGAACGTGCGCGGCGTTATAGCCGCCGACGGCGAAATAGAGGTTGCGTGCGGCGTGGACGTTGCGGGAAGCGACTGCAAAATACCCGTTTACGATTCGTTTGAAAAGGTGCGGGAAAAGGTTGACGTTATTATAGATTTTTCCTGCCCTGCGGCTCTCCGCGGCGAGCTTGAATGGGCAAAAACTCAACACGTTCCCGTGGTTTTGGCAGCTACGGGCTATACCGCGGACGATATGGAATACATAAAAGCCGCCTCGGGAGAGGTCGCCATTTTCAAGAGCGCAAACTTTTCGCTCGGCGTCAATCTGCTCATAAAGCTTGTTAAGGAAGCCGCTCAAGCCCTGGGCGAGGGCTTCGACATAGAGATCATAGAAAAGCACCACCGCCTGAAGGCTGACGCGCCGTCCGGCACGGCTCTGGCGCTTGCCGAAAGCGCAAATTCGGCATACGGCGGGAAAAAGGCATACTTGAACGGGCGCGAGGGCATTGTAGGCAGGCGCGGAACGGAAATAGGTATCCACGCCGTGCGCGGCGGCACGATAGTCGGCGAACACGAGGTCATGTTTGCTGGCGAGGACGAGATAGTCACCCTCTCCCACTCGGCGCGCTCTAAAAGGGTGTTCGCGGCGGGCGCGGTGAAAGCCGCAAAGTGGCTCTGCGGCAAAAAAGACGGGCTGTACGGCATGGACGATATGCTTAAAATATAGACCTGTATTGCATTTTAACCTTTAGTTTATAAAAAAAGCAGCCCGCGGAAGAGTTCTTCCGCGGGCTGCTTTTTATCTTATTATTGCAAGTTCCTTCAATGCCCGTGTGTAGGCTATATATCTTTCGTTGGGAGCGAGGTCGGCGTCCGCCACGGCTACGGCTGTAAATTCCAGACCCTTGCTCTGGTAGACCGTCATGAGATTTATCTTCGTCTTTGATATCTTGCCTGTGAGCGCAGGCAGATTATAGCTCTTCCTCGTGAATTTTCCGAAATTCTGTTCCGAACATATCAACGCCTTGAGCCCGTGCTTGCCGCTCAGCCATGCCGTCGCCGAACGGCGGTCTATCCTCTCTATCTCCGCCCCGTTCAAGCCGATAGAGGTCATATCTATCCCAAGAAGTTTTGCGACATAATCGACTATCTGGTTGGTGTTGCGGTAGTTGAGGCTTAAAGTATATGTGGGAAGCCCAAGCTCGGACCAGTCGGAAACGCCGCGGTATTCGGTTATGTTCTGCTTTAAATCGCCGAATATATTGAATATAGCCCTGTCGTTCACGGCGCGGAGCACCTCGTATTCGGCGGGGGAGATATCCTGTCCCTCGTCGACAAACATGAATGCGTACTTCGGCGATAGGCTGTAGCCCAGCCTGACGAGCACAAGGCAGAGCGCGAACGGGTCGCACCTGTAGAGCGTTCCGGGGTCGGCGGAATATTTCGATTTTGCCTTTTTTAATATCTCGCGGTTGAAAAACCTCAAAAGATCCCGGGTGTTTTCGCACTTGCCTATCTGCACGAAATAGCTTTCCCCGCGCAGGACGTCGGCAAAATCGTACAAAGCCGAAAACGCGCCATGTATCCTTTCCACGCGCGCATACGCCTCGTCTGCCTCCTCCAGCACCCGCTCGCGCTTCTCTATACCGATAGAATAGGTGAGCACCTCCTCGTTGCCTACCTTTATTTTATAGCGCTTGAGGTCGGCGATCTCCTTTTCCACCGCCCCTTTGAGCGCGGTCAGGTCCTCAAGCGCGGCAAGGCATATTTTGTTGGAATAGCGGCGTATGAACCTTACCGATTTATAGAACGAGAGAAGTTGCTTATAGAAAAACGCGTATTCCTTCATTCTTTCGTCCGAGCGGACGAGCGTAAGAAATTCTATTATATCCAGCACGCAGTTGAACATGTAGCGGAACTGCTTTGTGTAGTAGAGCCCGCCGTCCGGCTTTTCCTTGATCTCGCCGAGTATGCAGCGGCGCACGCGCAGCCCGGCGTTCTTTATTTTTTCATACTCCGCGGACTGCGTCTGCGCTGCCGAGAGCACCGCGTCCACGGTGGAGCTTACGTCCTCCGAGGCGAACATTCCGAAAACGCCGTCGTAGATTTTGCCCAAGCGCTTCTTTACGTCGTTTGAAAATCTTTCGGAATAGATATATTCCGCATAATCCGCCGGCAGGGCGGAGGTTATCTTTGAAGATATATCCACTCCCACGCTCTTCAGCAATGTAAGAAAATAGCTGTCGAGGGTGCTCGTTTTGACCTTTTCAAGCTCCAGAACGGCGGAGAGTTCGTCGATAAAGGCGTTGAAGGAATCGGACGGGGTTATCACTAAAACGTCGCTGCGCCTTATGGCGTCGTTGTTGTACATTATATATGAGAGGCGGTGCAGAAGTATCATGGTCTTGCCGCTGCCCGCAACGCCCTGAACAATGAACTCCGAGGACTCGGGCAGGGTTATTATTTCGTACTGCTGCTCCTGTATGGTCTCGATTATGTCCGTTATTTCCTGCTTTTCCTTGCGGCTCTTCAATATCTCCTTCAGATACGGGTCGAATATCAGCTGCTCGTCCCTGCCCGCTATCTCCTCCCTCGTGAGATAGTCCGAAAGGGACAAAAACTCGTTTTTGAAGTCCAGAAACTTGCCGTTGAGGGTGCGCAACGCGCGGCGCAGTACGAGCTTATAGTCGTAGTCGTTTATTGAAAACGAGGTGTTGCTCTTCTGGTAATACTTGCGGGCGAGGGGAGCGCGCCAATCGACTATCTCCAGCCCCGGGTCGCCGTGCTTGCCGATATAGTAGGTATTGTAGCCCTCCTTAGCGTCCGTCAGATCCATTCTGGCAAAGTATGGCTCGCTGAAAAAGGGCTTATACGCGTTGCATTTTTGCTTATATTTTGAAATTTCGGCGTTCAGCTCCAGCACCCTTTTATACTTTTCGGCATTGTAGTCGGGCGATTTTGTTATGGCTGTTTTTTCCTCGCGCGCCGCCGCTATCTTATTTTTGAGCTTGACGATATAGAGAGCTTTGAGCATTATCATAACCGCCTGCAGATGCTTGTGTTCCGCGGCGTTTTGCTTGTTTTCGTCCAAAAGATCCAGAAAAAACTGTTTATCCGGCTCCTTATGAGGATCGATGAGATGTTTTATTTCCTCTATGTCCGTCATTTTTTTACCTTTAATCAATTAAGTATAGCATGTATCCGTGAAAATTGCAATACCCGTGCCCAATTAAATTTTTTTAAATATTTGCCGCATTTTCACGCGTTTTACACAGCGGCAGTGTATTTTGGGGGAAAGAATAAGATTTGTAGCAGTTGATTTGACATGACCTCCTTAAGCGGACGCCCGAAGCGCAAGGCTTCGGGCGTCCGTCTTTATATAGGTGAATTATCATATCAAGTGCAACGGGTGAGGGCAAAAAAGTAGTTCATATAAATCAACTGTGTTAGAATAA
>CANQQD010000038.1 GCA_947625865.1 uncultured Clostridia bacterium
GCACAACAGGCGGCGGCGGCACAACAGGCGGCGGCGGCACTACAGGGGAGGACACATCCACGAAATTAACAGGCAAAATCTATCTTGTGGGCGATTCCACGGTATGCGATTATTCTGCAAAACTCGATAATATCTATCTTCCCCGCTACGGCTACGGCACCCAGCTCTATAATTATATCAACTGCGACCCCGAACAGATAGTAAACCTTGCTCTTTCGGGCAGAAGCTCTTTGGACTTTCTTACCGATTCGAGCGGCAATTATAATACGCTTACCACTTCGATAACCGAGGGAGATTATCTCATAATAGGCTTTGGTCATAACGACGAGAAAAAGGAAGATTCCACACGCTTTACCAACCCCACCAAGGAATATACCGACAGCAGCACGGAAGGCGGACTGTCCTTTAAATATAATCTCTATACAAACTATGTAAAGATGGCAAAGGATAAGGGAGCCGTTCCCATACTTTGTACTCCTATCGTAAGATACAGCGACAAAGGGCAATATACCGGTTCGGTCATTCACAACACCGCGGACGGCGACTATGCAGAGGCTATCCGCGATTTAGGCAAGGATACCGATACAACCGTTATCGACCTTACAACAATAACCAAAACCATTTACGAAAGCGATAATGCGGCTGCAAAATACTTCCATTCGCACTCTACCTATGAGGGTGAAAAAGAGGAAATGAAGCCTGTCGGCATAGACAATACGCACATAAACAAATACGGCGCAAAGCGTATTTCGTATGAATTGGCAAAGGCTTTGCTTGCAACCGATAATCCCCTGAAAGCAAACGTAATCACGAACGCGGCTATGCCCACGTTTGAAACCGATTTTGCCGGTGCGGTGCGAGAGGACTATGTAAGAAAGGATTATACGGCGTTCGATCCCTCGAACACTACGGCTGCCAAGTTGCTTGAAGGAGAAAACACATGGTATGCGACGGCAATGGGCGAGCTCGGCGGCAACAGCACAAAGCCTTTCCAAGCGACCTATTCCGGCGGAATATTTAATGTGCAGTCCGACCCTGCGCAGGCGAAAGGCAAGATGAACGCAACCGTCGACGGATTTGCCGCAGCGTTTATCCAGATACCCTCCAACAAGAATTTTGAAGCTACGGTAACGGCAAAGGTCAAAACGGTTGGCACGGGCATTACTTCCGAGTCGGCTTTCGGACTAATGATACGCGACGATATTTTTATCAACGAGAGAGTAACCACCCTCAACAGCAATTATATTGCCGCGGGTATAAGCGGCGCAGCCTCGGGTAACGCTATTTTCTGCCGTGAAAGTACTAAGCTTTCAAAGGAATCCAACAGCGTGACGGTTGCCCAAAACGACGAATATACCTTAAAGCTCGTGCGCGAGGGACAAAAAATTACGGCTACCGTAACAAAGGGCGCGCAGACCTATACAAAAGAATACTTTGATTTTAAGCTCAATTTGGTAGACAGCGAATATATGTATTTGTGCCTGTTTGCCACAAGAAGCCTGGAAATCGAATATTCCGATGTTCAATTCACCGTAACCGGCGAATTTGAGGGCGCATAAGTTCAAGTTAAAAATTAAGGGGCGGAGCCGCATGGCTCCGCCCCGAAATTTTTGCAAAAAAACGGCGGCGGGAGCAATCTTGCTCCCGCCGCCCCGCTTAAAAATTTTTATGCTCTTTCAACGGATTTGAGGCATCTCGCGCAAACGTAGCCCGTGGCTACCTTGCCGTTGACCACATACGAAACCTTCTGCACGTTGGCTTTAAAGGTCCTTCTCGTCCTTCTTTTGGAGTGGCTCACGTTGTTGCCGCTGGTCTGACCCTTGCCGCAAACTTCACAAACTCTCGACATACTATTTATACCTCCGTGGGATAAAATCGTTAAAAATAAAGCCGCCTTAAAATTACGACCTTTCTAAATATAACACGGCTTTTGAAAAAAATCAATCAAAAATCGCTCCAAAGTTTTATTTTTTTATATTTTTCAAAATAATTTTATATAAGCGCTATACGAAATATCGATAATTGTCGGGAAATACTTGCAAAAAACTTTCCAATGGTATAAAATAACAATCGGACGGTAAAAGCTATGTCGGTAAACACAAGCAACGTGTACGGTAAAATTTCAATATCCGATTCAGCCATCGCAAAGGTGGCAAAGAGCGCTACGCTCGAATGTTACGGAATCGTTGACACCGTTTCCCGCAACATCACCGATTCTATTTCCGAGCTTTTAAAAAGAAAGACGGACGGAAAGGGCGTAAAGGTCGTAACCAACGGCGACAGAATTTTTATCGACGTAAACGTTATAATAAAGTACGGCGTATCCATAAACGCCGTAGCCGAATCATTGAAAGAGAGCATCAAATACAGAGTTGAACATTTTACGGGTATGATAGTGGACACCGTAAACGTCAACATTATCGGCGTTAAGCTGTAATTTTTCGCACAGCCGTTTTTCGGGCTGTGCGAGTTTGCTGTATTTTTACGGCAAGTTTAAAAGGAGTACTATGCAAAAAACAATCAACAGCACCGAATTCCGCAAAATGGTTGCCACCGGTGCCAGAATGCTTGAAATAAACAGGGCAAAAGTCGATGCCCTCAACGTGTTCCCCGTCCCCGACGGAGATACGGGCACGAATATGTCGCTCACCCTGCAATCGGCGGTCAAGGAGATGAACGCATGCACCTCCAACCGCTTTCAGGAGATCTGCGACGCCGTATCCAAGGGCGCTTTAAAGGGCGCGCGCGGCAACTCCGGCGTTATATCCTCCCAGATCTTCCGCGGGATATGCTCGGTCATAAAGGACACCAAGGACGCGTTCGACACAAAGACGTTCGCAAAGGCAATGGAGGCGGGCACCAAGGTAGCCTACGGCGCCGTATCCATTCCCAAGGAGGGCACTATTTTAACGGTAGTGCGGCTCATGAGCGAGTCCGCGGGCAAGCTTGCAAGCAAGCACAAGGACTTTACGGACTTTTTAAAAGCCCTCATCGAGGTCGGCGACGACGCGCTCGCCAAGACCCCCGAGCTTCTCCCCGTTTTGAAAAAGGCGGGCGTTGTGGACTCGGGCGGCGTGGGCTTGATGCACATAATGCGCGGCTTCCTCGCCGCGATCTCGGGCGAGGACCTCGGCGAAATACCCACCGAAGCGGCGGCTGAAACAAAGAAGAGCGACGAAGACCTCTTCGGCGATAATTCCGATATAATAAATCTCGATTTGGGCGACATAGAGTTTGCCTACTGCACGGAATTTTTCGTAATAAATTTAAAGCAGATGACAACGCTTGCCGATATCGACAGGCTCAAGGAAAAGCTCATGCAGATAGGCGACAGCGTCATCTGCATAGGCGACCTCGAGCTAATAAAGGTGCACGTACACACGAACACCCCCGGCAGAGCCCTGTCGTACGCGCTCGAGCTGGGCGAGCTCGACAGAATAAAGATAGAAAACATGCTTGAAGAGAACCGTGCGCTGAAGGCAAAGCTCGAGGCGGAGAAGAAGGAGATGGGCATGCTCGCCATCTGCGCCGGCACGGGACTCGAGGAGATATTCAAGGATCTCATGTGCGACAGGGTGATAGAGGGCGGACAGACCATGAACCCCTCCGCACAGGACATAGCCGACGCCGTCCAGAAGATAAACGCCTCGAACGTTTTCGTGTTCCCCAACAACTCCAACGTAATACTTGCGGCGGAGCAGGCGAAGGACCTTGTGACCAATCGCACGATCCACGTAATTCCCACGAAGAACGTCCCGCAGGGCTTTGCGGCGGCTCTCGCCTTCAATCCCGAGGCTTCGGTGCCCGAGAACAAGACGAATATGACGCACGCGATAGACAACGTTGCCTCCGGTCAGGTGACCTACGCCGTGCGAAACACCACGATGAACGGGTTTAAATTAAAGGAGGGCGACATAATAGGTCTCGACAACAAGCGCATACTCGCCAAGGGCGACGACATAGCCGAGACGACCTTGAAGCTCATAAAAGCCCTCAAGCGCGAGGAGCACGAAATGATCACCCTCTACTACGGCGAGGGCGTAACCGAGGAGGACGCCGAAGCGCTGGCGGCAAAGGTGGGCGAGGAGTTCTCCGACTGCGACGTGGATTTCCATTTCGGCGGCCAGCCCGTGTACTACTACATGGTTTCACTTGAGTAATGCGCAGCAGAAGCTTAATAAGGCAGGACAGTTTCAAAAGGCTTCAACCGCTTTTTGAAACTGTTTTTTAAATATGCAACTGACATCAATCAAGTTTATCTCCGAAAAGAGGGAGAAGGATCTCAACAAACTGAATATATACACTGCGGAGGAGCTTATACGCCATTTCCCGCGGGACTATCTCGATTTGACCCACGTCACGCCCTTAAAAAACGCCTACCATAACGACGTTATTTTAACCGCGTGCGAGGTGCTGAACGTCGAGCAGAACCGCTATTCCAAGCGCCCGTTCGTCAAGGCGCTCTGCCAGCAGGGCGGGTATATTTTTACTGCGATATGGTTCAACCAGCCCTACGTTGCGCAAAAGCTCGAACCGGGCGAATATCTCTTCTACGGCAGGGTGCAGAATAAATACGGAATGGGCTGCCAGATGGTCAACCCGTCCTTTGAAAAAGCCGAAAAGAGTAGCCGTCTGCAGGGCATAATCCCCGTCTATCCCCTCGCCGGGTCCCTCACGCAGGGCGTAGTCCGCATGGCTGTCCGTCAGGCGGTGCAGAAACTCCCCGTTGCGTCGTATATCCCCCAATCGTTGCAAAAAAAGTACGACCTCATGCCGCTGAAGGAGGCGTATATAAAGGTTCACGCACCGCAGTCGCAGGAGGATATAAAGACAGGCTCCGCCCGCATTGCGCTCGAGGAGTATTTTTTGCTTCTCTCCGCGTTCAAGGTAATAAAGGGAGACCGCGACGACGCCCGTCTGAACGCCTATTCCGTTACCCGCGCCGATCTCGCTTCCTTTATCTCGCGCTTTCCCTTTGAGTTTACCGCCGGTCAGAAGCAGGCGGTGGAGGATATTTTTTCAAACGTACATTCCCCCCGCAAAATGAACAGGCTTCTGCAGGGCGACGTCGGCAGCGGCAAGACCGCGGTCGCGCTCGCGGGAATTTATATGGCGGTAAGGTCGGGATATCAGGCGGCAATGCTCGCCCCCACCGAGGTGCTCGCCCGCCAGAACGCGGCGCTTCTTATAAGGTATTTCCCCGAATACTCCGTGCGCACCCTCACGGGCTCGACTTCCGCCGCCGAAAAGCGGGAGATCAAAAAGGGTCTGACAGGCGGAAATATAGATATAATCTGCGGCACGCACGCCCTTTTGGAGGATGACGTAGCCTTTGAAAAGCTCGCGTTCGTGGTCTGCGACGAGCAGCACCGCTTCGGCGTTGCCCAACGCTCCTCGCTTTCGGGAAAGGGCGAGGGCTGCGACGTGCTCGTGATGAGCGCGACCCCCATCCCCCGCACGCTGTCCCTTATTTTTTACGGCGATCTGGACGTGACGACCATACGGGACAAGCCCAAGTCCCGCCAACCTGTCTCCACCTCGATAATTCCCGAGCGCAGATATGAGGATATGTACCGCTATGTGGCGGAGCAGGCAAGGCAGGGCTTGCAGACCTACTTCGTCTGCCCTAAAATCGAGGGCGACGAGGAGGGAACGGTGATGTCCGTCACCGAACTTTACGAGGAATTGTCGGGAAAAATGCCGGGCGTACGCCTTGCCCTCCTGCACGGCAAGATGCGGGACAAGCAGAAGAACGAGGTGATGACCGCGTTCAAAAACAAGGAGTACGACTGTCTTGTCTCCACCACGGTAATAGAGGTCGGCGTGGACGTGCCCGACGCCACCACAATGATAATCTACAATGCCGAGCGCTTCGGGCTTTCGCAGCTCCACCAGCTCCGCGGCAGAGTGGGCAGGGGTGACAAAAAGAGCTATTGCTTCCTCTTGACGGGCTCTGATACCGACGAGGCGCGCGCCCGCTTAAACGTAATAAAGAACAGCACGGACGGCTTTGAAATAGCCGAGGCAGACTTAAAGATACGCAGCGGCGGCGACTTTATGGGCACCCGCCAATCGGGCAGGATGCTCTCGGATATAAAAAATCTCAGGTTCCCCGTCGAAACGATTTTCACGGCAAAGGCGATATCCGACGAGGCGTTCTCCGGCGCGTTCGACATAAAACTTCTGTCGAGGATAGCTGCGGAGAAGTATGAGAGTTTGAAGGATATAATCCTCAATTAAGCTGCCGCCAACGGGTGATAAACTTCGCAATACTGTGTCGCGTTTACGCGCTCCTCGGTCACGTACGTCTTTGTACGCTCCCGTCGTCGCTTGCGCACGCTCCTTGTCTTGCTCGTTTCTAACCCGTTGCATCTACCGAGCGGCGTGTATAAGCGTCGCATAACTTTGTTGCCTTTGCGTTTTGCTCGGGTAAGGCTAAAGCCTTCGGTGCGACACGTACTTCTGTGTACGCTCCCCGTCGCAAAAGCCGCAGGCGCCTTGTTCTGCTCGTATCTGCGCACTTGCAGACTTCGTAAGAGCAACGCTCTCCCACCCGCCCTTTCAGGGCACCCTCCCCCGTCGGCGACGGAAGAGGGCAAGGGTAGACCCGCCACCCCAAACCGTGGCGCCCTTCGCTTGCGAGGGGAGCTGTCGAGCAACACACCCCAAACCTTGGCTTCTTCCCCCAATTGGGGGGGGGGGAAGCTCCCGCGTAGCGGGTGATGGGAGGGGTAATAAAAAGCAAATGACTTCTCCCACCCGCCCTTTCAGGGCACCCTCCCCCGTCGGCGACGGAAGAGGGCAAGAAGTGACGGGTGGGAGTATCAAATTTCTGTTTGACGGGTGATTACTTCAATCAAGCGTAGAGCAATTAAGAAACTAAGGTCAAGCGTTACGCTTGGCGGCAAAAATCTGCCGCCCGGCTTTTATAATTTCTGCGGTTCTATTTAATAAACCCATATTGACTTTAAAATCTTTTTATGTTACAATCACAAGGATAAAGGCGCATGGAAGGACCTAAATGATAAACAGAAACGCGCTGTTCAGCGACGAAACCCGAAGATACAAGACCCCCTACGAGCCGGCTGCGGGCGACAGAGTCACCGTACGCATCAGAACGCTTGCAAACGACGCATGGCGTGTCTGCGTAATAATAAACGGCGTAAAGCACGATATGAAGCCCATGACCTTGAAGCAACGGCGCGAGATAGTGTCGGTGCGCAAGGACGTGTATTTCGACTACTACGAATTTTCCTTCAAGTGTCCCGAAAAGCAGGTGAAATACCACTTTGAGGTCTCCGACGAGGACGATATTGTCTACTACAACCGCCTCGGCTGCGTGGAGAACGCGCAGGAGGAATATGAATTTTCCTTTGTGCCCGGGTTCAGGGTGCCCGACTGGGCAAAGGGCGCGGTTTTTTATCAGATTTTTCCCGACCGCTTCTGCAACGGCGATCCTTCAAACGACGTGGAGGACAACGAATTTTACTATACGGGCGGTCACTCAAAGCGCATAAGGGAGTGGTATAAATTCCCCGACGAGCTGGACGTGCGCTGTTTTTACGGCGGGGATCTGCAGGGCGTTATGCAAAAGCTGGACTATCTGCAGGATCTGGGCGTGGAGGCTATCTACTTCAACCCGCTGTTCGTGTCGCCGTCCAACCATAAATACGACACTCAGGACTACGACCATATCGACCCCCATCTTGCCGTTATCGTCAACGACGTGGACCACAGGATGCAGCACTGGGAAAAGCACAACGGCTTTGCCGAAAGATATATAGCCCGCACCACCAACCGCGAAAACCTCGAAAAGAGCAACGAGTACTTCAGAAGTCTTGTGGAGGAGATCCACCGCCGCGGAATGAAGGTGGTCATAGACGGCGTTTTCAACCACTGCGGCTCCTTCAACAAGTGGATGGACAGGGAGGGGATATATCTCAACAAGGAGGGCTATGAAAAGGGCGCGTTCCAGTCGGCAAAGAGCCCTTACAGAAGCTACTTCAAATTCAAAAAGCCCCACGAAGCCCACAGCGAATACGAGGGCTGGTGGGACTATGAAACCCTTCCCAAGCTAAACTACGAGCACAGCAAGGAGCTCGAGGGATATATAATTTCCACGGGCAGCAAGTGGGTGAGCGAGCCCTATAACGTGGACGGCTGGCGGCTTGACGTCGCCGCCGATCTCGGGCACAGCGCCCGCTATAATCACAGGTTCTGGAAAAAATTCCACGCGCGCGTGCGCGAAGCCAACCCCGAAGCGTTCGTCTTTGCCGAGCACTACGGCTCCCCCGAGGAATGGTTCAACGGCAGGGAGTGGGACTCGGTGATGAACTACGACGCGTTCATGGAGCCCGTCACATGGTTTTTGACGGGTATGGATAAGCACTCCGAGGTGTTCGACGAAAGCAAACTGTGGGACGGCAAGGCGTTTTTTGCCTCCATTTTCAAGAGCATGTCAAAATTCCCCCGCCCCGCGCTGGACTCGGCTCTGAACCAGCTTTCAAATCACGACCATTCGCGGTTTTTGACCCGCACCAACCACACCGTCGGCACCCTGCGCACAAAGGGTCCGCAGGAAGCGGGATACAACATAGATAAAAGACTTATGGAGCTCGCCGTCCTCATCCAGATGACGTGGCCCGGCTCCCCGGGCATATACTATGCCGACGAGGCGGGGCAGGTGGGCTGGACGGACCCCGATTGCCGCAGAACATATCCATGGGGCAGCGAGGACAGGCGGCTGATAGAGTTTCATAAAGAGGCAATATCGCTGCGCAAAAAAATCAAATGCCTCAAAATGGGCAGCATAAAGGAGCTGGACGCGGGCAACGGATATATAATCTACGGCAGGTCGGACGAAGAGGAGTGCTGCGTTGTGATAGTCAACTGTTCGGAGTCCGAAATAAGCCTTAACGTGCCCGTATGGCAGCTCGGCGTGCCGAGGAACGAGGCGTATATGACCCGCAAATTTTTCTGCGCGGACGAGGCTTTCGATTTGACCGAAAAGCGCGGCGTTGTGCAGAGCGGCAGGATGTTGGTCACTCTTCCGCCCGTGTCGGGGTGTGTATATTACTACAAATTCGACAATTAAATATATTCACAAAAATTTTCGTGCGGTTGCGCGCACTCAAATTTTTCGTGAGTTTGAGGGCTCTGTTTCTCACACGGTGTAAGGACAACACCGTGTTCGGGCACCGCTCGCGCGGGACGAATGCGCTCGCTCATCTCGCTTCGGCACGCACAGCGCACAGTGCTGTGCTATGAAATGCCTCGCTCGTCCTTGCCGCGATTTTTAAGGGCGCGCAAATTATATAATCGCGGGCATTCACCTCGCCGAGGCGAAAGGGTTCGCAAATTGTGTCTTGCTGCGCAAAAGCGTGGTTTTGCTTGCAACGTAAATTATTTTGAAATTGCTCGCTTCTAACCGCTTGCTAACTTCGTAATTGCACATTGACCTTGGCTTCTTCCCCCAACGGGGGGGGGAAGCTCCCGCGTAGCGGGTGCTGGGAGGGGCGTAAAAAAGCAAATGACTTCTCCCACCCGTCACTTTGTGACACCCTCCCCCGTCGGCGACGGAAGAGGGCAGGGGGAGCGGGCGGTGCCCGAAGCGCGACAGAGGGGAGTGTTAATTCCCGTTTGACTTGTGATAATGTAAGTCAAGAACCAACGCAATAAAGAAACTTGGGTGCAGCGGCACGCTGCCACGAAAATTCGCAGGCACGGCTTGCCGAGAATTTTGTGAACTATTATAAACAATAAACGGCGCAAGCAAAACCACGCTTTTGCGCAGCGCAACCCAATTTGCAAACTCCTTTGCCTCAGTAGAGGGAATTTGCGCCATTATATAAAATGTGCGCCCTGAAAATGGCGCAAAGGGAGGCAACGCCTCCCCAATCACGGAAAAGCGCAGCGCTCGCAATGGCGCGAGCTTTTTGTGAAATATTTTCCTTGGAGGAATTATGGATAGATTTTTCGGAGATTTAGACAGATACCTGTTCCATCACGGCACGCATTACGAGCTGTACAACAAAATGGGCGCGCATCTGCGCGAGGTAAACGGCGTTTGGGGCGTTCAGTTCGTATTATGGGCGCCGCACGCGCGCGCCATCTGCGTTGTGTCCGACGGCAACGGCTGGACCCCGTGGCGGGACGTAATGCAGAAGATGGACGACGAAATATGGGAGCTGTTCGTGCCCGGCATGTGCGAGGGCGTAAAGTATAAATATCTCATAGTCCGCGCCGACGGCAGCGAGGTCTATAAAATCGACCCCTATGCCTTCCGTGCGGAGCTCCGTCCCGCAAACGCCTCCGTCGTGTGCGACGTGAACAGATTCCAATGGGACGACGGCGGCTGGAAAGAGCAGAAGCATAACGAAAACTTTTTGGAAAAGCCCATGTCCGTGTACGAGGTGCACCTCGGCAGCTGGAAGAAGGACCTCTCCAAGTGGGACGAGGACCAGTATTTCGACTACCGCACGCTCGCGCACGAACTCGCCGAATACGTAAATTATATGGGCTACACCCACATAGAACTTATGGGCATCTGCGAATATCCCTTCGACCCGTCGTGGGGCTATCAGGTGACGGGCTACTTCTCGCCCACCGCGCGCTACGGCTCCCCCGAGGACTTCCAATACTTTGTGAACCACATGCACAAGTGCGGCATAGGCGTAATTTTGGACTGGGTGCCCGCGCACTTCCCCAAGGACGACTTCGGTCTTGCCAATTTCGACGGCACGCCCCTCTATGAGTACGGCGACCCCCTGCGCGCCGAGTATCCCGAATGGGGCACCAAGGCGTTTGATTTAGGCAAGAAGGAGGTCAGCAACTTCCTCATGGCTTCGGCGTTTTTCTGGATAGACAAATATCATATCGACGCCCTCCGCGTGGACGCCGTTGCGGCTATGTTCTATAACAGCTTCGGCAGGGAGCAGTGGAGACCGAATATCTACGGCGGCAACGAAAATTTGGAGAGCTTCGAGTTTTTCCGCCATTTGAACAGCATAATGAGGCAGCGCACGGACGCCTTCCTCATCGCCGAGGACAGCTCCATAATAGAGGGCGTCACAAAGCCCGCGGCACAGGGCGGTTTCGGCTTCGGATTAAAGTGGAACATGGGCTGGATGAACGACACCCTGACCTATATCAAAAAGGATCCCATATTCCGCCCCTATCACCACTGGCTTTTAACGCACACGTTCGAGTATATCTTCAACGAAAATTATATTCTCGTATTGTCGCACGACGAGGTCGTGTACGGCAAGGGCAGCATGTACAATAAATTCCCGGGCAACAAAATGGATAAGCTCGGCAGCTTAAAAGCTCTCTACACCATGATGATGGGTCACCCGGGCAAAAAACTTCTCTTCATGGGTCAGGACTTCGCGCAGATAAACGAGTGGAACTTCCGCACGGGCTTAGACTGGTATCTCGCCGACGACGAGGGTCACCGCGACGTGATGAATTGCTACCGCACCCTTCTGCATATCTACCGCGAACGCCCCGTTTTGTACAACGACTGCGGCGGCCCCAAGACCTTCGAGTGGATAAATTCGGGAGATTTCAACCGCAATATCTTCACATTCATAAGGCGCAACCCGTGGAATTATAATAACGCGCTGATATTCGTAATAAATTTTGCGCCCGTCGACAGGTGGGATATGGGCGTGGGCGCGCCGCTTGCGGGCACATATAAGCGGATATTTTCAACCTATCCCGACGGCAACCCGCTGGAAGTGGAGGCGAGGGAGGAGCTCTGCGACGGCAGACCCTACAAACTCACCTTCGATTTGCGGCCCTTCGAGGCGGCAATATTCGAGGTACCCTACGTTGAAAGCACGCCCGAGGAAAAGAAAGCCGAAAAGAATATCCGCCGCACAATAAAGATGAGGCACACGAAGGCTAAGAATGATAGTTCGCACGTGCCCCAAATCCCTCCGTATAAAGGGTAGTTCACAAAAAGCTCGGCAAGCCGTGCCTGCGCTTTTTCGTGATTTTGAGGAGCCCGCTCCTCTTTGCGCCATATTTAAGGGCGCACATATTATATAATGGCGCAAATTCACCTCAGCCGAGGCGAAAGGGTTCGCAAATTGTGTCTTGCTGCGCAAAAGCGTGGTTTTGCTTGCAACGTTTATCATTTAAAATATTTCGCACGCTCCTTGTCTTGCTCGTTTCTGACCCGTTTCTGACTCCGTAATTGCAGGGAACCCTGCTTGCGCCGTAAATTATTTAAAAAGATTTACGCGTTCTGCTCGTTTCTGACTCCGTAATTGCAGGGAACCCTGCTTGCGCCGTAAATTAATTAAAATATTTCGCGCGCCTTGCATAACTCGCTTCTACCCACCGCATTACTACGTAATTACAGTTCCCGCAAAAGCACCCCTCAACCTTGCCCTCTTCCGTGTCAACGGGGGAGGGTGCCCTGAAAGGGCGGGTGGGAGCAAATAATTACACCGTCCATTAAGCCTTGTCATTTTGAGCGTGAGCGTAGCGGTAAGCGAAATAATCCCCTCGTGGACTGGTCGAGGCTGTTTGAAACGCCAAACCAAAAGTCGCTTTGCGACAGATTCTTCGTCGGGCGTTGCCCTCCTCAGAATGACAGGTTAGGATGGAGCTGTCGAGCAGCACACCCCGCCCCTTGGCGCCCTTCGCTTGCGAGGGGAGCTGTCGAGCAAAGCGAGACTGAGGGGAGGGAAAAAAACAAAAGCCATACTCCCACCCGTCACTTCGTGACACCCTCCCTCGTCGCCGCAAACTTAGGCTTTAAGCCGTTTGCTCTACGCGC
>CANQQD010000039.1 GCA_947625865.1 uncultured Clostridia bacterium
AGCACAGTGCGCTGTGCGTGCCGAGCGAGATGAGTGAGCGCATCCGTCCCGCGCGAACGGTGACCGAGCCAACGGTTTTTTCCTTGCCGTTGGCGAGAGGGCTGGCGCAAAAGCGTGGTTTTGCTTGCAACGTTTATTATTTTAAAAAATAATTGTCTTGCTTGTTTCTAACCCGTTGCTAACTTCGTAAGGGCAACGCTCCCCCCCCAACCTTGGCGCCCTTCGCTTGCGAGGGGAGCTGTCGAGCGAAGCGAGACTGAGGGGAGCTTTAATTCCCGTTTGACTTGTGATAATGTAAGTCAAAAATCAACGCAATAAAGAAACTTGGGTGCAGCGATACGCTGCCACGGAAAATTTGAGTGTGCGCAACCACACGAAAATTTTCGTGAAGGAGAAAATTCTATGTACAACATTCCCAAGGGCACGAAGGACGTTCTGCCCAACCAAAGCTATAAATGGCAATATATAGAGCAAACCGCCCGCGAGGTGGCGCGCGTGTTCAACTTGAAGGAGATACGCACGCCCGTTTTCGAGTACACCGAGCTCTTCCGCCGCGGCGTGGGCGAAACCACCGACGTTGTGGGCAAGGAGATGTACACCTTCGAGGACAAGGGCGGGAGATCCCTCACCTTAAAGCCGGAGGGCACTGCGGGCGCGGTGCGGCTGTTTGTCGAAAACGGTCTTTCATCCACACCCATGCCCGTAAAAACCTTCTACATAACCCCCGCTTTCCGCTACGAACGTCCGCAGTCGGGGAGACTGAGAGAGTTCCACCAGTTCGGCATAGAGGTGTTCGGCTCGGAGTCTGCCGAAACAGACGCGGAGGTCATTTTGGCCGCCTCTGCATTCCTGAAAAAGTTAGGCATAACCCAAACGCGGCTGGAAATCAATTCCATCGGCTGCAAAGCCTGCCGCGCGGAATATAACAGGGCGTTAAAGGAATATTTCCAACCCCATCTCAACGAAATGTGTGAAACATGCCGCACCCGCTTCGGCGCAAATCCCCTGAGGATGCTGGACTGCAAGGAAGAAGAGTGCAAAAAAATAGCCGCGGGCGCGCCCGAGATAACAGACTATCTCTGTTCCGACTGCGCCGCACACTTTAAAAGGGTAAAAGACATACTCGACGGGCAGGGCGTGGAATATACCGTCAATCCCCGCATAGTGCGCGGGCTCGACTATTATTCCCGCACCGTGTTCGAATTTGTGTCGGACGCGATAGGCGCGCAGGGCACCGTCTGCGGCGGCGGCAGATACGACGGGCTCGTCAAGGAGCTCGGCGGTCCCGAAACGCCCGCCATAGGCTTCGGCGCAGGCATAGAGCGGCTGATGCTCCTTATGGACAACACCGGCGTGGAATGTCCCGCGGAGGCAAAACCCGCAATATATATCGCGGGAATGGACGAAAAGTCCCGTTCCGCCGCCTTTAAAATAGCAACCGAACTCCGTCAAATGGGCGTGTCCGCCGAGATCGACCACATGAACCGTTCGGTGAAGGCGCAACTGAAATATGCGGACAAGCTCGGCGCAAAATTCGTGGCGGTGATAGGCGAAAGCGAGCTTTTATCGGGCGAGGTCAACATAAAAAACATGTCGCTCGGCACGACCGTTACGGTTAAAACGGCAGATATATGCAAATACTTAACGGAGGAGATCTGAAAATGGAAGAGATAAAAACGGAAAAATTCGACGAACTCATAAAGGGCGAAAAGCCCGTGGTATGCGACTTTTTCGCCACATGGTGCGGACCCTGCAGAATGCTTGCGCCCGTAATGGAGCAGGCTGCGGAGGAGTACGGCGGTAAAGCCGAGTTCGTAAAGGTGGATATAGACGAGAATATGGAACTTGCCGCCCGCTACGGGATAATGAGCATCCCCCTTGTGGCTGTGTTCAAAAACGGCGAAATGGCGGATAAGTCCTTGGGCTACTGCACCAAGTCCGAAATGAAGGAATTTCTCGACAAAAATCTTTGATTTTCGCCAAAAACTCAACATGTTTCCGCAAAACAAGGCGGGACGGCATTTTGCGCCGTTTCCGCCTTTTTTATGCGCTTTGCTTGAAAAAGGCGCGAACATATGATATAATTGAAAATGAAATTATATTTTGGGAGCAGATAAATGACAGATTTTTCCGTTATCGAACGCACCGACCCCGAGATCGCCGAAGCTCTTAAGCTGGAGCTTTCCCGCCAGCAGAACACCATAGAGCTGATCGCAAGCGAAAACTTCGTATCCCCCGCGGTGCTCGCCGCGGCGGGGAGCCACCTGACCAACAAGTACGCCGAGGGCTATCCCGGGCACCGCTACTACGGCGGCTGCCGCTACGTGGATATCGCCGAGGATCTGGCCCGCAACCGCTTAAAGGAGCTGTTCGGCTGCGAATACTGCAACGTCCAGCCCCACTCGGGGGCAAGCGCAAACCTCGCCGTGCTCTTTGCGGCATGCGAACCGGGCGATACGGTAATGGGAATGAATTTAGCCCACGGCGGTCATCTCTCTCACGGTTCCCCCGTGAATATTTCGGGCAAATATTTCAAAATTGTGCCCTACGGCGTTTCAAGGGACTCGGAGCTTTTGGATTACGACGAAATGGAACGCATAGCCATGGAGTGCAGACCCAAGCTGATAATTTCGGGGGCTTCGGCATATCCGAGGATAATAGACTTCAAACGCATCCGCGAAATATGCGATAAATGCGGCGCGCTCATGATGGTGGATATCGCCCATGTCGCGGGGCTCGTTGCGGCGGGACTTCATCCCTCGCCCGTGCCGTACGCCGACTTTGTGACCACAACCACGCACAAGACTTTGCGCGGTCCGCGCGGCGGGGTGATAATGTGCAAGGAGAAATGGGGAAAAGCCATAGACAAAGCCGTGTTCCCGGGCGTACAGGGCGGTCCATTAATGCACATAATCGCCGCCAAGGCGGTGGCGTTCAGGGAGGCTCTCTCTCCCGAATTTGCGGAATACCAGAAAAGAATTGTCAACAACGCCAAGGCGATGGCGGACGAGTGGCAAAAGCTGGGCGTAAAAATGGTCTCGGGCGGCACCGACAACCACCTCATACTTTTAAACCTCACCGACAAAAATCTCACGGGCAAGGAGCTTGAAATGATGCTCGACGAGGTGCACATAACCGTAAACAAAAACGCCATCCCGTACGACACGCAAAAGCCCTTCGTCACCTCTGGAATACGCGTGGGCACGCCCGCAATGACCACGAGAGGCATGAACGAGGCGGAGGCAAGGAAGATTGCCGGGCTCATTGCAAAGGTCATATATGAGCGCGAGGCGGCGTTCGGATATGTAAAGGAGGAGGTCGCAAGGCTCTGCGCCGACTTCCCCCTGTATGCGGACTAAGCCGGATAGCGGCGGTCAATCTCACGGCTGCGTTCTTCGGCGTGCCGCACGGAAAAAAGCAAAATAGTTTTATAAATCTCTTAATTATTGTTGAAATAAGCAAATTACGGCGTTATAATATAACCGCTCAAAAGGTGAAAATATGAAAATCAAAATTACTTCCGATTCAACCTGCGACCTCAGCGAGGAACTCGTCAAAAGATACGGTCTGACCATATTCCCCCTCGAGGTCATGCTCGGCGACAAAACATTTGAGGACGGCGTCGACATAGTCCCGCAGGACATATTCGATTACGTTGCCGAAACGGGCGTTCTGCCCAAAACCGCGGCGCACTCTTCCGAGGAATACGCCGAATTTTTCAAAAAGGAGCTCGAAGGCTACGACGCGCTCATCCACTTCGATATTTCCTCCAAGGCGTCGTCCTCGTACGACAACGCCTTGCTCGCGTCCCGTGATTTCGATGGCAGGGTGTTTGTTGTGGATTCTCTGGCTCTCTCCACGGGTCAGGGCCTGCTCGTTTTAAAGGCGTGCGATTTAGCGGCGGAGGGCAAGTCCCCTGAGGAGATAGTTGAAATAGTAAATTCTCTCCGTCCAAAACTCAACACGTCCTTTGTCCCCGACGTTTTGGACTATCTACACAAGGGCGGCAGATGCTCTCTCGCCCAGCTCATCGGCGCAAAGGTCTTAAAGCTCCGCCCCCTCATTGATATGAAGGACGGGGTGATGTACCCCAAGAAGAAGTACATGGGCGGGCTCGACGCATGCCTCAGAAAGTACGTAAAGGATCTCGCCGAGGAATACAAGACATACGACGCTACACGCTGCTTTATCACCCACTCAAGCTGCGAGCCCGAGGTCGTGGAAAAGGTGCGCGCGCAGGTTGAGGAGTTGTTCAGCTTTAATGAAATTTTGGAAACAAAGGCGGGCGCGGTAGTCACCTCGCACTGCGGCAAGAACACTTTGGGCGTGCTCTTTATCACGGAATGATCCGTCAAACGGTTGACATGGCGGATAAGGTATTGTATAATAAATTTACAATTCAAGGTTTTTCTTTGGGGCGGGGTGAAATTCCCCACCGGCAGTAAAGTCTGCTAAGCGCAAATTACGCGCCCGAGCGGGTGAAATTCCCGCACCGACGGTATAGTCCGGATAGGAAAAGGAAACCGAAAGCACATTAAACGCCAACACGTATTGAGTTTTGTGTTTTCCGCCCCGAGAAGATTCGGGGCGTTTTTGTTGCGTTTTTTCCTGCAGGGCATACCAGCCCGCCGCGAGCGGCGGGACGGTTCTTCCACGGGAGAGGAAAAGATTGCAGGAACAGCCCCGAGAAGATTCGGGGCGTTTTTGTTGCTTTATTTTTTGGCAACGGGGCAAAGAAAACTTTGAAAATATCAAATTTTTAAGGAGATTCTTTGTATGGAAACGGCAACAACACGCAAGGGCTATTTCAGCCCTACACGCATTGCGGTAATAGCAATGTTTTCGGCGCTGGCGGGAGTATTGTATATCTTCAATTTTTCCATGCCATACGCTTTCCCCTCATTTCTGGAATTCAACTTTTCGGACGTCCCCGCGCTTATAGGCACGTTTGCGCTGGGACCGACGGCGGGGGCAATAATAGTACTTTGCAAGATACTTATAAAGCTTGTATTCAAAATGACAAGCACGGCGTTCGTCGGCGACTTTGCCGATTTAATAATAGGTATAGCCCTCGTAGTGCCAGCGGGACTCATCTATAAAAAGCGCCGCACGTTCAAGGGCGCGCTGGTCGGCATGGCGGTAGGAACAGCAAGCTCGGTGGCTGTTGCAATACTTGCAAACTGGCTTGTGCTCGTTCCGTTCTACGTATCGTTTTTCTTTCACGGCAGCTGGGATCCTCTGATAGGCATGATGGGCGCCCTCTTTCCCGCATGCACAGTGGAGAATTTTTATAACTACTATCTTTGGGTATCCGTTCTGCCATTCAACGTCATGCGCTGTCTCGTTGCGATAATCATAACATTGCCCATCTACAAGCACATTTCAACGGTGATCAACAGGGTGAACGACAAGGTGACGCCCAAGCACGGCGACCAAACCAAGATCCGCCGCGTAAACATAGGCGCAATAATCATAGGCGTGGCGGTGGTGCTCGTCCTCGTGGCGGTCATACTCATAAGAAATTTCCTCACCGGCTGAGCGCTTGTTTAAATTGTACAGCCATTCATGTCAATACGCGCTTTTGTTATAAAACATTTGCAAAACTCCGCCGTATGGTTTATAATGGTAACCGTATGGCGGTATTTATATCGAAAAGCGCGCAGGATACGATAAATTTCGGCAGAGAATACGCAAAAACCCTTTCGGCGGGCGACGTGGTGCTTCTGAACGGCTCCATGGGCGCGGGCAAAACGGTGTTTGCAAAGGGCGTGGCGCAGGGCTTGGGCATAGAGGACGAGATATTAAGTCCCACATATGCCTATATGAACGACTACTACGGCAAGCTCTACCACTACGACTGCTACCGCCTTAAAAACGGCGCGCAGGCGGAGGCGTTGGGGCTGTGCGATTACTTCTGCGCGGGCGGCGTGTGCCTCGTCGAATGGGCAGAAAACATAAGCGACGTCCTGCCCACGGGCTGTAAAATTGTAACCATAGAAATTCTCGCCGACGGCAAAAGACGGATAACATATGAGTAATTATTTGGCTGTGGACGCCTCCTCCAAGCACCTCACGGTAGTTGCAAAAAAGGGAGAGGAGACCATAATAAAATTTGTGCCCGATTGCGCCATGCGCCACTCGGTGGTCCTTATGGACGTCATAGACGCCGCTATGGGGGAGGCGGGTCTTACCCCCGCAGAGTGCGGCTTTTTCTGCGCCGTTACGGGTCCCGGATCCTTTACGGGCATAAGGATAGGCATATCGACGGTAAAAGGTCTCGCCATGGGCGCGGGCAAGCCCCTTTTGGGATTGACCGTTTTCGACGCCGTCGCATATAATGTCAACAGCGAAAACTTTTATGTTGTCATCGACGCGGCTCATTCCCACTTCTATGTGAAGGGCTACGGCAAGAGCTCGTCCGCGCCCGCGTATATGAGCCTCGGGGAGGTGTGTTCCCTCGGCTGCGAGCTGTACGGGTTTGAGGATCTGCCCCTCGAAAATTACAAAAAACTCAACATATCCCGCTGTTTGCCCGCTGCAATAGAAAAATCGGAGGGCAATCTCACAGACAATATTTCCGCGCTGTACGTCCGCAAATCGCAGGCGGAGGAGGGCAGGAAATGACGTTAAGACAGTGGAAATACGAGGATATATTGAGAATTTCCGAGCTTGAAAAGGAATGTTTCGGCAAAGAGGCGTGGTCGTACATGATGCTCGTTTCGAGCTTTGAGACGGATACCTTTATAGGCGTTGCCGCGGAGGACGGCGGGGAGATCGTGGGCTACGGCGGGATAACCGTCGCCTATGACTCGGCGGATATAGCCAACGTCGCCGTGACCGAGGCGTTCAGGCGTTCGGGCGTCGGCGGGGCTATATTGGAGGAACTTCTCGCCCGCGCCAAGGCGAAGGGCGCAGCCAAGGTCTTTTTAGAGGTGCGCGTCTCCAACACGCCCGCGCTTCTGACCTATCTCAAGCACGGGTTTACGGGAGCCTACACCCGCGCCCGCTACTATCCCGACGGCGAGGACTGCCTCGTGATGGCGAAGGAGCTTTGAATTTTAGTAAACGGCGAGTTTGTGCCCTGCATAAAAAGGGGCTCGGGCGAAAAGATCGTGCTGCTGCACGGCTATCTCTCCCAAAAGGAGAGCTTTTACTACCAGATAGAATTTTTGTCGCAATATTTTGAGGCGATAGCCCCGGATATGCCCGGGTTCGGCGCAAACACCAAGCCCGTCGGCGCGTGGTCGGTTGGCGACTATGCGGAGTGGTTCACAGCCTTTTTGCGGGCGCAAAATGCAACACAGGTGCACATTTTGGCACATTCCTTCGGCGCGCGGGTGGCTTTTAAGGCCATCGCGGAGCACCCGCAAATAGCGAGGAGCCTCATCGTTACGGGCGGCGCGGGGATAGTAAAGCCCCGCTCTGCGGAATATATAAAAAAAGTAAAGCTCTACAGGCGCGTAAAAAAGCTCTTCCCGGGTTTTGCCGAAAAACACTTCGGCAGCGCCGAGTACCGCGCTCTCCCACCGGCGATGCGCGAGAGCTACAAGAAGATAGTCAACGAGGACCTGTCGGAGTGCGCGTCGCGGATAACCTGCAGAACGTATCTTATCTACGGCAGGGACGACGCCGTCACCCCGCCTTCCGAGGAGGGCGAGAGGTTCCACAGTCTTATCGCGGGCAGCCGCCTCGATATAATGGAGGGCGGGCACTTCTGTTTTTCGGAGCGTCCGCAGGAATTTAACCGCAGGATATTTGACTTCCTTTCGGAGAAGTAATGGGTATTTTTATTTCCGTACAGGTGACAATAGAGTGCGTTGTAGCCGCCGTGCTGTTTGCCGCGGCGTTTTCGGCAACTTATTTAAGGGCTCTCGGCATTTTGCAGAGCTTCGGCTATTCGGGCAAAAAGCTCTTCGGCTGGGCGGGCAGAAAAAACAATTCCTTTGTCCCCCGCGAGGCGCTTTTATTCATGCTCTGCGCGCTCTCGTATGCAGTTATTTCGCTCTGCTTTTCATTTGCGGGCAGATGGGCTGCGGTCGCGGCCCTTGCGGCATATCCGCTCTTTTTCATACTCTATGCCCTTGCCGACAAGAAAAAGGCGCTCCGTTCGCCGGTCACGTTCACCCCGCGCCTCAAAAGGCTGTACGTCGTGCTGTTTTTAACGACGGCTATATTCGTTTATCTCTCGTTCACCCTTCTCAATTTCGCCGACTACGTCCTACAAAACGCGGTGTTCGGGCTGTTGAGATATCTGCCGCTCTCGCTGTTCCCCCTTCTTACACTGCCGATCGTTGCGCTCTCGGGTCTTATAGCAAAGATATACGAGGCGCCCCGCAACAGGTCGTACGTGCGCAGGGCAAGGCAGAGGATAGAGGAGAGGAAAAGTAAGGGCGGCTTTATAATAATCGGCGTCACGGGCAGCTACGGCAAAACGAGCGTCAAGCAAATATTGACCGCTATGCTCTCCCGAAAATTCCGCGTTCTTTCCACGCCCCGCTCGCACAACACCCCTCTCGGGCTTGCGCTTTCGCTGAATTCAAACGATTTGAATAATTACGATATTTTTATCGCCGAAATGGGCGCGCGGCACAGGGGGGATATAGCAGAACTCTGCGAGCTTTGCCCGCCGGACTACTCCGTTATAACGGGCATATGCCCCCAGCATCTCGAGAGCTTCGGCTCGGTGGAGAACATAATAAAAGCCAAGGGCGAAATTCTTCCGGCAACCGCAAGGTGCGCGGTAATCGCGGCGGACTGCTTTGAGGATTTCAAGGACTATTCCTGCAAAAAGCTTTCGGCAAGCGCGTCGGATATCGAGTGCACCTGCTCGGGCACGGCGTTTACGCTGACATTGGGCGGGGACTCGCGACGGGTCTGCACCAAGCTTTTGGGCGGACACTCGGCAAATAACATCGCCGCCGCCGCCCGCGTTGCATTCGAACTCGGCATGACCATAGACGAGATAGCCGCGGCGGCGGAGGGGCTCGAACCGGTGGAGCACAGGCTGCAGCTTATAAAAAGCGGCGGCGTGAATATTCTCGACGACGGCTACAACTCCAACGTCAGGGGCGCGGCGGAGGCTCTGGGCGTCCTGCGGCTGTTCGGCGGCGAAAAGGTAGCCGTCACTCCCGGGCTCGTGGAACTCGGAATATTGGAGGAGAGCGAAAATTACGAACTCGGCAAAAAGCTTGTCGGGCTCGACCATGTGATACTTGTGGGCGACACGCTGATAGCTCCCGTCAAAAAGGGCTATCTCGAAAACGGCGGAAGCCCCGAAAGGCTTCGGACGGCGCCCTCTCTCTTTGCCGCCGAGGAGCTTTTAAAGGGCGTTTTAAAGGACGGCTCCACAGTGCTGTTTTTGAACGATTTGCCCGATATATATTAAGTTTTCATAAAAAATTTCAAGTCACCAAAGCTGAAAAATTTTAGCGGAGGTGATTTTTTATGTCCGAAAAGATTGCCGTTGTATTCGGCGGCGTATCCAACGAAAACGAAATTTCCGTAATAACGGGCGTCATGGCGTCCAACGTGCTCGTCTCGGGCGGGTGCGAGGTACTGCCCGTATATATTTCGAAGGACGGGGAATTTTTTGCGGGGGAGGAGCTTTTAAAGCTCGAAAGCTTCCGCGGCGACGGCTTTAAAAGGTGCCTGAAGGCGACCGTTGCGGACGGCGCGGTCGAACTTCGCAACAGCCGCGGCAGGCTCAAAAGGCGTTTCGGGCCCGGCTGCGTTTTGAATTGCTGCCACGGCGGCTGGGGCGAGGGCGGCGGGCTCTCGGGGCTGTGCGCGGCGGCGGGGTTGCCGCTTGCCGGAGCGGGCGGCTTCGAGTCGGCGGCGTTCATGGATAAGTATTTCACAAAAATTGTTTTGGCGGGGCTGGGCGTGAACACCGCGCCGTACATATACGTAAAACAGGGGGGCGCCGATGTGTGCGGTCTGCCCTATCCGCTTATAGTAAAGCCCGCCACATTGGGCTCGAGCATAGGCATAACCAAGGTCGCGGACGGCGGGGAACTGAAGGCTGCGCTCGACGTTGCGTTCATGCTCGACGGCGCCGCGGTCGTGGAAAAATATATAACTCCCCGCCGCGAGATCAACTGTGCGGCATACCTTGCGGACGACAATATTTTTGTTTCCGAGTGCGAGGAGCCGCTCACGGGCGGCGAGATTTTGAGCTTCGAGGACAAATATTGCGGCGGCGGCAGGTCGTCCTTCCCCGCAGATATCCCCGAGGAAATCTCAACATATATCCGCAACACCACGCGCACGGTGTACGAAAAGCTCAACATGCGCGGCATCGTGCGCTTCGACTATATCTACTCTGACGAGGTGTATCTCAGCGAGGTCAACACCGTGCCGGGCTCGCTGGCGTACTACCTGTTCGCAAAGGACTTCAAGGACTTTTATAAGATACTCTTGGGGGTGATAGAACAGGCAAAGAGGGACTTCAAACAGTCGCAAAAAAAGATCATAACCACGGGAATCCTCCGAAATCTGCCGTCAAACAGTTGTAAGTGCGCGCGGAAATAGGTTATAATTTAAAAAAAGTTTCAGGAGCTTTACTTTGGAAAAGATCGGAATGTCCACGCCGCTCGTCGAGATGGACGGCGACGAAATGACCCGCGTTTTGTGGGCGTGGATAAAAGAGATTTTGCTGGAACCCTACATAAAGCTGAACACGGAGTACTACGATCTGGGTCTGCCCGAGCGCGACAAAACGTGCGACGGCGTGACTGTAGCTGCCGCCGAAGCCACAAGGCGGCTGGGCGTGGCCGTCAAGTGCGCCACTATAACCCCCAACGCACAGCGCGTGGAGGAATACGGCTTAAAGGAGATGTGGAAGAGTCCCAACGGCACTATACGCCGCATTTTGGACGGCACCGTTTTTCGCTCGCCCATTTTGGTAAAGGGCATAACGCCCTATGTCCCCGGCTGGGTGAAGCCGATAGCCATAGCCCGCCATGCCTACGGCGATATCTACAATTCGGTGGAGACCCGTGTGGGGGGCGGCAATTCCGCCTACCTCATAGTTTGCGACGGCGAGGGAAAGGAAGTGGAGCGCAAACTCATCCATAAATTTTCGTCGGACGGGATAGTTCAGGGCGTGCACAATCTCGACTGCTCCGTTGCCGCCTTTGCGAGGAGCTGCTTCAACTATGCGCTCGAAAACGGACTCGACGTGTGGTTCGGCGCAAAGGACACCATATCCAAGACCTACGACGCCCGCTTTAAGGAAATTTTTGCGGAAATATACAAAAACGAATACATGGGGCGGTTTGCGGCTGCCGGGATAACCTATATGTACACCCTCATAGACGACGTGGTCGCCCGCGTTATGCGAAGCGAGGGCGGCATGCTCTGGGTGTGCAAAAATTATGACGGCGACGTCATGAGCGACATGGTCGCCACCGCCTACGGTTCCCTCGGGATGATGAGCTCCGTGCTCGTCTCTCCCGACGGCAAATACGAGTTCGAGGCAGCGCACGGCACCGTAACAAGGCACTACTACAAGCACCTGAAGGGCGAGGAGACCTCCACCAACCCCGTAGCCACCATCTGGGCATGGACGGGCGCCTTAAAGAAGCGCGGCGAACTGGACGGCAACGAAAAGCTTGCGGCGTTCGCGCAACGGCTTGAAAACGCCACGCTCAGAACAATTGAATCTGGCTATATGACGGGCGACCTCGTGCCCCTGTTCAGGCTCGGCGGCGTGGAGCCAAAAAGGCTTACCTCGCGCGGGTTTCTTTTGAAAATAGCAGAGGTGTTCACAAAAATTTTCGTGTGATTGCGCACACTCAAATTTTTCGTGATTTTTGGCGGCTCTGTTTCTCACACGGTGTAAGGACAACACCGTGTTCGGGCACTGTTCGCGCGGGACGAATGCGCTCACTCATCTCGCTTCGGCACGCACAGCGCACTGTGCTGTGCTATGAAATGCCTCGTTCGTCCTTGCCGCGATAAATAAGGGCGCACATATTATATAATGGCGGCAATTCCCACTGCTGAGGTGCAGGTATGCACAAATTGTGGCACGCTGCGGAAAAGTGTGATTTTCCTTGCGCCGTGTTTTTTTTAAAAAGATTTATGCTCTGCTCGCTTCTAACCGCTTGCTGACTCCGTAAATACACATTGTCCTTGGCTCCTTCCTCTGGGGGGAGCTGTC
>CANQQD010000040.1 GCA_947625865.1 uncultured Clostridia bacterium
CGCGAACGGTGCCCGAACACGGCGTTATTCCTTGCGCCGTGTGAGACAGCTGTCGAGCGAAGCGAGACTGAGGGGAGCAAAAAACAAAAAGCATACTCCCACCCGCCCTTTCAGGGCACCCTCCCCCGTCGGTGACGGAAGATGGCACGGAAAAGCGGGCGGCTCCCAACCACCTTGGCTTCTTCCCCCTTGGGGGGGAAGCTCCCGCGTAGCGGGTGATGGGAGGGGTAATAAAAAGCGAGCTACCTCTCCCACCCGTCACTTCGTGACACCCTCCCTCGTCGCCGCAAACTTAGGCTTTAAGCCGTTTGCTCTACGCGCAAACGGCAAGTTTGCCATGTTGCGGCTCCTCTTCCCAAAAATTTCGCTATGCTGCAATTTTCGGGAACCCTGTGACTTGGCGACGGAAGAGGGCACGGAGGGGGGTGAGGGTATAGAAAAAACCACTTCTCATAATCTTCACCACAACATTTTGCGGAGCAAAATATTTCACATCGGCGCAGCCGATATTTAACATTTGCGCAGCAAATATTTAAAATGCGCAGCATATTTAACGCGAGCGAAGAGAGCAATTTGCGCGAGCGAAGCGAGTATTTAACACGCCGAAAGGCGTATAGGAGCGAGCCTCTTTAAGTCTGCATAATTTTTCCGTTTTTTGCAAATAATTCTAATATGATAAAGTCTAATATAAGCATAAGCTCGATCAAGGAATATGTACAGGCGCTTTTAGGCAAGGACGTAATAGTAAAGCTCAACCTCGGCAGAAACAAGTTCGTCACATTCCCCGCAACCTTGAACGAGGTATATCCGTCGCTGTTCACGGTAAGTCCCAGCGACAAGAACTTCATAGGCAAAACGGCGTATTCCTATTCCGAAATTCTCTGCGGCAGGGTCAAAATTCAGTCCGCCGCGAAGTAATATTTAAAATGCGTGCGGCATATTATACCTTGTAACAGGGAGGAAATATGTTAAACGCATCCATCGCCACGGGCACATATACCCGCAAAACAGCCGAGCTCAAGGCTCAATCCATAGTCGAAATCAAATTCACCGAGCAGGACATGGGCGAGGTCGTCGCCGTGTACCCGCAAGTTTCATTGACCTCAGCCGAGGTCGCCTCGGGCAGGGTCACCTACGGCGGCAGACTTATCTGTACGGTAGTGTACGCCGACGGCGCAAATCTTTGCAGAGTGCAAAAGGGCGCGGAATTTTCCCACCACGCCGACAACGACGAGCTTGCTCCCGCGCAGACCTGCGACTGCATACTCTCGTGCGAGCACACCCGCCTCAAACGCGAGGGCTCGTTCTATATAGTGTCTGTGGTGGTCGGCGCCGAAATTACGGTAAGCGACTCCGCCGCCCGCAGCTATGTACATTCGCTCGAGGGCGCCGTGGAAAAACATGAGGAGGGAAAACTCTTCAACGCCGTCGCTTTCTCGGGCGAGAGCGAGGTGGACGACGATTTCAACCTTGTTGCAACCGATATTCTCGTGCCCGCCGCGGAGCCGCTGGTGCTCTCGTGCGCGGTGCGTACGGGACTTATAGAGGTGGAGGGCGAGATAAATCTCAGCCTGCTCGCCGTCCGCGAGGGCTCCCCCGTAGCCGTGAACAGACTCGTGCCCTTCAAGTGCGAGATAGCCTGCGAGCGCGCCGTCGTTCCCTGCCCCGCCCGTTGCCGTGCCGAGATAAAGGATATGTCCGTGGACTGCAAGGTCAACGAGGAGCGCGGCAAGTGCGACGTGACTTTCACCGCCACGCTCGCCTTTACGGGCAGCTTTTTCGAGGAAGAGGAGGTCACGTTTATATCCGACGCCTTCTCCACCGAAAACGAGCTTTCGCTAACCTACGGCGAAGAGGAGTGCGAGGTGCCCCAAAGCGTCAAGGTCTACACCGAGCGCGTCTCCGGGCTGTGCGCCTCTAAGGCTAAGCTGGACTACACCTGCGCCTTTTTGGCTGCGGCTTTGCCCAAAGCCGAATTTACGCGCACCTACGACGGCGTGGAGGGCAGCATAACGTCCGTTCTGTTTTTCGAACAGGGCGGCGAGGTCCGCTCCACCGAGGTCACCCTGCCGTTTTCGCTTGTGCTTTCGGGCGCGGGCGAAGGCAAGGCTGCGGTCACAGTGACGGGAATAAGCTTAAGGCAACGCGCCGAGGGCGAGTGCGAGGCGGAAGCCACGCTCAAAATAGCCCTTTCGGAGTGCGAAAAACACACGGCAAGGTATCTCACCTCCGCCGAGGAGGGCGAAAAAAAGCAAGCCCCCTCAAGCGCAATTTCCGTCTACATACCCGCCCCGGGCGACGGGCTCTGGGAAACGGCAAAAAAATTGTGCTGCACCCCCGAAGATATCCAAAGGACCAACCCCGAGCTCACCTATCCTTTGACGGGCAAGGAGCGCGTCCTCATCTTCCGCGGAAAATCGTAAACCGCCGCATTAAAATCCTCATAAAACTGCCGCTTTCCGGCAGTTTTTATTTTTTGCCCTCAATTTATTGAAATGCGCGCCGCGGTGTGCTATAATCTTAATATGAATGTCCGCGTAAAGGCCTACGCAAAACTCAATCTCACTCTATCCGTAACGGGCGTTTCGGGCGGCTACCACATGCTCGAAAGCCTCGTCTGTTCGGTCGACCTGTACGATCTGATACTTCTGAAGAAGCGCAAGGATCCCCTCGTCACCGTGGAAATGCACGGAATGGGCTCGGAGCTTCTGCCCTACGACCAAAATAACGCCGCAAGGGCTGCGGAGAAATATATCGGGAGATTTCAAACGCACGGCGCGGATATAAAAATTTATAAAAATATTCCCCTCGGCGCGGGTCTGGGCGGCTCGTCCGCGGACGCGGCGGGGGTGATACGCGGCATGTCGAGGCTCTACGGAGCAGGAAGCGAAAGGGAGCTCAAGGAGCTTGCCGACTCCCTCGGCTCGGACACGGGCTATATGCTCACGGGCGGCTATGCGCTTTTGACGGGCAGGGGAGACGTGGTCAGCCCCATAAGCTCGGCTACAAGGCTTGATTTCCTTTTGCTCAAGCCTTCGGGCGGAGTTTCCACCGCAGAGTGCTACAAGCTCTGCGACGTCCGTCCCACGCCCTGCAAAAGTAGCGAAAACGCAATACAGGCTGTAATTTCGGGCGATAAAGCGGAGCTCGGCAAGAGCCTTGTAAACGCCCTTTACGTCCCCGCAACCCAGCTCAATCCCGACGTGCAGACGGCGTACGGCGAGCTGAAAGCCTTTTCGCCGCTCGGCGTCAACATGACGGGCTCGGGCAGCGCGGTGTACGCTCTGTTCGAAAACGCGGAATTTGCAAGCTGGGCAAAGAGCAGATACCGCGGCAAATTTCAATGCTACCAGCTTAAAACAGTCAATATATAAGGAGAAAAAATGGCAGAAGAGCGTTTGATCGACGACGATCTCAACAAGGACAAAAAATACAGAATACGCAAAAACGCGGACGGCGAGGAAGAGCTGTATATCGACGAGAGCGCGGAGGAGACCTTCGAGGAGCCCGCCTTCGTCCTGCACGGCGGGGAGAGCGAAGTTGAGGAGCCCGCCGGGGAAACACAGCAGCCCCCCGCGGCTGAAACGGAGAGCGCATACGCGCTTTCGGTGGAGCAGGCAAAGGAGTGCATAGACCGCGGCGACTATTCCGCCGCTTTAAAGAGCATAGCCGAAGCCCAGAACGTCGACCCGTTCGAGGGCGTTGCGTGGGCTTTGAAGCTCGTCGCCCTTACCTCCGACTTCTCCGATTTTTCCGACGTCGACTCCCTCACCGACTCCGCGGAGTACATCGCAAAGTACTGCACGGACGACCAGAAGTCCGGGCTTGCGGCAAAAAGCGCCCCCCTCGAGAGCAAAATAATTGAGCTTGAGGAGCGCGCGGCTTCGCTGCACGTGGAGGTGGAAAAAAAGAAGGACGAGCGCCGCGAGGTGTTCATAAACGACAGAAAGCGCGCCGTTCTGTGGTTTTCGGTCACGGCGTTGCCCTGCCTTGTGTGCCTTGTGGTTGCGCTTGCGTTCACTTCGGTAATGTTCGCCCGTCAGGACGGCGTCAATCTTATAATAATGATAGTGTTTGCAGCTCTCGCATTGCTGTTTTTCGTGGCGAGCCTGTTCACCGGCCACAACCTGTGGGCAGCCATGAAAAAGCTCTCCCTCAACGAGCAGAACTCCTCTACAAAGCTCGGCAGAGAGTACGAGGCTACCCTTTCCGAAGCCGAAAAACTCAACACGGTCTTACATTCCTTTAAAATATGATATATTTGGATAACGCGGCTACAACTCCCTTGGACGAGGCGGTCTTAAAGGAGATGCTGCCCTATCTGCAAACGGAATACGGCAATCCGCAGTCCCAGCACGCGGCGGGCAGAGCGGCGGCGCAGGGGCTTATTTCCGCGCGCGACAGAGTGGCGAAGATTTTCGGTTGCAGAAGTGAAGAGGTATATTTTCTGTCCGGCGGCACCGAGGCGGGCAATTTAGCCGTAAAGGGCGTTTGCGCCGCGCACGGGAGCGGGCATATCATAGTCTCCGCCATCGAGCACCCCGCGGTGCTGGAGAGCGCAAGGCAGATGCAGAGTTTGGGCTTTGAGGTAACCTTTGTGCAGCCCGATAAAAACGGAATAATTCCCCCCGAAGAGGTGGAAAGAGCCGTCCGCCCGAACACGGTTTTTTGCGCCGTAATGGCGGCGAATAACGAGGTCGGCACGATACAAAAAGTCGAAAAAATCTCGGAAATCTGCACACGGTACGGCATTTTCTACTACTGCGACTGCGTTCAGTCGGTGGGCGTTGTGCCCTTCCCGAAGAACGCTTCGGCGTTCGCCGTATCCGCCCACAAATTCAACGGACCCAAGGGCGTCGCCGCAATGTATATAAAGAGCGGCAGCAAAATTTCGCCCTTGATTTCGGGCGGCAGGCAGGAGCGGGGGCTGCGCGGCGGCACAGTGAACGTTGCCTCGGCTGTCGGGCTCGCCGCCGCTTTGGAGCGTGCCGCAGACGGCAAAAACAACGCATATATAGCGGGTTTGCGCGATCATTTCGTGCGGCGCGTGCTCTCCGAAACAAACGGCGCGTATTTAAACGGCACCCCCGTTTTGCGCGTTCCGTCAAACGCGAACATATCCTTTGAGGGCTGCGACGGCGAAAACATTTTAATGTGTCTCGATTTAAAGGGCATATGCGTTTCCACGGGCTCTGCGTGCTCCGCGGGCGCAGTCACGCCCTCGCACGTGGTCGCGGCAATAGCGGGCGATGAGCGCGCAAAGAGCGCGGTGCGCTTCACCTTCGGCAAATACAACACCCTCGGGGAGGCGGATATAGCGGTGGAGGCTCTCAAACAAGCCGTCTCCCAAATCCGCGGAAGATAATTAAAAACTCAACATATTCCCGCATTTGCGGCTATTTTATACGGTCTACGGCGCTGCCGTAGATTTTTATTTTAAGCAATATAAGTCCGAGTAACTACTAATCCGCATTGTCGGAGTATAACATTTTATTGTTTTATATGATTCGGTAAAATCATTTATAGTTTCTTTTGAATATAAAAATGAATAATAAGAGGAAAATTTAAGCACATCTCTGTTATAAAGATAGACGCCCCCATTTTTGTTATATGACAAATTCCAAATACCGACACCAGAGTTATAAGAAGTTTTGTGAGCTGGTACTCCGCGAACTGCCATTTTTATGCTTAAGTCGTCAGCGATAGAGATAATATCAAAATCAGTGCTGGATAAGTTTTCGGGGTTAAAGTAAGGGCTTAATTTATAATCATCTATTGTAATCTTATAAGCGGTTTTTACAAATTTAGATTTGCCGACAACCTTCATTCTGCCTAACCTTTCCATTTCCTGTACCATAAAGCCGGCGTTGCAATTATGGTCGTCCAACAGAGAAGACAATTCCTCATATTCCTTATCGGTAATTGAATATTTGAACAGATAGTTGACGTAATAATTGCCTTCCTTTGCGCTTGAAGGCTGTTCGATTTTTGCGCTTACATACAAGGTGTTATGGTCGTCGTTATAAAAGTATGCTGTGCACATAACATCATATATATTTTGCTTCACCACTTCGAAATCTACGCCGTCGTTTTTCATGTAATTCAAAGGCAGTGGAAAAATGTTGTATTTGTCTGAAAAACTATAATTATCATAATTCTCAACAACAGAATCATAATAAGCCTGCCTGTTTAAATACGATTGCATTGCCTCGCTGTATTCGTTGTTATTATTTCCGCCGTTTGCGGAGCTCCCTGAGTTACCGCCTGAAATGCCGCCCGAACCGCCGCTTGAATTACCGCCCGAACCGCCGCCCTCAACTCTGCACGCGGCAAGTCCTATGATAGCCGCGAACAATAAAATCATAGCAATAAAGCCGCTTATGATTTTTTTTGAAAGTGCCGAAAATTTTTTTGTAAACATTTTTTACCTCCGTTTAAATCTGTGATAAAAAAGTATATCATAAAATATTATAGGTGAGAAAACTTCACCTGTCAAGAAATGAGGTGAGAAATCTCATATAATTTCTGTGTTATGATAATTGCACAGAGAATTAAGGAATTGAGACAGGCGAATAATGTCAGCCAAAAAAAGCTTGCCGAAGCGGTAGGAGTGGATAAGCGGGCTGTCATATTCTGGGAGCAGGGGATAAACGAGCCCAAGGCTACATACATTAGGAACATTGCATTGTTTTTCGGTTGTTCTGCAGACTATCTTTTGGGCTTGAGCGACGTTTGAAATTTATCGGTAAATAAAAAAGCACGGCTTTTAAAGCTGTGCTTTTTTTGAACTGCTGTTTGCCTGCGCCAAACGCCGTGTTCCGCTCCCGCAATCAAGATACCCGTCCGCGGCGACCCTATGCTTGACCTGTGATAAAGTATGCTTTCCGCTCCCGCAATTAAGATACCCGTCCGCGGCGACCCGCCGCAAAAAGAAACGACGCAAACCGGAGTTTGCGCCGCCTCTATATGATAAGGGGGAAAAATGATGAGCTATGTAAAACCCGTAACCGAATTCCGATTACATTAATAATTATAGACAAATAAAACGAAAAGTAAAATATCTTGTCGATAATTTTATAAATATTTATAAATAATAGACTCAAACATTTTTTGTAACCATTTAACATTTCACATTATCCTGCACACAAGGCAGGCTAAAACGGTAGTGAGAAAAGCGGATACAAGAACTATCGCGATCGGCGCCGCAAGCTTCTTTTGTTTAAGCCCCGCAAAGTACACGGCGGATATATAAAACACCGTCTCTGAGGACCCGAAGCACACGGCGGCGCACCTTGCAATATAGCTGTCCGCGCCGTATTCCTCTATGATATTGTTGAGGTATGCCAGCGACCCGCTCCCCGAGAACGGCTTTATCAAAACGAGCTTAGCAAGCTCCTTCGGTATTCCGAAAAAGGAAAAAACGGGCGAAAGCAGATTTGTCAGTCCGTCTGCAAGCCCGCTCGCCTCGAACAGCTCGCACATCATAAAAATAGCGGCGAGGCAGGGTATTAAGGATATAGTGAACTTCACCGCCTCTTTGACGCCCGCCGAAAGCTCGTCGTAAATTTTGACCCTCTTCACCATTGCAAAGAGCAGCACGGCTATAAAAATAACGGGGACTATGTACGCCATTTTTTCTTACCGAAGATAAATACCGCCGCCGCGAACACGGTGGAAAAGGCTGTGCATAAGAGCGAGGGCAAAAATATATCCGCCGCCGCGGCGCTTCCGGCGGCTGTTCTTAAGGCAATTACGGTAGTGGGCACTATCTGCACGGACGTGGCGTTGATAATAAACAAGAGCTTCTGTGCAAAATCATTGTTTTCCTTTTCCAGCTCCCCGATGGCTTTAACGGCGTAGGGAGTGGCTGCCCCGCCTATCCCCAAGAGGTTGCACGAAAGGTTCATTGCTATATTCTCGTTCGCCGCCTCGTTCTCCGTTTTAAAAAGCCGCCTTGTCAGCGGCTTCAGGCCCCGTGCCGCCGCGCGCGAAAGCCCGCTTTTTTCGGCAAGTCGGGAAATTCCCATCCACACCGCGTAAATGCAAAACAGCGTAACCGCCATGGTGAGCGATTTTTCGGCTCCGTTAAGTAGCGCGGGCAGCACGTTTTCGGGCGCGATGACGGTGAGCGCGAGAAGCGAAACGGAGAATATTACGGTAAAAACAGCGTTCATAAGCTATGTTTATGAGCCTAAATTTTAACTTATTCTTTATATACGTTTTACAACCTCGAAAATTAATGCTATACTTAATAAAAATTATTTTAAAGAAGAAATCATATGTCTGAAAAATTCTATCTGACCACCGCGATCACCTACACCTCGGGCAAACCCCACATAGGGAACACCTACGAAATAATTTTAAGCGACGCCATAGCCCGCTTCAAGCGCATGCAGGGCTACGACGTGTTTTTCATGACGGGCACCGACGAGCACGGACTTAAAGTAGAGCAAAAAGCCAGGGACAAGGGAGTGAGCCCGCAGCAATTTGTGGACGGCGTTGTGGACGTCATAAAGAGAATATGGGACAGAATGGATATAAGCTATAATAAATTCATCCGCACCACCGACGGCTACCACGTAGCCGCCGTGCAGAAGATATTCAAAAAATTCTACGAGCAGGGCGACATATACAAGGGCGCGTACGAGGGCTTATACTGCACCCCGTGCGAGAGCTTCTGGTCGGAGAGCCAGCTTGTCAACGGCCGCTGTCCCGACTGCGGCAGGGAGGTCAAGCCCGCCAAAGAGGAGGCGTACTTCTTCAAAATGGGCAAGTACGCAAACCGCCTCGTAAAGCACATAGTCACCCACCCCGATTTCATCCGTCCCGTCTCGAGAAAGCGCGAAATGATGAACAACTTTTTGCTTTCGGACGAGTTCATAGGCAAGTCCGACGAGGAGCTGTTAAAAGCGGCCGAGAGCGGCGAACTCAAAACCAAACTACAGGATCTGTGCGTCTCCCGCTCCACGTTCAAGTGGGGCATACCCGTGGACTTCGACTCAAAGCACGTGGTCTACGTATGGCTGGACGCATTGAACAACTATATCACGGGCGTCGGCTACGACACGGAAAACCCCACGGAGAGCTATAAAAAATATTGGCCCGCCGACGTGCACGTGATAGGCAAGGATATAATAAGATTCCACACCATCTACTGGCCGATATTCTTAATGGCTCTGGGCGAGCCCCTGCCAAAGAGCGTGTTCGGTCACGGCTGGCTGTTGCAGGGCGGCGACAAGATGTCCAAGTCCAAGGGCAACGTTCTGTATGCCGACGACCTTTCCGATATCTTTGGGGTCGACGCCGTGCGTTACTTCGTTCTGCACGAAATGCCCTACGCCGACGACGGCATAATCACGTGGGAGCTCATGTGCGAGCGTGTAAATTCCGACCTTGCCAACACGCTGGGCAACCTCGTAAAGCGCACCGTCGCCATGACAAACCAATATTTCGGCGGCGTTGCAAAAAATCTGAACGAGGCGGGCGAGCCCGACGGGGAGTTTATTTCAACCGTTTCCTCCGTCTGCGGCAAGGTGACGGCGGCAATGGAGGAGTACAGGGTAGCCGACGCGCTGGACGCGGTCATTTCCCTCTTCCGCCGCGCGAACAAATATATCGACGAAACCGCGCCGTGGATACTTTATAAGGACGAAAGCAAAAGGGCAAGGCTCTCAACCGTTTTGTATAACCTTTTATCGGCAATAGATATCGGCGCAAACCTTTTAAAGTCCTTCATGCCCTCGACCTCGGTAAAAATTCAAGCCGAGATAGGAGCAAGCGAGAGGGACTTCAAAACTCTTTCGGTTTTTGCGTACACCCCCGGATATGCCGTAACGAACGCACCCTCAACGCTATTTGAGAGGATAAAATTCGAGGACATCAAGCCCAAAATCGCCGAGATAGAGGCGGCGCAGATAGCCGAAAACGCGCCCGCGCCCGAAGAGGAGCAAAAGGCGCAGATAACCATAGACGACTTCGCCAAAATAGATATGCGCGTGGGCACCGTTATAGCCTGCGAGGCGGTAAAGAAGAGCAAGCTTTTGCACGAAACCATAAGGGTAGGCAGCCGCACGCTGTCCGTGCTGTCGGGCATAGCCAAGTACTATACGCCCGAGGAAATGGTGGGCAAAAGGGTGATAGTGGTAGTAAATCTGCCGCCGCGCGAAATGAAGGGCATAATGTCCGAGGGCATGATAGTCTGCGCCGAGGGTCCCGACGGAACTCTCTCCGTAGTTTCTCCCGAAAAGGACGTGCCCGACGGGAGCGCTTTGTCGTGAAATATATCGACGTCCACTGCCATTTAGACGGCGATTGCTACGGCAATATCCCCGAATTAATAAAAAAGATCGAAGATTGCGGCGTAAAAAAAATAATAGCCGCCGGCTACGACCTTTCAACGAGCGAGCTGTTCGCAAATTACGCAAAAAAATATTCCATCGTGTATTTCACCGCGGGCTTTCACCCCACCGAGCTACACAAATACAGGGAGGGGGATTTAAAGAGTATAGCCGAACTCGCCTCCGAGCCGAAGTGTGTTGCAATTGGGGAGATAGGTCTGGACTATCACTACCCCGAAACGGATAAAGAGTTTCAGCGGGAGTTGTTTTTAAAACAGCTCGAACTCGCCGATACGCTTTGTCTGCCCGTGCAGATACACTCCCGCGACTGTGCCGAGGATATGTTTACAATTCTGAGGGAGAACGCCCCGCTTATAAAGCACGGCGCACTGTTGCACTGCTATTCGCACTCGACGGAGATAGCCTTGGAGCTTCAGAAACTCGGCATATATTTTTCTTTCGGCGGCACGAGCACGTGGCAGGGCAGCAAAAAGGCGAGGCGGACTATTGCCGCGTTGAACGCCGACAGGCTCTTGACCGAAACGGACAGCCCATATCTGCCCCCGAAGAGCCTTTACGGCACATTCCCGAACACCCCCGCGAGCATACCCGAAATTTTATGTAATATGGCGGCGGTCCGCGGCGTCGGCGCGGAGGAAGCGGCGGAAACGGTTTGGCAAAACGCGCACACGCTTTTCAAAAAGCTTCTGTATTCTTAAAAAAATCAAAGCCCGCATAAAAATGTGGGCTTCTTTATCATAGGTGAGGCTTAAATTGCACTCGGGCTACATAAAAGCGTCAATAGCGATTATGCGTCGCCGGTCAACCAAGACGGTAAGCTTAAAAAGCTTACAAAGGTAGTTTGCCTCGCAAAACCCAATACATACCAACAAAACGGCGGCTAAATTATGGAAAAGGACGTAAAATCAACCTTAAAGGAAACGGGCTTCGGCTTTAAAAAGCGGCTCGGTCAGAACTTCATAACCGATAAAAACCTGCTCTCCTCCATAGTCAGGGAGGCGGGCGTGGAAAGCGGCGACACGGTGGTGGAGATAGGCTGCGGCGCAGGCACCCTCACCCGCGCCATTTCGGAGCGCGCAAAGAGGGTGATAGCCTTTGAAATAGACCGCTCCCTCCAACCCGTCCTCGCCCGGACGCTGGCGGGAGTGGAGAACGCCGAAATAATTTTCAAGGATTTTTTAAAGGTGAATTTAAAGGAGCTGGAGGAAGAGATCGGCGAATATTCCGTAGTCGCAAATCTGCCGTACTACGTCACAACTCCTTTGATCACAAAAATACTCGGGGAGAGCGCGCGTTGCAAAAGCCTCACGGTCATGGTGCAGGAGGAGGTGGCAGAGCGGCTCTGCGCAACCGAAAACACGCCCGAATACGGGGCTATCACGGCGGTAATAGCCCTCCGCGCCTCGGCAAAAATAGTAAAGCGCGTCCCGCGCGAAATGTTCATGCCCCGTCCCAACGTGGACAGCGCGGTCGTCAAGCTCACGGTGGAA
>CANQQD010000041.1 GCA_947625865.1 uncultured Clostridia bacterium
GGTGACCCGTGCGGGAATCGAACCCACGATACCACCGTGAAAGGGTGATGTCTTAACCGCTTGACCAACGGGCCGTATTGTGCGGCGATGCCGCATAAATTTTGGTAGCGATGGGTGGATTCGAACCGCCGACCTGCCGGGTATGAACCGGCCGCTATAGACCAACTAAGCTACATCGCCATAACCGCTTAAGCTAAGCGGCAGATGGTTGCGGGGGCGGGATTCGAACCTCGCGACCTCCGGGTTATGAGCCCGACGAGCTACCTGGCTGCTCTACCCCGCGATATGCGCCTCATTCAAAAGGCTATATAATTTTATTAAATATAAACCCTTTTGTCAACTGTTTTTGACCTTTGCCGTGATTTTATTTTATATTCCCGCGCATTTTTAATTATCCAAATTCGTTGTAATATCCCGCGCAGTGTGCTATAATTTTTTTATGAAAGTCGATTTGACCCCCTATAAAAACATACGTATATGCGCTGCAGTTTCCGGCGGCAGGGATTCCATGGCGCTTTTGCACTACCTGATAACGCATGCTGCGGAATACAATATAACCGTTTCCGCCGTCAATTTCGACCACGGCATGAGGGGGGAAAGCTCCGCGCGGGACAGCGCCTTTGTCGCTTCGTACTGTAAAGAGCGCGGCGTGCCCTTGATTTTTTACAAGTGGGAGGACGGCGCAGCCAAAACCGAGTCCTCGGCGCATTTCTGGCGTCTTACGAAATATTCCCAAGCCGTTCAGCCGCAGACCCTTCCGGATGGCAAAAACTGGGAGGGGGCGGACGCCATAGCCACCGCCCATCACCTTAACGACAACGCCGAAACCGTTTTATTCAACCTTGCCCGCGGCAGCGGAATTGCAGGGCTTGCGGGTATCGCCGACGAGGAGTATTCGGCGACCGTTCCGAAGCCGTTTAAAATAATACGCCCGCTCATAGCCTGTCCGCGTGCGGAAATAGAGCAATATATCGCGCAAAACGGCATCCCGTACGTGGACGACGAAACCAATCTTACCGACGGCTACACCCGCAACAAAATACGGCATAACGTGCTGCCCGAGCTTGAAAAAGCGGTGCCCGGCGCGGCTGGCGCGATCTACCGTTTTTCGCGCATAGCCGCCGAGGACGGGGAGTATTTCGATAAAATTATAGCCGAACGCGGGCTTATAAAGCGCAACGAACTCGGCTTTGAAATTGCAAATTGCCCCGAAAAGTCCATATTCAAACACGCCGTCCTGAAGTGTTTATCCGAATACGGAGTGCGCGATTACACCTTCGGGCACCTCGAATCGCTGTACGCCTTGCAGTTTGCCGAACGCGGCAAAAGGTTTGAGTTTTGCGGTTATACCGCCTTTAACGAGGGCAATAAAATCGCCCTTTGCGACAGCTCCGCATTAAAAATACGTGAAGGCGGTTGCCCCTTTTTTGATTATTTCAATTATGCCGCCGCGCCCGTATTTTTCGGTCGGCCTCTGTATATCGGCAGCTTGGAAAACGAGCCAAAACTCAACATATCCTGCCCAAAGACGTTGAAATTCGATCCTGACAAGATACCAAGAAGCGCGGTTGTGCGCTTTATGCGCGCGGGCGACAGGTTTACGAAATTCGGCGGCGGTACAAAAAATTTGGGCAGCTATTTCACCGATATCAAGATTCCCGCCCGCATGCGTCCGCAGATCCCCGTCGTGGCGGACGGAAGCGATATATTGATCGTCTGCGGGGTGGAAATTTCCGATAAGGTAAAAACAGATAAAGATACGCAAGTTCCCGCGGTTTGCACGGCAAACGACTATTTAAAATTGAGCAGATAGCGCAAAAATGCAACCTGTATTGCGTTTTAAAGAAAAGGAGGGTAGTTTATGCCTTTTATAGATTGTAAAATAACAAAAGAACTCAACGACAGCCAGAAGGAGGAGCTGAAAAGCGGGCTCGGCAGGGCGGTATCCCTGTTGCACAAGCCCGAAAGCTACCTAATGGTTGGCATAGCCGACGGCTACGACCTGTATTTTGCGGGTAAAAAGCTCCAAGGCGGCGCATATGTGGAGATAAGCCTCTTCGGCTCGGCGTCCTCCTCCGACTACGAGAAAATGACCGCCGAGGTGTGCAGGCTGCTCTCCCCGCTGGGAGTGCCCGCAGACAAGATATATGTGACCTATCACCCTGTAAAGGACTGGGGCTGGAACGGCTCGAACTTTTAAAAACCGAAAATTTTTTCAAAAAACTTAACACGTATCCGCAAAAAATATGAAATACAGGAGATAAATATGCATCAGGATTGTGAGAGAATACTATTTTCCGAGGAGCAGCTCCGTTCGAGGGTCGCCGAGGTGGCAAAGCAGGTGGACGAGCGCTACAAGGACAAGAACCCCCTGTGCGTGGGCATTTTGAAGGGCAGCATAATTTTCTATTCGGACTTTATCCGTCATTTGACCATGCCCGTCACGCTTGACTTTATGGCTGTTTCCTCATATGGCGGCGGCGCGGTGTCCTCGGGCAAGCTGAAGATCAAAAAGGATCTGGACAACGATATAAAGGGCAAGGACGTTATAATAATAGAGGACATCATCGACAGCGGCTTCACCCTTGCAAACCTGAAGGAACTTTTGAAGGAGCGCGGGGCAAACTCCGTCCTCATAGTGACTCTCCTCAACAAGAAGGGCAGGAGGGAGTACGACATAGCGCCTGATTACAACTGTTTCGACATAGAAAACGAGTTTGTGGTTGGCTACGGGCTGGACTATGCGGAGAGATACCGCGCGCTTCCCTATATCGGCATTTTAAAGCACGAGGTTTACGAAAACAAATAAAAACTCAACACGTTCCCGTAAAATAACAAATTAAAGTATAACTTTTTATGGCTTTCACATACTTCTTATGTAAATTTCAAGGAGTGAATATGAAAGCAACGGGAATTGTAAGAAGAATAGACGAACTGGGCAGGGTAGTTATCCCCAAGGAGATCCGCTCCACACTCAGGCTGAAGTCGGGCGATCCTCTCGAAATATTTACGGACAGGGACGAACTGATGCTTAAAAAGTATTCGCCCATCGCCTCGCTCGAAAAATTTTCCGAAGGCACGGCAAGGTCGCTTTCCGAGCTTTCGGGCATGGTTGCGGTGATATGCGATACCGACGAGGTTCTTCACGCCAGCGGCAAGAACAGGAAGGACTTCGAGGGCAAGAGCATCTCCCGCGGCATGGACAAGATATTAAAGGAAAGAAGGAGCTATGTTGCCAACCTCTCGGAGGGCGGCGACATCGTGCCCATATGCGACGGGCAGGAAAGCTCCGTGACCGCACAGATAATAGTCCCCATAGTCTGCAACGGCGACTGTCTCGGCGCCGTAGCCCTCTTGTCCTTTGACGAGGGCGCGCGGGTGGAACAGTCGGGCTGCAAGCTCGCCCGTCTCTCCGCCGAAATACTTGCGGGGCAATTCGAATAAGCTTTTACCCCGCAGTCTCTGCGGGGCTTTATTTTATGAAAAACTCAAAACAGTCCTATATTACAGGCGCGATCATAATATCTGCGGGCGGCTTTATATCCAAGGCGCTGGGCGCCGTTTACCGCATACCTCTTACCAACGTTTTGGGCGGCGAGGGCATGGGGATATACCAGATGGTGTACCCCCTGTATTGTATTCTTCTGACCGTTTCCGCCTCGGGCATACCGACGGGGATAGCCCGTCTGATATCCTCGGGCAAAGCGGGCGCGGAAAAAACAGCCTTCGGGATCTACGGCGCGGTGGGGCTTATCGGAACGCTCGCAATGTTCGCGCTGTCCTCGCCTCTCGCCGCCCTTCAGGGCGAGCCGTCTGTGGCGCTGTGCTGCAGGATGCTCAGTCCGGCGGTGTTTTTCGTATCCGTATTATCGGTCGTGCGCGGCTATTTTCAGGGCAGGGGCAACATGATCCCCACCGCCGTCACCGAGGTGGGCGAGCAACTCATAAAGGTCGCCGCGGGCGTTGCCCTCTCGTATGCGTTCAGAAATAATTTACCCCTCGCAGTGGCTTCAACGCTGTTTGCCGTCACCGTAAGCGAGGCGATCTCCGCCGCCGCCGCATATTTTTATTATCTGAAAAACCGCACCCGTCCGCCGCTTTTCAGGGAAATCAGCGTGCCCGCCTCGTCCATATTGAGGTACACGGTGCCCCTTACCCTGACCGCCGCCGCCCTGCCCCTGTCGCAGCTTGCCGAAAGCGTGGTCGCGGTCAGACTTTTGCGCGGGATCGCCGATAACGCCACCGCGCTTTACGGTATATATTCGGGCTGTGCCATAACCATAATCAACCTGCCCGTTTCGGTAACATACGGGCTCGCCGCGTCGAGCGTGCCCCAGATCTCCCCTCTCGCCGAGAGCGGCAACTTTAAAAAAGCCAAAAAAACGGCATATAAGGCGCTGCTTATCACTCTTGCAGTGTCCGCGCCCGCCGCAGTCGCGCTGTATGCGCTGGCTCCGCTGGCGGCAAGCGTCATCTTCGGTTCCCTCTCGGAAGCCGAGCGCGGAACGCTCGTCGTGCTCGTCAGGATCTTAGCCGTCAGCGCCGTCACGGAGTCCCTCGTGCAGACCTCGTCCGCCTGCATAACCGCCCTCGGCAGACCGGCTCTCGGCACGGCAACGCAGTGGATAAGCTGTATTCTCCGCGTGTCGCTCACCGCGCTTTTTATAAGGCTGACGCCGCTCGGAATTTCGGGCGCGGCATGGGCGGCAAATATAGCGTTTGCACTTGCAACTTTAATAAATATCTGCTATATTATAGGGGTAGGAGTACGTAAAGATGAAAATAACGCTCATAGGTTTAGGCAATGCCTGCGGGGATCTGACGCTGAGGGCTAAAAGCGCGCTCGACGTTTCCCCCGCGATAATTGCGCGCAACTCGGGCACGGAGAGTTTCAAAAGCCTTTCGGGATACGACGTGCGCGTTCTCGACGACATATATAAAAGCAGCCGCAGTTTCGACACGCTGAACAAAAAGCTCGCGGCTGAGGTTTTGCGCGCAGCAAGGACGTGCGACGTTTGCTACTGCGTGGACGGCTCCGTCTCCGAGGACGAGGGCTGCAAAATAATTTTATCCCGCCACAGGGACTGCGAGGTGCTTGACAGCGTTTCAAAGGGCGCCGCCGCATACAGCTCCGCCCGTCTGAAAGCCTGTCAGCCCGTTTTCGTTTCGGCATATTCGGTGGGCAATTTAAAGAGCTGCCGCGCCGTCTGCGTGTACGACGTCGACTGCGGCTACATAGCCGGCGAGGTAAAAATAAAGCTCACGGACATTTTCGGCGAGGAAACGGAGTGCGCGTTTATCGACGGCGGCAAGGTAAAAAGGATAAAGATATACGAGATAGACCGCCAAAAGAATTACGGCGAAGGCTGCGCCGTTGCGGTGGAGGAGAGCGATTTTCTGCACCGCGACCGCTATGACTTTGCCGACCTCGAGGAGATGGTGCGTATTTTGCGCGCCCCGGGCGGCTGCCCTTGGGACAGGGCGCAGACCTCGGAGTCGATAAAGTCCAACATGATAGAGGAAGCCTATGAACTCGTGGACGCCATAGAGCGGGGCGACGCAGACGGAATGGAGGAGGAGACGGGCGACGTATTGCTGCAGGCTGCCTTCCATGCCGTCATGGAGGAGGAGAAGGGCGAATTTACGGGCAGCGACGCGCTCACCCGCGTAGTCAAAAAGCTCATATTCCGCCACTCGCATATCTTCGGCAAGGATAAAGCCCAAAGCGCGGGCGAAGCTTTGAAGGTGTGGGAGAAGAACAAGGAAAAGGAGAAGGGTCAGGAGACGGTGGGCGAAACGCTGCTCGCCGTGCCCAAGAATTTCCCCGCATGCATGCGCGCCCAGAAGGTGGGCAAGCGCGCCGCGAAGTGCGGCTTCGACTTTTTATCCTCCGTGTCGGCTTCCGAAAAGATTTGGGAAGAGGTGCAGGAGATGGTCGCGTGCCAGATGTCGGGCGACAACGCGGGCGTCTTTGAGGAGGCGGGCGACGTGCTGTTTGCCGCGGTCAACACCGTAAGGCTCGCAGGCGCGGACGCCGAGGAAGCCCTGCGCGCGGCAACGGATAAATTCATAAAACGCTTTTTAAAGTGCGAGGAGCTTATAGCGGCTGACGGGAAAAGCATAAGGGACATCACGGGAGACGGGCTTTTATTCGATTACTATTGGGAGAAGGCAAAAAATGCGCTTGACTCAGATAAAGATAGGTGACCTCACCGCTCCAGTCAACGTGTTTCTGGCGCCGCTTGCGGGCTATACCAACGCAGTATTCCGCGAAATGTGCTATAACCTCGGCGCAGGACTTACATACACGGAAATGGTCTCGGCAAAGGGACTGTGCCACGGAAGCAAAAAGACGGAGGACATGCTGTATGTAACTCCCTCCTACGGCGGAATAAAGGCGTGCCAGATCTTCGGCAGCGACCCCGAGTATATGCGCAGAGCCTGCGAGAGCGAGGCGTTGAAGCCCTTCGGCATAATCGACCTCAATATGGGCTGTCCCATGCCCAAGATCTATAAAAACGGCGAGGGCAGCGAACTTTTGAAAAATCTCGACCTCGCCTCAAAAATCATTTCAGAGTGCAAGAAGAGCGGCAAGATCATAACGGTCAAGTGCCGCACGGGCGTGGACGAATATAGCCCCGTCACGGCTGAATTTGCCAGAATGTGCGAGGCTTCGGGCGCAGACATGATCACCGTTCACGGCAGATCCCGCGACAAGATATATTCGGGCGACGTCAACATGAGGGAGATAGCGGCGGCCAAGAACGCCGTAAATATCCCCGTGATAGCCAACGGCGGCGTGTTCACCCCTGCGGACGCCGACAAACTTATGATAAAGACGGGCGCGGACGGGGTAATGATAGCCCGCGGCGCGCTCTTCAACCCGTGGATATTCGCCGAGATAACGGGCAGGGAGACGGGCGACAAAGGGAAGGCTGTCTCGGACCAGATAGCCGCCACCCGCGAGACCATGGGCGAACGCTTTGCATGCGTATTCATGCGCAAACTAATAGGCTTTTATGTAAAGGGCAAGGACGGCGCGACCTCCCTCCGCGTCAGGCTTTTGGGCTGCAAGACGACGGAGGAACTGCAGTCAGTGGTTCAGACCATAGAATTTTAAGCCATATCGCGCCCCAAACGGCGCGGAAGGACATTATATGCCTGTTTTATCAACAGAAAATCTCACAAAAGAATATTATCGCAGACCTGTGGTCGACAATGTGAATATCACCGTGAGCGAGGGCGATATCTACGGCTTTGTCGGCAGAAACGGCGCGGGCAAGACCACGCTTATAAGAATGGTTGCGGGGCTTGCCAAAAAGACCTCGGGCTCCTATACGCTTTTCGGCGTGCCCGATTCGGAGCGTCGGATCGACCTCGTCCGCAGAAGGATGCGGGTGGTGGTGGAGAGCGCAACGCTCTATCCCTCCCTGAACGCCGTGCAGAATCTCACTCTCCAATGCAAGCTGTTGCGGGAGGACACCTCGTGCATATCCCGCCTTTTGGGCGACGTGCGGCTTGAAAACGCCGCCTCGAAACCCGTAAAAAACTTCTCTCTCGGCATGCGCCACCGCCTGCAGATAGCAATGGCTATGGTCGGCGATCCCGGGCTGCTGCTTCTGGACGAGCCAACCAACGGGCTGGATCCCGAGGGAATATTTCAGGTGCGCGAGCTGCTCGTAAGGCTCAACCGCGAGCGCGGCGTCACCATCCTCGTCTCCAGCCACATTCTCGGCGAACTCTCCAAATTCGCCACATGTTATGGCTTTATAGAGCGCGGCAGGCTCATAAAGGAAATCTCCGCAGAGGAACTCCACTCCGAGTGCAGGAGCTTTGTGAGGGTCAGGACGAGGGATATAGCCCTTGCCGAAAGCCTCTTAAAGGCGCGGGGGCTGCGTTATACGGTCTTAGCCGAGGGAGTGGATGTGACAGGCGTGGAAAATGCGGGCGAACTCGTAACATATTTGACCGGTTCGGGCGTAAACGTCTGCGGCTTCGACAACCTCGAGGGCGACCTCGAAAGATATTTTCTCGATCTCATCGGAGGCGGCTATGAAAAAAGATAACTGTGTGGTCAGATTTTTCACCCTCATAGGCGCGGATTTTTATAAAATGTTCCGCTCCAAGTCGTTCTACATAATCTTCGGCGTACTTGCAGGCTACATTCTCCTCGATATCGGCTTTACGGCTCTTGCCAACTACATGTTAAAGGAGATCCTTCTGATAGAGGACGGGTCGATATGCGCGAACCCGCTCTTTGCCGATTCCCTTTCCTACGGCAATCTGGGGCTTTTCCTCGTCATATTCTTTGCGGTCTTTCTCTGCTCGGAATTCAGGACAAACACAATACGCTATAAGGTTTCCACGGGCTATTCCCGCATATGCGTGTATTTTGCCTCGCTCGCCTTCACGTATGCCGTCGCGCTCTTTGGGGTGGCGCTGTGCTGTATAATAAACGCGGCGGTGGGTATCCCCGTGCTCGGCTGGCGGCACACAACGGCGGATATGCAGAACGCCCTGTACGCCTTTTTCGCCCTTCTGCCCTTTGTGGCTGTCGTGCACACGCTGGCATATTCCACGAAATCTCTCGGCATAACCTTGGGCGTCGGGCTTCCCGTCGTCATAATTCTGCCGGGCATTTTGGGAATAATTTCCCTCTTCACGCAGTATTCGGCGGGAGTGGAGTGGTTCACGAGGATAGTTTTCGTGGCTTTACAGCAGTACATTCCGCAGGCGCTTCAGGCGGGCTCCGAAGTATTCCCCTATCTCGCCCTCAACGCTTCCCTGTGCTATATCCTCTGGACGGCGCTTTTTATCGCGATAGGCTGCCTGTGCTTTATAAAGCAGGACATAAAGTAAAGCTCCGTCCGCGGCATATATGCGGCAAATATTGATTTTTGCAGATCGTTCAAAGGCACCCCGCCCGCGGGGTGCCTTAACTTCTATAATTCGTCAAAAACCGCCCTAATCGCCTATATTTCTACAACGCCGTTACGCTATAATACTCTTTGCAATGGAGGTCTACATCGAGCTTGCGCTCCTTGAAAATTTCTGTATGGACTACACCCTCCTGTACTGCGCAAAGCTCGTTGCCAAAAACGGCGCCGGCTGGAGGAGGGTGGCGCTCGGCTCCGCTCTCGGCGCGTGCTTTGCGGCGCTTCTCCCGCTTGCCGGTTTAAACGGCGCGTGGTCGGCGGTCATAAAGATAGCTTCGGGCTTCCTGCTCTGCGCGGCGGCGGGTAAATTCGCCTCATTCAAGGGATATATCAAGTTTTCCGCAATATTTTTGGCTTTTTCAGCCCTTCTCGCGGGCGCGCTCATCGGCATATTCTCGCTTGCGGGGCTCTCCTATGAGGAGGGCGGGGGCTACATTCTTTCGCCGGTGCCCGTCGGTATTCCCCTCTTCGGCGCGCTGCTCCTTGTAATTTTTGCCCGCAGGCTGAAAAATAAATTTTCCAAGGGCTCAAAAGCCGAGGTCGTCTGCCGCATATACGCCGGCGGCTCGGACGTGACGATAAAGGGCTTTTTCGACAGCGGCAACAAGGTCAGCCACATGGGTACGCCCGTATCTGTTATCCCGGAGGACGCGGCGGCAAAGCTCGTGGACGTGCGGGGAATAACGGGAGCCGTAAAAATACATACTGTAACGGGAAGCAAAAAAATAAAGGTATTCACCGCCGATTCTATGGAGATAGACTTCGGCGGCAAAATAAAAACATATAAGGGCGTAAAAATAGGCGTAGGCTCCGCACATACCGCGTGCGCCGTCCTGCACCCCGATCTTCTGGAGGAATAATGTTCGATAAAGTAAAGCGGCTCTTACAGGCGATATTCGGCAAAAACACTCTCGACTACATCTGCGGCACCGAGGCGCTTCCCCTGCCCTATTCGCAGGAGGAGGAGAGCGACAAAATTTCCCGCCTCGAGGAGGGCGACGAGCAGGCAAAGGCAGAGCTCGTGGAGCACAATCTGCGGCTCGTGGTGTACATAGCCAAAAAATTCGAGGGCTCGGGCACGGACGGCGACGACCTTGTCTCCGTCGGCACGATAGGTCTTATTAAGGCTATAAATTCCTTCCGTTCGGACAAGAACATAAAGCTCGCCACCTATGCCTCGCGCTGCATAGAAAACGAAATACTTATGTATCTGCGCAGAATGTCCCGACTGAAGCAGGAGGTCAGCTTCGACGAGCCGCTCAACACCGACTGGGAGGGCAACGAGCTGCTCCTTTCCGACGTTATGGGCACCGACGCAGACGCCGTATATTCCGATATCGAGGGCGGAGTGGAGCGCGAGCTGTTAAAATCGTCCCTCTCGCGGCTTTCCCCGCGCGAACAGCGGATAATGCGCATGCGCTTCGGGCTGGACGGCGGCGAAAGCATGACCCAAAAGGACGTAGCCGATAAGCTCGGCATTTCCCAAAGCTACATATCGCGGCTGGAAAAAAAGATAATTTCCAAGCTCAAAAAGGATATAACCAAGCACATAACCTAAGCCGTTCGCCGCGGCATATTACGGGGTCTACAAAAAAAACTCCCTCTTTGTACATAAACTTAAAGGGGGATTTTTATGTTGCAAAAAGTTGTGATCTGCGGCGTTGACACCTCGGGGCTTCCAAGCCTCTCCGCCGCGGAGCAGACCGAACTTATGAAAAGGCTCAAAGCGGGCGACGAACAGGCGCGCGAACGCTTCATAGTAGGCAATATGCGCCTCGTATTGTCGCTTGTGCGCAGATTCTGGTCGAAAAACGCCAACGCCGACGACGTGTTTCAGGCTGGCTGCGTGGGTCTTATAAAGGCGATAGACGGCTTTGACGAAAGCTTCAACGTCCGCTTTTCCACCTACGCCGTACCCATGATCATGGGTGAAATAAAACGCTACCTCCGCGACGGCAACAGCCTGCGCGTTTCGCGTTCGATAAGGGATACTGCCTACCGAATCTTAAAAGTCAGGGAAAAGCTTGAGGAGGGCGACGACGATGTCACCTACGACAAGATCGCGCACGAAATGAACATTGCCGTCTCCGAGGTGGCGTATGCCTTGGACGCCATCTCCGACCCCGTGTCCCTTTACGAGCCCGTCTACAACAAGTCGGGCGACACCCTGCTTTTAATGGACCAGATATTCGACGATAAAAATAACGACGAGGTATGGACGGAAAAAGCCGCGCTGTACGAGGCGATAGACCGCCTCGAGGGCAGGGAGAAAAAAATTCTCTTTCTGCGCTATTTCGAGGGCAAAACGCAGACGGAGATATCGGCGGAGGTCGGAATATCGCAGGCTCAGGTCAGCCGCCTCGAAAAGACGGCGCTGAAACAAATTAAAGCCTGCATATCTTAATATCCTTTCGGTTTAAGGCAGCTTCGGCTGCCTTTTCCATTGCCCGTCGCCCATTAAGCCTTGTCATTTTGCGCGAGGGCTTTGCCCGCTGCTCTGCCGAGGGTTCCCGTTTGCGGGAAACGGCAGAACGATATGAGACCCGCTGAAAGCGGGCGATTGAGTGAAAGAATCCCCTCGTGGTCTGCTCGGGGCTCGATGAAACAGTAAACCAAAAGTCGCTACGCGACAGATTCTTCGGTCACTCCGTTCCCTCTGCCGTTTCCCCAAGGGAACCCTCGGCAGGGCGTCGCTAACGCTC
>CANQQD010000042.1 GCA_947625865.1 uncultured Clostridia bacterium
AACCGTTGGCTCGGTCACCGTTCGCGCGGGACGGATGCGCTCACTCATCTCGCTCGGCACGCACAGCGCACTGTGCTGTGCTATGAAATGCCTCGCTCGTCTCAATTTGCGAACCCTTTCGCCTCGGCGGGGTGAATGCCCGCGATTATATAATATGCGCGCCCTTATTTATCGCGGGCAGAGGGCACGCGCCCTTAAAATCACGAAAAATTTGAGTGTGCGCAATCACACGAAAATTTTTGTGAACTGTTACACAAACTGCAATATATCCACGAGAATTGCAAACCCCAATATCGCAAAAAAGCCTATGGCGTGGATCACGGCCTCCACCTTCCGCGGCACGGGCTTGCGGAATATCCACTCTATGAGACAGAATATCACCTTGCTGCCGTCGAGCGCGGGTATGGGCAAAAGATTGAATACGGCTAAATTCACGCCGATATATGCGGCGATCTCAAAGAAATTCTGCGCCGACCGCGAGGCTATCTGGCTCGTCAGCTTGATGGTGGTAACGGGTCCGCCCATAGCCTCGAGCCCAAGATGCCCCGTGAGAAGCTCGCCCAAAACCTTGAATATCGTCCCCGCAATACGCCATGAATACTCGAAGGCGTGACCTAAGGTGCGGAAAAACCCGAAACGGCAGCTCTCCACGCCTAAATCATAGTAGTACGTCGTCTTTGCTTCGTCGCCCTCGCCCGTGGTTACGCCGTACGTGCCTATGCCGAGCGCGTGCCACAGCTTGGAGGTCTCCTGCGAGCTTGAAAAGTTGCAGTCGCCGCGGAGCATGACTTGCGCGGTCTGTTCTGCGCCGCCGCGGAGCACCGTGACCCCGACAATATCCCCCTCCGATTTGCCCGAAAGCGCGGACATGGCGTCCGTAGTAAGGTAGATATTCCTGCCCTCTATCCTTAATATTATGTCGTCCTCTTTCAGGGAGTACTCTATATATTGTCCCGCGTCCGCGCCGTCCTCGGGCGGAGGCGCAACCGAGCCGACCTTATAGGTCATTTGCCCGAATACCGAAAGGGAGATTATTATGAGCAGGAGCGCAAGAATATAATTCATGAGGGGTCCGGCTATCAGAACTATTATCCGCTTCCACGGCGCCTTGTTGTTGAATGCGTCTGGCGAAGCGTCGTCCTCGTCCTCGCCCTCGAACGCGCAAAAGCCGCCCAAGGGCAGGGCGCGCACCGAAAACACCTCGCCCGTGCGCTTTGACGCGCGTTTGAACAGTCTGGGACCGAAGCCGATCGCAAACTCGTTTATTTTGAATTTCAGCGCCTTGCCGGCAAGATAATGCCCGAACTCGTGCACGGTTATCATCACGAGCAATATGAGGATCGCAAGGAGCACCGAGCCGATGGTGGTCATCACCGTTGTAAATGTATTCAATATGCTACCGTAACTTTTTTATTTTCGATATGATATCCTGCGCCCTTGCGCGGGCGAGCTTATCCGTCCTTTCAAGCTGTTCGAAGCTCTCCGCTTCCTCGCGGCGCGTGGAGGCTATAACCCCCTCACAGACCGTGAAAATGTCGGTATATGTTAAGATTTTATTCAAAAACGCGTGCACCGCGACCTCGTCGGCGGCGTTCAAAGCGCAGGGCAGAGTGCCGCCCGCCTCGCCGCACTTCAGCGCGAGATCGAACATGGGGAAATTTTTGCGCGGCAGCGGCTCGAAGTCCAGAGAGAAGGGCTTTGTGAAGTCCATGGGCTGTTCGCACGCGTACCGTTCGGGATAGGTCAGCGCCATCTGTATGGGCAATTCCATCGTGGGGTAGCTCATCTGCGCTAAAATTGCGCCGTCCTCGAACTCCACCATGGAATGGATCACGCTCTGCGGCTGTATGACCGCGACGATTTTTTCGTAAGGCACGCCGTACAGCGCGTGCGCCTCTATGACCTCGTAGCCCTTGTTCATGAGCGTTGCGCTGTCCACCGTGATCTTTTTACCCATCCGCCACGTCGGGTGCGCCAGCGCCTGCTCGGGGGTGACGGATTTAAGCATTTCGGGAGTATAGCCTCGGAAGGCGCCGCCGCTCGCGGTTATTATAAGCCTGCGCACTCTCTTTTTTTTGTCGAAATTCATGCACTGCCAGATCGCCGAGTGTTCGCTGTCGACGGGCAATATTTCCGAGCCGCTTTTTAAGGCTTCGCCCAAAACGACGTCGCCGCCGCAGACCAGCGTCTCCTTGTTGGCGAGGGCGAGTTCCTTGCCCGCCCTGACCGCCCTCAGGCTGTAAGCCAGACCCGCAAAACCGCCCGCGGCGTTGAAGACCACGTCCGCCTCCTCCAGTTCAGCCGCGTGCAGCGCCCTGTCGGGCTCTGTTGAGGCGAGGGCGGAGTATGCCGGTCTGAATTCCGAAAGCTGGCTTAAAAACTCCGCCGACGGGCTGTTTGCCACAAGCGCGCAGACCGAAAACATGTCGGGGTGCGCCCGCACAACATTCAAAACCTGCCTGCCTATGGAGCCCGTGCTGCCGATAAGTGCAATATTTTTCATTTATATTATACCCGTTAAAATTATTTTTAATGACAAACGCCCCACGAATATCCGCGGGGCGGTAGCTTATGCCAAGGTTTGCTTCAGATTATTATTGTGCCGAAGCAGAAGAGCACGACCACCGAGCAATAGAGCATGCTGTCGAAGCGGTCGAGTATGCCGCCGTGCCCCGGCAGCAGATTGCCCATATCTTTTATGCCGCACTCCCTCTTTATGGCGCTCTCGAAGAGGTCGCCTATCTGCGCGAGGACAGCCGTTGCAAGACCGACGAGCACGAAGGTCACAAGAGGATGGATCTTATCGCTCGTGAAGGTGAGATACACGTTGTTGTAGCCGGCAAACACAATTTCGCCGTTCAGTCCGCCCAAATAATAGATTATGACGTATGCGAGCATCGCGCCTAAAATTCCGCCTATAATGCCACCTACGGCGCCGACTACCGTTTTATTGGGCGAGAGCTTGGGGGAGAGCTTCAGGGGTATCCACCGCTTGAAAACGGAGCCTATCGCATAGGCGCACGTGTCGCACAGCACGGTGCAGATAAATACCATGAGTATCGCCGCCATGGAGTTCTGCTCCAGATGGTTGAGAGCCGCAAGCATGGTTGAGAGCACGCCGCAATAGAGCATACAGAAAACGCATGATATAGTGCCCTTTACGGTCGATTTGAGGGGGTCGAACACCGACGTTGCCATGAGGAACATTACGTACACCGTGAACGCGCACGCGACTGCCAGAAAACCTCCCGCCATAGTGACCTGAATGACGACGTAGAGCGGGACTATCATAGCCGCGAACGCCATGGTTATGACGTGCTGCGGCGTGGATATGCCGCCGATCGCCCTTAAAAATTCATAGCTGCCTATAATGGAGACGGCGCAGAACACCACGTCGAAGCCCAGCGCGCCCCAGCCGCCTACGATCCCCTCGGTGGGCAGAAGCCACTTCATGGAGATCAGCCCTATCCACAGTACCACGTAAACAACCGCGGTGAGTGTGCGCGCCTTCAGGTTGGCGTGCTTTGGGGGCTGCACGGGCGTTTGTGTTTTAGTTTCTTCCATTTCTATCTCCGTTTACGCAAAAAACTCAATATATGCGCATTTTTATCTGTAATCAAATACCGCCGAATCTGCGGGTGCGGCGCGAATACTCTTCAAGCGCCTTGTCGAACTCGTCGGGAGTGAAGTCGGGAAAGAGCACGGGCGTGAAATACAGCTCCGCATACGCCGATTGCCACAGGAGGAAATTTGAAAGACGCATCTCGCCGCCCGTCCTTATTATCAGGTCGGGTTCGGGCAAGCCATAGGTGTAGAGCCCGGAGGCCAACGACTCCTCGGTTACGGGTTCGCCGCTTTTTATAAGACTCTCCGCCGCGCGGGCTATCTCCGCCCTGCTGCCGTAATTTATGGCAAAGGTCAAAGTGAACTTGCCGTCGGGCGGGGAATTTTTTTCGCCGTCCTCCAAGAGCTTTTGCACGTCCGCGGGCAGGGGCGACTTGTCGCCTATGACCTTCACCTTGGCTCCGCGCTTATAGAGCTCCTTTACATGGTGGGAAAAGTACTTCCTCAAAAGCCCGAACAGCTCGTCGAGCTCCTCCTTGGGGCGGTTTTTGAGGTTTTCCGTGGAGAGCGCATACACCGTGATATAATGGATCTCCCGCTCGCCGGCGCGCTTGACTATCTCTATCATCGCGTCCATGCCGGCGCTGTGTCCGAACGAACGGGGCTTGTGCCTGAGTTTTGCCCATCTTCCGTTGCCGTCCATTATTATCCCCACATGGCGTGGCAGGTTAGCAGCTTCCATCAAACGGTCATTATCTCCTTGTCCTTTGCGGCTACGGCGGCGTCTATCCCCGATATGCCGTCCGACACAGCCTTTTCAACGTCCTTTTCGTACGAGGAATATTCGTCCTCGGAAATAAGCTTATCGGTTTTGAGCTTTTTCAAAGCCTCCAATGCCTCGCGGCGGATGTTGCGCTGGGCTACCTTTGCGTCCTCGCCCATCTTTTTTATCTGCTTGGAAAGCTCCTTTCTTCTCTCCTCGGTGAGCTGCGGGAACGCGAGCCTTATGACCTTGCCGTCGTTGGTGGGATTTATGCCGATATTCGACACCTGTATTGCCTTTTCGATGCCTTTCAGAAGAGAGACGTCCCACGGCGATATCACAAGGCACCTGCCCTCCTGCACGGAAATGTTGGAGGTCTGGTTTATGGGGGTGGGCACTCCGTAGTAGTCCACCGTTATCTTGTCGAGAATGTGGGGGTTTGCCCTGCCTGCGCGCACCGCAGAGTAGTCCTCCTTCAATACGCTCAGAGTCTTCGTAAGTTTGTCGTCGAGAACCAAAAGGATCTCCTCTACCTGCTCAATCATTTTTTTCACCTCTTATTATTATATTCTCAATTATTGTCTATGACTGTGCCCAGCCTTTCGCCGCAAACAACGCGGATTATGGAGTCCTCCTCGTCCAGCCCGAAGGCTATTACGGGGATATTGTTCTCCATGCACATGGTCGCCGCGGTGGTATCCATGGCTTTTATGCCGTTCTTTATTATATCGAGATAATTTATGTGCGTATATTTTTTGGCGTTTGGGTTGAGCTTAGGATCGCTGTCGTATATGCCGTCCACGTTCTTTGCCATCATCAAAAGATCGGCCTGAATTTCGCAGGCGCGCTGTGCGGCAGCCGTGTCGGTGGAGCAATAGGGGTTGCCCGTGCCGCACGCCATTATCACCACCCGCTTCTTTTCGAAGTGGCTCAGAGCCTTTCTTAAAATATACGGCTCGGCGACCGAGGTCATAATGAGCGCCGTCTGCACCCTCGTGGGGATCCCGCGCCTTTCGAGCGCGTCCATCATGGCGAGCGAGTTCATGACCGTGGCGAGCATGCCCATATGGTCGGCGATCGTGCGGTCCATCTGCTTGCCCTGCCGCCCCCGCCAGAAGTTGCCGCCGCCTATTACGAGGGCGATCTCAACGCCCATATCGTGCACCGCCTTGATTTGCGAAACTACGCCGGAGATCACGTTTTCGTCTAAGCCGTGTCCCTCCTTCCCTGCGAGCGCCTCGCCCGAAAGCTTGATCAAAACTCTCTTGTATCGGGGTTGCATAAAAACTCCTTATAATTTTGCTTTCAACATTATATCATATCGCAAAGTAAATTTCAACGGTTTTTGTAAATGTTTGGAAAAATAGCTTGCGCTTGCAATTTAAAAGCGGGACGCAATTTTTTACGTCCCGCCTTAAAACGCCACGGCGTCAGGAGCGGTATCCGTTGGGATTTTGCGTCTGCCACTTCCAAAGCGAAGCGCACATCTCGTCAATGCCGAGTTTAGCTTCCCAGCCGAGCTCCTTTTTAGCCCTTTCCGCATTTGCATAGCAAGCGGCTATATCGCCTGCCCTCCGCGGCTTTATGGAATAAGGGATCTTATGTCCGCACGCCTTTTCAAAGGCATGGATAACTTCGAGAACGCTGTATCCTATACCCGTGCCGAGATTGTAAACGTACACTCCCGCTTTATTTATTTTATTTATGGCGGCTACGTGTCCCTTTGCGAGATCTACAACATGGATATAATCTCTCACCCCCGTTCCGTCGGGCGTCGGATAATCGTTGCCGAACACTCCCACCTCCCCGAGTTCGCCGATGGCGACCTTGGCGATATAGGGCGTCAAATTGTTCGGGATGCCTTTGGGGTCTTCGCCGATCAGCCCGCTTTCGTGCGCGCCTACGGGGTTAAAATATCTCAACAGCACAACCTGCCATTCTTTATCGGAAGCATACAGATCCCTCAGCATGAGCTCCTGAAAGTATTTGGACGTGCCATATGGATTGGTAGTTCCGCCGACCCTGCAATTTTCGTCCAACGGCAATTTTTCGGGGTCGCCGTACACGGTGGCCGAGGACGAAAAAACTATTTTCTTGCATCCGTATTTTTTCATCGCGTTGACCAGCGCGATCGTGCCGCCGAGATTGTTGTCATAGTACTCAAAGGGCTTTTGGCAGGATTCGCCAACGGCTTTGAGCCCCGCAAAGTGAATTACCCCGTCTATTTTTTGCCCGGTAAAAATTTTATTCAAAAGCTCCGTGTCCCGCACGTCGCCCGCATATGTTCTTACCTTTTTGCCGGTTATCCGTTCTACACGGCTTATACTTTCCGGACATGAATTGGAGTAGTTATCGACCACTACCACCTCATAGCCGCTCTGAATAAGCTCTACCAATGTATGCGAGCCGATATAGCCCGCCCCGCCGGTAACTAAAATTTTCATATATAGCTCCTTACAATTTATCCGTTTGCATAATACATCGCTTCGGAAGGCTTGTCAAGCGATAAAATGACGTGAATGCCATTAAAAATTGCGTCAAACCCAAAAACGGACGGCAAAAATTTCCGCGGCTTTACGGTGATTTAAAAATATGCGCTGTTTAAGGCGCCTTGAAAATGTTGACAAATAAGTGAGAGAGTGTGATACAATATATACACGGGAGGAAAGATATGAAGAGATTGGCATGCGTCTTTATGGGAATTTTGCTGTCCGCCGGCATTTTTGCGTTTGCCGCCTGCGGAGAGGGCGGATCCGGCAGCGACAAGCCGCTTCCCGGGCTTCCCGCGGAAGGGACGCAGGACGCGGGCGGAACTCCCTCCGGCAAGGAGCCCGCGGCGTCTCCGCTTGCCGCCCTCGATAAAATAGAAATAGGCAAGGCTTTCGGCAACACCGAGGAGAGCGGCTGGTCCTTTGCGCTGACCGCGGCGGGAAATTCAAACTACTCCTATGATTTTAAATGGACCTCCGAAATTTCGGGAAGAGAAAAGTTTTATTCCGCCCTCGCGCTCGGAATGAGCGTGGACGATACGCTCGGGATGCGCTCCGCAGGACAGGGCGCGTTGGGCGTGGACCTGTTCGGCGGCGGCAACGCCGGGCTCGATTTTACATACACGGGCCCCAAATCGGACTCGGAGCCCCTCGTAAAATCGTACAGCGCGGGCTTTAAGCACGACGGCGACCTTATATTCTACGCGGGCGCGGACGGGACGGAGAAGCAGGCGTCCATAAGCGAGTTGCTCCAAAAGGCGGACGACCTCTCAGACGAAACGCTGCGGCATATTATAGCCGCGGTAAGGACCATTCCCGACAACGTACAAAAGGGGCTTTCGCTCAGGCTTGCCGTGGAAAAGCTCATAGATTTGGGCTTCAGCTTTACCATAGACGACTCGGACGGGCTAAAAATAACGCTCGTCGCCGAAAAAGCGTTCTTCACCGAACTGATAAACGGCATGCTGTTTGAATTTTTGCCCGAAGACTGGCTGTCATACATACCGAGAGCCGACCTCGGATACCGCTCGACCGACTTTGCCATCACCCTTGCGTTTGACAAAAACGGGCTCTACCGCGAGTACTCCGTTTCCGGCGACCTGTCGCTGGAGCTTTCGCTGGAGGTGCGCGACCTGTTCAAATGCGAGAGCAGATTTACCTTCGGAAGCATGCTTTCCGTTTCGGCTGATAACGGCTGACATCGGCTTTATCATATAAATATAATTAAAAGCCCCCGTCTTGCGCGGGAGCTTTTTTGAATATAAAGTGATAAAATTTACTTCTTCATGGATTCGATCTGCTTTGCGACCTCGTCCTGAAGGTTTTCATTCTTCTTTTCGAGTCCCTCGCCCATCTCAAAGCGGACGAAGCGCGCAACCTTGAATTTGTTGCCGATCACCTGCGCAACCTTCTGGCTGTCGTCCTTGACGAAGGGCTGCTCCATAAGGCAGTTGTCCTCGTAGAACTTGCCGAGCTTGCCCTCCACTATCTTTTCGAGAATGTTTGCGGGTTTCTTGGCGTTCTTCGGGTCGTTCTGCATCTGGACGAGCATTATCTCCTTTTCCTTTGCAAGAACGTCGGCGGGAACCTCCTCGCGGGTGATATACGAGGGCTTTGAAGCGGCTATCTGCAGAGCTACGTCGTGCAGCGTCTCCTCGGCTCCGCCGTTAAAGTCCACGGCTTCGACCATTACGCCGACCTTGCCGCCCATGTGTATATACGTTTCGATCTTGCCCGCGGTCTGGTAAATTTCAAAACGGCGGATGGAGATCTTTTCGCCTATCACGGCGGTATTGTTTACTATATAGTCCCTGACCGTGCCCTCACCGAGCGCGCAGGCGTTCAGCGCCTCGACGTCGGCGGGCTTGTTCTTTGCTATTACCTTTGCGACCTCGTCCACTATCGCGTGGAACTTTTCGCCGCGGGAAACAAAGTCGCTCTCGCAGTTTATCTCAAGGAGAACGCCCGCGCCGCACTTTTCGCACACAAACGCGCCTACTGCGCCCTCGGCGGCGATCCTGCCTTCCTTTTTAACAGCCTTTGCAACGCCGCGCTCCCTTAAAAGCTCGGCTGCCTTTTCCATGTCGCCGTCTGCGTCGGTCAAAGCCTTTTTGCAGTCCAGCATGCCCGCGCCGCTCTTATCGCGGAGGGTCATTACGTCCTTTGCAGTGAATGACATATATCTATATTCTCCTTAAAATTATTCAGCCTCTTCGGTGGCTACGGGCTCTTCGGCTGCCCCGGGCTCCTCTGCGGCGGCGACTACTTCCTCAATGGAAACAGGCTCGGCAGGCGCTTCACCGTCCTCTGCGGGAAGTACGGGAGTCTCGCCCTGGTTTGCCTCTATTACGGCGTTTGCAATCACGGACGAAATCAGCTTTACCGCGCGGATCGCGTCGTCGTTACCGGGAATGACGTAGTCTATAAGATCGGGGTCGCAGTTGGTGTCGGTGATAGCCACGATGGGTATATTGAGCTTTCTTGCCTCGGCAACGGCTATATCCTCGCTGTGGGGGTCCACTATGAACATAACGCCGGGGAGCTTGGTCATCTCCCTTATGCCGCCGAGATTGGTCTGGAGCTTATTGAATTCTTCCTTTAATTTTGCAACCTCCTTTTTGGGGAGAAGGTCGAACTCGCCGTTCTGCTCCATCTTTTCGATCTTTACCATTCTGTCTATGCGCGAGCGGATGGTTTTGAAGTTGGTGAGGGTGCCGCCCAGCCAGCGGGAGTTTACATAGTACATTCCGCAGCGCTCGGCCTCTTCCTTGATGGCGTCCTGAGCCTGCTTTTTGGTGCCGACAAAGAGCACCGTTTTGCCCTCTTTTACCGACTCGACAACGAATTTGTACGCCTCCTCGATGAGGTCAACCGTGAGCTGAAGGTCGATAATGTGGATGTCGTTCCTCGAGGCATAGATATACTTTGCCATCTTGGGGTTCCACTTTCTTGTCTGGTGCCCGAAGTGTACGCCCGCCTCGAGCAGTTGCTTCATTGTTATAACTGCCATATATTCCTCCGTTTCTCCTCCCCGCAGGCGCGGCTTTTTCGGCGCTATACGCGGCAATTGAAAAGATTTTTGCCGTCACGGAGCGCCCGCCCCGCGGGTGTGAATTTTTACAGCCTTAACATTCTAACAAAAATAATTCCGTTTGTAAAGAATTTTTGCCCCGTTTTTGCAACAAACCCGCCGCCCGCAACCAAAAAATCCCAGACGCACCCGCCCGGGATTTTTGCTAATATCGAAATTGCCGAAATTTTTACGATTTTTCAATATACTTCAAATTTATATATGTATGGGCAGTTTGCCATATAATTATGATATTGAATTATTTAAAAATTCATACCATATATCCGTTATAAGGTTGGCATTAAAGGAATTGTTAAAAAAGGCTCCCTTTTCATTTAATTTATCATATAGCATATTAAACGATTCTTTCGCTCCACCTGACACGATTAATTCACCATCTTCATCATTTTCGTCAGGTTGCCATTTTAATGTAATATTTTTGGAGATATATGTAATTATATCAGAAAATATTACTGTTATTTTAGAGCTGCCGAATTTATATTATATCACAAAAAAGAGCGTTTTGTCAAGAGCGGCTGAAATTTCTTGCAAAAAAACGAAAGCCCAAACCGAAGCAGTCCGGTTTGGGTTACAGGCGCGCAGAATGGCGCGCCGTATGCAGTGAATTGGTTGCTCCCACCCGTCACTTCGTGACACCCTCCCCCGTTGACACGGAAGATGGCACGGGTAGCCGCGCCACCCCCTCTCTGTCATTCTGCGCGAGCGTTAGCGTCGTACCGAACGCGTAAGCGTTACGCCCTGCCGAGGGTTCCCTTGGGGAAACGGCAGAGGGAACGGAGTGACCGAAGAATCTGTCGCAAAGCGACTTTTGGTTTTTCGTCTTATCCAACCTCGCCCGAGCGTAGCGACGGCTTTGTGTGCGTTTCAACGCACCAAAAGCAGACCACGAGGGGACGAGCGAGGCATTTCATAGCACAGCACGGTGCGCTGTGCGTGCCGAAGCGAGATGAGCGAGCGCATTCGTCCCGCGCGAGCGGTGACCGAACACGTTGCTATCCTTACAACGTGTGAGAACTTTCACTCAATCGCCCGCTTTCAGCGGGTCTCATATCGCTCTGCCGTTTCCCGTAAACGGGAACCCTCGGCAGGGCGTAACGCTTGCGCGTTCGGTACGACGGGCAAAGCCCTCGCGCAAAATGACAGGGCTTAATGGGCGGTGTAATTATTTGCTCCCACCCGCCCTTTCAGGGCA
>CANQQD010000043.1 GCA_947625865.1 uncultured Clostridia bacterium
GCGGCCGCCGCTTCGCGCGGCTTTGATTGATTTCTTTTTTCGGTTTGTAGGTTTGGCGGGTGCTTGACCGCGCCGCGAAGCGGCGCGCTCGTTTTAGTCAAGCACCCGCCAAAGTGCCATTTTGATTTTTTATCGGGAAATTTTATAATTACTATTTTATTATCTTTGACTTTTTTATCCAAAAATGATAAAATGATGTTAATTCGATGTTAAGTTGAGGTCTGTCATGCTATATTCGGAGAAAATAAAAATTCTGCGAGAAAAACTATTATTAACTCAAGAAGAATTGGCTACTTCTTTGGGCGTTACCGTTGTAACTGTTTGTCGGTGGGAAACTGGAAAATGCGAACCCACTATTAAAGCCAAGAAAGCAATCAAGAAGTTTATTGATGATAACAATTTGGTGATAGGCGAGTAAGATGGCTAAAACACAAGAGCAAATACATTTTAATATGCAACAAATAAAAAATAAGGATTCCCATATTGAACTGGTTTTACGAAAAGCGCTTTGGCATAAGGGTTTTCGGTACAGAAAAAATGTAAAAACCGTCTATGGGCATCCCGATATAGCATTCATCGGTAAGAAAATAGCAATATTTTGCGATAGTGAATTTTGGCATGGATATGATTGGGAGAATAGGAAAAACGACTTTAAAGTCAGACAAGATTTTTGGATCCCAAAGATAGAGCGAAATATCGAGCGAGATAATGAAGTCAACGCCAAACTGCTACAGGAAGGTTGGACTGTTTTACGGTTTTGGGGAACCGATATAAGAAAGAATTTGGACGACTGCGTTTCAGTCGTTGAACAAGCATACAACCACAATCTTAAAAGATGAGAGGAATTATGTATAAAACAATTGACTTGTGTGCCGGTATAGGCGGCATACGAAAAGGCTTTGAAATGACGGGGCAATTTTGCAATGTATTAGCGGCTGAAATTGATGCCGGTGCTTGTAGAACATACGAATACCTTTACAAGGAAAATCCTAAAAATGATTTAACTTCGGAAGAATTTAAATTAAAAGTTGATGCCGTGGATTATGATGTATTGCTTGCAGGATTCCCCTGCCAAACATTTAGCCGTGCCGGCCTGGAACTGGGATTTGCCGATGACGAAAAGGGAATTATTTTTAACCATATAGTTGAGATATTACAAAGAACCCGACCGAAAGCAATTTTTTTGGAAAATGTCGATAATTTAGTCCGGCATGATGATGGCAAAACATTTAACACGATAATTTCAACTTTGGAAAAAAGGTTGAATTATAAGATTATCGGCGTTACTTATGACGAAATCGGAAATTTGAAATACGAGGGAAAAGACTTCATTCGAAATTCCAAATACTTCGGCGTTCCGCAAAATCGACCGAGGGTATATATTATAGGTTTTAACAGAACGTTTTACGGGGCAGCCGTAAATAATCTGAATAATTCCTTGCCTCTCGGAAACGATCTTCAATTATACCGCGATTTACGCGATTTGCTTGAAATGCAAGCTCCTGCGAAATATTATATGTCTTCGGGGTATTATCAAACTCTAAAAAAGCATAGAGAGCGCGAGCATGGAAAAGGCAACGGTTTTGGCTATGTTATAGTCAATCGTCCCGAAATCGCATCTCCAATGGCGAATACCTTATTGGCAACTGGTGGATCCGGAAAAGAACGAAATCTGATAATCGATCCTCAACTCGGCATTCCCGGGATGATCATCCCTGGCAAGCATACGCCGCTAAATGATGAGTGCGTCCGTGTCATGACACCGCGAGAATGGGGGAAATTACAGGGGTTTATCAACTATGCCTTTTTAGAGAATGGCGAGGACAAATTTTCATTCCCGGAAGGCACCAAAGACGGTCAGATGTACAAGCAATTCGGAAATTCCGTTACGATCCCGGTCATTAGAACAATGGCGGAATTTATATTGAAATGTTTTGACCGATTAAACGAACGGAGTATATAAAAACAGAGCCGATGCCATATATTCTAAAAATATTTTTAAAATGTATATATTTTTAAGAAAAACAATTGACATTATTATTTTTGAGATGTATAATACATTTAGAAAATAATTTTAAAGGATTCTGCTATGAGTAAAGGAACGGAAACAAAAAGAGAATGTTTTGTAAGATTGGCTGAAGCGCGTACAAACAAAATTCTTGATATGCTGCGCTTGCTCGGTAATTGCTCAAGTAAAGGTAATTATGAATACACGGATGACGATGTCAAGAAAATTTTCAACGCGATTGAGAAGGAAGTAAAAAATACAAAAAATAAGTTCTTGGGCATCGAATCTAAGGAAGAAAGATTTACTTTAAGTTGAGGAACCATTGATGAAAGAAGTGTGTTGGGATTTCCCTTTGCTCGGCACGGGAAATCAAAGCGGAAACAATATTGCCGCAATAACTATGTTCAAAGGGAGCGGTATTATGGACGGTTTGGCAAGAGAAGTCTGCCAAAATTCACTTGATGCAAAAGATAAGTCTTTGCCCCCGGATGATCCCGTTAAAGTTAAATTCGAGCTTGTAGAAATAGAAAAAAGTGCGTACACCATGTTTGATGGCTATCAAAAAGCATTGGATAGCAGCATTGAATATTGGTCTACGAGTCCTTTAAGCACTCCCAAAATTATGGAGTTTTTAGACAATGTAAAAAAGGCATTGTCGGCCGATAAAATCCCCGTCCTGATTATGAGCGACTATAATACCGTTGGTCTAAATGGTGTAAACGCTCGACAGGACGAGAAATCATTTTGGAAGTTATTGGTAGATGTCGAGGGCATCTCGATTAAACAGGATGACAACAGCGCAGGAAGTTTCGGCATCGGTAAAAACGCTCCGTTCGCGTACTCGGCTTTAAATCTTGTATTTTATAACACTTTGGCTAAAGACGGCGGGCGCGGGTTTGAGGGCGTTGCAAGGTTGGTAACTACGCAAAAAGAGTACAAAGGTACGCTTCGCCCCACCCAACCTATTGGAAAGTATCTTTACTTGGAAGATGAATACACTGGAAGGCCTATTTTGCCTGCCGACAACTGTTCTCTCGCTCAAATTGATGTTTTCAAGCGAACCGAAATCGGTACCGATGTAGCCGTTTTCGGATTTAAAACCAACGAATATGAGGATTGGGAAAAGAACATTGCTATTGCAATCATTAAAAACTTCGTTTTGGCAATTATTAACGGCAAACTTGAAGTGGAAATCAAATCTCATTCAGCCGCCTACATTATAACCAAATCAAATGTCGAGAATCTTTTGTTTAAAGTCTTTGCGGATGAACCTCAATTAAAGTACACGCGGCAAATTTATGAAACTATAACGAAAGTCGAACCCGTAAAAGTTTCAATAGCAGAAAAAGACGACTTGAGCATCTATGCTAAATATGAAGATGCATATGCTCAATCGCTATCTCGCTTTAGATCGACGGGGATGTTGATCAATACTACTACATCGGATGTCCTTCCGCACTTTTCGGTCGTTATAATCGTAAACGATGTCGGGGAGATGGAACTGAGCAAGACTTTGCGTGAGGCAGAACCTCCGCAACATACGGAATGGAAAGCAAAAAATATAACAGACAATGCTCCTTTAAAAAAGAAAGCGGCTAAATATTTGCGCGAAATCGGCAAAGAAATTCAGCGTATATTGGATGACTTTGAAAAAGCGGATATTACAAACACAATGGATGGCGGTGTCGGTAATTACTTGCCGGATTCATCGGATGAAAGCGGTTCTCATGAAGGCAACGATGGCCTGAAAACGGATATTAAAATCAATGAAATATCCACCTATGACGGAAGGATTGTATATAACCGTCAATATGAGAGTGCTGTAAGCGGCGAGGGCACAAACACTGCCAAATCGGGAATAAAGACCGGGAAGAGAAAGAGGAAAAAGAAGAAGCCCGCCAAAATCCCTGTAGTCACGCCGAAAGGCGGACACGACAAGGGCGTTATTCCCGGTGGAGGAAAAGTAAAAATTGTTTCTCCCAAGATTATCGAACATAGAATTTTTTATAAGGCGGCCAATAAATATCAATTCTATGTTAATTGCCCACAAGGCTATTCACGAGTGTTTGTACAATTTTATGCGGGGCGCGATGATGACAAAAACGATCCTGTTGTCGTTAAGAATGTAAAGCAGGAAAATATTCCAAGGGTGGATGTGAATTCCGAAAAAATCGGTCCGATTTTTTTACATCAAGGTAGCAATATAATGTTCGTTGAATTCGAGAATAGCGAAATTATGGCGTTAGTCCCCGTATTTACTATGGAGGTATCCGATGAGAAACAAGGCGATTGAATATCCTCATCCGGTATTGAACGAATATACCAATGACTTTATGGAATGCGAATTTTCCATTGAAGTTGCCAATCATAGCGACAACGGTAATTCTTTGACTCTTGAGATAAAGTGCAATTTGCAATGTGAGGGCATTGTAAAAATGGTGCGGGACGGGATTGCAAAAATCGTTTTAAGAATAACCTGTTTTCGCACATCATATAGAGCCGTATATGAGTTGAAGTTGGACTCCACCTCTATCGTGAATATCCCGAAGAATCTTGTTACGGATGTTCTCGATTTACAGGCAATGATTGTGGCAAACTGCGATTATAATACATACTGCTTATCCGAATTTAATCATAATTACTTCGGAACGCAACCGTTTCATTTAAGCAAGGGGTATGTAATAGCAAACGAGCCCGGAATTAAAATAAAGTTGGATACTGTATTGGAAAAGGAGATGGCCGGCGTTGTCCTCATTGCGGTAGATCCTGCAATATCGACAATAAAAGTAAATTATGCCACCATTCGAGAAGAAAATCCAAAACTAACCAATTACATCGTCATTACTTTACCCGACGCAGAATATGCGAATTATGCTAAACTGCGGACAAAAAAACACCTCAAAAATGGTATCGAAAGGTTTTTGCAGTCCTCGCTTATTTTACCGGCAATTACCGAAGCTATCGGTAAATTGAGAATGGAAGAATACTTGATTGAAAATATCGAAGATGGTGAAAATGAAATCTCATATAAAGGAACGATTTGGGCTGAATCGATATTAAAGGCATTGCGTGACTTTGGAGTCGATGATTTATCCGATTGTAAGGATTCGAATTTTGAGCTCGCCAATAAAATTCTGGGCAATGTTGTGGGCGACTCGATAAATAACCTCATGCAGAAGATGACGGATTGGTCTACAATCAGACAGGAGGATGACGTGCTTTGAATTTGATTTACTTTACCAAAGATGCATACAAATTTTTAAAAAAAGATTTAGATGCAAACAAAAATAACTATTATAGCGACGATCCTTGGTTAAACGAATATTTTGCCCGAGTCGGGTTGGATGAATATTATAAATCTTCATCCGTTGTCGTCGATACGGTGCAGTTGGTACATACGGGTGATGATATTGAAACCAAAAGCAAGGATGATCTATTGAATGTCAAACTTTTGTATTCCGCCTATAAAGACAAGTTAATGCCGTTACAGGCTTCTGATCCGTTATTATGGTCTGCGTTGTGTCACATAACATTTAAAGATTATGTGCTAAAACGTTGGAAAAAGGACAATGGAGAAGTCAGTATCGGACAGAGATTTTTTGCAACGGAAGGTCGCGGCTCTTTGACATATTATAATGCAATTTCACGCTTGTGGTGGTCGGGCTATTTGACTTATGACGAAGACCGTGCATCTACAAATCCGTGGCATTTAACCGAAACCCTGTTTTCTGCGCAACAAATACAAAAAGATTTGTTTGACCAATCCTTTAGTATGAACCGTACTATTGTGAAAGGACTACTGTCTGCCTTGAAGCGCGTCCAGGAAGAAAATGGAAATAAATGTACCATCATCTTCCGAGAATGTTGTGACTCTTACATAAATCATTTTGGAGCAGTATCGATATTGGATACACTTTCTGCCGCCGAGATCGAGACTATCGCGTATGAATATATGAGGAAATTGGTTAAGACCAACCCGATCAATTAAGAAATACCAGCTGACTATTATGTTAGCTGGTATAAAAAATAATGAAAATTGATTTTCAGTTCAACTTACGTACACGGTGCTCAGCCAATCGAAACCTAATCCGAACAATCGGATTAGGTTTTTTGTTTACATTGAAAGCCCTCGTTGAAATCTTTCAAGTGCATAAACCTTTTCGAAGACATTTTTGCCCCCGGACTATCCGGGGGTTTTCTGTTACAAAAACTGCGGCGCCGAGATGAAACCGGCGCCGCAGAAGACTGACATGTAAAACAATGCTTTTTAATTTTCATTCTCGCTACATCTTCATTTTCACTAAACATATGATAGCACATTTCTTCCGCCATGGCAAGCGCCGCGAAGATATTTTCAAATACTGAACGGCAGCGCGGCGCGGGAAAGCGCAACATGGATATCCGCATGTTCGACAAAATTCGGGGTACCCATGTCGGCGATCGACCACTGCGAAATCATATTTTTGCCCGGAAAATCCCGAAAAGATTTCGGGATGAATGCGCGCGCATGAGAATATCATAAAAAAGTACAAAAAAAGTAGAGATTTCCTGACAGGAATTTATTGACAAAACAGATTGGACATGGTATAATCACTCTGTATCAAAGTAGGGATTTTAGGGCTGTCAGGAAATCTCTACCTTATTTGCACTCTGCCCACCCCCTACCTGTCGCTACGCGACATCCTCCCCCCTCAAGTATAAGGGGGGAGGTGACCCGCCACTTTTGGCGAAGCAAAAGGGAGAGGGAAGCGCCGAAGTCGAAACACCCCCTTGGGTTTTCTGAAAGAATAAGGAGATTCTTCGACACGCGCGTTCCGCGCGGCTCAGAATGACGCGTGGACGCGTGGGGCGCCCGCTACGCCCTTCTCTGTCATTTCGACCAAGCCGCGAAGCGGCGCGTGGAGAAATCTCAAGGGCGAGATTTCTCGACTTCGCTGCGCTCCGCTCGAAATGACAAAATAGAGCGCCAAGAAGGGAGTGCAATCAAAATCGGTTCCGAAAAAATTTTTATAAGGAGAAAAAAGATGAAAAAGACAACCAAAGTCGTTTTGGGTTCTGTGATGACAATGGCGCTGTGTGCGTCGCTCATTGCAGGCTCAACGCTCGCGCTGTTCTCCTCGGAGAGCAACGTCAACGTCGCCATTACCGCCGGTAAAGTCGACGTGACGGCGAGCGTCGAAAGTCTCGAAGGCTTTTCGGCGAAATGGGACGATGCCCAGGGAGACCATGTCGACGATCCCGTCGGGGCCACCGGTCCCTTCACGACGGGCGGCATGTTCAGCTACGCGGACGGCACCCTGACCCTGACGGATGTCGCGCCCGGCGACGGCGTCGAGTTTGATCTTCATATCGTCAACAATTCGACGATCAGGATCAAGTACCGCGTTCAGCTCACCGTGCCCGAGACAATGGAATCGGGTAATCCGCAGGGCGAAATCGTCAAGAAGTTCGAAGTCAGCTTTGCCAAAGGCGAGCCTGTCACGATCGGCGAACTCACCACCATCGCCCAAAGCTGGCAAGAGGCCGACACCACCACGGCCATTGACGATGTCCATGTCAAGATCAAGCTGCCCATGGGTACGGAGAATCCCTATCAGGGGCAGAGCTGCGAACTGAAGGTCGGTGTGTATGCGGTGCAGTCCAACGCACACGTCGAAGATCCCGATCCCGCGGCAACGCTCGTCATCCACAATGCGGTGGACCTCTACCGCTTCGCCGACGCGGTGAACGCAGGCAATGACTTTAATGACGAGACCGTCGCCCTTGCGAGCGATATCTATCTCGGCGATTACGCCTCCACGAGCATGGTCCGCCGCGCGGTCTACGCCCTCGCGGACGCCGCTCCCTGTGCCGTTACGGAGAAGGATTGGAAGCCGATCGGCTGTACCGAAGGCGATGTAACACACGCTTTCAGAGGTGTCTTTGACGGACATGGGTTCACCATTTACGGTCTGACGGCATCCGGAGAGAACGCGGGCCTCTTCGGCGTCGTGGAGGATGCGACGATCCAAAACGTGATCCTTTCGAACGCCGACGTCACCGCGGAAGCCGGTGGCAAGGCGGGCGCGCTCGTCGCCGAGGCGAAGGGCGAGCTCAAATTGAGCAATGTCAAAGTCACCGAGAGCACCGTCAAAGCGGCGGAAGGCGTAGAAGCGACGGTCGGCGCGTTGGTCGGCACAACGTCGGGCGCCGTGAGCGTCGAAGGCGTCGATGTGCAGATGAACGAGAACGACAGCGAACTCTCCGGCTCGAACGCGCTCGTGGGCAGCGGTACAGTTAACTTCACCGGCGAAAACAACGAGGCGGAGTTCGATCTTGTGGAAGGCTTCGTCGAAAAGATCAAGTATTTGACGGGCGGTTCGACCGAAAAGTGGTACGAAGTCTCCTCGAAGGCGGGCCTCAAGTATTTCGCCCAGACCGTTAACGGCACGACGGGTGAAGAGGCGGCAACTCCTCAAACTTACAAAGGTCTCACGGTCAAACTCGTGAAGAACATCGATCTCGGCAATGAAAATTGGACCCCGATCGGAACAAGCAGCAACCCCTTCTGCGGGACGTTTGACGGAACGAAAGCGTCGGACGCCGACGGTGCTGTTTCCGAAGTTTATACGATTTCGAATTTGGTTGCCAAGGGGAGCGCTAATCAAGGGCTATTCGGCAATGTTACCGACGGTGCAATTTTGCAAAACTTTGCGGTAAAGAATGCCAAAGTCACCGGTACAAATCAGGTCGCTGCCGTAATCGGAAACGCATATACATATAAGTTGATTTCCAACATCTTGCTCACGGGGCATGTGGAGGTCAGCGGCAGCAGTTATGTTGGCGGCATTGTCGGAAATGGAGGTTACGGAGATATTTCCGACTGTGTCGTGAACGCGGACGAAACGAGTTTTGTCACGGGCACCTGGCAGTATTTCGGGGGCATTGCCGGATTTATCGGGGAAGACGGCAATGATATCATCGGCTGTGAGACGAACATCGATATCACATCGACGGGCTACACGGGGATCGGCGCCATCAGTGGCATCCTTCATTATGGCAATACGATCAAAGATTGCGTCATAAACGATGTTACCATCCGGGTGACGAAAGATATGTCCCCCGAATTTTTTGAAGACCGAAATTCTGTCGGTGCAGTCGCGGGAAGAGCGGAATCTTATTCCGACAAAGCCGTTGCAACGATTAAAAACTGCACGGGGCGCGTTACCGTAATCACCTCGGGCGGGATCGGTTTTTACAACCAAGGTTTGGTTGGCGTCAGCAAAGATGAAGGCGAAATCCACGACAAAGTAAATTCAAAATATGTTGCGCCTGCGCTCGTAGACAACACCGTTGAGGTCATTTGGAACGGTTTTGGCAAGGGCGAAGACGGAAATTGGCATATCGGGGGAGAGACCGCCGCGGCAATGCTCGGCATCTTCCGCGATATGGTCAACAGCGGAAAGACGTTTGAGGGTGAAACCGTCGTGCTTGACTGCGACGTCGATCTCGGATATCAGCCTTGGACGCCGATCGGAGGGCATCAGGTGGGCAACTTCCTCGGTACTTTCGATGGGAATCATAAAACGATTAAAAATATCAAACCCGCGGTGCAGAGCCGCAATGCGGGACTCTTCGGTAAAATCGTAAGAAACGCGTGCGCGTTTGAAGAAGTCGGCGTAGCAGTGAAAGATCTTAACCTCGCCGGTGTTGAGCTTACGAATCTGAAAGTCGATGCTTCCGATGGCTTTGCGAACGGATTCAGCAATCTCGGCGCGCTTGTCGGCGAAATGGCTTATGCAAAGATCCAAAACGTCCATGTCACCGATTACATTTGCATGGAGTACTACCTTGAAAACGGTGCTATGAAGGGCGGAAGCATGCAGGTAAAGTATGCCGGCGGTTTGGTCGGAACATGCAAATATTCCGTCATTGAAAATTGTTCGGCAATCGGCAGACAAACACCCGTGTACAGCGGGACAAATGTGCCCAACGGATTGAATTGGAACGTGAGCGCGAGCAACATGATCGACTTCGGCGGCATCGTGGGATTTGCCGACACGCAGAATGTGATCGAAAACTGCCGTGCGGAGTTTTCCGTGAACATGGGTGGAAGTATTCAAGTGGTCGGAGGCATTGCCGCTTGGCTGTCGAAGCCCTGCAAGCTTACCGTCAAGGGTTGCTATGTGAATATGAACATGAGCATTGCTCCGAACGAAACCGGCTTTGCGGGCGGCATTTTGGGATATGGCAGCGACAACGAAGCATGGGGCAATGTGGTTGTTGAAAATTGCTATGTCACAGGCAATCTTACAAAAGCGAAGAGCATGAAATACAACGGACAAGATCGCGGCGCTGCGCAAAATGTCGGCGGGATCCTCGGTTTCGGTTCCGGGCTTGAAATCAAAAATTGCTTTATCGATGCAGATGTCGCCAACGACCAGATGACGGTCGCCGTCTCGAATGACGGCGGGAATTGGAATGTGAGAGTTGAAAATTGTTCTTGGAAAAAAGATGTCAATTCGCATACTTTCTACGGCCTGCATAGCGATGACACACACGTGAACCATGTGTATGGTACGGTTGAAAAATCCGATGCTTGTTCCTTCACGGCGGGAATGAGCTATGAGGATTTCCTCGCGAAACTTGCGGAGAAGGCATAACATTCCCATGGGCATGACGCCCATTTCCACACAAAAAAAGAGAGGTTCGCCTCTCTTTTTTGTTTACAATGAAAAAAGCAGGTTGAAATGACAGGGGGATTCTTCGACGCGCGCGTTCCGCGCGGCTCAGAATGACGCGGAGGCACGCGACAGCCCTTCCGCGTCATGCTGAGCGAAAGCGAAACATCCCCTTGAGTTTTCTGCAATGATAAGGGGATTCTTCGGCACGCGCGTTCCGCGCGGCTCAGAATGACGCGGAGGCACGCGACAGCCCTTCCGCGTCATGCTGAGCGAAAGCGAAACATCCCCTTGAGTTTTCTGCAATGATAAGGGGATTCTTCGGCACGCGCGTTCCGCGCGGCTCAGAATGACGCGGAGGCACGCGACAGCCCTTCCGCGTCATGCTGAGCGAAAGCGAAACA
>CANQQD010000044.1 GCA_947625865.1 uncultured Clostridia bacterium
AGCGAGGCATTTCATAGCACAGCACTGTGCGCTGTGCGTGCCGAAGCGAGATGAGCGAGCGCATTCGTCCCGCGCGAACGGTGTCGTACCGAAGGCGACAGCCTTACCGAACACGTTGCTTTCCTTACAACGTGTGAGAACTCCCCTCAGTCTCGCTTCGCTCGACAGCTCCCCTCGCAAGCGAAGGGCGCCAAGAGTTGGGGGTGGCGTTGCAATTACGTAGTTAGCAAGTGCGCAGATACGAGCAGAACGAGGCGCGCGAGAAAAGTTGCAATTACGAAGTTAGCAACGGGTCAGAAACAAGAGTTTGGGAGAGCGTTGCTTTTACGAAGTCCCGCGGTGGGTAGAAGCGAGCAGAACGAGGCGCGCGAGAAAAGTTGCAATTACGAAGTTAGCAACGGGTCAGAAACGAGCAAGACAAGGCGCGCGAGCATTGGCAAGGGGAGCGTACATAGACGTACGTGACCCGCTGACAAGCGGAGCGCAACACGGTATTGCGAAGTTTATCACCCGTTGGCGGGAGTTTAATCCTTTTTAGCTTTCGCGCGCTCCCCTATAACCTTCTCGGATATAGACTTGGGCACCTCCGCATAGTGGTCGAACTGCATTGTGAACTGTCCTCTGCCCTGCGTTCTCGAGCGCAGATCGGTAGCATAGCCGAACATCTCGGAAAGAGGTATTTCTGCGTCTACCACCTTTGCGCCCGCCCTGTCGTCCGTGGAAACTATTGTTCCGCGGCGGGACGTTACGTTGCCCATTATATCGCCGAAGTAATCGTCGGGAGTGATAATTTCAACCTTCATTATGGGCTCGAGCAGCACCGCCTTTGCCTTTGCCATGCCGTCCTTGAACGCCATAGAGCCTGCGATCTGGAACGCCATTTCGGAGGAGTCGACCTCGTGGAAGCTTCCGTCGTAAACCTGTATCTTGAAGTCCACTACCTCGTAGCCTGCCAAAAATCCGTTCTTTGCAGCCGCGCGGATGCCCTTGTCGATCGCGGGGATATATTCCTTGGGAATGGAGCCGCCGACGGTGAGGTCCTCGAACGAGTAGCCCTGACCGGGTTCGGCGGGAATCATGTGAAGTTTGCAGTGACCGTATTGGCCTTTACCGCCGGACTGGCGTTTATATAAGCCCTCGCAGTCCACTGCCTGCCGTATGGTTTCGCGGTAGGCAACCTGGGGCGCGCCGACGTTGGCTTCAACCTTGAATTCGCGGAGAAGTCTGTCAACTATAATGTCGAGATGGAGTTCGCCCATGCCCGCTATTATCGTCTGGCCGGTCTCCTGGTCGGTGTAGGTCTTAAAGGTGGGGTCCTCCTCGGCGAGCTTCACGAGAGCCATTGTCATTTTTTCCTGACCCGCCCTCGTCTTGGGCTCGATGGAGAGCTGGATAACGGGGTCGGAGAAGGTCATTTGTTCGAGAACGATGGGGTGCTCTTCGTCGCAGAGCGTGTCGCCCGTCGTCGTGTCCTTTAAGCCGACTATCGCGCAGATATCGCCCGAATAAACCTTTTCGATCTCCGTACGGGTGTTGGCGTGCATCTGGACGAGACGTCCCACTCTCTCCTTCTTGCCCTTTGTGGAGTTATATACATACGAGCCGGAGTTGAGTACGCCCGAGTATGCTCTGAAATATGCGAGACGTCCCACGAACGGGTCTGTTGCGATCTTGAACGCAAGTCCCGCAAAGGGAGCTTCGTCCGAGGTCTCTCTTATCTCTTCCTTGCCCGTTTCGGGGTTCGTGCCAGTTACGTGGTCGACGTCCACGGGCGAGGGAAGATAGTCTATGACCGCGTCCAGAAGCATTTGGACGCCCTTGTTTTTATAGGACGAGCCGCAGAGCACGGGGGTGCACTTCATAGCGATGGTGGCGGCCCTCAAGCCCTTTCTTATCTCGGCGGGAGTGAGTTCCATAGTGTCGAGGAACTTCTCCATGAGTTCGTCGTCGCCCTCGGCGGCGGCCTCCATGATTTTCATGTGGGCTTCCTCGGCAGCCTCGCGCATATCCGCGGGGATCTCATCCCTGTGATACTGCTTGCCGTCGTCGGAGTCATAAATTTCCGCGTCCATCTCGATGCAGTCGACAATGCCCCTGAAGGTGGCTTCCTTGCCGATGGGGAGTTCTATGGGCACGGGGTTCGCGCCGAGTCTCTCCTTCATCATGTTGACGGCACGCTCGAAATTCGCGCCGTTGATATCCATTTTGTTGACGTAGGCAATGCGGGGCACCTTGTACTTGTCCGCCTGTCTCCAGACGGTTTCGGACTGGGGCTCAACGCCGCCCTTTGCGCAGAATGTTGCGATCGCGCCGTCGAGTACGCGGAGCGAGCGTTCAACCTCGACCGTAAAATCAACGTGTCCCGGGGTATCTATGATGTTTATTCTGCATTCGTCCTTTTTGGTCTGACCGCTTCTCGTCCAATGGCAGGTGGTCGCGGCGGAGGTTATGGTGATGCCTCTCTCCTGTTCCTGAACCATCCAGTCCATTGTGGCTTCGCCGTCGTGCACCTCGCCGATCTTGTGCGTGATGCCGGTATAGTACAATATACGCTCGGTAGTAGTTGTTTTACCCGCGTCTATGTGCGCCATTATGCCTATGTTTCTTGTATGCGGTAAATCGTATTCTCTAGCCATAAATTACCTCAATTAGAAACGGAAATGTGCAAACGCCTTGTTTGCCTCCGCCATTCTGTGAGTGTCCTCCTTCTTCTTTACGGCGCCGCCTGTGTTGTTGTAGGCGTCCATGAGTTCCGCCGCAAGCTTTTGTGAGGTTTCCCTCTCACTGCGCTTTCTGGTAGCGGTTACCAGCCAGCGTATTGCAAGGGTCTGACGGCGTTCGGGTCTTATCTCCATGGGAACCTGATAGTTCGCGCCGCCTACGCGCCTTGCCTTTACTTCGAGAACGGGCATTATGTTTGCCATTGCCTGCTCGAAGATCTCCATTGCGTCTTTACCGAGCTTTGCGCTCATTATGTCAAAAGCGTCGTAAACGATAGACTGTGCCGTTCCGCGCTTGCCGTCGTACATAATCTGGTTGATAAGCTTTGTCACAACCTTGGAATTATACACGGGATCGGGTAATACGTCCCTCTTGGGGACTCCGCCTCTTCTGGGCATAAATTTATCCTCCTTTAAATTTAGTTTCGTGCAAACCGTGCGGTAGCGCGGTTTGTCACGAGATTGCTGCGGTCGTAAAAGGCTTAACGGGTGAAGTAAATTCCCCCTTGCCTTTTTCGGCGTCAGCGTTTTTGAATGTTTCGTGCAAACCGTGCGGTAGCGCGGTTTGTCACGAGATTGCTGCGGTCGTAAAAGGCTTAACGGGTGAAGTAAATTCCCCCTTGCCTTTTTCGGCGTCAGCGTTTTTGAATGTTTCGTGCAAACCGTGCGGTAGCGCGGTTTGTCACGAGATTGCTGCGGTCGTAAAAGGCTTAACGGGTGAAGTAAATTCCCCCTTGCCTTTTTCGGCGTCAGCGTTTTTGAATGTTTCGTGCAAACCGTGCGGTTGCGCGGTTTGTCACGAGATTGCCGCAAATCAAGTTGCAACATTTAAGGGTGCTGCAAATCAGGTTGCAGCGTTTAAGGGCGCTAACCTTAAATAAGCTATTGCGCACCCGCATTTTTTGCGGGGCAAACCTTCTCCACCTTGCGGTGAATACTGCCTACTTTTATCGGTTAATCAAAGGGTGTATGTTCCGAAAAGTAGGAAACAAATTGTTTTTGCAATTACGAAGTTAAAACTCTGTAATTACGCGGTCGGTATATATACCTGCCGCCACACTGCAATTACGCGATGCAAGTAATTACGAAGTCATAGACCAAGCAATTATGCGGTGGGTAGAAGCGAGCAAGACAAGGAGCGCGCGGCTTTGCGACGGGGAGTGTACAAAGGAGTACATGACCCGAGCAAAACGCAAACGCGACACAGTATTGCGACGCTTATACACGCCGCCGCTTACTTCTTGGGGCGTTTTGCGCCATACCTGGACCTCGCCTGCATGCGCTTGGATACGCCTGCCGTGTCGAGTGCGCCGCGGATAATGTGGTAACGAACGCCGGGAAGATCCTGAACTCTTCCGCCGCGGATCAATACCGACGAGTGCTCCTGCAGATTGTGACCTTCGCCGGGAATGTAAACGGTACCTTCCTGCTTGTTGGTCAAACGTACTCTTGCGATCTTACGGATGGCGGAGTTGGGCTTTTTGGGAGTGGTCGTGGTCACCTGAAGGCAAACGCCGCGCTTTTGGGGGCATCTGTCGAGAATGGGCGACTTGCTCTTATAAACCTGCTTTTCTCTGCCGTTTCTTATGAGCTGATTGATTGTAGGCATTTAAGTTCCTCCTTTATTTACTCGGGCTTTACGCCCTGTGGAATATATCACCCCTGCCGCATACCCTTAAAGCGGAGGATAAGTGAAAACTGAAATTTATTTTTGCGGAGTTGCCGCCGCAAACGCCCATTATATAAATGTAATGTGCGGATAAAGCATACTGCAACACTACTCCATCATAGTGAGCAAACGATATTTTACCAAAAGCTCCGCCGATTGTCAAACGAATTTCAAAGCATTTTGCAATTACCGCCGCCCGCCGGGAACAAATTTACTCTTTTTTGCGCATATTTTACAAAAAAATCCAAAAAACTTGCCGCCGCGTTGCCGCGGCGGCAGATCTTGCAGTTGTTTTTTATGCGAGCGATATCTTATCGGAAACGCTCCTTATGAACAGCCCGCGGCGGACGCCCTCGTCTATGCAGGACTGCACCATGCCCTGAAGCTTTTCCGTGACGCGGGGAACCTTGAGCTCCCTCAGCACGGCGGGCACGAGTTCGTCGGAATACATGCTGACCTTGTTTAAGAGTATGCCGCGGATAAGCGAAATTACGTCGTAGGGGGTGTAGTCGCTCTCCTGTGAACGGACGGGCGCGCCCTCCTCCACGCGGTATCTGTCAAAGGTGGAAAATTTGTCGGAGCGCATATAGTATATGCCGCCCGCTATCTCCCGCGTTTCGAAGCCGCAGCCCTCAATGAGCCCGCGCAGTTTATTCTCTATCTTCACGCCGTACTTGGTTATCTTAAAGAAGGACAGCGTGCGCTTTATTAAAAACTGCGCCGATATGGGCTCCTCGGCCGCCACGACAGCCTTTATAACCCTTATTATGTCGGCGTCGGACGAGCCGCTTAAAATATCTGCGGGATCGAGCTCCTTTCCCTCCGGTTTTGCATACCTGTATGGCTTTTTGAAGGAATTTGAGACGGGCTTGCCGTCGGACGTGAGCTTATCCAGAAAGTCCTTTATCTTCTTGATCTCGCGCTTGGGGTTATTGAAAAAGTTTATGGTATACAGCCGTATGACGTTCCAGTTGTTGCGCTTTAACGTCTGCACCTGCATGACCGAGCGGTCCTTCACCGAGAACCGGCAAGTGCCGTCCGTGAGTATTGCGAGAATGAAGTTGTGCTTGTTTTTGGGGTCTATGACGGCGACGTCTATCTTGAAATCCGAAACGCCCACGTCGCAGCGGCACTCGTAGCCGTAAGAGGAGAGCTCCGCGGCGATATACTTGCCTATGCCCTGTCTGTTGAGGATGATATCGTCGGTCTTTACCGGGATATTCGCCCTGCCCTTTTCGGCAAATTCCAAAAACGCCTTGAGCCCCGCTACCCCTCTGGAGGTGGTGCGCGAAAGGTCTATCATCGAGTAGCGCATGGACGAGAACACTATCATCTCCTCCCTTGCGCGCGAAACTGCAACGTTAAGCCTTCTCCAGCCCCCGAATTGGTTCAGGGGTCCGAAGTTCAGCGAAATTTTTCCCTCCCTGTCGGGGCCGTAGCACACCGAGAATAATATGACGTCCCTCTCGTCGCCCTGCACGTTTTCGAGATTTTTTATGAACAGCGGCTCCTCCCGTTCGTACGCCGCCTCCTCGAGATTGTTCGCGGAGATGGCTTTGCCCAACAGCTTTTCTATCAATATCTGCTGGGCGGTGGAGAAGGTGACTATGCCTATGCTCGAACGGCGGAGCTTTGCGTCCTTCAGCCTTTCTATAACCTCGCGGACAAGCGCTTCCGCCTCAATTCTGTTGCACTTTGTGCCGCCCCTGTCGTAAACGCCGTTTACCACATAGTGCAGTTTGACGCGGCTGTCGAGAGCGTCGGGCGAGGGGAAGGTGCAGAGCTTCGAGGAATAATAATTGATATTGGAAAAGGCAATCAGGCTTTCGTGCTTGGAGCGGTAGTGCCATATGAGATGCTTTTCGGGTATGCCGAGGGCGAGACAGTCCTCGAGCACGCTCTCGAGGTCCTCCGTTTCGGGCGTTTCGTCCTCCCCCGCCGTAGTGGAGAAGAACATTGTGGGCGGCATCTGCTTGGGGTCGCCGACGATCACCGCGCTTTTTGCGCGCGCCAGCGAGGGCACCGCCTCGCAGGTGGGTATTTGCGAAGCCTCGTCGAAGATCACTATGTCGAACAGCCCGGGATCGGGGGGCAAAAATTCGGATACGGTGATTGGACTCATGAGCATACAGGGCGCAACGACCTTCATCAGCCCGGGGATCTCGGTGAACAGCGAGCGCAGATTGAGCGTGCGCATATTGCCCTTTATCTGCCGCTGGAAGGTCATCAGCTCCAGCGCGAGCGGTCCCTCCGTGTCGCCCGCAGGCAGGCGCGAAATGAGGTCGGCGCGTATCTTTTCCCGCGTGAGAAGGGAAAATTCCTCGAGTATGCGCGAGAAAGCGGCCGCGTTCTCGTCCATTACGCTCGCAGAAAATGCGGCAAGATCCTCGTCCGCGGGAATGTTGGTCTGTATGAAGTTGCGGTAAACGTTTTTCCTGAACGAGGAGAGCACCTCCCTGCCGCTTATCCTTCCGCTCTCCATGGCGTCGGTCATAAACGTCAGACCGCTCTCGTTGAGCTTCTTTGCCGTGGCTTTATATTCGCACCACGCGGGGAGCATATCTATGTTATCCACGAGCGCGGAGCATTTCTGCGTATATATTTCGAAAATATCGCTGTCGTCGAACGCGGATTTGTCCGCGCCTATGGCGGAGATATAGTTTTCCGCGCTCTCGATAAACGCGTTGGCAGCCGAGATATATCCCTGCAAAAGGGGCTTCAATATCCCGCCGCATGCCCCCGAGCATACGCTGTTGAAAGCGTCGGCGTTGTAGTCCATAAAGGTCTCGGCGCAGAGGGCGTGCAGCGCGTATAGTGGCGCTAAAAAGTCCTCGCGTTTTTTTGCGTTTATTCCGCCGAAGCCCGTGAATTTTTCGGAGAGCCTCGTGCTCGAGAGCATCATTGTCCGCGCCTTTTCGATTTCGTTTGCGCACTTTATCCACTCGAGCTCCTCGCTCTCCTTTAAGCTCTCCCTGCCGCAGCGGTTTATCCGCTTTATCACCTGCAGAAGAGTGCGGGAGGAGCGGTAGTTCTCTCCCCATATTTCCAGCTCGCGGTCTATGTCGGGCGCAAATTTTTCTATGTCGGGAAGAGTCTTGAAGCTCTGGAGCCAGTGCTTCACCCCGCTGTCATAGCGCAGGTTGGCGTTGTAGAATTTATAGAACTCCCCCTCGTCGCACCCGAAAAACTCCTTTAAGCTCTCGTCCTTGAGTATATTGGCGATACGTATTGAGTTTTTCAGCTTTTTCAGGGTGAATTTGGAAACCTTTTGGTTGAACGTTTCGAGCATCAGCCCCAAATAGTTTTTAAGGTGCTTCAGCTCCGCCAGCACCACCTCCGCGGCGCACTGCACGGACTGCTTCACCCTTTTATCGCAGTATGTGAGCCTGACCTCCGAAAACGGCGAGCGGTAAACGCCGCCGCACTCGCTCGCCGCAGCCTGCGCGGTGGAGAGCATGACCTCGTATTCCTCCAGCTTTCTGCGGGTCAGCCCGTCGTAGAAGGTGGTCTCTATATTCATAAGATCGGGCGCGGACTTGTTTTGAAGGTAATAAACTATGCCCTCGTACACCGAAACGCCCAGCCTGCGCTTTTTATGCAGCGCGGAAAGGGGCTTTTGGAGAGCCGAGCGCACATCCCTTATCTTTTCCGCCGCCGAGGCGAATTTTTCGGCGTCCGCGGAGCCCTTTAAGGAGAGTGTGCTCTCGATTTTGCGCACTATCTCCCCCTTGTCGAAGGACTTGCCCGAGTGCAGTTCCATGCAGAAATCGCCTATGCCTATCTCCTCGAGCCTCTTCTTCACGACCTGCAGCGCCGCCTGCTTTTCGGCGACGAACAGCACGCGCTTGCCGGCATCCGCGGCGTTGGCGATAATGTTGGTGATCGTCTGGCTCTTGCCCGTTCCGGGAGGACCGTGCAGAACGAACGTAGTGCCCTTGGCCGACTCTGCCACAGCCGAAAACTGCGCGCTGTCGCAGGGGAGGGGCACAAGCACCCCGGCGGGATCGCTCTCATCCTCGTCCGCTCCCGAAAGCTTGTTCGAGGGGAGCGTGTTGGTATTTGTCAAAAGACTGTTTATGAGGGCGTTTTTGCGATATATGTCCACATTTTCCTTCACGTCCGCCCACATTGCATAGCGCGCGAAGGTGAATTGGGCAAGGTAGATGTCCTCGTAAACGAGCCAGCCCTTCATGTTTGCGGTTTTTGCGCGGAACACGGCGGCTATTTCGGCGGGCGAGAGCCCCTTGCCCTCCACGCCGCGGACGTCTATGCCGAACTCCTGTTTTAAAAATTCAAGGAGCGTGGTGTTGACCTCGCAGCCGTCGCCCACCTCCGCCGTAAAGGCGCGGTTCTTCTGCCGCGACAGCTTTACCGGAATGAGCGAAAGGGGAGCGTATTTCTCCTCTTTTTCGTTCTCGTTCTTCCATTTTAAAAACCCGACCGCCAGAAACAGCGTCGTCGCGCCCGCCTCCTCCTCGGCGCTGCGCGCCTTCCTTATGAGCGTTGCGCAGACCTCGGCGAGTTCCTCCTGCTTTACCGCGGCACGTATCTTCCCCCCGTCCATCTCCAGCGAGACAAGCTCGGCAAGCGCGCCTATGCTCTTTGCCGCGCCGAACGGCGGGACGGCGGGGACATTCGCCGCGCTTTCGAGCAAGGTAAAGCTCTTCCCGCCCGCCTTTTCGCAAAATTCGTTGCCGTCCGCCGCAAAAATATGCAGACAGTCGCGCAAATACCGGAAATTCAGCAGATTGTTCTTCATCGACAGATCCAGAAGCCGCCTCTGCCAGCTGCCGTCCTTGGTGGCGGATTTGTCGTATTCATAGCGCGAAAGATCTATCACGTCCTGCGGCTTTTCGTCAAAGGAGAACTGGCTGTCGCCCAAAAGCTCGTAGCCCGTACCCCTCTTCACCTTGATGGGCAGCGGCATTATTCTGCCTATTCTGCACCTTCTTATATCCACGAGATCCTCGAAGTTCCCCCGCTGGAGGGAGGATAAAAGGTGACTCTCGCTCGTGGAATAGCTTGCGTTTTTATGCGCGAAAAGATCCTCGGCGTCGGCTATCGAAAGGTTGTTGACGCCTGCGGACATATACTTTTCCACAAGCTGCATGTCGTCCTGCACGGGCGAGGAAAAACAGCTTTCGTAGAGCCATACTCCCACGCCTGCCGATTTTTTTCCGAGCAATATCACGGGATGCAGGCGGGCGGCTTCGAGGCAGCTCGCGGTGAAGAGAGCTATTTCGAGGGGCGTGGCGCTCTTCTTTTCGGTTATGGCGGAGATATCCCCCGCGGGATTTGCGCCCACAATGTCGCCGCACTCCTCGCGGGCGATGTTGAGGCGGCGCACCGCCGAAAACACCGAGGCGGCGGCGCTTCTCACCGCGTTTTTATCGTTGCCGGCGTAGCCCGTAAACTCGGAGGAATATCCCCACGTTCTGAGCTGCAGCCCCGCCTCGGCCAAAATCTTCTGGCAGTCGGCGAGCTTGGGACGCACAAAAGCCGCCAGCATTTCGGAATTACCCGAAAGTCCCGGCCACCAGCTTATGGGCAGCGCGTCGACCGCGGCGTCCAGCTCGCAGATAACGCTTCTGCCCCTCTTCACCGTGACGGTCACGTTGCAGACCTGCGGCTCCTCGAGGTCGGCAAGATATTTGGGATTGAGCAGGTTTTTGGGGACGACCTCCACGCTGCTCTCGTGGGGGATCTCCTCTATATCTATATCCTGCGGCAAAATGAGTGCGGTCGAGCCGGTGACGCTCACGGTCACCGAATTGAGATTTTCCTCGCCGCGGTTGAAAATTTTAAAAGTCGTAAAGAGTTGTAAGCCGAGATAGTAGGTAGCGTACGAAGCCTCGTTTAAAAGCTCGCCCTCTATCTCTATGCTTTCCGACGGTTTGTTCTTTGCCATAATATTTCCTTTATTTAACAAATCTGCCAATATTATATCATTTTAAACGCGCCATGGCAATAGCGTGCGGCGCATTTGATAAAATTATTGCCTTTAAACCCAACTCTTAACCACATCCGCTAAGGCTCGCTGCGCTCGTGGTAAGGCTCGCTTCGCTCGCGTTAAATACGCCTTCGGCGTTTTAAATATTTGCTGCGCAAATGTTAAATATCGGCTCCGCCGATGTGAAATATTTTGCTCCGCAAAATGTTGTGGTGAAGATTATAAGAATGGTTTTTTTGTACCCGCCACTCCTTGCCATCTTCCGTCACCGACGGGGGAGGGTGGCGACGTAGTCGTCGGGTGGGAGCACCGCTGACGTGTTATCCCTCCCCTCAGTCTCGCTTCGCTCGACAGCTCCCCCCCGTTGGGGGAAGGAGCCAAGGTTGGGGATGGCGGGTCTACCCGTGCCATCTTCCGTCACCGACGGGGGAGGGTGGCGACGTAG
>CANQQD010000045.1 GCA_947625865.1 uncultured Clostridia bacterium
GGGGTTTTGTCCAAGAGGACGAGCAATCAATCGTTCACGATTGCGAAGTGCGAGCAGCAACAAAACCAGCTTGCATTGCACCCGCTGATTCCACTCCGTCATGCCCCTTGTGCCGCCATTAAATCCGAGAGCCGCTAATGCCTGTTTCAACGACACTCGCGTATCCAAACCTCTCTTGCTCCCCGTTGTGAACGGCACGAAATCAATATGCAAATGCGGCGCTGCCTCGTCCATGTGCGGAGGCATAAAAAAGCAGCGCGGGTTGCGATTTTGAAGCGACGATATCGCTCGTCGATACCTTCTTGAGGATCGCTATGCCGTGCTGCGATATAAATAATTTTGAGAAATATTCTCACTCTGGAAAAACTTCCATATATGAAGCAACCTTGTCTTTGTCCCAATTATCCAAGCTGTCAAATTCTTTAAGAATAACCTCGTAATTATTATCGGTTTTAAAGAAATTTGAATAGCTTGTTATTTTCATGCTGCCTTGTTTTATCTTATAGATATTTTTAAGTTCTCTGACGATAAATTCAAATAAATCGTAAAGCTTTTCATTAAGATCGTCCTTGGGATAGTTGGAGATCAAAAGGCCGCTTATGTTATCCTTATGTAGTTGATCGCTTGTACAGTTATCAACCAATCCACGCTTTTTCTTCAAAAGATATATTGTAACTGCCATTACTACTAATTTGCCGTTTTGAACGGCCGAAATCCATTCCATATCATCCTTGTGCTCGGCGCTTTTAATACATTCATTGCTGTATTCATCATAAACGGACGATATTCTGACCAAGTCGAATATCGTATCAAAATCGTGCTTTCTCAAATATATAGACTTATAATCGCCCTTTGAAGAAAACATTGAATTTTTATTGCTCCGAGCAGACCCAGGTTTTTGAAGCAGGCAGGCATATATCAACTGCCCGATAAATTCGTTGGTTACACGATATTCCTTTTCTCTTATCTGTTTGTAATTAGGCGCTTTAACACCTCGCTTAATTTCTACTGCCAAACTGTGATTGCCGTTGTTGGCGCAGCCTTCCTGCAATTTTTTCTGCTCGATTGCATTGGATTTTAAATCGCGCGGCCTTATTGGCTTTTGGGAATTGGAGGCCTCGGATATCTTTCCGATAAAATCAGATTGCTCATCATGCGAAATATTTGCTTTAACAATCTTACATACCACGTCAAAGTCATACGAATCGCTTATGCTTCTTGACTCGCCGATTTTAGTCGTCGTTTGCGCCCCGTTTATGATTGAAAACTTATATAGCTTTATTTTATATCCGTCGGGACGAAAATCGCCGCACCCGATAGTTATGCCGTTATTATAATACCAGAAATTATCTTTTTCTTCGTTTATTGTTTTGTCGATGGCGTCGTCGACGTTTTTCTGGGCTATGTGCTCTCTTATATTAAAACTGAACAGCCCATTCTGGCCCCACTTATCATATAATCGTTTAATGGATGACGCCTTGGCATTAACTATCAACCCGTTATTGCCGTAAGACAAACTGTGATTCTTATTAGAAATATCTATTAAAATATAATCTTCGGGTATGAGCTCATTTTCTTCTATACTTTTTCTTTCGATATCGTTTTTATCATATACCGTGACCGTATAACTTGACATTTTGTCCTCTTCACTGAAGTCCTTAATTTTTCTCCTCATGTCTTCAGACAAAACAGTATTTGTAAAGAGAACTAATTCAATGTTTTTATCTTCATTTAATTTATCATAAGCGTTTAAAAAAGCTGACTTTAACTTTCCGGAATAATCATTATACTTGCCATCGGAAAAATTCACAACAGTATCAACGATTTTTCTGAAAACACTTTTTATATCGTCCAAGTTCAAAGAATCCGATGTTTTTCCTTGCATAAGATACATCGTTTCGGACTCGCCGAATATAAAATCTATTCCCCCATCATTAGCACCGTCTACAAATCCGGTTTTTATGTCAACTTGTCCGATATTACCGCGATAATAAAACAGATCGGCGCATTGTATAGTAAACAAATACTCATCGCTCGTTCTACCCTCGGCAACTCCTATATTTTTGCACATTTCTCGAATCTTAGCTAAACTTTCCATTTAATTATCTCCCTTTCGTTTATTATTCCCACTCGCAAAGTGGACCTTTCACTTAACTATTTTTGTATAGGTGATTTGGCTCTTATTATTTGATTTGACGCAGATTATACGAAAAATACTGTATCGCCTGTCTTTTGCTATCATTTTGCTATCAGACATTGCTATCACCAAGCCACTCGGAATAACTCCTCTGGCGATGATATTTTTATTATATCATACTTTATCTCATTTGTCACTACCTATTTTTAATTTTCTGCTTTAAAGCAATAATTTTTGTCACAACATTAGCTTTTGCTCCGTTGCTTATATCCATCTTTGCGAACATTTTCCCTTCATATAGTGCCCCGCCCTGTTTTCACAGAGCGGGGATTTGTTAATCAATCACTACTTTGAACACGACCGGGTTTCTCGTCTCCATCGGTTCGGCTTCGATATGCAGGCCCTCATTGTCTCTGCTCCACTTTACCGCCCTATCGCTCCCGAGTTGCTCAACAGCTTTGATTTGCGCGTGGGGCGAGCCTTTTCGCAGGGATTTCACGGTGAGCTTGCCGTCGCTCGGATAGCTCAAGCAGGTCGCGTAGATGTTCCCGCCCTTCGCGGTGAATCGGAAATCCTCCGGCGTGTAGTCGTACCCGTCGTTGTCGGTGAACATGCCCTCGCGCATCTTCGTCGGGCCTTCGGCGGCGGTGCGCCAGACGTGCGTGCCGTAAATCGCTTCGCCGTTGATTTCGAGCCATCTGCCGATGTCCAAAAGCACGCTCTTTTCCTCGTCGGTGATGGTGCCGTCGGGCTTCGGGCCGATGTTTAAGAGCAAGCAGCCGTTTTTCGAGACGATATCTACCAAATCGCGGATAATATCGCGGGAATCTTTAAACTGATTAGTCGTCGTATAGCCCCACGACCACTTGCCGATGGCGGTGTCGGTCTGCCACGGAAACGGCTTTATATCGGCGAATTTGCCACGCTCCATGTCGACGACCGCTGTCCCGAACGCGAACGCGTCGTGCTTGTAGGCGATCATGACCTCCTCGCCCCACTCCTCGGCGCGGTTGTAGAAGTATGCCGCAATCTTGCGCAGATACGGCTTCGCCTCGGGACGGAGAATCCACCAATCGAAATAGAGCTGGTGAATTTTATATTTGTCGATGATTTCGCATGTGCGGATCATCCAGTCGTCCAAAAAATCCTTGGTCGGCGCGGGCTGGCTGTCGAGCGCGAAGGTGTCGAGCTCGGGCATGGCGGGGGCGTAGAACTCCCAAGCCTCTTTTTCGGGCGAGATGTCGCTCTCGAACTCCCGGCCATGCCCCATGAAGAACCAGTGCTCGATTCGGTGGGTGGAGGCGCAGTTGACTATCCCATGCCGCTTTGCTGCCTCGGAAAGCTCGCCCAAAACATCGCGGCAGGGGCCCATCTCGGCGGCGTTCCAGTGCGACAGCTCGGATTTATACATCTGAAAACCGTCGTGATGCTCGGCGACCGGGGCAACGTACTTCGCGCCCGCCTGCTCGAAGAGCGAGAGCCACTCTTCGGCGTTGAATTTTTCGCCATTGAACATGGGAATAAAATCCTTATATCCGAAATTTTTATGCTCGCCGAATGTCTCGACATGGTGCCTAAATTCGTCCGAGCCTTGTATGTACATGTTCCGCGAGTACCACTCGGAGCCGAACGCGGGGACGCTGTATATGCCCCAGTGGATAAAAATGCCGAATTTGCCGTCCAAAAACCACTTGGGCGCGGGGTGGTGCGAGAGGGATTCCCAATTATCTTTATACTTTCCTGCGGCGATAACGCTGTCGATTCTCTCAAGATATTCCTGTTTTTGATTTTCTGTCATGGCGAGACCTCCTTAAGGGCTTGGGTATATTATAGCACGGATTTTCGGGGTTGTCACTATGTTATTACATTTTTAATTCAAATCCGCCCCGCTCCGAATTCGGAACAGAGCAGTTTTGAGAAGATTATCTGTCATAGCGAAAACCTCCTCACTGAATTTTTTATCCCCCATAATCGGCAAGTTCGGTATTCAGCTCCTCAAGGGCGTATTCGAACGCGTCCTGATTCGATTCTTTCAGCTCTGCCCAGCTGCTCGGATTGTTCCAGTTGTTGAAGCCGATCATGTTGTTTTCATATGTGCAGACGTCGCCTAAGCCGCTGTACTGCACAACCGTGCTTCCCGAGCTTGACAGCTCATACATATGCTTCCACATATCCATCATCTCGTCGGTCCACTTGAGAACTTCCTTTTTCTGCCTGTCATCGATGCTTATGACTGTCGGGTCGACGATTTTGAAGCGGTCGCACATCGCCAAAAGCGCCACGCCCTCGGGGTTTTTGGCGCCCTTGACAAGGCAGTATCCGACCGGGATCGAATCTATATAATACTGTCCATCGCCGTTGGGGTCGCGGGGAACAGGCACTATCATGACCTCTTCGTTATCCATGTCGCCGAAGCGCTCCTCTTCCTGTTCAAGCGAAGTAATTTCGTCTATAATGTACGCGGGACCCATCGCGAATAGGGTCATACCCTCTTTCATTCCGCCGCCCTCGTCGCCGTAATTGAGGACATAGCCGTTTTTCCACTGCGGATAGGAAAGGTCGTTTTTGCCCGATTCCATCAGCCAGTTGGCGGCCCGCTCGATTCTCGGGTCGTCGATGTTGGAGACGAATTTGCCGCTGTCGGGGTCAAGAAGCACCAAATATGTCCCGGTGGAGCTCATGAACGTGGCGTCGGTGTGCCAGCCGTTAAAGGCGTATCTGCCCTCGTCGGGGTCGCAGAAATCAAGAGCCATGTCCATCATTTCGTCCCAAGTCCATTCGCCGTTGTAATAAAGCTCGGCGGGGTCGTCAAAGCCGTATTCGTCAAATATGCGGCGATTGTAAAGGACAAGGCTGTTGTTCTTGACGTCGGTTAGGAACATATACGGCCTGCCGCCGACCGAGAAGAACGCGTCGGAGAAATATTTCATGCTCCCCCAGATCGGGTCGGAGTAGTCGACATAGCCGTCTACCGGCTGATAAAGCCCGTTGATAAAGCCGTTCGGGAAAGACACCTCCCATGCTCGGGAAAAGTCCGGCGGATCGCCCGAAAGGACAAGATTTGCCATGTCGGCGCTCAACGTCTCCCACGTCGTTTCTATCCATTCGACGCTGCCGCCGTACTTCTGTTGGAAGGTCCAGTAGCCGGTCTGAATCAGCTCGTCCTCCGAATAGTTGTGGAAGTCGTCGTAGTAATAGCAATATTGGATAGTTGTGCCGGCGCCTTTAGCGGTCTCGGCGTCGGGCAGGACTATTCCCGCAGCCGCCAAAATTGCCACGGAATCCTCCGAGGAAAGCGTCAGCTGAATGGGCGTGCGTTTTTTCGATCCGCAGCCGACAAGAGCCAAAATTATCAGCGCCGCAAGTAATACCGAAATTATTCTTTTCATGTTTTTCTCCTTTCGCGGATATAATGGCAGTTTTGTCATAGAAAAATCCGCCAAAATTCTTTTTGATACTTTTCAGGTCGAATTATCCGCGCATTTACTATAACACTCTTAATGCGATTTGTCAATAAAATATGTTGAAATGGTAATATCGTTATAATATGGCAGTATTGTTTCTTGACTGCCTAAAGATACATGATATAATGAAAATATACTTTATTTTAGGAGGACCTGCCATGATACGAAAAATTTTTCCGATTCTTTTTATAATTTCGCTCTGCGTTCTGCTTTCGGCATGCTCGCAAAATGACCCGGTCATCGAAGGGAGCAAATATACGGGCCTATACGAAGCCGGCGAGACGGATTATTCCGACGGGTGGGCGCTGATGGAAAATATCAGGGCGGGCTGGAACCTCGGAAACACTCTCGACGCGCCGCGTGAGGGCGACTGGAGCCCTGTGGCGACGAGGGACAACATCAAAAGCGTTAAGGAAATGGGCTTTAACGCCGTGCGCGTGCCGGTGACGTGGACGGAGCATATCGGCAGCGCGCCGGAATATAAAATAGATAAAGAATTTATGGACCGCGTGGAGCAGGTCGTCGACTGGGTGCTGGACGAGGAAATGTACTGCATTTTAAACCTGCACCACGACGAAGTCTGGATAGCTAAAATGTCCGAAAATCACGACGAGGTGTATGAAAAATTCTGTCGGGTCTGGGAGCAGATCGCCGACAGATTCAAAAATAAATCGCTTTATTTAATTTTGGAGGCGGACAACGAGCAGGGCTTCGAGGGGCATGACCCCGACGAGGAATCGTTCAAGCTGATGAACGAATTGAATCTCGGGTTTGTCGATATCGTGAGGGCAAGCGGCGGGAAAAATTCCGAGAGATTTTTGGCGCTCCCGAGCGTGTATACAAATACCGCCTATGTCGAAGAATTGGCGCTTCCCGAGGGCGACGGACATATTCTGGCGGCGTTTCACTACTATTCTCCGTGGGATTTCACCGTCAACGCATGGGGCGCGGCGACTTGGGGCAGTGACGAGCAGAAACAGGCACTCAATGCCGATCTGAAACAGGCTTACGACGCGTTTGACGGCAAAGTTCCGATGTATGTCGGCGAATACGGGGCGTGGAACGCGTACCTGCCGTATCGGACGTATTACACCGAATATCTCCTAAAATCTGCAAGAAAATTGGGCATGGCATGCTTCATGTGGGACATCGGCGAGGTCATGGACAGGACCACGAACGAGTGGAACGACCCTATCGTATCAAAAGAGGCAGTTTCGGCAGGCTCAGGAGTTGCAAACTCCTTTGTTAAGCCCTTGGAGCTGTATCTTAAAAAGGGAAACGCCGAGGATAAAGCGCTTGAAATTGAATACAACGGCAACACGCTCGTCGAGATTAGGGACGGTGAAAAAGTCCTCGGGAGCGGCGATTACGAGATGACGGAGGGCGGCGTTATCCTTAAAAAAGAATATCTTGAAAAGCTGATGAGCGGCGATTTCGGGATAAAAACAACCCTTGTCTTTGAGTTCAGCGGCGGTGTAGATTACGAACTGCGGGTCAGGTATTACGATACCCCGATTCAGGGGGGCGAGATCACGAATATCAGCCTTGTCGGGAATGACGGGAAGATTCCCGTAAACTGGAACGGCGACCGCGTGGCGACGGTCCGCGGGGTGAGGTCGAACGGCGCAAGCGCAAATTCCCGCGACCCATGGACGAAATATTTCAAGATGTTTGACGACTTCAGGACCGATGAGAGCGGCGTTTACATGACCGCAGAATTCAGACATATGATAGATGAGGATGTCACGATCACGTTTGAGATGTTCTCGGGCGAGACGTTCGATGTGGAAATAAAGCATAAGGATTAAAAAATTCCCTCGGGAGGTTATCCCGGGGGATCTTCTTTAAATTTTGAGAGCGCTCGGTATTCGGACGGCGAAAGGCCTTCGTATCTCCTAAAAAGCTTGCCGAAGTAGGATAAATATTCAAATCCGCAGCTGCGGGAGATGTCCTCGACCGAAAGGGCGCTGCTTTCCAAAAGCTCCTTGGCGTGCTGAATCCTTTTGCGGTTTAAATATTCCATCGGGCGCATGCCGAAATATTTCCTGAAAAGACGGCAGATGTGCGTTTCGGAAAGCTCGGAAACCGCGCTTAAGGTGTCCATGCCGATTTTTTCGGCGCAGTGGCCGTCGATGTAGCTTATAAGCCCCGCAAAACGGGTGTTTTCGCCGTAAAGTCCCGACGGAAATTTTTTGAGAAGTCGGTGAAATTCAATTAGAAGCTCATAAAGTCCCGAGGAGGCGTAAAACCCGCCGTAGAGGCTGTCCTCTTTAAGCACGTTAAACATTCTTCTCATTATCCGAATCAGCCTGTCCGTGCTGTTTTCGGGATCGGGCTCGATTATCGCGCAGCTTGAGATACCGAGGGTATCAAGCAAGGCGCCGACCCCGCCGCCGTCGAAGATCACCCACGACGCGAGCCAGCCGTAATTTTTGCCGTAGTAGCAGTGCGGCGTGAGCTTCGGCAGAAAAACGACGGTGCCGGGACTTAGGCGGTGCTCCCTGCCCTCGGTGATGAGCCTGCCCTCGCCGTTTGAAAAAACGATAAGCTGGTGCGCCCAGAAGCCCTCGGGCCGCTCGACCCTGCCCTGCCAGCACTCAAGACCCATTCCGCCGACAAAATATGGCAGCTCCTCCGCCCGCCCTATGATTGGATAGATCATCTCGCCCACGGTATCCCTCCTTTTTGAACAGTTTAGCATATTTCGCGGGGGAATGCAAGGGAATTCAACGTGTGGTCTCTCTTTTGTCGGCAAGAAGCAGCTGCGCTGCCCTGTCCTCGCCTATCGCCGCCCTGATTTTTTGCAGTTTTTTGCTGCTCTTCCGCTAAAAACCGCCCTCACCCATTTGACATTTCAAAAAATAGTATAATATAAATATAATTCCATTCAAATTTCAAAAATATATAAATCAAAATATAATTCGGGAGCGCCGATTGATGAAAAAGCTTTATATCTGCGCGTTTTCGCTGATGGCGGTTTCGTGGATCACCGCAATCGCGTTCCCTTTCGTCCTGCCGGAGCAAACCGATGTACCTAAATCCGTATGTCGCCGGCGGAATCGGGCGGTTCGGGAGCAAATTCGAGTGCCTAATATTTCCTGCTGCCGCGATAATCGTCGGGGCGCTGTTTTTGCTTGCGGCGCGAAATCGCGGCAAAAAAGACGATATTGCCGAGGAAAAGGCGTTTGTTTTGTCATCGCTCCCCGCTATGGCGATTTTCTTTTTTATGGAACTTTTCTGCATGCTCGGCGGCTTGCGCAATAAATAACATAGTTAGCAATTTATATTTCTCCGTCGACTCGATGCCGCGCATATTTTTTCCAGCGACTTCCCACCCGCGCCTTAACCAAACCGAAAGCGAAGAAAAAACTTTGCATAGATATTTATGCAAGGAATAACTATGCAAAATCCCTTAACCAGTTAAACCGATTAAGGGATTTTAATATAGTTTCAAGCCATGGGGTGTTATTCCCACTCGCTCCCGATAGCTCGATATTAAACATATTTGCTATAGGAACTTATCACAAGGTATTCATATTTTTTCCATTATTCAGAGAGCATGGGCTATCTGATTTTTTGTTGCCATTTGGTTGCCAAGCTAATTACATTGTCATCCTATTCTGATTACCATGTCAGAAATAGAAATATGCAAAAAATTTGAGCATAAACCGAGCTATTGTACTAACATAAATCTGCTATAAATTTTCCTTGACGCCATCTTTGTTCTACCTTCTTCTATCAAAAAAGATCGCTTTCTTTTTACCTTCAGCTTCTGATATTCCAGCTTCCATTTTCATTCTTTTCCATACATCATTCAAGACCTCTTGAGAAGCAGTTATCATACATTTGATTGTATCCCGCTTCTCGCACATATCATATTCTTGAGTGTCAACCAAAGAAACCCCTCTTGCAATACAATTAAATCGTTTGTCATAATGCTCCTCATGCATGGCCATAATAATAGAAAAACGTAAGAGATCTGATTATTTTGCAGCTGATTTCTTACTCGTCCTCTGCCTCTTCGTTTTCGATATTGCTACGCATATCGCTCAAAGTGATGCCGTCCTTTGTAAAGTACTTCCAACCATTAACGTGAATATTATCTGCCCATCCGTATTTTTCCGAAAGTATCTTAATTGCGAGGCCGGTCACGGAATAGCTTGCTCCGTCATATTCGATCTGATTTTTTTCGTCAAGAACTTTTGCAACAATGGCATCGTCATACAGAAATGCTATTTCTTCACCAATACTGATATGTAACCGTTTAAAAGAATTATTTGCGCGCTTTGTTCTTCTATCTGCCAGTTCCTGTTCCTGCGACTGATCGACAGTTGGCGTATACAACTTCAGATTATTAGAGTCTCCACGTAATGCCGCAATATCCTTAAAAATACCGTACGCTGTCTCAGGAGAAATCTTAAAAAATTCCCGTTCTCGGATTCTTCCGTTGCTAAGTCTCTCTCG
>CANQQD010000046.1 GCA_947625865.1 uncultured Clostridia bacterium
GTGGGAGTAAATAATTCACCACAACATTTTGCGGAGCAAAATATTTCACATCGGCGGAGCCGATATTTAACATTTGCGTAGCAAATATTTCGCACAAGCGCAGCGAGTATTTAACGTTGTCCCACGGACAACCCGCAGCACCCCCGCCCCTTGCGCCGTGTGAGAAAACTGTCGGGCAACCCGCCCCCGCCCCTTGCCCTCTTCCGTAACGGGGGAGGGTGCCCTGAAAGGGCGGGTGGGAGTAAATAATTCACCACAACATTTTGCGGAGCAAAATATTTCACATCGGCGGAGCCGATATTTAACATTTGCACAGCAAATATTTCGCACAAGCGCAGCGAGTATTTAACGTTGTCCCACGGACAACCCGCGGCAACCGCCCGCCCCTTGCGCTGTGTGAGAAAACTGTCGGACAACCCACCCGCCCTTGGCTTCTTCCCCTTTGGGGGGGGGAAGCTCCCGCGTAGCGGGTAATGGGAGGGGGTAATAAAAAGCAAACGACCTCTCCCACCCGACGACTACGTCGCCACCCTCCCCCGTCGGTGACGGAAGATGGCAAGGGGTGCACACCCACCTGTCATTCTGAGGAGGGCGCAGACCGACGAAGAATCTGTGCCTGTGGCACTTCTTATAATTTTCACCACAACATTTTGCGGAGCAAAATATTTCACATCGGCGGAGCCGATATTTAACATTTGCACAGCAAATATTTCGCACAAGCGCAGCGAGTATTTAACGTTGTCCCACGGACAACCCGCGGCAACCGCCCGCCCCTTGCGCTTGCGCGTGTCCGCGGGTGCGTGTCATATCAAATTATGACAATCAAACCTCAAATTATGACAATCAAACCGTTGACAATTACCGCATAAAGATATAAAATGTATGCAAAATCTACAAATAATTTCAATATCCTCCCCCTGAAAAAATTTTTCGGGGGGGGGGGTATTGTTTTTGTTTGTAAAAAAGCCGCCAAAATGCGGCAAACTAATTACGGAGAAAAAGTATGAAAATCGCAAAAAAATCTGTATTGGTAATTTTGGCGGCGGTGTTGCTTTCAATACTCACTACCTTTGTCGCCTTACAGACCATTTCCGCACGTGCGGAGCAAGTGACCGTAACGGTTACATCCGACGGCAACGGAAATGTTTCCGCACAGGAGCAAAATAACCAACAGCAAATAACGGTTACAGCCGACGCCGGCTCGGTTGTGGAGCTCACAGCTTCCCCCACCGACGGGTACGTTTTTGCGTATTGGTATGAAAACGCAGATACGCCGCTTTCCTATGAGGCGGAATATTCCTATACAATTCCCGCGGCTCCTACAACTTTGCACGCAAAGTTTTTTGAAAAGAATGACGAGGCAGCCCCCAAAGTTACGTTTGATAATAATTATTGGACTGAAAGCGATACGGTTGCCGAGCAAGCAGGTGATAAAACCTATACGGCGCAAACGAGTAAATTTTTAAGCGGTTCATATGAATCGCCTGCGGTTGTATTAGAATTTACCGGAGATAAATATTTTACTTTATATTTTTCTCAAAAAACGTACATTGCAAGCCAATATGGCTATACGGGCACATTTAAACTAAATGTGGACGGAAATCTTTATTATAGCAATGGGTCTGATGTTGACGGGTGGCTCCCGCTTTTAAGAACAATCGGTGAAGGTTATCATAGGGTTGAGATATGGCTTCATTGTAATAATATAGATAGTACTTGTAGTTTTTGCTTTAATCAATTTACGACTGTTGCCGCCTCATCTTTTGGAAACAAAACAGAACTTACGTTGGAATATGAGGAAAAATTAGGCGACATTTATTATATTGACGGCGTTTATCAAGAACTGCCGGAAGAGGCAATTGTAAAACGTGGCATTAAAATTGAAAGTGGAGTGCCTTTTAAAATTGCTACCGGGACAAAAACAAATTTTTTAGCGGTTACTAAAAAAATACAGTCCACGCTCGACCCCGAAAAACAGACGAACTCATATTTTGCCGGCTTTTTTACGTCGGATAGTCAAATAGAAGAAAGCGAAAATTATCTGACGGATAATGTTGAATCCGATGGCATTTATTGGAAGTACGGACAACCGAATACAAAACAAATCACCGCAAAATTTCAGGAAATTGCCCTTCAGCCCGAAGTGAATATCACTAAAATGGTGAACGGCGCAATGCAACCCGACGAAAATATTGAGACGGGCAGCACAATTCAACTTAATTTTTCAGATTCAAACACTCTGCTCGTAAAAATCAAAGAGTTTGAAAAGGCGCAGAATAAGTTTACCGTATCCGTAAACGGTTCTGATTTGGGCGCGGATAAGCTGGAATCTCTCAATGGTGAAACGGGATTCAGCCTCAGCAACATAAAGGAAAATCAAAAGGTCGTCATAACGCCCGATTACGGCGAACAATATTATATCGAGCCTATTACATTTGATATTGTTTTGCTGTTGGAAGGCGGTGTGCAAAATCTTGTAGCGGAGGCTTCCGAAGAAGTCACCGTTACAGACGATACTAAATATCCGTGGATGTATGATACCAAATCCGACGTAACGACATTTTATTCGGGATTATCCTATCGAGTGGTAACAGATGCTTTAACCAAGTATGGGAAAACACATAGACTTATTTCCAATATTCAATTCACTGTTCAAGGCTCGGGCACGTTTGTTTTTGAGCTTCAGATAGACGGAGACGGACATCATAGTTATGGTAGCAAAAATCGTTATGGTATTGCAGCATTTGCTTTTGAATATATAAATGACGAAGTTTTGACATATGGTACGGGAGATGGCTACGACATATTCGCCCAAGATAGTAATGGTGGGATTGGTTTCAGGGCAAGCTCAAATGTATCGAACCTTGCCTATGTAAATTCCGAAGCGGACGGTACATTTGCAGACCCGACCCCTATCAGTGGAAGTGATACCAACAACCATTCTAAATTCAAGGACTATACCGTCGAAAAAATCGGAGGTACAAACAGTACCGACACATGGTTTAAGGTTACAATCAATATATCGGAGAAGCAACCGGAAGATAAGACGGATATTTACGTAGCTCACGCGCTTTTGGCAAACGTTAATGCAACAGTGGCTCAATTTACCCACATGAGCGTGCGCAACGTAGGATTCTATTCGGGCTCTGCCTATGTGGGTTGGGACGAGCAGAACGGAGAGGGGAGTTCGAGCGGCACCTCGAATATCAGCGTAAAAAAGAGCGGTTCAGACTTTTCCAATCAAGGCGCTATCGATGTCGGTACTACGCTCGAATTCTCTGTAAATCCCAAAGATAAAGCCTTTTATGGTTGGAAACTTGTAACGGGTACGCTTAAAGCCGGCAGTGAAGATAAGGTTGAAAAAAAGGAGCCCATAACAGACGAAGATATTACTTGGGACAAGGCGGGTGCGAAATTCGTTTCCTATGATACAACATATCGCTTTGGCGTCGGCGTGGGCTATACCAAAGTTGTAGCCGTCGTCGATGAAAAGGGTACGTTTGCCGTGCGCAATGGGGATAAACTTTATAAACCCGACGAAATTCAAACAGCTTTAAACGCTGCGGCAAATGCAACGGATAAAGATGTTGTAGCTGTCGATAATGTCACTTTAAACGCGATTGAAGTTCCTGCGGGTGTCAATCTTATAATACCTTTCAACCGTGTGGGCGATTATTATACAGTGGGCACAGCCTCAAACGCTCAAACGCGCGTTTCCTGGGCGTCTACGGGCGATTATAAAGACCCCGTTTACACTCTTACGCTTAAAGGCGAAAACACCTTAAACGGCAATCTTATCGTCGGCGGCGTGTTGCACTATCCCGACCAAGTTGCGCAAGGTCTCACCTCGGGCAAGTACAGCCAGCTTATTTTAAATGGCAATATATCCGTGGAAGAAGGCGGTCACTTTGACGTATACGGCAGGGTGACGGGCGAGGGGGCTATCGACGTAAAGTCGGGCGGCAAACTTTCGCAACCCTTTATGATAACCGACTACAATGGCGGAACAAATACGCAGGCTATGTTCAACGCGGGCGTTACGCCTTTCAAAATGTACGCAATGGTAAACGTGCAGAACAAGGGAGGGTTTACTATCCACCACGGCGCAGAGCTCTACGGGCACGCAAGTCTTTATTTCTTCTCAAGCATAACAACCATTGACCAGCCTTTCATTTCCTATGTTGAAAGAAATGAAGGCGGAAGAGACTACTTTAAAAATCCCGCGCTTATAATTCTTAATACAGGCGCGCAGGCGCATATAGTTTACGACGATACTGCTTATGCAAGTACCGAAAACGGCCAGCATAAGCGCGTTGAAATGGAAGCGGGCAACAACACGCAAGACGTGGGCTTTACCAAGATTGAAATAATGGGCAACGCATATGCGGGATATATGCAATTCCCCTTGGGTATAAATACCACCAAAGTATATTTCTCAGTTCCTTATAATTACGATATAACCTTAAAAAGCGGTCAGTTTGATATACTTTATCCCTACAAGCTTATGCCCGGTGCAAGCTTTACCGTTGACAAGGAAGCTACTTTGGTTGTCCGTAGCGAGGCGGGTTTGCAAATTTACGATAGCTTTTATATTCCCCGTGTAGCAAAACGTGCCTACCCCACGGGCGAGCAACTCATAGCCGCAGGCTATAAACCTTATGCCAACTTTGTTGTAAACGGCACTTTGGATATAAAGGATAGCGCAACGTTTGTCGGCGCCGTCCAAAATAACGGTACGGGTACCATAAAAGTAGGTTCAGGCGTCAATCTTTCGGCAGAGTTATTTGACGGCGTTGCCACGGAATATTCCTGCAACTACACCGAATACACACTTATAGCGCGCGTTTGGGATAGCGCACATGGCGAAATGCGGCAACTTGAAGCAGGCAAAACCTATACTGCCGTTGCATGCGAAAGCTGGACTTTGCCCGGCATATTGTTCAAATATGACGCCAACACTGCTGCCTTCGGCGACCACAGCCATAAAACCGGTCTTACCGAAAAAACCACCGCAAAGGCAGAAGGTCTAAAAGGCAGTTGGAAGGTAGACGGTCACGGCGAACATACGTATGATTGGACTCCCAACGACGAAGACTCCAAGCCGGACGACGGCAACCGCGTTGTTGAACTTGAACGCCAGTGCACGGAATTGGGCTGCACTGAAAGGGAACACAAAAACTTATTGTATCTCCCCGAAAGCTTGGGTGAACTGACCTACAAGGGCTCTGCCTACGCTTTGAAAGAGATAAAGTCTCAACTTTTCGAAACTTATTTTGCGGGCGACAAAGTAAGCGGTTTTGGCGTGGACTTGAGCGAGCTTTCTAAAGAAGAAGCCAAACTTCAAGGCGACTACACGGTAAAGGCAACGCTCACTTCGGGCTACTTCCTGCAAGGCGGGCAGTATGTCACGGAGGAAACGCTCAACTTTAAAATAGTTCAATTTACAATAACAAAAGAAAACGTAACTATAACCCAAAGCGGCTTGCAATATACGGGCGAGGACATAAAGCCCACCTACACCGTAACATGGGACGGTAAGGGCGCAGTCACCTATGAGGAAAGCTGGCAAGATAATAAAAATGCAAGCGAACACGCCAAACTTATAATAACCGCCAACGGCCAGTTTACGGGCGTGGTTACCGTGGAGTTTACCATTGATCCCAAGCCCATAACGGTAACTGTTAAGGACAAGGAAGCTGTATATACGGGCAAGGCGCAGACCTACAACGGTGGTAAAAACGTAACGGACTACACCATAGGCGAAGGCTTACACGTGGGCGACGACCTGCAAATAACCTTGACCGCAACGGGCACAGAGGCGGGCGACTATAATATAAAGGGCGAAAGCAAAAACACGGACTACGAAGTAACCTTTAAGGGCGAAAGCGGCGAGCACGGTATTTATAAAATCAAGCCCGCGGAAGTGACGTTCAGTCTTGAAAAGCAGAGCTATGAATATACAGGCTCGAAGATAGAGCCAAATGTAATAGCCAAGTGGGGCGACGACAATTTAAAAACTCTTGACCAAAGCGGTAATTTCACAATTAAATACGGCGAAAATACCAATGTAAACGGCACGAACAACGCCCAGATAACGCTTACCAATGACAACTTTACGGGTAATACAACGCTGACGTTTACCATAACCGCCAAAGACATATCGACCGCAACTGTTGAGGTAAGCGAAAGCTACACCTACACGGGCAAGCCGATAATTCCTACGACCGACAAAATAAAAATAACGCTTGACGGTTGGGACGTTCCCATAACCACCTATACTGTCGATTGCACAAGCAACACAAATGTGGGCAAGGCGAATATTTCCGTAACGGGCACGGACAACTACAAGGGCACGGCGTCGGGCAATTTCACCATAGCCCCCAAGGATATAGCGGGCGCACAGGTGACGGTAAGCGGCGAGTATACCTATACCGGCTTGAAGTTACAACCTGAAAAGGACAATATAACCGTGACCCTTGCCGAATGGAGCCATGAAATAACGTTTAACGACGTTATAGAATACGGCAAGAACACCGATGTTTCCGAGGGCGGCACCGTAACTGTAACTGGCACGGGCAACTACACGGGCACGGCTACGGGCAACTTCACCATAAAGCCCGCAACCGTAACGTTCAGCTTAAAGGAGCAGAACCACGAATACACGGGTTCGCAGATACAGCCCGAGGTTACAGCCAAGTGGGGCGAGGGCGGCGCAAACACCCTTGACCAAAGCGATAATTTCACTGTTGAATACGGCGAAAATACCAACGTAAACGGCACGAACAACGTCACGCTGAAGCTTACCAACAGCAACTTTACTGGCAATACAACGCTGACGTTCAAGATAACGCCCAAGGATATAGCGGGCGCGCAGGTGACGGTGAGCGGCGAGTACACCTACACGGGTTCGCAGATACAGCCCGCAAAGGAACAGATATCCGCTGAAATCGGCGGCTTGCACGTAACATTTAATGAAGAAATAGTATACGGCGAGAATATAAACGTTAATGGCGGCGGCAGCGTAACCATTACGGGCGACGGCAACTTTACGGGCACAGCCACGGGCAATTTCACCATAGACCCCAAGGATATAGCGGGCGCACAGGTGACGGTAAGCGGCGACTACACCTACACGGGCGATGAAATAAAGCCCGAGCAGGGAAAGATAACCGTAACGCTAACAGAGTGGAATGATAAAATAACGTTTGAAGTATCTTCCCACTCTAATAACACCGATGCAAGCGGAGAAGCGCAGGTAACGGTAAAAGGCACGGGCAACTACACGGGCACGGCGTCGGGCAATTTCACCATAAAGCCCGCGGGAGTGACGGTCAGAATAAACGGTGGCAGCATAGCGTACGGCGAAGAACCGCACGAGCCTTATGAACTGACGATCACGGGTCTTATTAAAGACGTCTCCGAGGACGACTTAAAGGCAAAACTTCAATACAGTGTGCAGAAGCCCGAAAATCTCGAAGCCGGCAACAAGTACGTTGTAACGCCTTCGTTTAAGGACGGTGAAAGCCTTAAAAACTATTCCGTAACATTTGAAGCGGGCGAATTTATCATAATCGCAGCCGAATTAAAAGACGTAACATTCGAGGGCGCCACTTCCGTCGTCTACGACGGTTTAAGCCATAAATTGACTGTGAGCAACTTGCCTGATGGAGCGAGCGGAGCAAAGGTTTTGTATAACGGCTCGGAGACTGAACCCATAGACGAGGGCAGCTACACCGTAACAGCCGAAATAAGCTTTGAGAACGGCGTTTCGGCGCAGACGGTGAGCGGCGGCACGCTCACAATCACCCCGAAGTCGGTGCAGATAACGGTTAAAACTCATACGGTGGTCTACAGCGGCGAGGAACAAAGCCTCAATGAGGTTTACAGCTGGCAGGAAGAGGACAGCGGCATACTCGAAAGGGATAGGGCTGACATTACCATAACCCTTACCGCCAAGGGCACAAACGCCGACTCCTACAATATAACCGCACAGGTCGGCGGTGACAACGCCCATAACTATACGATAACCTGCAACGGTCTTACGGGCGGCTATGTAATTTCACCCAAGAGCATACAGGGCGCAACCGTCACCGTTAAGGGCGACCATATCTACACGGGCAGTGCAATACAGCCCGGGCAAAGCGAGATAACAATAACGCTTGACGAGTGGACTAAGAAAATAGAGTTTACCGTACTATCCTGCTCAAACAACACCGATGTGAGCGCAACGGCGCAGATAACGGTACAGGGCACGGGCAACTACACGGGCGAAGCCACGGGCACGTTTGAAATCAAGGCAAAGAGCATAGAGGGCGCAACCGTCACCATAAAAGGCGATTATACCTACACGGGCAGTAAAATACAGCCCGAAAAGAAAAATATAACCGTGACCTTAAGCGGCGGCTGGAGCCATGAAATAACGTTTGGCGACGCTATAGAATACGGCGAGAATAAAAACGTTAATGGCGGCGGCAGCGTAACCATTACGGGCAACGGCAACTACACTGGCACGGCAACGGGCAACTTCACCATAAAGCCCGCCACGGTAACGTTCAGCTTAAAGGAGCAGAGCTACGAATACACGGGTTCGCAGATACAGCCCAAGGTTACAGCCAAGTGGGGCGAGGGCGGCGCAAACATCCTTGACCAAAGCGATAATTTCACTGTTGAATACGGCGAAAATACCAACGTAAACGGCACGAACAACGTCACGCTGAAGCTTACCAACAGCAACTTTACGGGCAATACAACGCTGACGTTCAGGATAACGCCCAAGGATATCACGGGCGCAACGGTCACTGTAAGCGGCGAGTACACCTACAGCGGCTCGCAGATACAGCCCGCAAAGGAACAGATATCCGCCAAGATCGGCGGCTTGACCGTAACATTTAATGAAGAAATAGAATACGGCGAGAATATAAACGTTAATGGCGTCGGCAGCGTAACCATTACGGGCAACGGCAACTTTACGGGCGAAGCCACGGGCAACTTTGAAATAAAGGCAAAGGATATCACAGGCGCGGCTACCATAGATATAACAACGCGCGCAGACGAAATAATTTATAAAAACGCGCAGTGGCAGCCTCAATTTACCGTTTCGTTAAGCGGAATAAGCGGTAATCTTGCTGTTGATACGGACTACACCGTAAGTTACGGCGGGAACAAAGCGGCGGGCGAGAACGCGGGCACGATAACCGTTAAAGGCACGGGCAACTTTAAGGGCACGGCTGAAAAGAAATTCACAATTCTGCAAAGGCAGTTGACCCTGACCTTGGAGCGTCAGGAGGCGGTATATAACGGCACGGAGCAACAGGTTTCCAGTGATAGCGCATATTGGAAAGCCACGGGCGGCGTTGAGGGGGACGACCTGCAGGTCGTTCTCTCGGGCTCGCGCAGGGACGTAGGGTCGGCGGAAATAACTGTCAAGTCCGTAAGCGCAAACTATGCGCTCAGCGGCAAGCCCACGGGAACCTTCACCATAACGGCTAAGCCCGTCACGGTAAAAATAAAAGACCAGAGCGCGGAGTATTCCAACAGCGTTCCCGCGGTAGACCAAAGCAACGAGGCTTGGGAGTGTGATGATATCTGCGGCAATGACGATCTGAAAATAACGATAACCAAGGCTTCGGGCGTGACGGCAGGCACTTATAACCTTACGGGCGGCTATTCAAACGGCAACTACAAGGTGACGTTCGTAAATGAAAGCGGCGAAGAACAGCCCGCAACGTTCACCATAACCAAGAAAAATGTAACCGTGACGGTAGCTCCCAAGAGCAGCATATACG
>CANQQD010000047.1 GCA_947625865.1 uncultured Clostridia bacterium
CTGAATTTCGGTTAATTTTTCATGATCGCTCCAAGACAGAAAAAGAAGGAATCCAATTAGGATCCCTTCTTCATGACGGCGGATTTTGCAGGAAAAAACCTCCTTCTTTGCATATTTTTGTTGTTAATAGTTCCACAGCAATTCACACCGTGGTTCTATTTTACCAATGGGGGGAGCCATTGCCGCGCCCATGTTGTTGACGTCGGTCACGCCGAAATCACACACCGCGCCCATTGTGCCGTTGACTATTTTTACGCCCTTTGCAGAATTGCCGAGGACAAGACCGCCCGCGCCCGTTACCGTCCACTGCGCCTGCGGCGGGCGGGTGCAGCCGAGCTCGAGAGGATATCTGTATTGTCTCTCCGCGGAAGCAAAATGGCTGCCCGTGGCGCATACGGCGTTTTTTACATAGCCGCCGTCCACCAGAGCCGCGCCGAGGAGAATGCTTTCGCTCATTGTCGAACAGGCGGAATACAGCCCCAGAAACGGGAAGTCGAAATCACGCGCGGCAAAGCCTGCGGAGATTATCTGGTTTAGAAGGTCGCCAGAAAACAGCACGTCTATGCCGCTCTCGCCGAGACCGCTTTTTTTGATTGCGAGGGAAATAGCCGTGGAAAGCATTTTGCACTCCGCCTTTTCATAGGTGGATTCCCCATACATATCGTCCTGCAACGTGACGTCGGCATATTTGCCGAGCACGCCCTCCTTCTCTTTGGAGCCGCAGACGGCGGCATAGGAGAGTATGCGCGGCGAATTTTTAAAGAAGATAGTATTGCCCTTTTTCATACAAAAAGATAAATAAGACCCACGAGCACGCCCGAGAAAACGCCGAAAACTATGATCGCGCCGGCTACGGTGAACATTTTTGCAGCCATGCCGTAGATCCAGCCCTCGGTTTTAAACTCGATCGCAGGCGATGTGACGGAGTTTGCAAAGCCCGTTATGGGGACTATGGAGCCCGCGCCTGCATAGCGGCCGATGCGGTCGTAAACGCCGAGACCGGTCAAAAGACAGCCCAAAAATATTAATATTACAGACGTGGAGCCCGCAAGCTCGTCGCCCGTAAGACCGGCGTATTGGAGCATGTAACGGATGAACTGTCCTATGCAGCAGATAAGCCCGCCGACGCCGAATGCCGCGGCACAGTTTTTGACGTGCTTTGTGGGAGGATCCTGCGTTTTGACATAATTAAGGTAGTTTTTGTTATAGTTTTCGCGTGTTTTACCTGTCATTTTTTATTCTCTCACCCTTCTGCGGTTTTATAAACGTTTCGCGCTCGCTCCGACGGGTCAGGTCGACTTCCTTTTTCACTGGTTGTACATCCTGTCGTTTAAGTTGAGCGTGACCTTTTCGGGCATTATGCGGGAAAAGACCCTGAACACCGTGTTCTTCGCCCCGCAGATCTTTATGACGGGAGGGTTGTCCATTGAAATAAGGTTGCAGATTATGGCGGCGACCGAGGCGGGAGTCATGCCGCTCTGCTCCATGTTTGCGAGCGCAGCAACGGCTTTATTTACACTGCCCGAATAATTGCCCGTCTCCTCGTCGTTATATATCTTGCGCTTGAAAGTAAAGCCCGTGGACGTCCCGCCGGGAAGCACGCCCGTGACCTTGATGCCGTAGGGCTTGAGTTCGCCGTACGCAGCGCGGCAGAGCATTTCGAGAGCGGCCTTCGAGGAGGAATAGAAGCTGTCGAAGCATATGGGGAGCGCGCCACCGAGAGAGCCTATCAAAATGATTCTGCCGCCGCGTTTTTTCATATGGGGAATGATCAGCTGGATCGCGCGCAACGCCCCGAAAAAGTTGACTTCGAAGAGATATTTGTAGTCCTCCTCTTTGGCGTACTCTATGGGCGCCGCCATGGAGAAGCCTGCGCTGTATATAAGGAGCGCCGCGCCGTTTTTGCCGCATGCTTTTTTTATCGCGGCGGCGAAAGCCGGACCGTCGGTAACGTCCGCCGTTATGTTGGTAACCTTTGTGATTTTGCAGGGCGTGCGCGAGATATTTACTACGTTATATCCGCGGGCTACAAGGCGTATGCAGGTTTCGAAGCCTATGCCCGAGCTGCCGCCCACCACTATTGCCGTCTTTTTTGTCGATGAATTTTCCATACCACTATGTTGCGGAAATTTTTGTAAATTATTCAGCCGAAAGCGATGTCAAGAATCATCATGAGCGTGAAGCCGGCTATGATCCCGACCGTGGCTTTTATTTTGCCCGCGGCAAAGCTCTCGGGCACAAGTTCGGAGCAGACGACGGCGAGCATCGCGCCAGCCGAAAAGGACAGCGCCCACGGAAGTATCCCGCTCACCGCCGCAACGGCTACCGCGCCCAAAACGCCCGCGGCTATCTCCACCGCGCCCGAGAGCTGACCTACGAAAAACGCCCTGCCTCTGCCCATGCCGTTCGCCCTCAACGGAAACGCCACGCACATACCCTCGGGAAAGTTCTGTATGCCTATGCCTACGGCAAGCATCACAGCGGCGAGCGCAGAGGAAACGTCGCCGCAGATAACGGCGCCGCAGGCGACGCCGACAGCCAGGCCCTCGGGAATATTGTGCATGGTTACGGCTATGCACATGACTGCTGAGGAACGCTTTTGTGCATTGCCTGCAAAAAAATGCAGCTTGCCTATTAAAATATCGGTGACAATTATAAGCAATCCGCCCGCAACGAAGCCGAAAGACAGCACGAGCCACGCGGGCTCAGCCGAACGCTCCATTGCGGGCAGCAGCAGAGAAAAAAACGTCGAAGCGAGCATTATGCCCGCCGCGCTTGACATCATAAGCGAAAAAGCGGAATTGTTTACATTTTTACATATAAATACGAGCGACGCGCCCGCAGCAGTCATAAGATAGGTAAAAGCCGTAGCGACGAGTGCGAGCTCTACGCCGGACAGCGAAGCTAACCAGTGCATGTGTGTTTCCCCGTGCGTAAAATATTCAATACATTGTATGATAAAAATATTACGTGCGTGAAATACCTGCGGTGTTGGGTATCGATGGCGAAAAAAAGCGCGCGCCGCGCGGCTGATTGCCGCGCGGCGCGCTTCAAAATTTAAACAAAACTCAACATATAACGCTAAAACACAGGTTAAACGGCGTCATTGTTCTCCCCGTGAGAGTCGTCGGTTTCCACACTCTCCGCCGACGCGCCGCGACGCTTTTTTAAAACGAGTTTCTTTAAAAATGCTTCGATTTTATCCTCGTATTTAAAGGAAAGAACGGCGAGCACGACGCACACTGCCGCAATGGCTATCCACACGGGTATCCCCCACCCCGAAAACGGTATCACCGAGCCGCTGCCGAGGTAGCAGTATGTTGCCACTATCGCGGGGCGCACGATAATCATTGTTATGAGGAAGAACGGAAAATTCATTTTTGTAAGTCCGGCTACGAGGCAGAGGATGTCGTCGGGGAAAAAAGGCAAAATCTGCATCATTATAAACAAAACCTTGCCGCGCTTGCCGAGATAGTCGGCGTATTTATCGGTATTTTCCTTGCCTGCTATCCACTCGACCACCCGTCTGCCGAATACTCTGCCGAGGAAATAACATATCAAAGCGCCTATAAGAACGCCCGCCGAAGCCAAAAGAGTCGCCACCCAAGGCTCCCATATCAGCGCGCCGGGCACATAGCATACCACTGCGGGCAGCGGAAGGATCACCACCTGAAGGATCTGGATGACCACATAGACAGCCATAGACCAACCGCCCGCGGACAGGATGAGACCGGTGACGGCAGCTATCTTGTCTGCATCCGTTTCGAGCTCGTTCAGATGCGCCGCGGCGTTTATTACTATCACTACCGTCAGCACGAGAGCTACGGCGGCTTCGAGCACGAGCGTAGTTTTCAAAAGCGCGTCCTTTTTTATCGCAAGGAACAAAATTCCCGCAGCTATGCCTGCGCCGCCCGCAACATAGAGCGCGGCGCATACGTAAACGCTCCAGCCGCGCATCAAAAACGCCGTGCCCAGAATTATATAGGCACAGAGGAGCACAAGTATCGAAAAAATTATAATTTTTGCACGCGGGCGCATAATTTTTATTCCAAAGGTTTATTCCGAAAACCAAATACAGGTAGTTATTTTTTATTCAAAACTCAACACGTATCAGTATTTTAAAGGGTTGAGATTGCGGTATGTCGTAAACCTTACCGTGTAGCCGTTGGTAACCTCCGGCGCGCTTTCGTAAATAAGCTCAAAATTCGGGTTTGTATCGAGATTCTCAAAAAAAGCGTCCGCCCCGCCTACGGCGTCCACCTTGGTGACGAGCGCTTCCTCGCAGTAGGGAAGCAAGGCTTTATACAGCATCATCCCGCCTATAACATAGACTTTTTTGCCGACGGCTTCGAGCCCTTTGATTTCTTTTAAAAGCTCTTCGAGGGTCTGCACCACAAGGCAATCATCCCTCTTTTCGCCGCCCGGGTACAGAACTATGTTCATTCTGTCCTTAAGGGGTCTGCCGCCCGGAAAGGACTTCAATGTGTTGGACCCCATTACGACGACGTTGCCCGTCGTTGTATTTTTAAAAAAACGCATATCTGCGGGGATATTGAACATAAGCGCATTGTTTTTGCCTATCCCCCACTGTCTGTCGGCATGTAAAATCGCTTTCATCGTCACTCCGCAACGGGTATATCGTATTTCTTTGTATTACACTTATAATCTATCAGTCTGAAGCTGTCTACGGTGAAGTCGTAAAAGCTGGTAACGCTCTTATCTATCTCGACTGCGGGAGCCGGATAGCGGGGCATTTCCATTATTTCCTTAACCATATCCACATGCCTGTCGTATATGTGCGCGTCGGCGATTACGTGGACGAGTTCGCCCGCCTTGAAGCCCGTTACCTGCGCTATCATCATCAGAAGCGCGGCATACTGGGCTACGTTCCAGTTGTTTGCGGTGAGCATATCGGCTGAACGCTGGTTCAATATGGCGTTCAACGTATCGCCGGAAACATTGAAGGTCATTGAATATGCGCAGGGATAGAGATTCATTTCATGCAAATCTGCAAACGTATAGATGTTTGTGAGTATTCTGCGGCTGGCGGGGTTGTGCTTCAAATCGTAGAGCACCCTGTCAACTTGGTCGAATTCCCCTTCCTTATACTTGTGTTTTACGCCGAGCTGGTAGCCGTACGCCTTGCCGATACTTCCGTTTTCATCCGTCCACTTGTCCCATATTCTGGAATGAAGGTCGCGCACGTTGTTGCTCTTTTTCTGCCATATCCATAAAATTTCGTCGAGGCAGGACTTAAACGCCGTGCGGCGAATCGTGAGGAGCGGAAACTCCTCCTTAAGATCATATCGGTTTACAATGCCAAATTTTTTTATTGTATGCGCGGGCGTGCCGTCCGACCAACGCGGGCGTACTTCCCTGTCGGTATCCCACACGCCGTGCTCCAGAATTTCGTGCATATTTGCAATAAATATATCGTCGGCTCTGCTCATTTTTTGCTCCTTTTAAGGCTATTATATACCTATAACCGCGGCAAGTCAATTAAATTTAAAACACGTCCTTTTCCACGCGGGCGCGGGTTTTTGCTATATATCGGAGCTTTATACCCTGCGGCGTTAGTTTGGAGAAAAAGCATATCAGCTTATTCAAGCCTCCCGTGATAATTTTGCGCTTGCCTTTTTTTGCGGCTTTAAGACTTTTGATTACAACGTATCCGGGAGTTTTTGCGGATCTTCTCGCCCAGAATCCGAGGCTGTTTATATATTCCCTTACATCGTCGCGGGTGTATATAGACCCGGGAATAACGGCGGTCACGGTCACTCCCTTTTTCTTCATTTCGGCAGAGAGGGCTACGGAAAAATCGATGAGCGCGCCCTTGCAAGCCGAGTACAGCGCAAAGTACGGCATGGGCTGAAACCCGCACACGCTGCATATATTTATTATTTTTAAGTTTTCGGCTCTGTGTTTTATTGCAAAATTGCAAAGAGATACCGCCGCCTCGAAATTCACACGGGTCTGGAAAATTATTTTATCCTCATCGTACTTTTCGAACGGTTTCTGAATATCCGCACCGGCTACGTTTACCAACATGTTGAAGGCGTATATCTTTGCGGCTTCAAAGAGGCTTTCCCGCTCCTCCTCCCTTGTGAGGTCAGCGGCGAACACCTCACAGTCTATTGCGGGATTTGCCGCAAGCAACTCCTTTTTAAGCCCGTCAAGCTTTTCTTCGCTTCTGCCGGTCAAAAATAAATTACAGCCGCGGCGCGCCAGCTCGCGGCAAAACCCGTCGCCGAGGACGCCCGTTGCGCCCGTAACCAAAGCATATTCCATACTGACATTTTAACATTAAAGCGGAATTTCGGCAAGAAATAATCGCCGCGCCGCAAAAAGTTTATATAAAAATCAACACGTTTTGTAAATTGTTCCCAAAATCATACCGCGCTCCCTCACTTGACTTTTAATTAAAATTTCTTTAATATAATGTTAGAACATATGAAAAAACATATTTTGCCTATTTTAATTTTATTTCAGGTTGTCTTGCTCTCTCTCGTGGCGGGCATATTTTTTCTTGCTGCAAATAACCCGGCAAATGCATATGCAAATACCGCAAACCGAGGGTCCGAGATCGTTTCCCAAGACGCGCCGAACAGTTTAAAAGAGCTTCAAAACGCGGACGAAGAGCAGCTTGACTATTGGGCAAGCAGTTTGGCAAAATTCGACGGGCGAAATTTTGATTATATAACTCCCGCAAGAGATCAAACGGTTAACCGAAATACCTGCTGGGCATTTGCGGCAGTGGGCGCGGTTGAAGCAAGCATCCTGCGCGAAGGGATAGATATAACCGCAACAAAGGAAAACCTCGATTTTGATGAAACGATAGCGGCATACACCCGTCATACCCGTAAAGGCGACGAGGATCCGCTTTTATTGACTGCGAACGATACGTATGATTATGGAAAATGGAATCAAGGCGATAACGCCGTAAACGCCTTTGCGATCATGACGCAGGGGTACTCGCTCGTTAAGGAAAATCACTTTCATACTTCGGTTTCCGAGAGTGATATCAGAGACAAACTTGAGCAATCCAAATATTATATTCAAAGCTATCAAAGGGTCCCCGACGACAGAAACGCGATCAAGCGTGCAATTTTGCAGTATGGCGCGGTTACGTTTAATTACAGCTCTCCTACTCCTTATGTCAAATATTATGATAAAGACGCAAGCGCAAACCATACCTCCATCATCATCGGCTGGGACGACAATATGCCGAGTTCGGAATTTAAACCCGATAAGCCGGAGAACAACGGGGCGTGGATCGTTAAAAACAGCTATGGTAATTATTACGGATACGATATCACCAACGGCACGGCTTGCTGCTACATATCCTATGATTTGCCGATAGGCTATATATATGCCGTTGACTTGGCAATGAGAGAGGACTATCAAAATATATATCACTACGACGGAGATGTAACGGTAAGCAGCATAAAATATCCCGCCGAAGCTCAGGCGGCTATTTACGAGGCTAAGCTTTCAAGCCCCGCCGAGCAGGAGCAATTGAAAGCCGTTATGATATCAGTGCCGGAGAATAATTTAAACGTAAACGTTAAGATATACAAAAATCTTAAGGCAAACCCCGGCAACGTCAACGACAAAATGAACAAACCCGACCAAGGCGTTCCCGTTGCGGAGTTGGATAAGCATATTAAATACAGCGGAATGCATACCATAGACCTTAAAGAGCCGATAAGTCTGAACCAAGGCGAATATTTTTCGATTGTAATAAGCTGCAAAAACGGAAACGATCAATACGTTCCGGTCAATTGCGCACGTGAAAACGGGAAAGAGCCTTCGGTCAATGACATGACTTATTATTACAGCAACGGGGAATGGATAAGTTATAAAAGCAGCGACAATTATGCCGACACTTCGTATATAAATTTGTCTGCCAAAATCAGGGCGATAACTAACACCGTTGAGCGAAAAACCGATTTGGGCAAAAATTTGGAATTTGCGCGTGTGGATATTCCAAACAGACTTGTCTATTATGCAAAAGATAAGCAGTTGGTTCCCGAGCTTAACGTTTATTTGGGCGACGATTTAACCGTTGATTCAGACGACAAACTGCTTAAAGAAAGACAGGATTACACTATCGCCGTCCAAAACAACGATTCGCCGGGTATGGTTACGATAGTAATTTCGGGTCAGGGCGAATATACGGGCACAAGGACGACATACTTTGAGGTTGCAAAAGCTAAAGAGCCGCCCGGCGTGATCAGCGGCACGGTTACTGTTTACAACGACACAATAAATTTATATGATATTCCGATCCCTAGCGACTGGCAATGGGTCGATAAAAACAAAGAACTCGAATACGGGACTACCGATGATCCTGTTTCTTTGGTTTATGTCGGGAAAGATAAGAACTTTTATCAAAACACAACCTGCACCTTTTATGTTAACAAGCTAGACCAAAATCCACCCGCTGACATTGATATCTCAACAGCCGAAGTGGAAATTTTAGGAGACTATGTTTACACGGGCGAGCCGATCGTTCCAAGCGTAAAGGTCACTAGTGAAAGCATTGAATTGCACTACAGCATTGACTACACCTTGACATTCCAAAGCAACATAGATGCCGGGACTGCCACAGTTATCGTCAAAGGAAACGGGCGCTATTTTAATCAAACAAGCCAAAGCTTTGAAATACAAAAGGCTCGATGGCCGAAGGAAAAACCAAACAGCATAATTAAAGTCAGCGATAGAATTAATAATTTAAATCAAATTTTGTTGAATTGCAATAATTGGGCATGGCAAACGCCGGATCTTGAATTGGCAAGCGATAATTTTCAGGCTACCGCGGTTTACACCGGGCAGGATAAAAATAATTATATCAACACGGAGATGCAAATAACGGTAGTCAGAGAGGCACAGCTTGAAATTGCTTTGATAACGGAGTTAAGACTTGATACAACTTCATTTGTTTACGACGGACACAAACAAACACCAAATGTAATTGCAAGAGACGGAGCATTGACCCTTTCAAAAGGCGTTGATTTTGAAATAGAGTATCAAAATAACATTTTTGCCGGTCAGGCGACCGTTATAGTCAAAGGTAAAAATAATTACACAGGTACAAAAGAACTTTCCTTTACAATTCTCCGGGCGGAGAAGCCAAACGTTGACACAACGATCCGGACCGATAAAAAAGCAACAAAATTGTCCGATATATCGCTGCCTGAAGGGTTTGTTTGGGAAGATGGAGACATAAAGCTCTCAGCCGACAAAATTACCGCAAAAGCAATTTATACAGGCGAAGATGCAAGCAGCTACAATACAACTGAATTATATTTCGAAATTATTCTTGAAACGGATAAGGCGGGCGTCAATTTGATATGGCTGTCAATAGCTATCCCTGCTTCGGTTTTGGTTATTGCGGGTGCAGTGTTTTTTATAGTAAAGCACAAGCGTAGCAAAACCGATCCTTAAACGACTGTTGACGTCGGATTGAATTGTCAAACTAAGTGCAACAGTAAGAGATAAAAAAGTTAAATAAATCAACAGGTTTTTTGTAAGATAAAA
>CANQQD010000048.1 GCA_947625865.1 uncultured Clostridia bacterium
GAGATCCCGTGGGAAGAACTGCCCGAGGATTTCCCCTATGACACATTCGACTGGCAGGGCTTCCCCTGGCAGGACGTCGCTGTAAACGAAATACCATGGTCTGAGGTCCCGTGGGACGATGTCCCCGACGGCTTTCCTTGGTCGGACGTGCCGCTGAACAGCATACCGTGGTCTGTTATACCATGGGATGATATTCCCGCCGAATTTCCTTGGACCGAAGTGCCTTGGGCGGAGCTGCCTGCGGCTTTCCCTTGGGAACTCGTGCCTTGGACTAATCTTCCGCCCGACTTTCCGTGGACGGAGTTCGAGGGCGGCAAATGCCCTCATAAGTATATCGGCGGAGCAAACGGGGACGGCTGGATAGCTGTCGAACCTGCGACGTGCAGCACGGACGGCGAGGAAATGCGCATATGCCTTCTTTGCCGCGCTTCCGAAACCCGTTCGGTCACGGCAACGGGCGTGCATGATTTCCAAAACGAAATCTGCTCCATGTGCTCCCGCCGCCACATAGTACTGAAGAGCGGCTCTGCAACGGCGCAGTACGGCGGCGGACCGTTAAAGGAGGAGAGCTGCACCGTGGAGAGCGGGGAACTCATTCACGGGCACAGCGTGAGGGGCGAGTACGCCCAAATGGTAAACGTCGGAATTTCGGATAACGTCTTTACCGCAACTGTCTCGGACGAATACGGCGGCGACGTGTCCGACGGCTATGTGATAGATTATATCTACGGCGTGCTCGAGCTTACGCGGCGCGACGTAACGGTGACCACGGGCTCTGCCTCGAAGGTCTACGACGGTTCCGCGCTCACCTGCGATGATTTTACCGAGGTCGGGCTTGCCGTCGGCGACCATATAGAGCTGACCTTCAGCGGCAGACAAACGGTGCGCGGCGAAAGCCAGAACACGGCTACGGTAAAAATATTTGACCGCCGTGGCGTAGACGTCACAGCCAACTATTCCATAAAAATAATTTTCGGGACTCTTACGGTCGAATAGGTGGTATATGCTGTACAGGTCTTACAGGGAAAAGCTTAAAAAACGCAACACGTTTTTGATAAAACTCTGGAAACTGCGCTTCGTTATAGCGGCGGTCCTGCTCCTTTTGGTTGCGGGCGCGGCGCTTTTGGCTGTAACGGGCAGCGTTTATTATGATGATTTTGAGGCGCAGATCTTCTACGGCGAGAGCTTAAAAGCGAATTCCTCCTCCCTTTTCAAGCCCGTGGGCTATGAGTTCCGCACTTTGGGCGGAGCGTGGAGCGGCGAACAGCCCACGCGTGCAGGCAGCTACGAGGTCAGGGCTTTTTCAACGGATATTGCGGGCTCTGTCCGCTACGGCAAAATACATTCCTATAAAATTCTGCCCGCGCCCGTAGAGATAATGATTACGGACGATAATTTAGACTACGGCAGCGCTCCCGCGTGTTCGGCGGAGCTGAGGTACGGCGACGTCCTTTATGCCGTGGACTTTGAATTTGAGGCTTTAGAGGACGGCAATTTCAATGTTTGGGCGCGACGCGGGGCAATAAAGATCCTGAACGGCGCGGGAGAGGACGTAACGGACTGCTACGAGCTTAAACCCGTCAAAAAAACGGTGATAAACACCCCGCGCCCCATCACGGTACAAACGCCGTCCGCAAGCTTTGAATACGACGGCGCCCGGCACTGCGCCGAAGGGCTCGAGGTAACGTCTGCGCTGCAACTTCTCGAGGGGCACACGTTGGAGGCAACGGGATATCCGGAGCTTTGCGAAGTTTCCCAAACGGAGAATATACCCGCGGTTACCGTAAAGGACGGCAGAGGAGCGGACGTCACGCGCTATTATTCCATAGATATCGACGCGGGCGCTCTCGCCGTCACGCCCCGCGATATAACCATTGCCACCGGCTCGCAAAAATTCGGCTACGACGGCGAGCCCCACTCCGCGGGATTTTACAACTTGTCCTCTGGCGCTCTCGCCGCCGGCGACGTACTCGATATAGAGTATATCTCGGTCACGGACGCGGGCGACTACCCCAACGAGCCCCTTTCGTTGGGCGTTTCGGACGACGGCGTCGACAAGACGGGAAATTATAATATAACGCTTAAAGCGGGCACGATATCTGTTGCAAAAAGAGCCATAACCGTCGAAACTCCGTCGGGCAGCTGGACGTACAACGGCGAAGAGCACTTTTTGAACGCGTTTACATATTCGGGCGCGCTTGAGGGACATGCCTTTTCGGGCGAGGCAACAGGCTGTGCGAAAATAACCGACGCCGGCAGCATGCCCAATACGGTAGAGATAGATTACTTTGTATCTGCCGCGGACGGAGCCGACGTGACGAAAAATTATGCGCTGAGCTATAAGACGGGCACGCTCGCAGTTACGCCGCGGGTGTTCCGCGTTAAAACGGGCGGCGCGGAATGGGTCTATGACGGAAAACCGCATACATGTCTCGATTTTACCCTTCTTCAGGCTGAGGATGGGGAGGGACTGCTGCGGGGCGCCGAAGCCTCCGCCCTCTCCGACGGAGTTACTCAAATTACCGATACAAACGCGGTCGCATATGCGGATAACGTGCTTTCGTTTACGGTTACTCATAACGGCAGGGACGTTTCCCGCAATTATAAGGCGGAGGGAGAGTGGGGCAAGCTCCGCATAAAGTCGCCCGTGCAGATCACGGTGTTCAGCAAGAGCAAGCAGTACGACGGCTCTCCGCTATCCTACAGTTCATCCGATTACGCCGTAACGCGCGTCCCGCCCGACGTTGAAAAGGCGTGGGTGACGGCTGAAATCAAGGGAGAACTCAACACGGTAGGGCATTTAACGCTCTCCGAAATAGCGCAAATGAGCTCCGCCTCGCTCACCGACGGCACGGGCGCCGACCGCACCCTGAACGGCGAAAACAGAATAGATTTTGTTGGCGAGAGCGAGCCTTTGGAAATTTTGCCGCGCACTATCGAGGTGACAAGCGTCTCTGTTTCCTCTAAGCCCAACGGCGAGCCTTTGTCGGGCAACAGGGGCGAGGGAAGCGGCTGGATATCGCTGGGGTCGCTGCTTGAGGGACACCGCATAGAAATAACCGTCGGCGGCGAGCTTTCCCCCGCGGAAGCTCTTGCCCCCAACACGATAACCTCTGTAATTATATATGACCTTCACGGCAACAACGTCACGGAATTATACTCAATAACTCTCCGCCCGGGCACGCTGAAATGGATATAACGCCAAGGGCAAAATAAAAGCGCAACATATAAAATAAAAAGCAACCTCCCGCTGTCCCGTATTCGGGACGGGGTTTGCGGTATTATATCCTCCGGTAACACCCCGGAGGAATTTTTTATGTCTGACCTTTTTTCGGAGTTCAATGAACGGCAGAGGCAGGCGGTTTTCGATACGGAGGGGAATCTGCGCGTGATCGCCGGCGCGGGCAGCGGACGGCCGTGGTTTTCGGGGAGCTTGAAGCCGAACTTGCCAAATGTTGATATTGCAAAGCGTTGAATTTTATGATATGCTGTTGTTATAGGGCGTAAATCATAGTACGGAGAAGATCGATATGATAGATAAAAACGAAAAATATGTGATAATCGGATTTGCATGCGCGGACGAAATCCGCGGCATAAAAGAAAAAATCGACAAGCCGAAACTCATAGAGGTTGCGGCGGTCAAAGTGGAGGACAGGCAAATAACTTCACATTTCTCCTCATTTATCGCGCTTGAAGGCTACGACGCGCACGATATCTGTATAGATTATGGCAATCCTGAGTCGTACGGAGTCACGGAAGACCACCTCGTCGGCGCGCCGGAGTTTAAAGAAGTCGCAAAGCGGGTGTGCGAATTTTCCAAAGGTTACGTGCCCGTCGCAATGCCGAGCTTTTTCGATACGATTAAGATATTTCTCGGCGCCGCCCAAAAATGCGGTCTCTCTTTCGACCGTCCCGTAAAATATTTCCCCGCAGTATTCCCCATAAAGAAAAATTTCGGAAAAGAGGTCACCTCCATAGAGCAAATATTTACGGAGTATGATATTTTTCTTTTGGATGACGATACTCTTCAGGTCGCGCGCCACGATATTTTAACATATACTCTCGCCTATGCGCGGCTTGCGCTCGCTTTAATGAACGAAGAAGACAATTGCACAGAAGATTTATACAATACTCTCTTTTCGGAGTACGGCATTACTTTCCTCGAAGGTTTAAAAGACGAGCGGGAGGACGAACTTGCCCTTGCATTTTGCAATCTTGCCGACGAAGAATTGGACGGGGTACAGATTTTTACCGACAGGGAGCAAAGCATTTTTTCGGACTTTCCGCTCGAGAGGTTGGATATGCCAGGCTTCGGCGGAGTTGCCGAAAAAATCGCGCCTCTTTTAAAGGGTTGCAGGCTTGCCGTGCTCGATTTGAAAATTTTTTCCAAATGCGAAACTTTTTCGGATTATCGGCATATGACCGAAGCTTTAAGTCTTTCGGAACTTGCAAAAAATAAAAACGTAAATTTTCTCATTCCCATACACTTTGAAAAGCCATTTTCGGCGTGGCGCAATTCCGAAAAGCTGGGTGCAAGATATGTGCAGGTTGTAAAGCTTTTCAACGACAGGGGAAATTACGGCATTAATATCTTCGGCGGCAAAACAGGAGAATATTTATGAACCAAAACGAAGAATTATTAAATTTTTGCAAGGATTATCTCTATTGCTGGACGGAGGCTGTAATAAACAAGGGCGGCGACGGGCAATGGAGCGTCAGCAGTAACTGGACGGATTTTCACGAAAAAAATGTAATCGTTCCTTTAAAAGACAGACTCAACACACTGTTGAAAAATACTTGTGAATACGGTCAGCCCGAAGTTTTGGAAAAGGAATATTACAGGATAGACTTCATTCTCTACCGTTATATCGACAAAGCCCGCCATTTTTGGACGCTCGACTATGCCATCGAGCACGAAAACGCGAAATTCGATATTAACGACAACAAAATAAATAAGCTCGGTTGGTTCGATGAGTTTTGCAAACTGATTCCGATAAAGTGCGCTAAGGCCCGCGTGATCATCGGATATGATTCTTTTGACGACGGGTTGGAAGAACGGCTTATCTGTTGCGATAAGATACTCAAAGCGCATGAAAACTTCAACGATATTACCGATACGCCCATACTGCTGATTCTTTTTCCGGATACCGGGTATATTAAAAAATATGACGGCAGCGGTTATCCGGACGGCATGTTACATATTTTTCTGTTCACAAAGCATAACGGAACATGGGGAAGGGAGGACGTCTTAACAAAAAATTGCGGGTGGCGGCCGGAAGAAAAGCCTGTCAATGATACCGAACTGAAAAACAGGCTTTTAATAAGTTTTTCCAAGATCAGGAGCGCAAACGAAAGTCTGCAAAACAAGAAATGCGGGTAATGCGGCTACAGAATAAATTTCAGGCTTTTGATTTCCGCACATAATTATGTTTTGATTGATTTCAACAAATCGCACAGGGCGGCGGCTTGGGGATAGCCGATGTTTAAATTTCTTTGAATAAACGCCGCGGTTATTTCGTCGGGAGCTATATCTTTGACCGACTCCACCGCCGCTTGTACCAAATCATTCGATAGTTGCACGGCGTTTGCCGTCGGCTTGACGTTTGCAATCAAAAATTCAAAGTCCTCAACGTTGTCGCAGTACGCCGCAACTGTTTCAAGCGGCGTGCCGCCCGAAATTTTGCTTAAAATATCTTCGTAATTGCCTTTCATAATTTAAAACTACCACAACCGCCGTCCCGAAAACAGTACGGTATTTCATTATATAATTTCTAATTGTCCTTTTTTAGGGACAGGGTATGCAGTATGATTTCTTCCGAGGATACTTGAAGTACACCCTATAATATGTTACAATAAACAAAAGGAGAAAAATAATGAGTGATACTAAACATATACAAGATGAGTCAAAGTTGAAGGCATTTGAGGAAGCCCTCAAAAAGGCGTTCCAAAACGATGCGGAGGCGCAATACGAACTCGGAAACTGTTACTTTTACGGCGAAGGCGTCGGGCAGGACGAGGAAGAAGCAGTCAAATGGTACGAAAAATCCGCCACGCAGGGGAACGCAAAGGCGCAAGATGTGCTTGCCTATTGCTATTATAAGGGACAAGGCGTAGCGCGGGACAACAAAAAGGCAATGGCTTGGTGGAAAAAATCCGCCGCACAGGGGTATGTGAACGCGCAGTTGAATCTCGGAAACAGTTATACCCGCGGGGACTGCGTAAAACGAAATTATAAACAAGCGGTTATATGGTATGAACGGGCGGTGGCGCAGGGATATGCTGCCGCACAAAGTACTCTCGGCACAATGTATATCTTTGGGGAAGGCGTAGATAAAGACTGCAAAAAAGCTGCGGAATGGTTTGAAAAAGCAGCGGCGCAGGGATATGCGGAAGCTGAACACAATCTCGGTCTCTGCTATCTCAACGGCGACGGCGTAGCGCGGGACTTCGAGACGGCCAAAGAATGGCTGAGAAAAGCGGCGGCGCAGGGATATGAAAATGCGAAAAAAGTATTGAAAGAGTTGGGCGAGGAAGCGGAACAAGACTTTGAGGAAGCGCTCAATCTCTTGAAGAGCGCGGCGTCAAAGGGACACGAGGGCGCGAAAAAACTATTGGAAGCTCTTGATTGAGAATAGTTTAAATATCATTTTTAAATTTTCTGTGTTATAATCGGCTTGTACCGTTTTCGGTACAAGCCTTGCGCTATAATACGCGCAGAAAACAAAGGAGCAACCGCTATGGCAGACTACGAACCCAAAAAAGTTTTGATTTTGAGAATACTTGAAATTTTCACCGAATATTCGGACGCAAACCACAAACTGCGGCAGGGCGAGATTATTTCGCTTTTAAAGACCGTGTACGGCATCGAGTGCGAGAGGAAGGCAGTTGCGCGCAACATAGAATTTTTGCAGGACGCGGGCTACGAGATAGTTGCCGACAATTCGGGCGCATATCTCGCCGAAAGAAAATTCGAGGCGGGTGAACTCCGCCTTTTGATTGATTCCGTCCTTTCCAACCGCAACGTCTGCAAGTCCCACACCCGCGAACTTATTGCAAAGCTGTCAGAAGAGGGCGGCAAGTACTTCAAAAATTATACAAGGCACGTCGTCAATCTGGACGATTGGCAAAAGGACGAAAACTGCGATTATTTTTTGAATATCGAGCTTTTGTGCGAGGCGATCGACAAGCGGATAAAGGTGGAGTTTTACACCAACGTCCACGGCGCGGACAAAAAGCTGCACAGAAAAAAAGGCCAAAAGTCGCTCGTCAACCCCTACCAGCTGCTCCTCAAAAACGGCAGATACTACCTTGTATGCAATTTTGACAGGTACGACAACCTCGCCTATTGCCGCGTTGACCGCCTGAGCGACATAACCTTTTTGGACTTGCCCGTAAAGCCGCTCGGTGAAGTTAAAAACTGCCAAAACGGCATAAACTTGGGCAAAATCAGTTGCAGGCTGCCCTATATGTTTGAGGACGAGCCCTGCCGCATTGAATTTATAACTGCAAACTACGGCGAAAACATGATCGACAACGTGCTGGATTGGTTCGGCAAGGACGTGCAGATTACCAAACTTAAGGACGGCAACTATAAATTTTCTGTGATGGCAAGTCCCAAGGCGATGCACTTTTGGATATTGCAGTTCGGGAAGTACGTCAAAGTGCTGTCGCCCCGGCCGCTTGTGGAGAAAATCAAGGACGATATCCGTGAGATGAGCAAACTTTACGGGGGCGATTGACAAGTAATTGCCGCTTTGATAATATAAAAACAGAGGTGAAAATGATGACAATGAATGAAGAACTGCTTGCAGTGCAAAAAGTATGGGAGACACAGTGCTATAATGCCTTAAAAAAAGAATACGACAAAAACGAGGAAGAGAAGGGCAAACTTTCCTGTGCGTTCGGTTTCGGCGTCAGCGAGCATTACGTCCAAAGCGATAAAAAAATAATGATTGTGGGGCAAGAGGCAAACGGGCACACATTCGACTATGAAAAATGGCGCTTGGATAATTGGCAGGAATGGGCAATTGATTATTTGAATTTTCAGGTGTACAATGTAACTCCCACAACAAAAATGGAGTATAACAACTCTCCCTTTTGGCAGTTTTTCAGAGAATTCAAAAATAATGGATATGGAGTATGCTGGAATAACCTCGACAAGGTGAGAAGATACATTCTCCCCGATGGAAAAGAATGGGTTGAAAGCAAGTTACCGTATGACGGAAATAACAGCGAAAGAAAAATTTTGAACGGGGGAATTTTCGACGGAAAATCGCTGTTGCAAAAGGAGATTGAAATTGTAAACCCCGATTGCGTTATATTTGCGGTAGGCCCCAAAAACCCCTACTATCACACTCTTTGCGATGCGTTTTTTCACCACGACGGGGCATATGAAATGTTGAATGACGATAAGTATTATCCCACTCTCGGCTCTCCCGTTGTTGAAATTTCTACAAAATTGGGGTTGAAAATGCCTGCGTTTTACACCTCCCAAATTTTTGAACATAAAAGGTATGCTCAATAAAGTTGCCGAAGATATAATGAACGAACTCAAAAAACACAAATGAATTTTACCTGTCCTATTTTGGGGTCACAAAGTTTGATAAAATCCCCTTGGAAATAAACTCCAGAGGGGATTTTTTATGAAAAAGAAAACTATACAAAGACTGCTTTTATCGCTGTGTACGGTAGCATTTATCTTCAGCATTGCCATGACATGTGTAGGTAGTTTAACTGCATGCAACGATGTGTCGGACAAAATCGAAATAGTTGAAGAACCGCAAATTACCCCGGGCACATTGTATAACAACGCATACTATCCGATCGTTTCGGTCAAAGTCAAAAACAAAACCGATTCTCCCATAAACGTAGGTATAGATTGCGCTATATACGATATGAACGGCAAACTCACGCAAAAAATCTCGTCGGTTACCTTCGAGATCGCCGCGGGAGAGACGCACACTCTGTGGGCTCGGTCGGGTTTGACGTTTTCGGGCAGGGACTTCTCTAAAAAATGCGCGCGGTGCGAAGTGGAATATAAATTTAAGTAATTGAGTAAAACCGAAAAGGCGGAGACGTTTCAAAAAGGAAACATCTCCGCCTTTACTTTATCTCGTCACTCTGCTGTTATCTGCTCTGATTTTAACTTTGGCATGTGCAATAAGAAAAATCAACATACTACGCTAAAACAGAACGGCGTGAAAGTGTTATCCGCGATGGAAAATATACCAGACACGCCAGAGGGAATTATCCTCGAAAGTTTGCTCGAAGGTATGAATCAATACTACTCCGCAGAGCTTTCACAGAAAGTAAAACGCGGTATGAAAGAAACGAGATTAAAGGGCTTTTACCAAGGCGGCGGCGTTCCTTACGGGTATAAGCTCGACGGACGGAAACTTGTCATAAACGAAGAACGTGCGGAAACGGTGAGATTTATGTACGCAGAGTTTTCAAAGGGCGTAATCGTCAAGGACATAATAAAAGAGCTAACCGCCATGGGTAAAACTTATCGGGGAAA
>CANQQD010000049.1 GCA_947625865.1 uncultured Clostridia bacterium
CGGGCACCGTTCGCGCCTTGCGCTATGCGCTCACTCATCTCGCGCGGCAAAACAGCGCTACTAGGCTGTTTTGAGAAATCCGCGCTCGTCCCCCCAAAGGAAGGAGCCAAGGTTGGGGGGTGCTATTGCGGGAGTTGCATTTACGAAGTTAGCAACGGGGCAGAAACGAGCAAGACAAGGCGCGCGAGCATTGGCAAGGGGAGCGTACATAGACGTACGTGACCCGCTGACAAGCGGAGTGCAACACAGTATTGCGAAGTTTATCACCCGTTGGCGGGAGCGATTGAAAAAAGGAATTGCTTAGGCAATTCCTTTTTCAATCGCTCCATTTGTGCTTTTTCAATGTTCTGTCCTTAACGTCGTCGTAGTACTCAAAATACTTGCGGCGGATATCCTCGGGCGAGTCCGTCTCCTCTATAAGCCCCAAAAGCCCGTCCAGCTCCTCGGGCGTGAAGTCGGCGGGGTCAAATTCCCCCTCGAACGCCTGCGCAAGCTTTAAAAGATCCCATGCGGTTGCTTTCATGCTCCTCCTAAAACAAAACCGCACCTTTTGTGCGGTTTTTACTTTATTTTGTGGCCAAAATGGCTTTTACCTGCGGTATCATGGTGATGGAATCAAATATAAGATTCAGCCCGAACACTATGATATGGAATTGGTGCGTGGCGTGGTTGCCCGGGTCGTACAAAAGCATGAACGCCACAACAAGCTCCACAAGCCCCTTTATGAGATAATATATGCACCGCTCGGAATTGGCTATGCGCTTGAATGCGTGGTTGAACGCGTGCGCGCCCTCGAACAGCCCCAAAATTCCCCATACGATGGAAATAAACGTGATAGCCGACTCGTTTTCGGGCTGGAAGCTCTGCACTATTATCATTATCCCCAACGCCGTGACTATGAGCGACGTCGCCGTGCGGTTGGTTTTTAAATGCCTGTACTCATGATTGCGGAGCGCAACCACAAACCTCGCAAAGCCTATAACTATCATCATGCCGCCCACTATGTAGGGCAAAAGCTCGGTTATGCGGTCGGTTATGGCAATGCACAGCACGCCCACTACCAAATAAATTACCGAAAAAACGTAAATTACTAAATTTTCGGGCAGGCGGGTGATTTTTGTGACCCTTGAAACATTGGTCTCGGCGGAAAATTCTTCGATTATATAATCGCCATAGCTCTCTGTGCGCTCCTCCTCCGCCGCTTCCCCGGCATATGCCGAGTAGGAAAACACTTCCTCGTTGTCCTTGAACTTGGCGAGGTTTTCGTCGGAGGGTTCCGCGTATCCGGTATAGGAATACTCCTCGTCGTCTTCCATAAAATTCCCCCTTACGCGAGGTTACTTCTTCTCTTCGTGTTCGGGTTCCGCCTTGGGCTCTTCCTTGGATTCCTCGGCGGGAGCAGGCTCCTCCGCCTTAGGCTCTTCTTTGGGCTGCTCGGCGGGAGCGGGCTCTTCCGCCTTGGGCTCTTCTGCGGGCTGCTCGGCGGGCTCCGACTGCTTTTCAACGTTGGAGGAATATTCCACGCCGTAGTCAAGATGCTTTATAGCATAGTAGCAGGCGTCGTACTCTGCGCCCTGCGGGGTGACGTATTTATCCTCGGTTATGAGCTTGAAGCCGCACTTTTTAAGCAGCTTTTTGCTGCTCTCGTTGCCGGCAAAGCAACCGCATGTAACGGCGTCGAGGTGCAGGATATAAAAGGCATAGCTCAGAACGCCCTGCAGAGCCTCAACGGCATAGCCCTTGCCCCAATAGTCCTGCGCGATGACATAGCCCGTGTCGTTGATATTTTCGCCTAAGCCCCTGTTATTGTAGATATCGGAGCTCTTTTCAAGGCTGATGGAACCGATGACCTTGCCGCTCGACTTTTCCTCTATGGCAAAGGTGCGGTGGGACTCGATAAACACCTTTAAAACGGCTTCGGTCTCCTCCTTACTTTCGTGGTGCTTCCAGCCTGCGGCTTCGCCCACGCCGGGGACCTTGGCATAGTTGTATAAGTCGTCGATATCGGACTCTTTGAAGGGGCGCAAAATGAGATTTGCGGTCTCGATTTTTATATCGCGGATATTAATTTCTTCGATTTCCATAATTTTTTCCTTCTTTTAAAAAAGATTATACAATACTGAATACATTATAACATTAATTTTTTTAAATTGCAATAGGTTTATTCACAATATTTAGGCGTTTGGGCAGCAAAAGGCGGAGAGAAACACAAAAACGGCGCCCCGCGCGAAATTGCGCGGGGCGCCGAGGGTTTTTATTTACTTTGCTATAAGTAAATAACAGGAGTCATTACTGAGCCGTGATAGTAACGGTCAGCGAAAGGGGCGCGGTGCCGAAATATCTGAACGTAAGCTCAACCAAACCGGTTACCTCAACATGCAGCTTGCCGCTGTTTGTGGTGCGGGCAACAATCGTGTCACCGAGGCTGTCTACTACCATTACGTTAGCCATGTCGCCCTCTATGGTGACAGTATACCAACCTTCTTCAAGTTGAATGGTTTTGATTACTTCTTCGGGGCTGCCGATGCCTGTTAAGGTCACGGTGCCTGCCTCGCCGAGGGTCAGGTCGCCCTCTTCGGATTCTTCGCTCACCTCAATGAGAACGTTGATCGTAAGACCCGCGCTGGTTGTGTCCTGGAAATTAAGCGTGTACTGCCCTGCCGTTTCTACGGTGAACATAGCCACTCTTTCGCCGTCGGGGTTGAGGATTGTACCGTACTCGCCGAGAGTACCCGTTACTTCGCCTATAGCTACCACATTCTCGGAATCTCCGGTAACGGTAACCGTGTAGGTGCCTGCCTCAAGATAAACGGTCTTATCCACGCCATCGTAACCTGAGGGGATAACTACTTCGGCGGATTCGCCAACGGTCAAGTCTGCGCCCTCCTGTGAGCCGCCTGCCGTGATGAGGACGGACACTGTTGTACCTTTGCCGGAAGTATCTTTGAACGTGAGAGTGTATTCGCCTGCCTTTGCAACGGTCAGCGTAGCCGTTCTTGCCGCGCCTGCCTCCAGTATGATACCAAAATTACCTAATACCCAAGAAGAATCTTCTATGGAAACGGAATTTAAATTGTCGCCAGTTACCGTTATGGTGTAGGTGCCTGCCTCAAGATAAACGGTTTTATTTGCGCCCAAGTAGTTTGCGGGCATTGTTACTTCCGCACTTTCACCCACTGTGATATCGTATTTGGTCACAGGAGGAACAACGGGACCTGTACCGCCGCCAACTGCCGTGAGCGTTATTGTTGCCGTTAAAGGTGCGCCAATCCCACTACTGGTGATGGAGATTTCGGTGCAATCATCGGGAATAGTGATTTGCACGGGTCCGATATAACCATCTCCTTCTTTTGCAAACTGCACTTGCGTTTGACCGATTACTACATACCAATTGTTGAGATTCAAGAATATTGCGCTCTCGGTAGAGAATTCAAAATTATATGTGCCTGCGGGAACGTTGCTGAGCGTAATTGTGAGATTTACATTAGACGACTCATCGGGAGTAATCGTTACTTCGGTGGGCGTTCCTACGGTAAGTTCAGTACCTTCGGCGCCGCCAACTGCCGTGAGCGTAAATGTTACGGTTACGCCGGGAGCACTCATAAAATTGGTGATAGTTATTACGTCGCCCTCTTCAAAAGTGATTTCAGTAGAGCCGTCCTGTTGGAACGTATTATTTACATTACCGCCGCTGAAACCGAACATTCCCATTACACTGAAATGATATCCAAGCGTATATGTGCCGGCGGGAGCGACAACTTTAATTGTGGTTGTGCTTGTGGTAAGATCAAATGTTTGATTTTCGCCCACATCAAGCTCGGGTTCAGGCACTTTAAGGGTGAACGACCACACGTATGTGGCGGGTGCGGCGCCCGTAGTTGTAGATATCTGAATCGAAGTTGCACCGGCGGGTATTGTAATATTAAGGCTGCCCGTAACGGGTATTGTACCGCTATCGGGATAGCTTACAGAGAAACTGCCTACGGTTACATTTATTTTGCCGTAAATATAGGGGTTAGGGTCAACCGAATATTCCAAAATGTATTCGCCGGGCTGTACGGAAGATGCAAGGCTGAACGTAGTGCTCATAGCGACGCCGCCGCTATCATTATGGGAATACGTAACGGTTTTGCCAACCTCTATTTCATCTTCTTTTTCTATTACCTCAGGTCTATTGATATAGAAGGTAGCTGACGTGGTGTTTGCTTTTATGTAGAAGTAAACAACGTCGCCAACATGCAAATTATGTATGGTTGTGGAGTATTTTCCATCGTCCCCGATGTTATAACCCAAAGTATCGTAGGTTTCGCCGGAATATGTTGAATCTTTATAGAATACAGACTCTAACGCCGAAGGATGAGGATCGAATTCAAGAACGAAATCGCCGTCTTCGTTGAGAGATTCCGTCTTTACCGTGTGTTTAAAGTACACATTTTCGCCAAATTTAATTTCAACCGTGTTGGGGGTATCGCCGGTTTCGGACGCCTCGATAGGATTGTCTTTTTCACCGGGCAAAGCCACATATTTTGATATCGTTACGGTTATTTTCATCCAATAGATATAATCTACGGAAATATAGTAGGTATGATCCTCTTCAAGGGGTATGCGGCCGCCTGTAACGGTTACAGGATCCTTGCCCGTAGCGGTAGCGCCCTCGCCCTCAAAGCCGCCGTAAACCGTATAATTGAAGTCCTGATTGTCATTTGCCTCGCTGAAGCGGTAGTCGCCCGCCTCGGAAGGAGTGAACGAGAACCAAACCGGTTTACCCGAGTTGTCATTGGGGAAGGTATGTTCAGCTGCAATATCCAGCTGGAGCACAATGGGTTTAGCGGGGCTCGCACCGGGATCCAAGTGCACCTCAACCTCGAACGTAAGCACGGTTCCGGGCTCAGCGGTGTCGGAGAGCTTTGCATAGACATAATTGTGCAATGTACCCGCGCTGTTGTACACATCCCAAGGCACAAGGTTCATAGAACCGCCGTTTTCAACCTTTAAGGTTTCGGGAGGATTTTTCATAGGGGAAGTGCCGAGCGAATAAACCTCCACTCCCTCGCCGGCGGACTTAAGGTCGTAGGTCTTATTACCCGATAGCGTGGGAAGTCTGAAGTATGCCTCCGTGAGCTCGGAGCCCTCGGGAAGGGTATAGACGCCGTCAATTGCCGAAACATCTATGGGGTTCATTATGTCGCCCTTAGCGGGAGCCGCTTTTACGGCAAGGTTGAGAATGAACTTGTGCACGCCCGTGGGGGTGTGGTTAAGAGAGAATTCAACCCTCTGTGAATTTCTGAGAATGTATGAAATTTCTCCAGAAACAAAGGTTATGGGATTATCGCTTCCGCTGGTATTGCCGACAGCAATCGAATCACCCGAGCCGAAAACCTCCCATTTGAACGTATAGAGAAGCTCGGTCACTTCGGGTTGATCCTGAGGAGTGTGACCTGTCACGGAAATGTCGGCGGTGCCGTCAGCTCCGGTGGTTATTACAAAGTCGCCGGGGTTTACAAAAGGAGTATTTTTCAAACCGAGACGGAGACCCGACTCCTTGTTCTCGGCGGTGAGCGCTTCCGTAAGAACGCCGTCTATGCTCTTCTGCGAGCCCGCAAGGGTAACCGTGCTATAGCTTGCCGCAGGCGCGCTTATTTCAGCCGTGCCCTCGACAAATGCAACCGCAGTGATGCCGCTGCCGAAAGTTACCGTGAGGTTTGCAATATCTTCCTTCTGAATATTTACGGGAAGTTCTTCAAGGGTTATGGTGTAGATTATTTTTGTCAATGTAACGGTAGCCGTATGTTCGGTTATGGAAACGGTTACGTCGTCACATTCGTAATACGCGCCCTCAACAGCCGCATCGAGACCGTTTACCTTTACGGTATACGCGCCCGCAAGGAGAGAAGCGGTGGCAACGCCGTCCTTTACCTCTACTTCGTCAAAGCCCTCGACTACCGTGTCGTCCTTATAGAACGCGACGGTCAATGTGTCGGCTATGGCGTGTGCGTCCTCACCCGTAACGGCAACGTTTATCTTATAATCTACCGTTGCAAGGGTAAGCTCGAAGGTTACGGTGCTTTCGTCGCCCACGGGCTTTGCGGCTACCGCGGCAAAATAATCGGGCAAACCTATAAGACCTACCGTATAGCTGCTGCCGTAGGGAACGCCTGTTATAGCCGCACCTATCTGGGTGAGAGCTACGGGGCTGCCCACGGTCTGCGTACCGTTATAGAGCTGGGCCTTTACGTCGGCGGGGATATCCACGCCCGTTGAGTTGGTAACGACAACTGTTACGGTGTGCGTCTTTGCAGTAAGAACGATGGTCGCGCCGGGCGCGGTTGCCGTAACGCTTGCGTCCTCGGCTGTGTATTTAGCCGTATCGTAGCCCGAAAGCACAACAGTATAATTGCCGGAATCAAGCTCGGCCGATGCCTTGCCGTCCGCAGAAAGGGCAATCTTTTCGCTTGCCTCCGTTGTGCCGCTCATCCATTGTACCTTTAAGGTTGTAAGGTCAACGTTTGATTCGGTAGTTACCGTCACCGAGTAAGTAACTGTCTCTTCGCCGTCGCCGCCCTCGCCGCCGCCGGTGATGGTGCCGTTACCGGACCCACCGCCGTCCGTACAGGCAACGGCAAAAACCGTGCCGCAGACGAACACGCAAATCAATGCGAAAAGAAGTAACAATCTTTTCAGTGATTTGTTCATAATGTCCTCCAAATTTGTTTTTTTATAATTTAATCAAAACCTCAACCGCATAGGTTTTTAATTACAAAATGAATAAAAATGTGAATAAATTTTTAAATTTACCGAACGCCTTGAAGGGTGGCGCGGGATTTTTTATTTAATAAATAATGTATTTATATATAAATTATGCATTTAGATAGTCTGAAAATATAAATTATTATACAGCGTAATGTGCTAAAAAGCAATAAAAAACGCCTAGATTTAAAATTTTTTTGATGAATTTTTTAAATTTTTTCGGGGTTTGGGCGGAATAATTATCCAGATATGTAAATATGCAACAAAATTTGTAAACACCTTTCAAGGCAACGTGACGTTGCATCCGGGTATCTTTATTGCGTTAGCGGTGGACGAATGTTGCCGCAAATCAAGCGGCGGAGTGGCTCCGCTGCCGGGTATCTTTATTGCGTTAGCGGTGGACTTGCTTTTGCGCAAATCAAGCGGCGTGTCGCCGCTGCCTTGCCATCTTCCGTCGCCGACGGGGGAGGGTGCCCTGAAAGGGCGGGTGGGAGAGGTCGTTTGCTTTTTATTACCCCTCCCATCACCCGCTACGCGGGAGCTTCCCCCCCATTGGGGGAAGAAGCCAAGGGGTGGGGCGGCGTGTCGCCGCTGCCGAGTTTCTTTATTGCGTTAGCGGTGGACTTGCTTTTGCGCAAATCAAACGGCGGGCACTCGCGGCTTGCCACAGAAGTTAAGCTCGAATAACAAAAATAAGCGCCACACAATGGTAACGCTTATTTTTTTGAAATCGGGCAATTTCCTTTCTCGTCCGCTGTAAGGACAACAGCGGACTCGGTCACCGTTCGCGCGGGACGTTTGCGCTCACTCATCTCGCGCGGCAAAACAGCGCACTGTGCTGTTTTGAAAACTCCGCGCTCGTCCTCTTCCGTCGCCATGTCACAGGGTTCCCAAAAATTGCAGCATAGCGAAATTTTTGGGAAGAGGAGCCGCAACATGGCAATTTTGCCGTTTGCGCGTAGAGCAAACGGCTTAAAACCTAAGTTTGCGGCGACGAGGCGGCGGGTCGCTAACAACTCCCCCCTACCATTGCCCTCTTCCGTCACCGACGGGGGAGGGTGGCGACGTAGTCGTCGGGTGGGAGCACCGCTGACGTGTTGTCCACCCCTCAGTCTCGCTTCGCTCGACAGCTCCCCCCCATTGGGGGAAGAAGCCAAGGGGTGGGCGGCGGGTCGCTAACAACTCCCCCCCCCTACCCTGTCATTCTGCGCGGGTTTGCCATTCTACCCCCTCTCCTGTCATTCTGCGCGAGCGTTAGCGTCGTACCGAACGCGTAAGCGTTACGCCCTGCCGAGGTTCCCCAAAGGGGAAACGGCAGAGGAAACGGCAACGCCAGACGAAGAATCTGTTGCGAAGCAACTTTTGGTTTGCTGTTTCAAACAACCTCGACCAGCCCACGAGGGGATTCTCTCGGTCAATCGCGCGAAACTCGCGCTCATATCCCTCGAAATGACACGGCTTAATGGCGCGCACTCGCGGCTTGCCACAGAAGTTAAGCTTGAATAACAAAAATAAGCGCCACACAATGGTAACGCTTATTTTTTGAAATCCGGCAACGACCTTATCTCCCAGAGTTAAAACCCAAGTACTTCTGGCGCGGGCGAGCTTAACTTCTGTGTTCGGAATGGGAACAGGTGGATCCTCGCCGCCATTGTCACCGGAATGGCTATATTACGGCAAATTGCCGTTATATATGAAGTTTTTCAAGGCTTACGCCTACGCATAAGCGAGGTTTTCCTCGGCGAAACCTACGCAAGGCGAAGCCTAACAACTGCACAGTCAAGAAGGAT
>CANQQD010000050.1 GCA_947625865.1 uncultured Clostridia bacterium
CTCCTCGCTGTCAAAAGACGCGGTATAGGTGTAGATATGGTTGATTTTATCCCACAACGCCTGAAATTCCTTTTTATGGAAATTGTCGTTGAGGTCGTTGTTTGAAATTTTGGTATTCTTCGCCGCCGAAGCCATATCGTTGAGGATTTCGGCAAGAGCTTTTTCGTCGTAAATACCCTGCACGAGTTTATGAATACCATCTGAATAAGTCGCAAGCTCTGCGGGCAAATCGGCAAAACTCCCGTCCTTTTGCGCTTCTCTGTATTTGTCGGTAATACTTCCATTCCCGTCAACATACCCGTTAGTGCCGAGATAGACGTAGATATACGCCACTTCACCCGAAGTCAAAGTATGATTGCCCTCGGCGGTTTTAATAACCTTGCCCATAAAATATTCGGGGGTGGCTTTTGTAGGTCTTGAATAGAGGTTGGATTTTAACTCGCTTTGTAAATCGCTTACAAAAGATTTATAGCTGTCGCTGGCAACGACGGTCAGAACGTTCACGTCCTGCACTTCCCTGCCGAGTGCCTTTTCGTCCATTCTGTCGCCGCTCTGGTTTACGCAAAGGCGCATACCGCGCCCGACTTCCTGCCGCTTGTTGACTTCGCTGTTGCTCTGTTTTAAGGTGCAAATCTGGAATACGTTGGGGTTATCCCAGCCCTCGCGCAGAGCGGAGTGTGAGAATATAAAGCGGGTAGGTTCGTCAAAGGACAACAGCCTTTCCTTGTTCTTCAAAATCAAATCATAGGCGGATATATCGTCGCAACCGCCCTTTTTCTCAACCGAGTTTACCGCTCGGTTGGTCTTTTTATCTATCGAAAAATATCCCTTATGCGTGTCGCGCACTTCGATATTTTTAAGATATTTGATATACGGCGTTTCGTCCAGACGGATATATTCCTTTAAAACGTCTATGTATTCTTCCTCGAAAATCTTGCCGTATTCGCCCAAAAGTTCGTTGCCGTTTTCATCGTATTGCCTGTAATTTGCAACCTCGTCGATAAAGAACAGCGAAAGGCACTTTATGCCTTGATTGAACAGCTTTTCTTCCTTTTCAAAGTGGGAAAGTATGGTTTCCCTTATCTGAATACGCCGAATATCCCGCTCGGTCATATCGCCCGTGGTTTCCCCGACGGACAGCGTTTCGCCGTTTAAAAACGTAACGGTATTATCCGCGGCGTTTATGTCTTTTACCACAAACCCGTCTCTGTACTGTTCGAGATACGGGCAGGTTTTGCCGTTCCCGGACATAACATACAAATCGTCCTCGACGTTTACGATACGCGATTCCCGCTTTACGCCGTTACTATGGTTGACTTCCATAGCAATTCTCGCCCGCGGCGGCCTTTTGGGATCGACGAGAATTTCCGATAAATACAAAAACCCGTCCGTGCCGCGCAGGTTATGAATTTCAAAACCCTTGACTTCAATCTTTTTTACGAGTTTTTTCTTATAAGCGTCGAGCGCGTCCAAAACGTAAACAAGGTTATGCACGTCCTTGTAAGCGCGGTAGAGCGCGGGATAATAGCCAACTCAACCAACAAACGGCTACACGAGCTTGAACGGCAACAGGAACAGTTGGAACGGCAAATACTGATAGAGCGAAGTAAGCAAGCCGTACAACTGAAAGAGAGCGACATACGCGAGTTTTACGGGCAGGCTTTGAAGTCAGAGCCGAAGATGCTTATATCGAGCTTTATAAGAAAAATAAAATTGTATGACGATAAAATAGAAATATTTTTCAACAGTCCTATAAGAACAAGTCCCGGCGGGGAAACGTCAGATGACGACAACCCGTCGGGACTGTTATTTTACTCTGAAACCATTGATATGGTAACGTTCAAATGGGCAAGAACGCAAGCCTATACCATTAAGGCATTACTTGAACTGTTTATTTGGATAGCTATTTAAGCAAAGAAAATAACCTAACCCGATACTTCAAAAGTATTCGAATTAGGTTATAGATGGCGCACCAAAAAAAGAAGCGCAAATATGCGCTTCTTTTTTTGGTGTTCAGGTTAGCGAAGAACCCTGTGGTTCGTGCGAGGCGGCTTTGCCGCCGACGCCCTGCCGAGGCTCCCGCAGGGAAACGGCAGAGTACCTGAAAAAAATTTATTAAGTTATATTAGTACTGCGCGCTCCTTACGCGCGAGCGGGCTTTAGGCCGCCGACGCCCTGCCGTGTGAGAACCGCTTGCCGCGGAGAAGGGCAAAAAAACAGGCGGAAAGCCTGTAGCTGACGTGGCAATTTGCGGGACGGCGGCATATAATGACGCGGGAGCATACAAATTTTATAAATTTATATAATAAATTTATCCACCGGATTGACTTCCGCGGAATGAGAGTATATAATCAAATTGCATAAGACCGTAATCGGCGGAATTTTTTGTCCCCATGGGGACTATTTGTTGCTACCGCAACAAATAAAAACACCTGACGGCCATTGCAAATTTTTTGACGGAGAGGTAAATTGTATGAGAAAAATTATTCTTACCTTACTGTTCGTTATCGTTGCGTCGTTGGGCGCAGTCGCGCTGTCCGCGTGCGGATCGTGCGGCGGCGACTCCAACGGGGGCGGAAACTCGGAAACGCATAACCACGTTTTCGGGGAGTACACCGTAACGCAGGAGGCTACATGTACGGAGGACGGCTATGAAACCGCCACATGTACGCTTTGCGACGAAACGGACACAAGGGTGATACCCGCAAAGGGACATAGCTGGGGCGAGCCTGCAAAGGTTGCGCCCACATGTCTTGACGAGGGCTACACCCAAACACAATGCTCTGTTTGCAAAACCACGCAGAAGAGCGAAATAGTTCCCGCAACCGGGCATAAGTGGAATATCCCCGCGGCAACGTGCACCGAGGGACAGGTATGCGAGGTGTGCGAAAAGCCGGGCGAACCCGCTCACGGGCACGTTTATGACGAGGGCGTAATAACGACCCCCGTAACCTGCTCGGCGGACGGCTACAAGACATATTCCTGTATAGAGTGCCATGCCCCCGAGGCTGAAAAGACCGAGGTTTACGCAAAGGCTACAGGTCACGTTCTCGGCGTGGCGGAAGCGCATGAAGAAATTGAAGGCTGCACGCATACATACACTTATACCGCGGAATGTCAATCCTGCCATCAGCCTATTCAGGTCGGCGAGCCCGAGGTGGTGGAGCTGCACAATCTCGTCGCAAAAATAACCAAACAGGCTACTTGCGCAGAGGACGGCACTAAGACCTACACCTGCGAAGACTGCCAACAAGTAATCAAAACGGAAGCTTATAAGGACGAAAACGCGCACGACTGGGAAAATCCCCAGACAAGCGGCAATATAATCACCTATACCTGCCATAACGACCCCGACCACACGAGAACGGTGGTCAAGGCGGATTCCAACACGGCGGAGGTGACTGCCGAGGATCTGAAGAGCGCGGGCGAACTGGAGCTTTCAAACGCCGCCATATCGTTTGACGAGGCGGCAAAGGGAGTACTTGACGGAAAAGGGAGTGTAAACGTGGAAGCGGGCACGCTCGAGGGCGAGGACCGCGAACAGGCGTTAAGCGGACTTCAGGACAAGGCAGGGCGCGTAACGGGCGAAATTTACAACTTCACAATGGAAGCCGACGGTTCGCAGGTAACCGACTTCGGCGGCAAGGTGACGATAAAGATCCCCTATACGCTTGAAGAGGGCGAGGACCCCGAAAGTATTGTTATATGGTATATCAACGGCGAAAACCTCGAGCCCATGAAGGCGACCTACACAGTGATAGGCCGCGTGGGGTACGCCGTATTCGAAACGGAGCACTTCTCTTACTACACGGTAACGAGAATGACCCCCGCGGAGCGTTGCGCCCTTTACGGACACAACTATGTTACAAAGAGCGCGAACGCCACCTGCGTTACCAACGGTTATATTATTAAAATATGTACGCGTTGCAAGGATAAGGCGCAGGACGAAATAATTCCCGCAACGGGACACAACTGGCAGGAGACCACCCAGCCGGCGACCTGTACGGTGAACGGCAAGCTCACAAGACATTGCCGGAATTGTTCGGAGACGCTGGAGTCCACTATATTCGCAGCGGGTCACAAGTGGACGCTCAACGAGGAGCTGAGCAGTGCGGCGACCTGCAGTGCAAGCGGCAAGAGCCATTACGATTGCTCGGAGTGCAACGAAAGCTATGAAATAACCGAGGCGCAGAAGGCGCACAAATGGCAGATAACCGTCATAGCTCCCACCTGCACGCTCGAGGGCTACACCCACAAGGAGTGCGTAAATTGCGGCGCTACCGTAAATACGGACGTTCTGGCGGCTCTCGGTCACGAAATGGTGGATACGGTGATCGCTCCCACCTGTACGGAAAAGGGCTATACAACCCACGAATGTTCGCGCTGCGGATACAAGACCGATAACACCGACGAACAGGCGGCTCTCGGTCACGATATGGTCAACGGAGTATGCTCGCGCTGCGGCACAGGCTGCTCGCACGATTGGCAGCAGACCGCGACGGTCGACGCGACTTGCACCGAAGAGGGCTACACCGAAATGACGTGCCCGAAGTGCGGCTCTGTCAAGAAGGAGAACGTAACGGCGGCTCTCGGTCACAACTTCGGGCTCAAGGAATGTTCGCGTTGCCACGCGCCCAACCCCGCGCTCGGCGAATATTACTACAACATGCTTTCAAGCATGTACATAAAGGGACTTGCGCTGAAGCTGACCGACCTGCAGATCTCCCAAAGACAGGAGACGTATGTCGGCGACACTCTCTACGAGCAGGAAAGCTATGATATCATGGACGAAAGGCAGATAGGCGTAACCGAGATGTTTATCTCCCTCGACGGCGGTGAACTGTTCGGCGCAGGCAGGGCAACGATGCACGTCAAAACGCGCGTCGGCGCACACGAATACGAAGAGAGCGACAACACCGCTATAATTATATTGCAGGACGCTAAGCTCTACTTATCCAGCGAGGCGGAGGGATCGTCCTACGGTTCAGAGTACATTGTTTACGATTTAGACGCTATGTTCGGCGAGGGCTTCGACTACGATAAGATAACTTCGGCTCTCGAATGGATGGACGGCTACGGCAAGAACGTTCTCGGCGATCTTGCGGGCGCGCATAAGGAAGAAATAAGCGCAGTTCTCGGCAATGTTTTAGGCTTGCTCTTCGGCGAACCCGAAGTAACCGCAGACGGCTATAAATTCACCCTCGACGCGGCTACCCTCAAGGCTATAAACGCCGACCTTTCGGAGCTCACCGTTTCCGAAATAGTTGATAAATACTTGGGCGAGGGCACGTTTGCGGCGATCAGGGAGAACGTTGAGCAGCTTCTCAACTACAATTGCCTCGCGTTGTACAGCGCGATAGTGGATAACAATATAGACTACGACGAGCTTTGCGCGGCTATCGACGCGTTTATGACGGGAATTATGGGCGCGCCCGAATTTGACGCCGACGCCATATTGCAGGAATATCTTGCCGACGACGGTCCTCTTGACGCAAAGGTTGCAGACATGCTGGCGCAGGTTCTCGCACAGTTCATGCCCCAGCCTGCGGACGCCGAGGGCGGCGAAGATCAGGAAACGCCTCCCACCCCGGGCGAGGAGCTCATAGCCATGGTTGAGAGCTACTTCAAGCAGGCGGAAGAGCTTATAGTATATGAAATGCTCGGCGGGCAGGGCGAATCCATTCAGGCAATGGTAGACGGATATATAGATATGGTAGGCGAAATGGCGAACATATCCTTCACCACCGATAAGAACGGCAATTTGGAGCGCGCGCTTATAAGCATGGATATTAAGGACTATGTAATGAGCCATTACTCATATGAGGGCAAAACCATAAAATCGCTGATCTCCGTCAAGGGAAATGCCGAGCTGAGTTTCAACGGCACCATAGACGTTGGTTTTGTAAAGGACGGCTTGGATAAGATACAGCGCGGCGTGCGCATCGGCAAGAACATTAAAGCCACCTATTCGGAAACGAGGTACGGCAATTCGACTACCATAGAGCTCAATTCGGACGGCGCGGGCAACATAACCTCCGTGACGAGATACAGCGACTACGGCAGAAATACGACCGGTCACGGCGTGGAATCCGTAGGCGGCGTTTCCCGCATTTACGTAGATTACGAGATAACCATGCGAGTTTCCACTATCGTGGTTTACGGCGGCTCCGTTCAGATATCGACGGGCAGCAAAATCATCTGCAACGGCTGGCGCAGCTACAGCATAAGCGGCAAGTCCACAGAAACGATGATAACGAGACACGTCCGCACCTATTTCGACGCCGAGGGCAACGTTATAAGCGAAGTCAAGCTTCAGGCGGACGAAAAGGGCGAGGCGTATGACAGCAGAGATTATATCAGCTTCTACTACAAGGCGGAAACCAACGAATTGCGCGTAAACGAACCTCACGAATACGTGCTCGACGAGGAGCGCAGCGTGGTTGCACAGGGCTGCGAGGGCGAGGGATATCGCCTTTACGTTTGCGGGCTGTGCAACAGCGAAAGGAAGGAATACTATACAAACGGACACCGCCATACATACACAAAAGTAGAGCTTGAGGACGGCTCCGAAACCTGCGAGGACGGCGTGATCGTAACCGAAATCTGCCGCGACTGCGGTAAAGAGCTGTATTCCTATGAAGACAATTATCACAGAGAGGGCGAAACGTATATCGACGTTAAGGATTACGGCAGCAAGTGCGGCGGAGAAATAATAGTGCGCGCCTGCGCCTGCGGACAAAACAGGGACGTCGACTGGGGTGAAATAGAGTGCGACATGCACCACGTAGACGGCACGGACGGCACATATAAGTGCGCGGTGACAAATTGCCCGTTTGAGTTCACCGTCAGTTCAAAATGGGTACCCGCACCCCACGCAACTCCCTGCGACCAGGTAATGGAATTCACCTATAAGTTCGGCACCAACACGGGTAAACCCTACACGGCAATAGATTATGACGGATGGGGAACCGAACACAAGGACGGGTGCTACCACTCCGAAAATTATGAGGATTCCCAGCCGACATATGGCATGGAGGAAGGGCTGTACACCGTCACCGTAAAGAGCGGGCATATGGAATCCTGCAGCGCATGCGGTTATCATTACGGCGAGGAGCAGACCGTGGTATCTTACTACACCGACGCCGAATATATGCTGCTGGTAAAGAGACACACCGAAAGGAGAAGTTACAATGACTCCTCCGAAAGCACAAGTATCATAGACGAAACCTTCGACGGAACGGAAAACGGCGGGATACTCACCTACAATGAAACGGAAACCCATATATCTCATTACAACGGCGACAAGGAGGATAGGCAGGAAACTGTTACCGAAATAACCTTCCTTGACGACAAGGCGCACGGCTCCTACTTCGGAGAGGCACGCCCCGTTACCTATCACAGAACGACCGCAAACTACATGGACAACGTAAAGCGCAATTCAAACGAACTGACCGTGAATTATGACACCGACGGCAACACGCTGCGTACCGATGAAGACATCTTTGCGTTTAAGAGAAATTACGGTTGGGGTTATTTCAATGAGGGCTATCTCGGCAATTACGAATATGTCGAGCAAATGTTCGAGATAGACGGCGTCACCGTAAGCAACACCATGACGATAACCATACGCTATGAGTATAATTACGAAAGCCACTGCTATTACGATCTGCACATTTCAAGGCAGAACTCCGAAGGCTACGACCCCTATAACGTTGATAAGGAGCGCGTTGAAAACCACGTTGCCGCAGACAGCGTTATCGTCAGCGAGGCTACCTGTACGCAGGACGAGGTCTACACCGTAACGTGCGGCGAATGTGGATATCAGGGCGACGAACGCCTGCTGGGCAATAACAACGGGCATAGCTACAGGTATGACGATTTAACGGGACGGTTTGTATGCGAAAACTGCGGACTTGAAAACGACAAGAACGTCGACGGCATATATATTCTCGAAGACCTGACAAAAAAGGAGGGCTATGCGCGCGAGGGCAGCTACGTTATAGGCTATAACTACAACAGATCTTATGACGGCGAGTATCACGGCGATTGGTGGACTTTCGACAGGTTCTACCGCGAGCTGTTCCAAAACCACTATCATCCCTTCGGGTTCACCGTAGAGGTATCTCTCTACGCAGAGGACAGGGAAATTCCTCTCAATATCGATTGTGAGATAGTTGGACTCAACGGCGAAGAGCACACGCTTATCTATGTGGATATGGCTCTGGTTGCTCAGATGGCAGAGGAGCAGGGCGTCGGCGAATACGGAGTGATGATCTCCTTTGTATTCAACGACGACAGCGGCTTGGCATGCAATATCACGCTCGACCCCGCCGACTACGTGCAGTAGTCCGCATACGGCAAAATTCATACAACAAAAAAAGGCGGACGGGAAAAGCGCACTTCCCATAGGGAACAAAAACAAAATTTTTAGAATTGTGCTTTCAAGCGATGACAAAAACTCTCGGAT
>CANQQD010000051.1 GCA_947625865.1 uncultured Clostridia bacterium
GGGGAGCTGTATAAAAAGGTCGTCCACGCCGCCTTTTCGTCCCGCAGAAAAACGCTCGCAAATAACCTCGTTCATGCCTTAAATCTTTCGCGCGCGCAGGCTGAAGAAACGCTTTCGGGGTGCGGGATAGATATAAAAGCCCGCGGCGAAACTCTCTCGCCCGCAGACTTTGCACGCCTTGCCTGCGCCGTTGCGGGCTTAAACCGTGCGGCGGCGGACATAAGCGATAAATAGTATAATAATGTAATCAAAGCGCACGCCGCGGGGCAGCAGCCCCGCGGCGTATTTTGCGCCACCGAAAAGTCAGAGCGCGTCCTTTGTAAAAATTCCGCCCACCATTATACGCAACGTTAAAAAAATATGTTCTACACTGCTTGTCCCACTCATATACTAAGATAGACTTAAAAATTCGGAGGAACATTATGCAGGATTTAGACTATGCGGAAATGCTGGAAATACCCGCCAGCACCGTGACGGTAACAAAGAAAAAAAGCTTTTTCCGCCGCAAGGAGCAGCCTCGCGACGACTTAAAGGAGCGCGTTGTCGACAGCGTAAACGAACGCGTGGGCGCATATGTGGAGGGCGAGGACCTCTCCGACCCTCCCGCAAAAAAGTCCGCAAAATCATTGAAATTCGGCAAGGATAAGGAGAGCGCCGTTCTCTTCGGCGAGATAGCGGCTGTCTGCCTCATCGCCATGGCTATTTTCCTTACAAATATATTTATGCCCAACAGCGCGATAAATACGTTCATATCGTCCCTCGTCAACCCCGCCGAAGAGGTGGCGGAGCCGAGCTACAGCGAACTCACCCTTTCGTCGGTGGTCGGCTCCGGTTCGCAGGCTGACGTCGTAATGTCCGACGAGGGTATTCTTTCGTTCACGGCCTCGGGCGCCGTATATCCCGTCTGCAACGGCGAAGTAGCCTCCGTTACCGCACAGGACGGAGCATACATAGTAAAAATAGCCCACACGTCAAGCTTTTCAAGCGTGATAACGGGGCTTACAAATGTATATTACGGCGCGGGCGATAAGGTCTACGGCAACCTGCCGTTCGCATATTCCGACGGCGCGGGCGAGGTTACCGTGGCTCTCTACGACGGCGATACCCTCATAGACGGGATATCCCTGTCGGGCACGGTCCCCGTCTGGAAGTCGTGAAAATCACCGTCCATCCCCTGTTTTTTGCAGCGGGGATATTTGCGGCGATCTTCGGCGGGTTCCCCGTATTCATGATCTGCGCGCTGACCGCACTCCTGCACGAGTGCGGTCATATATTTTGTGCGGAGCGGCTCGGCTTCGAGTGCACTAAGATAAGTCTCATGCCCTATGGCGCCGCAGCCGCGTGCGATATCGGGGGAATTTCCCCGTGGGACGAAATAAAGCTTGCTCTTGCGGGACCCGCCGTCAACCTGTTTCTGTGCGTGGCGGTGGCGGGGCTATGGTGGTTCGTCCCCGAAACCTACGCCTATACCGACCTTATTTTTTACGCCAATTCGGCAATGCTCGTCCTCAATTTGTTGCCCGCGTACCCACTGGACGGCGGCAGGGTCGCAAAGTGCGTTTTGCGGCGGTTTTTAAAGCCCAAAGCCGCGGAGATCTCAACACGTATCGTCAATTTGGCTGTGGTTGCGGCTCTTGTCGCGCTGTATTTCACCGCGGCGCGCAACTTCACTTTTTTAACGGTCGCCGCCTTCTTGCTGTGCTCCGCCCTCACAAAATCCCCGCCCGCGCAAAAAATAAATTTCTCCGCCCGCAAAAAGAAGCGCGGCAGGGAAATAAGATACGTGATACTCAGCGAAAACTCAACATATAAGGACGCCCTGCGCTTTGTGGACGGCACGCGGTATTTGGTTTTACAGATCTACGAAAACGAAAAATTCCTCGATGAGATCACCGAGGATGAACTGTTTGCAAGGCTGCAAAACAGCAACCTGTATGATAAAATTATATGATCAACGCTGTAAAAACCGCTTCGAGAACACCTCGGGGTCAATATCGCCGTCAAGCACGCACTCCGCGGCTTTAACGCCCGCCTCTATGGCGTCCTCGATTATCCCCGCGAACAGCGAAAAGTCGTAATCGCATTTATAGGTCTGCTTTTTGTTGCGGTAGAGATATCGCGTATATGAAAAGTGTCTTTTGAGGCACCGCTCAACTCCCGTGACCGTCACGTCGGGCTCAACGAGCTTTATGCTGTCGTACACTGCGCTCGTGCACCTCAAAACGTTCTCCTTGGGCAAAATCGTCCTGCGCGTGCGGTAGAACTTGCTCACATACAGCCCTATGTCCTTTTCGAAGTTCTGGTGCGCGAACGGCGATTTTTTGCCCTCGCAAAAGGCGTACACCGTCGGGTGGACGGTGCAGTCCAGTGCATAGTGGGTGGCGAAGCCCGCCGCATACGAGCGGTTGCCGAGGTAGAGCCGCCTGAAGAAGTCGATTGGGTCGCGTTGGTGCAGTTCCCGCCCGAGGTTGCGTTTGAGCTTCATGTTGTAGGCAAAAAACACGTCCCCGCCCTGCGCTCCCAAAATATATAAATCTCTCGAGCGTATCTTGCTTTTTAAGTCGCCGTCCAGCCGCTCGTAAATTTTGTCCGCGGCGATAACGTGCGTAAAATAGTCGGGCATACTATAAGTTTAGCCGTTTTCCGTAAAATAAATACTGTTGTATATATCCCGAATTTTCCCCGAACAGCCCCAAAAAGTAGTCGCAGATCTTGTTTCTGTCCGTCAGCGCGCCGCCGAAGTCTTCCTTATATATCTTCTCTATCCACGTATCCACGGGGAAGCTGTCCCTCTTTGAAAAGCCGAACAGCGCGATGCAGTCGGCGACCTTTGCGCCGACGCCCTTGTAGCCCATAAGCGCCTGTTTCAGTGCGGACGTGTTGAGTTTTTCAAGATTTCCAATGCCTTCTTTATCTATGCGTTTTGCCGTTTCGTCCAAAAATTTGTCGCGGTAGCCGCAGCCCGCGCGTTTAAAAAATTCCGCGCCTGCGCCCGCAAGGGCATGGGTGGAGGGGAAGGTGTAATACTCCACCCCCATAAACTCCCTTTTTTCGCCCAAGCCCGCGCATATGCGCGATATGATGCCCTTTATTCTCGGTATGTTATTGTTCTGGGAAATTATAAAGGAGTATATCATTTCCTCTTTCTGCTGGTTTAAAAGCCTTAGCCCCGAACAACTCTCCGCGCTCCGCGTGAGCAAGGGTATGGAGTAGCCCTTGGCCATTTCCACTATCTTAGAATAGTCGCGGGCAAGGTCGAAGAAGTTATAAAAATAATCCCCGTCGTCGCACTCCACAAATGTTTTCGCGCCGTCGGAGTGCACATAGCACGCCTTCACGCCCGAAAACGCCAAAAAGCCCTCCTTGAACGGCTCGAATCTGAATATCTGTCCGCAGTCGAGCGTGTGGAGGGGGTGGAAGTATTTTGCATCGTAACTGATAACCATATTTCTCCCGCGGCGGCGTGTATAAGCGTCGCATAGCTGTGTCAAGCTCCGCGCCGCCTAAGTCACGTACTTCAATGTACGCTCCTGTCGTCGGTGCTCGCTTTCCTTGCTCTGCTCGCTTCTACCCACCGCATTACTCCGTAATTACAACCTCTCTCCTTGGCGCCCTTCGCTTGCGAGGGGAGCTGTCGAGCGAAGCGAGACTGAGGGGAGTGTAATTGCTCCCGCAATAGCCCCCCAAACCTTGGCTTCTTCCCCCAACGGGGGGGGAAGCTCCCGCGTAGCGGGTGATGGGAGGGGTAACAACAAACCAAAGCTCTGCTCCCACCCGTCACTTCGTGACACCCTCCCCCGTCGGTGACGGAAGAGGGCAGGGTAGGGGGGAGTTGTTAGCGTCCCGCCGCCGTTTGACGTGCGCTATCGTTCGTCAACCGCAAACGCAATAAAGAAACTTGGGTCAAGCGTCACGCTTGCCGTTAAAATAGTCCGCAGCCGCGCCCTATAACTATCAGCGGCAGGGCTATAATAAGCAACGCCCCCACAGCTACGGCCACGCCTATAAGAACGCCCTTTTTCACTGCGGCGTTCTTTTTTTCGGGTTCCGCGCCATTATCCTCTCTTTGGCAGTCGTTGTCGTCCATAAGCGCTCCTTTAATTCTTTATACATTCCCGCGCCTTTGTCTGTCAAGTATTTTTTGTGATTTTTTACTTAAAATATTCGTATGAACACACTCGACAAAAACGTTAAGGCAATAAAAAAGATATTGAAGAGCGAGGACGTTCTCGTTTTCGAATTTGAGTCGGACGGCGGCAAGAAGTTTGCCGCAGTATATGCGGACGGCATCTGCAATAAGGAGCTTTTGGGCGAGCTTGTGGTAAAGCCCCTCCGCGCCGTGGAAAAGGAGGATACAATAGAAAAGATCCGCCTCTTGCTCGCCTCGCCGGAGGTAAAGGAGGGCGAAAAGCTTCAGGACGCCGTCAACGAAATTTCCGACGGCAACGCGGTGCTGTTTGCGGACGGAGAGGACGGCTATTTTATTCTCGGCTTGAAGAGTCCGCCCGCCCGCGCCGTCGCCGAGCCTCCCACGCAGATAGCCGTAAAGGGTCCGCGCGAGGGCTTTATTGAGGAGATAAAAACCAACATGGGGCTTGTGCGGAAGCGTATAAAGAGCGAAAAGCTTCAGATAAAAACGCTTACGAGCGGCAAACGCTCGCGCACGACCGTCGCTCTCGTGTATATAGAGGGCGTGTGCCCCAAGGGCTTGCCCGAGAGGGTTGAAAAGGAGATTTCCGAAAACAAAATAGACCTTATCCCCGACTCGTCCTATGTTTCGGCGTTCATATCCAAAAGACCCCGCTCCGTGTTCAAACGGTGCGGCACGGCCGAAAAGCCCGACATATTCTGCGCAAAGGTCAGCGAGGGCAGGGTGGGAATACTCGTGGACGGCTCTCCCATAGCCATCACGGTGCCCTATATGCTGGTGGAGGACTTCCAGACTGGCGAGGACTACTATTCGGCGTCCTACCGCGCCACGACTTTGCGCATTATAAGACTTATATCCGTGCTGCTCGGAATTTTTCTTCCCGCGTTCTATATTTCAGCCCAGCTTTACAAGGCACAGCTCATACCGTTCAGACTGCTTTTAAAAATCGCCAGTTCATCGCAGGGGCTTCCGCTCTCGCCGAGCATAGAAATGTTTCTGGTGCTTTTGGTGCTCGAGGTCCTGAACGAAGCCTCCATACGCATGCCGAAATACGTGGGGCTCGCCCTCTCGGTCGTGGGCGCGCTCGTTTTGGGCGACACGGCTGTAAAGGCGGGAATAATTTCCACACCCGCAATTATAATAATCGCCTTTTCGGCTATCTGTCTCTACACGGTGCCCGACCTTGTCGAAACGACGACGACTCTCCGCTGGATATATCTTATAGTCGCGGGCAGCGTCGGTCCGTTCGGCGTGGTGGTGCTCACGGTATTCACTATATGTTATCTCGTCACCGAGCAGTCCTACGGCGTTCCGCTTCTTGCGCCGTTTGCGCCGCTCGTCAAAAACGACCTTTACGACAGCATGGTCAAAGCCAATATGTACACCCTTAAAAACCGCCCCAAATCAATAGCCACGGGCGACAAAGTGAGGTTTAAAAGTGAAAATAAACGTTAGGCAAATCTGCTTCATACTTGCATTTTACACCGCCGCCACAAAGCTTCTGCTCTATCCCATAATACTCTCGGGGTTCAGCGGCAGGGACCTCGTGTTTTCCGCGCTCATAAGCTTTTTGGTGCAGGGAACAGCGGTGTGGGCGGTGGCTTTCCTCGGTTCCAAAACGGACAAGACTCTCTTCGAGCTCATAAGAGATACCCTCGGCGGGGTTGCCGCGCGCATTGTCTACGGCTTTTTCGCCGCCTTTTTCCTGTTTTGCACTATCCCCTGCATGTTTGAGCAAAAGCTCTATGTGCAGGCGATATTCTATGACACCGTGCCCTCGTTTATTGTATTTGTCCCCATATTTCTGTTTACTGTATATGCGGGTTCCAAGGGCTTTAAAAACATAGGCCGCTGCGCCGACGTCTGTATGCCGATATTCATTGTGACGATGGCTTTCATATTCTTCATGTCTTTCTCGGAGGTGGATTTTTCCAATCTTCTGCCCGTCTTAAAGTCGTCCCCCGCAGGCTATCTGGGCGGCTCGCTGAAAACCTCGTTCTTCTTTCTCGAGCCGGCGTATCTTCTGATGTTTCTCGGCAACTTCCGCTATCGCAGGGGCGACGCGGCAAAACTCACTTTAAGCTATGCTCTCGGCACGGTCATAGTGCTGCTGTTTCTCGCGGTGTTCAGGGGCATCTACGGCGAACTCGCGTCCTCGCGGCAGTTCGCCGTTTCCAAAACCTCGCTCTATTTTTCTGCGATAGATATAGTGGGCAGAATAGATCTATATGCCCTCTACGCCCTTGAAATAGTGATGCTCTTCGCGCTGGTTCTGAATATTCAGCTCTCGGTGCACTGCCTCGGGCAATGCACGGGCTGGAACTGTCCCGAACTCTTATCCTTTTTCGAAAATATAGTCCTGTTCATAATTGTTTTAACGTGCGGCGGCTCTCTCGCGGGTCTGCAAAATTTCTATACCGGCTGGAGCTGGATAATAATACTTCTGTTCGCCACCGTTGCGCCCTTTGCCGCGTGGGCGTTTAAGAGGGGCAAGAGGAGGCGTTCATGAAAAAGAGACCGGCAAAAGGCAGTTATTTTGAATTCAGGGACGGGCTGCGGCGGCTCTCTGTAATATTGTTCTGGGCGCTCTTTATAGCTCTCGCGGTAATGTTTTTCACCAACGACTTCGGGCTTGTGGATATCCACAAAACCTCTCTCATCGTCGCGGTCGGCATAGACTCCACCGAGAACGAGGTGCAGGTCACGGCGCAACTCGCCGTTCCCAAGCCCTCCCAGAGCGGCGACAACGTGGAGTACGCCGAAATACAGGGCAGCGGCGAAACGGTAGCCGACGCCCTGAACGAGATCAACGCCAAAACGGGCTTCTATCCCCAGCTCAGGTTCTGCAAGCTGATATTGCTCGGCGACAGTTGCCGCGATAAAAACATATTCAGGGTAATGGGCTGTTTTTTCCGCAAAAATTATTCGGAGCTCACCGCGCTTGTGGCTATGTGCGACGGCAAGGCTTCGGAATATCTCTCCATGCCCACAAAGACGGGCGATATGACGACCACCGTGCTCCAGCGCGCGCTTGCGGACGAACTCGAAAAGACGGCTAACGTTTCGAGCGTGAGCCTCAAGGACATAGCCGTCGCCCACTTTTCCGAGAGCGCGGCATGCTATATGCCGCTCATCGAAGCCAACGTGCAAGGCACCAGCGAGGAGGGCGGAGGCGGCGACAACGTCGGCGGCGAGAAGCCCCCGCAGGGTGAATCCGGCGGCGAGGGCGGCGCAAACGTCGGCGGAAGCGGCGGAGGCGGGGAATCCGGCGGAGAATCGGGCGGTTCCCCGGGCGGAGGCGGCTCGGGCGGCGGAAGCGGGCAGCAGGGCGAAACAAAGCCGGTGGAATTTACCGCCCGCCGCACGGCGATCTTCAACGACGGCATGTTCGCCGGTATTCTCGACGAGCAGCAGTCTTTCGCCTTGAATTTACTTGAAAACGAAATACGTCTTGCGGTTTTGCCCTGCGATACGTCGGAATATCACTACACGCTTGGCTTAGGTCTCGGCAAGGGAAGTTTATCTGTCAAGCCCGCGGATAACGCCGTGGAGGTAACGCTCAAATTCAACGCGGCGGCACAGATAGCGGGCATAAAAAAGGTGGTGGACCCCAAGGAGACGCCCAACGACGACAAACTTACTCCCGAAATTTTAAACGCGGCAAAGGAGGAAATAGAAAAACGCCTGACCTCGCTCATCGAGGTTTCCCGCGCCACGGACTGCGATTTTTTGGGAATAAAGACAAAGCTCCGCAAATTTCACGATTCGGGCTATGAAACGCTCAAGGACAACGCCATAAAGGGGATGAGGGTTAAGCTGGAGGTGGATATCCGTTCCCGCAAGTAGCTCCCGCCAAGCGCGGATATACGTCGCATAACATTGTCGCCTTTGCGTTTTTGCTCAGTCACGTACTTCTATGTACGCTCCTGTCGCAAAAGCCGCAGGCTCCTCGTTCTGCTCGTATCTGCGCGCTTGCAGACTTCGTAAATACAAATATCCTTGGCTTCTTCCCCCAACGGGGGGGGGAGCTCCCGCGTAGCGGGTGATGGGAGGGGTAAAAAACGCAAACCACATCTCCCACCCGCCCTTTCAGGGCACCCTCCCCCGTCAGCGACGGAAGAGGGCAGGGTAGGAGGAGTTGTTAGCGACACGCCGCCCCCCCAAACCTTGGCTTCTTCCCCCTTTGGGGGGGGGAGCTCCCGCGTAGCGGGTGATGGGAGGGGTAAAAAACGCAAACCACATCTCCCACCCGTCGACTATGTGGCACCCTCCCTCGTCGCC
>CANQQD010000052.1 GCA_947625865.1 uncultured Clostridia bacterium
CTCCCCTCAGTCTCGCTTTGCTCGACAGTTGTCTCACACGGCGTAAGGAATAACGCCGTGTTCGGGCACCGTTCGCGCCTTGCGCTATGCGCTCACTCATCTCGCGCGGCAAAACAGCGCACTGTGCTGTTTTGAGAAATCCGCGCTCGTCCCCATAGGAAGGAGCCAAGGTTGGGGTGGCGTTGCCTTTACAGAGTCAGCAAGCGCGCTCCCCTCTCTGTCATTCTGAGGGAACCGAGTGACCGAAGAATCTGTCGCAAAGCGACTTTTGGTTTGCTGTTTCAAACAACCAAAAGCAGACCACGGGGGGATTCTTTCACTCAATCGCCCGCTTTCAGCGGGTCTCATATCGTTCTGCCGTTTCCCAAAGGGAACCCTCGGCAGGGCGTCGGGCAAAGCCCTCGCGCAAAATGACACGGCTTAATGGGCGGAGCAAATACACTCCCCTCAGTCTCGCTTTGCTCGACAGCTCCCCCCAAAGGAAGGAGCCAAGGTTGGGGGCGGTGTGCACCCCTCGCCCTCTTCCGTCGCCGACGGGGGAGGGTGGCACGAAGTGACGGGTGGGAGCACCGCTAACGTGTTGTCTCCCCTCAGTCTCGCTTTGCTCGACAGCTCCCCCCAAAGGAAGGAGCCAAGGTGAAAGTTGCAATTTTTTAAAATTGCGGAAGCTGTTATTACGAAGTAGCAAGCGGTTAGAAGCGAGCAGAGCAAGGAAAGCGAGTACCGCCGACAGGAGCGTACATAGAAGTACGTGACTTAGGCGGCACGGAGCTTGACACAGCTATGCGACGCTTATAATCCGCTTGGCGGGAGCCGCGGCAGCTATAAATCGGCGGAGAGCTGCTCCGTTCCAAACCCATACTCCCCGAACAGCTCCTCCAGCTCGCCGTGCTTTACAAAGCCCGTGACCGCGCGGGTCTTTACGGCTTTGCCGCTTCCGGCAAAATATGCGGAGAGTTTCTGCGCCATGCCGCCCTCGAAGATACCCTCCTCCAAAAGATAGACAAGCTTTGCCGAGGCGGTGAGCTCGCCGAGCCTTTCATAGTCGAAGGGAAAAGCCTTGATAAGGCGGACTATCCCTATGCTTCCGCCGGCGAGAGGCAGGGCGTTTGCGGCTATCCTGCCATAGGTGATGATAACCTTTTCACATTTTTCCACGCCGCGCGTGTAGGCAATGTCGCCGTCCCCGCAGTACTCCCACTCGCCTGAAATTTCGCCGCCCTTGTGATAGCGAACTATCTGCAAGCCCGTGCCGTCCACCGCTTTTTGCAGGGACGTGTTGAGTTCTGCAAAAGTCGCGGGGGAATATATGGTTGCGCCCGGAAGCGTTGAAAACAGCGCGTAGTCGAAAATTCCCTGATGGGTGACGCCGTCGCCCTCCACAAAACCGCACCTGTCGAGAGCGAGTATAAAGTGCAGCCCTGCGAGAGATACGTCCTGAAACAGCTGGTCGTAGACGCGCTGCGCAAAGGTGGAATATATTGCACAGACGGGGAGTTTGCCCGCCGCCGCGAGACCCGCGCCGAACGTAACGGCGTGCTCCTCGGCTATTCCGACGTCGAAAAAGCGTTCGGGGTAGCTCTTCTCAAACAAATCGAGGCCTGTGCCCGTGCCCATTGCGGCGGTGATGGCGCATATTCTCCCATCCCTTTCCGCCAGTTTGTTTACAAAGCTGCCGAACTCCGAGGAGAATGTTTTTTTGCCTCCTCCCGACAGCCCCGCCTCAAGGTCGAACGGCGGCACGGAGTGATATTTTGCGGGCTCGTCCTCCGCGGGCTTGTAGCCGAGACCCTTTTTTGTGTAGATGTGGACGACGCAGCACTTGTCGCGCCGCTTTGCCTCGGCAAGCACCGAGCACGTGCGCTTTATGTCGTTGCCGTTCACCGGTCCTATGTAGTCGAGCCCGAGATTTTCGAACACGTTTTTCTTTAAAACTACGTTCTTTATGAAATTCTTTATTTTTCTGCCCAGCCATATTATGGCTTTGCCCAAAAGAGGGATCTTGCGCAACACCTTCTGCGTGGCGTGCTTTATCCTGAAATAGCCCGCGCTGGAGCGCATGCGCCTGAAAGATTTGTTCAGCCCGCCTATGTTTCTCGAAATCGACATCTCGTTGTCGTTCAGGAGAATGATGAGCCGCAGCTTTTTGTCCGAGCAATTGTTGAGAGCCTCATAGATCATGCCGTTGGTAAATGCGCCGTCGCCGACGACCGCGACCGTGTAGTTCGGCTTGCCCGCCAGCGCGTCCGCCGTGGCGAACGCCAGCGCCTCGGAAATGCTGGTGCCGCAGTGACCCTCGTAGCAGGGGTCGTAGACGCTCTCCGCGGGATTGGAAAAGCCCGAAATTCCGCCCTGTTTGCGGAGAGTGGAAAATTCGGGATATCTGCCCGTCAAAAGTTTATGGGCATAGCTCTGGTGGCTGACGTCGAATATTATCCTGTCCCCGGGGCAATCAAAAACCTTGTGGAGGGCGATTGTAGCCTCCACTATTCCCAGATTGGACGCCAAATGCCCGCCGTTCGCGGAAACGGTGGCAAGTATGGTTTTTCTAAGATCCGCGGCAAGTTCTTCAAGCTGAGGCTTTTTGAGCGTTTTTATATCCGCGGGGGTTTTTATTTCTTCGAGTACAGACATGATTCCAAATAATTATATCACTTTTACTTTAAATGTCAATTCATTGCGCCCGCAGCTTAAAATATGCGGCGGGCAGTTCCTGCCCGCCGCATACATTTTTTATGTTACTTTTTGATTTTGTTCCTCAGCACCTCTTCGAAGCACGCGCCGTAGAAGTGTTCGGTCGGGGTTTTTCTTATACAGTCCGCCACAAAATCTCCCGCAGCCGCGCAGCTTTCCCCAAAACTTGCGCCGTTCAGATACTCCGCAGTAAATACCGCGGCGAAGATATCGCCCGTGCCGTGCAGCCGCCGCGGCAGAAGTTCGGAGAGTACGTATGTGATTTCGCCGCCGCAGGATATGGCTTCGCCTATCTTGCCGCCGAGCTCCACGCCCGTGATTATTATAGTCCCGCGCGTATATTTTTTCATCTCTTCTATAGCTCTTTCCACATAGGATCTGTCGTACTTTTCCCTGTAACCGAGCCCCGTCATAAAGCAGACCTCGGTCATGTTGGGCAGAATTATGTCCGCCCTGCGTATCAGATGGCGCATTGCCTCAACGTAAGCCCCGTCGAAGCCGCCATAGAGCTTGCCGTTGTCGCCGAACGCGGGGTCGATAATAATTTTTGCGCCCTCGGCGGAAAAGTTATCGAAACACTCTTCGGCTAAGTCCATGAGCTCCTTTTTGCCGAGATAGCCGAGCAAAAAGCCGTCGAATTTAAAGCCGTTTTTCTGCCAAAAGCTATATATGTGTTGTATTTCGGGCGTCAGGTCGAGATAGCTCCAGCCCTCGAACATGGTGTGGTTGGAGAGCACCGCCGTGGGCAGCACTGCCGCCTCCACGCCGTATGCCGAGAGCAGCGGCAACGCCACCGTCAGCGAGCACTGCCCAACGCACGAAAGATCCTGCATAGTTAAAATTCTCTTTGCCATAAAAAAAGTCCTCACTTAAAATGTGAGGACATTATACTACACGGTTGGTATTAATATTATGACCAGAATGATTTTATTTGATATGACCAGATCACACTTTGCTCTTTATTTTTTCCGCAGCCGCGCCCCTGCCGTCGACGCCGAGCTTTAAATATATGCCGCTTATATAGTTGCGGGCGGTGCCGTCGGTGAGTTTCAGGGCGGAGGCTATCTGGCGGTTGGTGAAACCGTCGGCGATCATCATGGCTATCTCCACCTCCCTGTCGGAGAGGTTGAACGCCTTTTTGAGTTTGAGGCGCTTGTCGTCGGCTACCATTGCGGCGGCGTCGGTTATTTTGCGGGCTATCTTGGCGGGGAGAATTGTGTCGCCCGCATAGGCGTTTTTGACCGCGTCTATAAGCGCCGTGGAGCCGATATCCTTCAGCAGATAGCCGCTTGCGCCGTTGTTGATGGCGCTAAGGATATAGTCGCTGTCGTCAAAGGTGGTGAGAATTATTATCTTTATATTCTCGTCCAACTCCTTTATCCTCTTCGTCGCCACAACGCCGTTCATGTTGGGCATTCTTATATCCATTAAAACCACGTCGGGAGTTTCCCTTTTGCACTGCTCCAAAGCCTCGGCGCCGTCGAGAGCTATGCCCGTTACGCGGATGTCCTCCGATGTCTGAAGCACCGAGCGTATGCCCTCCGCTAAGATCATTTGGTCGTCAACAAGCAATACTTTAATCATTTTTCACCTCGTTTTGTGCGGACGTATTCAGTTTTTGCCCCTCCGCTGCAGGCAAATTTACAGTTACCTCAAAGCCCTCGCCCTTCACGCTTGTGAAGCGGCAGGCGCCGCCTAAGGATCTGGCGCCCTCCAATATCCCCGACAAACCGAAACCGGCGTTCACCTTGCCGTCCACGCCCGTGCCGTTGTCGGAAATGTAGAACACAAGCCCGTCCACGCCGTTTTTCAGCTCTATATAAAACGCCGTCGCCCTGCCGTGGCGGATGCCGTTTGCAAGGCACTCCTTCAGGCTGTTGCATAAAAACCTGCACACCCGCCCGTCGGGAGCCGCGTCGTCGATATCGTATCTCGCCTTTATATCCGTGCCGTCGATGGTCTGCGCTATTATCCCCTCCATCTCCTCGCGGAGAGTGAGCGTCTTTTCCCTGCCCGCGAGCAGGTGCACGCTTTCGCGCATCTGTTCAAGCGCGTTGCGCGCCTGAATGTTCGCCGAAATGATCCTGTTCTTCGCCTCCTCCGGATCCTTGTCTATGAGGAGTTTTGCCGCCTCCGTCTGCATTATGACGGTCGTCATAGAGTGTCCGGCGTTGTCGTGGATGTCCTTTGCTATGCGGTTGCGCTCCTCGAATACCGCCGTTTCGGAGAGTTGCTTGGACGCCTCCTTCAAAGCCGCGCGGGACTCGTCCGCCTCCTTCAGAGCCGCCGAAAGCTCCTTGTTCTTTTTATAAAAGCTCAGAAGGAACTGGACTATAATGAAGTCGAGCGCGATAGCCAAAAGCCCGAAAAGGGTGCCGCTCGCTATTTCGACGGTGGAATTGATGGTGCTTGCGCCCGCGTTTGTAAACACCCAGCCCAATACAAAGGATATGGTGAACAGAGCGCAGCTGACCATAAACAGTATGAACTTGTCGCGGAAGCGCTCCACGTTCATATATATCTGGGTGAGCACCACGCAGTAGAGCGCGGCAAGCAGGGAATTGCCCGTGAACATACATATCACGAGAAGGAGCGCGGCGTCTATGCCGTAGAAGACCATCTTCAGCGTGAAATTTTTGATGACGAAGCTGTCTATCGTTTCAACTACAGCCAAAAGAAAGCAGCAGACCGACACGACGGTGAGGTTGATGGCAAGCGCCTTGCCGCCCGTGCTTCGGATCGCCGTCTGGGCGCAAACCATAATTTCGGTTATGACGAGTATGGCGATCAGGACGAGCTTGACGTATTTTATGAATTTTTCGGAATAGATGTTGACCGAAGTTTCCATTTTACCGTCCGCGAGAGATTTTTTAAATTATATGTCTAATTCATTTTACCATAAAATAAAAAAAGTGTATAATGTTTTTGACTACTTTTTAAAAGACAGTGGGCGCTATGGATAATTTTGAGGAAATTTACAGAGATATTTCGGACATAGTCAGGATAAACTCGGCGGAAGACGTTCCCGCGGAGGGCGCGCCGTTCGGCAAGGGCGCAAGGGAAGCGCTGGATCATTTTTTGGCTCTCGCGCAAAAATTCGGCTTTGAGACGAGGAACGTGGACGGATATGCGGGCGAGGTCGTCTTTGGCGGGGGCGAGGAGTTCGCCATTCTCGCCCACCTCGACGTGGTGCCCACGGGCGGCGGCTGGACGCACGAGCCGTTCGGCGGGGAAATAGACAGAAAAAACCGCCGCATATGGGGCAGAGGGACAATGGACGACAAGGGTCCGGCAATAATCGCGCTGTATGCGCTCAAGGCGCTGAAGGACGAGGGCTTCGAGCCGAAGAGAAAAATAAAACTGATCGTCGGCTGCAACGAGGAAAGCGGCTGGAAATGCATAGACTACTATAAGGCGCACGCGCATATGCCCGACGAGGGCATCTCGCCCGACGCGGATTTCCCAGTGATATATGCCGAAAAGGGAATACTTCAGCTGAAACTCGGCTTCAAAGTCACAGGGGAGTTTGAAATTTACGGAGGCGAACGCCCCAACATGGTCTGCGACCTGTGCACAGTGAAAAAGGACGGTAAAGTGCAAACGTTCCGCGGAAAATCGGCGCACGGCTCAACGCCCGAAAAGGGCGAAAACGCCATTCTGCCCGCGCTGGAGGCTTTAGGGCTGGACGATATAAAGCATATGCTCTTCGAAAACGGGTTCGGGCTGTGCGACCTTGCGGACGAGACGGGCAGGCTGACATTTTCGCCGAACGTGATCTGGCGCGAGGGCGAAACGATATACGTTACGGCGGACGTGCGTTATCCCGCCACTATCGACCGCGCACAAGTACTCGGCGCAATTGAAAACGCGGGCATATGGTATGAAATAACTCACGAGCAGGCTCCCCTCTTCAACGACAAGCACGGCAAACTCGTCACCACCCTCTGCGAGGTATATAACGAGGTGACGGGAAAGAACTGCGCGCCCGTTGCAATCGGCGGCGGGACGTATGCGCGGGCGCTTAAAAACGGTGCGGCGTTCGGGCCCGAGGAAGAGGGCGAGGAGAGCACCATACATCAGGCGGACGAATATATAACCTTTGAAAAAATAGAGAAGTGCTATAAAATATATAAGCTTGCAATTGCGCGGCTGACTGCGTAAACTGCAATACAGGTGCATATTTTGGGAGAAAAGAGAAAGCTACCGAAAAGGATGATCGCTTTGACTGTCGCGGGCGTGATTGCCGCCGCGATAGGCTTTACCGTGCTCGGGTTTTTTATTGCCTTTGGGGTTTCGGACATAAGCGCATACGTTTGGAGACCCTCCTACGAGATGCTCTCCGAGGAGGAGCTGAAAGCCGTTTACGACAAAAGCGAGCTGACGGAGGCCGACTATGAGTTGCTGTTTGAACAGACGGGGCTCACACGGCTCGGCATCGAACGCGCAAAAATGAAAAACGGCTGGGCGCGCGTTTTATCCATACAAAAATCATACTTTAAGGAGCGGGGCGTAAAGAACGAGCTGTATGCGCCGCTCGTGTGCACGGACCTGCTCTCCGGCGATCCCGCAGAAATGATCTATCTGGAGCGCGGAGACATACTTATCACCTCCTCCACCCATTTTTCGGGCTTCAGGATAGGACACTCGGCGATAGTCACCTCAAGCACGGGCAGAGTTTTTCAGTCGAACCAAGTGGGCATTGCCAACGGCTACGCCACCGCCGCCGAAATGTTCGGCAACCGCATAAACTTTATGGTGCTGCGCATAAAGCCCGAATATTTTTCGGAAAGCGGGCTGGACGACAGCGAATACCGCAATAATCTGGACAGGGTGACGTCCTTTATAGAGGACGACCTAAAGGATATGCCGTACAGCGTGTTCACGGGTGTGTTCACAAAAAAAGACAGCACCGCCTCCACCTCCTGCTCGCACCTGCTCTGGTACGGCTTCAAGCACTTTGACGACGAAAACGGCGGAAGGTTCAACCTCGATCTCGATTCCAACGGGAGGCTGCTGGTAATGCCGAAAAATATTTCCGAATCGCCGTACGTGGAGCTCGTGCAGACGTTCGGCTTCGACCCCGACAAAATGTATGAATAGTATCTTACGGCAAGCGGCGGCTGCATGTGCAGCCGCCGCTTTTTGCGTGTAGGTGAATTATCATATCAAGTGCAACGGGTGAGGGCAAAAAAGTAGTTCATATAAATCAACTGTGTTAGAATAAGA
>CANQQD010000053.1 GCA_947625865.1 uncultured Clostridia bacterium
GTGGAGACCTCTGCGAAGCAGAAGCACCGACCGAGGCGACAGCCGAGAAGCGGGTGTCCGGTGGACACCTCTGCCGCCCATTCTTCCTGCCGTTTTTAATCATCGCGTTCAGCTTGTTTTGAACACTTTTCTTGCTGAAAATAAACGTCAGAAGCTCCATAACGTCATCATCTGTGAGAAGCGTAGGCTCTCGCAGAAATGTTTCCAACATTCCGGCTCGTGTGCAAAGTCGGTGCGTCCTCTCGCTTCGGGTCAGCAGCTTCAATTCGTTTTTCAGCCGCTTTTCCCTGTGCTGGGCGGCGGTCAGCTTTTTTCCGCAACATATCGGTCATGTTCCGGCTTTTTTAGTTTTTCATTATCCATCGGCTAGGCTCCTTTCTAAATTTGCTAAAAGAAAAGCGACCAACTATTTTAATGCTGGCCGCTTATGTTATTTAAAGCGATAATTGAATATAAAGAGAATGTTGTCATTGTATATTGCAGACTGTGCGCAAACCATCACAAGCAACTTTTGCCAATTCTTTTGGCTCTATTTTTTTCAAGCCACCGCCGTATATGCGCCCCTCATCTTCTATTTCGTCAGAACCTATCGTCTTGAGTATTTCCCATATCTGATAAATAAGTTCAGGGTCGTTTGATATTGCTTGTTCCAATGGTTCTTTCGGGTAGAGCATGAGATACGAGTTTGTCACGATTGCATCTGAAAGATTTAATATAAATCGAATGGGTGAACCGTCTGAGTTTCCTCTGCCCATGTATGAACAAAGGAAATGAGTTGTTTGTCGCTGTTCTTGCCAATACCACGTTTTGCGATTCCTACAAAGATATTTTTTACCAGTAAGCGTTATTCCGCTTTGGAAATATTCCCATAATGCAGGATAATTCTTACTCACCTCTAATTCAGTCAGCCCACAATCCAACAGATAGTATTGCGGGTCAACTTTTGGACTTCCGTCGGCATTAGTTTCAACATAGTCTGTTTTTAGATTCCTTGGGCTTGGCAATATAGGTTTGAAGAAGGACATATCAAGTCCCAAATTTTGAATTTTATCTTTTTTGAGTATAAAGAAATCGTTATCGCCAGTTGCAAGACCGCGCTTAATTGTGAAATAATCTCCTAACGTCGTTAATTTTTTACTGCCGTCTCGTCGATCTTTTTCAGGAAACCTTGTCCATTTTCTTTCAAACTGCAAAACAGATTTCTTTATTAATTTACTCTGCAAAGGAGAACTATGAGTCCCACTATATGATAGTTCAACATCGTAATCATAATCTATTATTTCGTTCTTAAACCATACGACGCATGAAGAGACTAAAGCACCGTCAAATTTAGAATTATTCGGGTCGTACCTATGTATACGCAATAAATGAACATTATTTAATAAATATTCTTTTATTGCTTTTCCATAGTTAACATCCATAAATTCACTCGGTAAAAGCCATCCACAAATTGCCCCCGGTGCAAGCCATTTATGTGATAAGAGCAGAAAATAACAGTATAAGCCCGATAATGCGGAAATTTCTATTCCGGTTTCTTTTTTAGAGCAATCAGCTAAATAACCTTTTTCTTCTGGCGAAATATAATGGTGTCGCACATATGGCGGGTTTGTAATCAAAAGATTATATTTTCCATCAGGTGAACAATGTGTAAAATCTTTATTATAAACCTGCAGACAAGTATTATTCCAAATTGAACGTGCAGCATCATAATATGCTGGGTCTATTTCAATTCCAGTTGCTTGTTTTATAGATTTCCCCGCATAATTAGATTCACTTATAAGCGCCGAATAAAAAGCGCCCGTCCCCAAAGAGGGTTCTAAAAATGAGACAGTATTTTCTTCAAGTAAGCCAAGCCCATAAGACATTATTTCCCTGGCTAAAGGAAACGGTGTCGCAAATTGTCCAAGCTTTCTCCGTTCTTCAATTTCTTTGGACTCGTCTACTTTGAGCTGTGCTTGTTCGCGTTTTTTCTCTAAATCAGTCAAATCCCCAACTTTTCCAAATCGTTTATTCTGTGTTCCCATATCCAATCAATACCCTCCGCTGCTTCATATCCTAAATAACCAGAGTCAAAATAACCACACAGAAATAATGAATATGAAACTTCGTTGCCAAAAGTATTTCTTAATTGCTGCATTTTCACGGCCTCTTCTTTTCGCCGTTTGTTTACATTCGTAAAGTCGCCTGCAGATTTTGCCTCAATAAACAGCGGAATATCACCTTTATTTGTCGATAAAGGCATGATAGCAACATCGACAGGGATATTAACTTTGTCTCCTTCAGTACCTGCAACGAATACAGGCACATTTGTATGAAAAGAAAATGTACCTGCTGGCATTTCATCATAGTGCGTTCCGGATTTTGCTAATCTATATCCTTTGCTTTCCAAAAAGCTTGTTATTGCCGCAAGTTGCCGTTTTTCCTGCGCATTTCTAATTATGGGGTCAGCAACAGCGCCACATAACCTATCAGCAACTATTGTAGAAGAACGCAAGATTTCGTCTTCGTCAGGGTTTCTGCTGTCGGGCAGCCAAGTAAAAATATCCGGATCAGCCATTTTCCTTATTATATTCGATATTCTTTGAAGTTCGATAATCAGCTGTGACTTTTTCATTCTTGGAGAAACATGGGGGATTTCAGTATCTTCCATATTTTGCACAAGACTTTTTGAAACGCCCGCTAAGCCAACTAATCTATCTCTTGCAATAGGCGGACAGGTTGACATTCTCAAAATCGGCAATACTTCTGGGTGATTTGCTAGAACCGCCGGCGAAATGTTGTTCAAATAGTTTGTTTCCTGTAACGCCTGCTCAACACTGTGGGTAGTAGAAATGCGAGTTTCTCTAAAGGCTTTCGGCGCAAACTCCATATACCATGTATTGTATAAATCGACAGATGAATTTATATCACTCTTCCATAATTGAGGTTTATCAAGATTTATTCCCATGATTTTCACCTTTCTATTCACAATTATGTATTTCTATTATGTCGTCAAGTCCACACTCCATGACAGTAGCAATTCGTACCAACGTCTCCATAGACACGGTTTCATTTTTTCCCATTTTTGCGAGAACATTGGTGCTTATGCCTACCCTCTTGCGCATTTCAGTTTTCGTAATGCCTTTATCAATAAGCAGTTTCCATAGCTTGTTGTAACTCACCGCCATTGCGTCAACCTCCGTCTGCTCACAAATATTTATGATATAGTATAACACAACGGTTCGGTAAAGTCAATATTATATTGCTGCTTGAAAATATTTTATTGCCGAACTGACGAGGCTTAAAACAGAATATACCTGTTTTCTGCAAGTGGCAATAAACTGTCTGACTATAATATATAAGTGCGGTCAAAATACCAAGTGCAGACCCGGTATTTTGACCGCAAATCCACCCAAAATGCTACGTTATTCCGGCTGGCTGTTGAAACCGTTTTTGTCTGGCGTACTCGCTGGCTTTTTTCCTGCGCTCATCGCTGTACGGCCCTGTCAGCCTGAACGACAACCTGCCTTTAGCTATCTCAAACTCAATGCAGCCAAGTTCGGGGTCATCGTCGAGCAGCCTGCACTCCTGTCGGAAACTTTTGGGAATAGGCAGCAAGCCTCTTTTTCAAGTCTGTATTGTGCATGCGAATGTGAACCATTTCTTCCTTTTGGTTGAACCAAATTTCGGTTGTCTTTTGGATTTTTGTTAATCCTTTTTCATAGAATTTACCTCCTGTTCTTTTTTCTGAATTTTCAAAAGTGGGGTATTTTCTTCAAGCTGGCGTTTTTGAAGATTCAATTTGTCAAGGGTATTTTCTGCCAAAACGAATTTTTATGTTTCAAAATACGCTGCACCGCCCTTTCAGGTCATTCCCCTCTCCTCCAATGACCTGAAAGCTAATTTTTTTCAAAAACTATTGACATTGTGTCAGAACGGTGCTATACTGATTATGTTGACAAGATGTCAGAATAATTTTACACCTTTATCTACCGTAAAAATCTGAAAGGAGAACGCCCATGAAACGCCTATTGCTCGCATTTTTAGCGGCATTGATGCTTGTCGGCTGCGGGTCTGTGGGGGCGGAAATGATTCCGAAACGAAACCGAACGACGAAAACACGACAGAACCTGCCGAAGTGCATACCCAGGCTCAAACAGTGGACGCCGAAACTGCGCCGACCGATGAATCGGAAGGCACCACTGATTCACTGCCCGACAGCGAGCGGGAACCCACGGATAACTCTATTCCCGTCGTCTACATGACCTCCGACATCAGCTCCGACGGTCTTATGGCGGTTTATGAGGCTTTGGGCGCTAATCCCGAGGGGAAAATCGCGGTCAAAATTTCGACGGGCGAACCGGGGAGCAACTATCTTCGCACCGACCTGATCGGCGAGCTTGTGCAGTCGCTTGACGGCACTATCGTCGAGTGCAACACCGCTTACGGAGGGCGGCGCGCCAACACTGCGATGCACTATCAACTCGCGAAGGACCACGGCTACACCGACATCGCCGACGTTGACATAATGGACGAGGACGGCTCGATGACCCTTGCGGTCGAGGGCGGCAGAAATCTCACCGAAAATTACGTCGGCTCGCACTTCGCAAACTACGATTATTTCGTCATTCCCTCGCATTTCAAGGGTCACGCGATGGCGGGTTTCGGCGGTGCGATCAAGAATATTTCAATCGGAATCGCCTCGGCGGACGGCAAGGCGCATATCCACACCGCGGGCAAGGGCGGCAGTATGTGGAGCGCGGAGCAGGACCCGTTTTTGGAATCTATGGCAGAGGCCGGAAAGTCGGTCGTTGACGCTCTCGACGGGAATATTTTGTATATCAACGTGATGAACCGTTTGTCGGTGGATTGCGACTGCGACTCAAATCCTGCCGAGCCCGATATGCACGACATCGGGATTTTGGCGTCGTTCGACCCCGTCGCGCTCGATTAAGCCTGCATTCATTTGGTTTATGCGGCCGAGGACGGTCAGTCGCTCATCAAAAGAATAGAATCGCGAAACGGTCTGCACACGATTGAATACGCAGAGGAAATCGGGCTCGGAAGCCGTGAATATCGGCTGGAGAATATTGATGATTGAGATTCTAACAGAAAGTAGAACGTCAAACACCAGATGCCATATTTCAGCATTTTTGACACTTATAAGCCACCAGTACAGTTCTGATTTCTGTAACCATATTAAATAAGAAGGGGGCGGCAATATGCCGAAGGGTTCACCCGAGCTTACCGAGGCGAGGCGAGAGGAAATCATAAACGCCTGTGAGAAGCTCTATCAGACGATGAGTTTTAAGGAGATAACGTTTCGCGACATCGCGGGCGCGACGAGCTTCACACGCACGTCGATTTACAATTATTTTCAGACAAAAGAGGAGATTTTCCTTGCGCTCCTGACCCGAGAATACAACCGCTGGATTGATGAATTGTCATCTATCCTCGCACGCAAAAAAATGACCCGCGAGGAGTTTGCGGAGGCTCTTGCTCATTCTTTGGAGAACCGCGCTCAGCTTCTCAAGATTATGTCGATGAATCATTATGATATGGAGGAAAACAGCCGTCCGGAGAATTTGGTTGAGATGAAAGTCGCCTACGGACGGGCTATGAGCGCGGTTCGTGACTGCCTCAAAAAATTCTTCCCAAATATGACAGCTAAGCAAGTTGATGATTTTATCTACAACTTTTTCCCGTTAATGTTCGGAATTTACCCCTACACCTTCGTCACCGAAAAGCAGCGCGCGGCGATGGAAAAAGCGGGCGTAAACTATGTATTTTTGACGATTTATGAGATAACCTACAACTGCGTTATCGGCTTGCTGAAAAGTTAAGGAGGCTATATGAAGTACACAAAATTGGGCAGTTCCGACCTGGGCGTTTCGCGGATCTGTATGGGCTGTATGGGCTTCGGAAACGCCGCGACGGGGCAGCACAGCTGGACGGTTGACGAGGCGCAAAGCCGCGAAATCATCAAGCGCGGACTTGAGCTCGGCATCAACTTTTTCGACACTGCAATCGTCTACCAAAACGGCACGAGCGAGCAGTTTTTGGGGCGCGCACTCCGCGACTTCGCAAAGCGCGATGAGGTCGTCGTCGCGACGAAATTCACCCCGCGCACGCAGGAGGAAATCGACGGCGGTATCTCGGGGCAGCAGCACATCGAAAACTATCTGAACCGGAGCCTCAAAAATCTAAATATGGAGTACGTTGACCTCTACATCTACCATATGTGGGACTACCACACGCCGATGGAGGAGATAATGGAGGGGCTGCACGCCGTCGTGAAGGCGGGGAAGGCGAGGTACATCGGCATCTCGAACTGCTTTGCGTGGCAGCTTGCGAAAGCGAATTTCTACGCGCGGGAGCATAATCTCACGGAATTTGTCTCGATTCAGGGTCACTACAACCTCATCGCCCGCGAGGAGGAGCGCGAAATGGCGCCGTTCTGCCGCGACCAAAACATCGCGATGACCCCGTACAGTGCGCTTGCGGGCGGGCGGCTCTCGAAGCGCCCGGGCGAGACGTCGAAGCGGCTGGTCGAGGATTCCTACGCGAAATTCAAGTACGATCACACTGCCGAAGCCGACGGAAAAATCATCGCGCGGGTCGCTGAAATCGCCGACAAACGCGGCGTTTCGATGACCGAAGTCGCGCTCGCGTGGCTGCTGACAAAGGTGACTGCGCCGGTCGTCGGGGCGACAAAAAACTCGCATATCGAGGGCGCGGCAAGGGCGGTAGATTTGGAGTTGTCGCAGGAAGAAATTAACTATCTTGAAGAACTTTATGTGCCTCACGCGCTGGTCGGCGTGATGGCACAGAACGGCAAGCAAAAAGCGGGAAACGTTGTATAATTTTAGGAGGAATCATCATGGAAAAAATCACACAGACCGCAGGCCGCAACCAGTTAGGCGACTTCGCTCCCGATTTCGCGCATTTTAACGATGACGTGCTCTTCGGCGAGAATTGGAACAATCACGACATCGACCTGAAAACGCGGTGCATCATCACCGTCGTTGCGCTGATGTCATCGGGCATTACCGACAGCTCGCTCGTCTATCATCTCGAAAACGCAAAGGCTCACGGCGTCACCCGCGCAGAGATCGCCGCGATTGTCACTCACGTCGGATTCTACGTCGGCTGGCCGAAGGCGTGGGCGGTTTTCCGCATGGCGAAGGACGTCTGGAAGGACGAGGAACTCACCGAAAAGGATAAGTACCAGAACACAATTCTTTTCCCGATTGGCGCGCCGAACGACGGCTTCAAGCAGTATTTCATCGGGCAGAGCTACTTAGCGCCGATTTCGACCGCGCAGGTCGGGATATTCAACGTCACCTTCGAGCCCGGCTGCCGCAACAACTGGCACATTCACCACGCCACAAAGGGCGGCGGGCAGATTCTGATTTGCGTCGGCGGGCGCGGGTACTATCAGGAGTGGGGCAAGCCGGCGATTGAGATGCGCCCCGGTGACTGCATCAACATTCCCGAGGGCGTGAAGCATTGGCACGGCGCCGCGCCCGACAGCTGGTTCAGCCATTTAGCTATCGAAGTCCCCGGCGAAAACGGCTCGAACGAGTGGCTCGAGCCTGTCGATGACGAGCAATACGGAGGTTTGAAATGAGAAAATCTTTGTAATCATGACTGTTGTATGAAAATCGCGCCCTGCCATGATTGACAGGGCGCGGGGGTATAGCTGACAGATAAACGATAATTTATATTTCTTTTTTAGAATTTCCGATATAAATTGCCGACGTTATAACAACCGTTAAAATGAGAATATGCAAAACAGTATGATAAACGTCGGGTA
>CANQQD010000054.1 GCA_947625865.1 uncultured Clostridia bacterium
CCTCGAAATGACACTATTTAACGGGCGGTTAAATTATTTACACTCCCCTCAGTCTCGCTTCGCTCGACAGCTCCCCCCAAAGGAAGGAGCCAAGGTTAGGGGGCGGCGTTGCACTTACGAAGTTGGCAAGCGCGCAGATACGAGCAAGCATTTGCTTTTACGAAGTTAGCAAGCGGTTAGAAACGAGCAGAGCAAGGAAAGCGAGCACCGTCTGCAGGGAGTGTACATAGACGTACACGTCGCACCGAAGGCGTTTAGCCTTACCAAAGCGGCGCGGAGCTTGACACAGCTATGCGACGCTTATAATCCGCTTGGCGGGAGCTTATAACATGGACTTGAATGTTGCCTCGTCGATAATTTTTATCCCCAGCTTCTGCGCCTTGGCAAGCTTGGAGCCCGCCGCCTCCCCCGCTATCACGAGAGTGGTTTTGGCTGTGACGGAGCTCTGGCACTCGCCGCCGCGCTCCTCTATGAGCCTTTGGGCTTCGCTGCGTTTAAACTCCGAGAGCGTGCCCGTCAAAACTACGAATTGCCCGCTAAATACGCCCTCGCGCACGACCTCGGACGGAGCCTCGGGAGTAACGCCCGCGGCAAGAAGGTCGTTCAGTTCGGCTAAATTGCCCGCGTCCTTAAACCAGCTTATAATGGCGTCGGCGGTTACTCCGCCCACGTTCTCCATTGCCAGAAGTCCCTCGCGGCCGGCGTTTTTCAAATTGTCAAGACTTACGTATTCCTTGGCGAGGTCGGCTGCGGCGACCTTGCCCACGCCGTCTATGCCGAGCGCAAACAAGAGCCTTGCAAGGGGCACCCTTTTGCTCTTTTCTATCGCCGCAAGCGTGTTCGTGATTTTTTTGTCCTTGAAGCCCTCCAAAAGGGAGAGCTCGAGCGCGGTGTAGCCGTAGAGCTGCGAGCACTCGCGCAGATTGAGTATGTCGTACATCTGCTCCGCCGTCTTTTCGGAGAGCCCGTCGATATCCATTGCATCCTTCGAGGCGAAGTGCGCCACTTTGCCGACTACGCGGGGTCTGCAATATTTATTGGGACAGAAGATATTTGCACCGACCTCTGCAACGGCAGTTCCGCAGAAGGGGCAGAAGGCGGGCTTTTGCACCTCTTCGGCGTTTTCGGCGTGCTCCACCGCCCCCAAAATTTCGGGTATTACCTCGTTGGAACGGCGTATGAGCACCTTGCTTCCCACCTTTACGTCCTTTCTTGTGAGATCGCCGAAGTTATTCAGCGTTGCCCGTCGCACGGTTGCGCCCGCAAGCTCCACGGGCTCGACTATCGCGAGCGGCGTCAGCTTGCCCGTTCTGCCGACCTGCCAGCGGATCTCCCTTACGGTGGTTATGCTCTCCTCCGCCTCGAATTTATATGCCGTTGCCCAGCGGGGGAATTTGTCGGTGTAGCCTATATTTTCGCGGACCTCGGCGTTGTTGAGCTTTATCACCGCGCCGTCAGTCAATACGTCTATGCTTTTGCGGGCGACCTCTATCTCCTCTATGGCGTCGATGACCTCCTGCGGGGTTTTGCAAAGCCGCAGGAAGGGATAGACCTTGAAGCCCTCCCTCTTTAAAAATTCAAAGTGTTCCTCCTGCGTTTTGAGGCTTCCCTCCGACATATAATTCACGTTGTAAAATAAAATTTCGGGGGAACGCTCGGCCGTTATTTTGGGGTCGAGATTGCGTATGGCGCCGGCTGCCGCGTTGCGGGCGTTTTTAAGGGGCTCCTTTGCGGTTTTATTATAATTTTCGAGCACGGAAAGACGTATTATCGCCTCGCCCTGCACCTCCAGCGTGCCCTTGTAGCCTATGTTCAGAGGGAAGGAATGTATGGTCAGAGCCTGTGCGGTCACGTCCTCGCCCTCCACGCCGTTGCCGCGGGTGGTGGCGCGGACAAATTTGCCGTTGTCGTAGGTGAGGCAGACGGTCAATCCGTCGTACTTGTATTCAACTGTGTATTCGGGGTTTTCCACCGCCTTTTCCATCCGCGTGAAAAAGGCGTTAAGCTGCTCGTACGTCACGCACTTATCGAGGGAATACAGGCGGGAAATGTGCCTGTGGCGGGCAAATTCCTTAACCGGCTCGCCGCCCACGCGCTTGGTGGGACTGTCAAATTCTACTCGTCCCGTTTCCTCCTCGAGCCTGCGCAGTTCGTCGTAAAGTTTATCGTACTCCCTGTCGGATACGGTGGGAGCGTCGAGTACGTAATACTCGTACGCCCATTTATTCAATATGTCTATCAGCTCTCTCATCCTGTCCATAGGAATACCTCACTTTACTATTTCGAGGGGGGCGAGGGAGGCGGAAAGCTCCTTTATGCCCTGACCGTCGAAAGCCACGTTCACGGTGCTGCCGCCGTTTTTGACGGCGATGACCATTCCCAAACCGAATTTGGGGTGCCTTACCTTCATTCCCACAGTATATTTTGCGTTTTGCGCAGTGTCGGGCTTTTTTTGTCCGCCCCAGAACGCCTTGAATGTGCCCGCGGGCTTAGGCGGCTCGTCGCTCTCATAGCCCGAGTCGTCGGAGTAGAGCGCGCGGCCCGTGGTGCGCTCCCCGCCGTATGCCGTCCGCCCGAAACGGGAGCCGTAGCCCCCGTATTCCCCGCCTGTGCCGCGGTATGTACTTTGCCCGCTCACGCCCAGTTCGGAGGCGAGTTCTAAAATAAAGCGCGAGGGCTTTGTTATGTCGCGGTGACCGTAGAGATAGCGGGACTTGGAGCGGGTGAGATACAGCCTCTCCTTTGCGCGCGTTATGGCTACGTACATCAGCCTGCGCTCCTCCTCTAAATCCCTGCCGTCGGCCTCAGAGCGGGACGAGGGCATTATACCGTCCTCCAGACCGCCTATGAATACCACGGGAAATTCCAGCCCCTTTACGGCGTGGATGGTGGCGAGGGCGACGTAATTGCCGTCGTCCATGTCGTCGGAATCGGAGGAGAGTGTGATCTGGTTCAGATATTCGTCCAGCGTAGCCTCGGGGTTGAGACGGACGTAATCGTCCACCGAGGCTATAAATTCGTCTAAGTTTGCGAGCTTGCCGTCGCCGTCGTCCGTGCCGTCGTCATACGCGGAGCGCAGATCGGCGAGATTTATTATCTCCCGCACAAGCTCGGCTACGTTTGATTGCAGGGCGTCCAGAATGAAGCCCTTGATAAGTGCGGCAAAGTCCTTTAATTTGCCCTTTGTGGCGGCGGACACGGGCAGGCTCTCGCAGTCGATCGCGGCGTCGTACAGGGATAAGCCGTTCTCCCCTGCATAGGCGTACATGGCCTCTATTGTCTTGCCGCCTATGCCGCGGCGGGGGACGTTTATTATACGCTCTGCCGCCTCGCTGTCGAAAGGGTTGGATATGAGGCGAAGATAGGCCAAGATATCCTTTATCTCCTTGCGTTCATAGAAGCGGAAGCCGCCGAAAACTTTATACGGAATGCCGTATTTGGTGAACTCCTGCTCGTAGGCGCGGGTGAGCGCGTTGATGCGCATGAGCACGGCATAGTCGGAATAGCTCCGACCGCCGCGCACGCCCTCGGCAATTGTACGGGCGGTGTACAGCGCCTCCACCGACTCCTCTTCAGCCTGATAATATTCGGGCTTTGCGCCCTCCTCCGCCTCCGTCCAAAGCTCCTTGCCCCGCCTTCCGACGTTGTTTTTTATTATGGCGTTTGCAAGCCGCAGAATAGACTTGGTAGAACGGTAGTTGCGCTCGAGCTTGTATATTTTGGCTTGGGGGAAATCCTCGTCGAATTTCAAAATGTTGTCTATTTCGGCGCCCCGCCAGCCGTAGATGGACTGGTCGTCGTCGCCCACGACGAAGATATTATTGTGTTTTGAGGAGAGCAGCTTGATTATATTGTACTGCACGGCGTTGGTGTCCTGAAATTCATCGACGAGAACGTAGCGGAATTTATCCGAGAGATAATCGCGAACCTCGCCGTCGTGGCGCAAAAGCCGCAGGGTCTCTATAAGCAGATCGTCAAAATCGAGCGCGTTGTTGGCTTTTAAATGCTTGTTGTATTTTTCGTAGATCACGACAATGTCATCCATGCCGCGCTCGTAGCGGAATTTTCTGCCGTACTGGTCGGGGTCGAGCCCGAGCATTTTGGCGTTGCCTATGTGATATTTTGCCGATTTTAACAGACTGTCGTCGGAAAAATCAAGCTCCTTAAAAGTCTTTTTTATTACGTTGTTGCGCTCTACTTCGGTGTAGATGGAAAAATTGCTCTTTATGCCGCAACGGTCGCCAAACTCGCGCAGGATCTTCACGCACATGCTGTGGATAGTGCATATCCACTTGCCGTCGCCCCCGCCTATTACGCCCGAGAGACGTTCCTTCATTTCGTTCGCCGCCTTGTTGGTGAATGTTATGGCGAGAATCTGCGAGAGCGTTGCCTTGCCCTCGCGCAGAATGTATGCAATGCGGCTGGTGAGAACGCGGGTCTTGCCGCTGCCAGCGCCCGCGAGCACCAAAACGGCGCCCTCGGTGTCGGTTACGGGCTTTATCTGTTCGGTATTGAGTTTGTCGAGCAATTCGTCCATATATTTATTATAGCATACGGACATAAAAAACTCAATAGATTTGGGCGGGGCGTATGGTCATTCGCCCGTGATTTTGGACATTTCCTTTTCCTTTCTGTACTTTGCGAGGGCGGCAAGATAGCGGTTTGAAAGGTCGAGAGTGTAGCGCTGTTGCTCTTCGTACGAGAGAGTGCTGAAATACTCCCTGTCGGTGAGTCTGCCTATGGCGTCCGACACTTCGCCCTCTTCGTCGAGCATTTTCTTTACCTTTATATAAAATTCGTCCTGTTTTTCACCGCGGATAGTACTTATTACCTTGCCCTTTAAGGTTGCCTTTACTTTTATTTCGCTCACTCCCCTGTCCCTTGCGTTGCCGGCGTTTTCGTTAAAGTTTTTCTTGCAGTCTTTCCAGAAGTCGCTCTTGAGCCGCTGCTTGGCGGCGCGCGCCAGAACCTTTAAGTCGCTCATAATTACCTCCGCAAAATACGATATTTTACGACATTTTTTTACAAGAAAAAAGTCCGTTGCACATCCTTTTACGTGCAACGAACTTTATCGTCAGTTCTTATTTCTTTTTCTTGCCGCTTCAGCCTTCTTGCGCTTTTTAACGGAGGGAGATTCGTAAAATTCCTTTTTACGGAGATCGCCTATTATGCCGTCGCGCGAGCACTTTCTTTTAAATCTCCGAAGAGCGCTCTCCACGGACTCGTTCTCGCCCACTCTTATGGTTGACATTTTCCTACCCTCCTTCGCCTTAAGCAATTAGTCGTTCCGAAACGCTTTTAAAGTATAACAAACGCGGAAAATTATGTCAACGTTTTTTTAAGGGCAAACGGAAATTCTGGAAAATATTTTTTGGCTATACCAGCGGGATCTGTGCGCAGGCGTTGAGACCGAGCGGGGAGAAATTGCCCGCAAGATACTGCGTCAGGCCCTCGGAGGCTATCATTGCGGCGTTGTCCGTGCAGAACCTCTTTTCGGGGAGCACGCAGCGGAGCCCCGCCCTTTGGCACGCCTTGGTGAGCGAGTCGCGCAGATAGCCGTTAGCTATTACGCCGCCGCCCGCCGTGACGACGCCCACACCCAAATTTTTTGCGCACTCCACCGTCTTTTTTACAAGCGGGTCTATTGCGGCATGCTGGAAGGAGCATGCGACGTCGGCATAGCCGACCTCTTCCCCGCGCTGTGCCGCGTTGTGGACGGCGTTTATGACAGCTGTCTTTAAGCCGCTGTATGAAAACTGCATACGTGTTGAGTTTTTTACAAGCGCGGAGGGCAACTTTATTGTATTTTCACCCTCCCGCGCAAGGCGTTCCACATTGACCCCGCCGGGATATTCAAGCCCCAAAACCCGCGCGACCTTGTCGAAAGCCTCGCCCGCGGCGTCGTCGCAGGTGCCGCCGAGCACCTTGAAATCCAAATAGCTTACGGTGTGTAAAATCGCCGTGTGCCCGCCGCTTGCAAGCAGGGTCACAAAGGGCGGCTTCAGTTCGCTGTCCACGAGATATGCGGCGGACAGATGACCGCGGATATGGTTTACGCCGACGAGCGGAATGTTGAGGGAATATGCAAGCCCCTTGGCGAACGACAGCCCAACGAGGAGCGCGCCCAAAAGTCCCGCGCCGTAGGTGACGGCGACCGCGTCGAGCCGGTTTGCCGATACGTTTGCGGTTTTTAAAGCCCTGCGGACGACCTCGTCCACGGCTTCGGTGTGCGCGCGGGAGGCTATTTCGGGGACAACGCCCCCGTACTTCGCCTGCTCGGTTGCAGAGGAAATTATTTCCGACGAGAGAAGTTTTCTGCCGCAAATTACAGCCGCGGCGGTTTCGTCGCAGCTCGATTCAATGCCCAAAATTATGGGGGTGGGGTTGATTTTTGTGTTCGGTGCATACATGGCTTTGTTAAATACGCCTTACGGCGTGTTAAATACTCGCTGCGCTCGCGCCGTATACGCCTGGCGGCGCGTTAAATACTCGCTTCGCTCGCGCCGTATACGCCTGGCGGCGCGTTAAATACTCGCTTCGCTCGCGGTAAATATTTGCTGCGCAAATGTTAAATATCGGCTCCGCCGATGTGAAATATTTTGCTCCGCAAAATGTTGTGGTGAAGATTATCAGAAATGGCTTTTTATACCCTTCACCCCCCTGTCTCACACGGCGTAAGGACAACGCCGTGTTCGGGCACCGTTCGCGCGGGACGTTTGCGCTCACTCATCTCGCGCGGCAAAACAGCGCACCGTGCTGTTTTGAGAAATCCGCGCTCGTCCTCTTCCGTCGCCAAATCACAGGGTTCCCGAAAATTGCAGCGTAGCGAAATTTTTGGGAAGAGGAGCCGCAACGTGGCAAATTTGCCGTTTACGCGTAGAGCAAACGGCTTAAAGCCTAAGTTTGCGGCGACGGGGCGGCGTGTCGCCGCGGGCGGATTTCTTTATTGCGTTAGCTCTTAACTTACTTTTTCGCAAGTCAAACAGCGTGTCCCCTCCTCGCCATCTTCCGTCTCCAAGTCACAGGGTTCCCAAAAATTGCAGCGTAGCGAAATTTTTGGGAAGAGGAGCCGCAACGTGGCAAATTTGCCGTTTACGCGTAGAGCAAACGGCTTAAAGCCTAAGTTTGCGGCGACGAGGGAGGGTGGCGACGTAGTCGACAGGTGGGAGTATGGCGTTTGTTTTCCCCTCCCATCACCCGCTACGCGGGAGTTGTCTCACACGGCGCAAGGAATAACGCCGTGTTCGGGCACAGTAACACGATTGCGCCAAAGGCGAACAATCGCTATT
>CANQQD010000055.1 GCA_947625865.1 uncultured Clostridia bacterium
CAAACTTAGGCTTTAAGCCGTTTGCTCTACGCGCAAACGGCAAAATTGCCATGTTGCGGCTCCTCTTCCCAAAAATTCCGCTACGCTGCAATTTTCGGGAACCCTGTGACTTGGCGACGGAAGATGGCAAGGGGGTGCACACCCACCTGTCATTCTGAGGAGGGCGCAGCCCGACGAAGAATCTGTGCCTGTGGCACTTCTTTAATCTCCACCACAACATTTTGCGTAGCAAAATATTTCACATCGGCGCAGCCGATATTTAACATTTGCGCAGCAAATATTTCGCACGAGCGCAGCGAGTATTTAACGCGCCGCAAGGCGTATACGGTGCGAGCGCAGCGAGTATTTAACGCGCCGCAAGGCGTATTCGGCGCGGGCGCAGCGAGTATTTAACGCGCCGCAAGGCGTATTCGGCGCGAACGCAGCGAGTATATGCCCCACAATTTGCTTCATCGTTTTCCGCCCATTCGCTTGCAAAATGTATTCATATGTGCTATCATATAACCGATAAAATACATTTAAGGGGTCAAACTAATGTCTGTAACTAATTTATTGGCGCCGGCTACCTGGATTTTTTATGTTATATACGCAGTCCTGATCTTGGCGTTTGTCATCTTATTCACGTTCAATACCATAAAAAGCGTCAAAACAATGGTCAAAATTCCGTCACCGAGGAGCCTTCGGGCAGTTTTATCGAAAGATATTTCACCCTCTCAAACATAATATATGTAGCCGCGGCAGGTCTGGCTGTCGTTTCCGTACTGTTCATTTTCGCTCCCGCGCTGACGGTCGAGATAGAGTATGAAAAGTTAAGCATTTCCGGCGTCGATTTATATTTTTCCATTGACGATGGAAAGCTGTTCACCGGAGTCGCCGGTCCAAGCGTGTTCATATCTGTTTTTGCCGCAATAATCAGCTTGATCACCGCCGTATTCCGTAAAAAATACTCCACATACGCAAGCATAATAGCCGCAATGTTTATGTTGGTATCCGCGGTCTTGTTCTTTGTTGTACACGTAACATATGTTCCGCAATATGATTTTAAGGAGTATCTGGAATATTATTATGGCACCGTGCAACTCGGCTGGGGCGCAGTCATGTCGGGCATCTGCTGTCTGCTTTCCGCCTGCCTCTGCGTGACTCCGGCTATCGCGCACAAGCTGAAGATATTTTAATGCCAAACGGTCTGTCCCTTTTCGGGCAGACCTTTTTTATAAGTGCGCGCAGCAAAAATTTTAAAATTGATATTGCTTTTTGCTTGTCCGTGTGATAAAATATTATAGCTACGGAAAAATTGCCGTATAATTTATATTGTAAAAAATTTTAGGGGGAAATCTCAATGAAAAATGTAATTGTCGGACAGTCCGGCGGTCCCACAGCCGTTATAAACTCCAGCCTTCTGGGCGTATTCAAAACGGCTAAGGACAGGGGCGCGGACATTGTTTACGGAATGGTTCACGGCATCAAGGGACTTCTTGACAGGGATATCGTAGACTTATCCCAGCGCTTCAAGAACGACCTCGATAACGACCTTTTGAAGAGGACGCCTTCGTCGTTTTTGGGCTCCTGCCGCTACAAACTGCCCGATATCGAGGGCAACGAGGATACATACGAAAAGATCTTCGCAATTTTGAACGAGCTTGAAATTTATGCGTTCTTCTATATCGGCGGCAACGACTCGATGGATACCATCAAGAAACTCACCGATTACGGCCAGAAGATTAAAAGCCCCATTCACTTTATGGGCGTTCCCAAAACAATAGACAACGACCTTGCCATAACCGACCACACTCCCGGCTACGGCAGCGCGGCAAAATACATAGCTTCCACCACAAAGGAAATTATCCGCGACGGTTTGGTATATGATTATCCCGTAGTTTCCGTAATAGAGGTAATGGGTCGCAACGCGGGCTGGCTCACCGCCGCAACCGCGCTCGCCAAGGGCGAGGACTGCGAGGGCGTGGACGCCATCTATCTTCCCGAGGTAGTATTCGACGTCGATAAATTCCTCGAATACGTAGGTAAGCTCCTCAAGGAGGACCGCTCGGTGGTAATAGCCGTCTCCGAGGGCGTAAAGGTTGCGGACGGAAGATATGTCTGCGAGCTTGCCGACCACGTAGACTATGTGGACGCATTCGGTCACAAGCAGCTTGCCGGCACGGCGCGCTATCTTGCGGGCGAGGTTGCCAAAAAGTACGGCGTAAAGACCCGCGCGATCGAGCTCTCGTCTCTCCAGCGTTGCGCTTCGCACATTCAGTCCCGCGTGGACGTAACCGAAGCCTACAACGTAGGCGGCGCGGCTGTCAAGGCGGCGTTCGAGGGCATGAACGGTCAGGTCATAACCTTAAAGAGAATTTCCGACGATCCCTATATGTGCATAACCGAGGCTGCCGACGTTCACTTTATAGCCAACGTTGAAAAGAAGGTTCCCCGCGAGTGGATAACCGAGGACGGCACCAACGTAAAGAAGGAACTCGTTCACTATATCTATCCGCTTATACAGGCGGAGATCGCGCCCTTGTGGGTTAACGGGTTGCCGAGGCATATTAGACTTCACGTCCGCTCCACCATCAAATAAGCTCCCGGGCGGCGTGTATAAGCGTCGCATAGCTGTGTCAAGCTCCGCGCCGCTTTGGTCGTGTACGTTTTTGTACACTCCCTGCAGACGGTGCTCGCTTTCCTTGCTCTGCTCGCTTCTACCCACCGCAGGACTTCGTAATTACAAAGTTCTGCTCGTATCTGCGCGCTTGCTAACTTCGTAATTGCAGCTCCCGCAATTTTTAAGCGGCGCGCCATTCGGCGCGCCGCTATGTTTGACTTGAAATAAGGCAAGTTAAGTGCCAAAGCAATAAAGAAATTAAGGTCAAGCGATACGCTTGCGGCGCGCCATTCGGCGCGCCGCTATGTTTGACTTGAAATAAGGCAAGTCAAGCAATTAGTTATTAAGAAACTTGGATGCAACGTAACGTTGCAATAAACTCGGCCGCGGCGACACTCCGTTTGACGTGCGCAAAACCACGTCAATCGCAAAAGCAATAAAGAAATTAAGGTCAAGCGATACGCTTGCGGCGCGCCATTCGGCGCGCCGCTATGTTTGACTTGAATTAAGGCAAGTCAAACAATTAGTTATTAAGAAACTTGGATGCAACGTAACGTTGCAAGAAACTCGCCCGCAGAGGCACTCTGCTCAAGCGTTACGCTTGTTTTTCAGCTTATTGCTTACTTGCTCGTGGCGCAAAATCGCCTCGTACATAAAGTTGGGCGTTTTGAAGGCCTGCACGGAGTCCGTCTGCTTTGCGGCGGCGTTCGGTTCGGCGCGCGGCGGGGCGGAAGCGTCCGCAGTTTCTGATTGTTGCGCGCTTTTTAAACCGTCAATTGCTTTAAGTAAATTCAAAAGTGCAAATTTTTCCAAAAACAATACTCCTTTTTCCACATTTTTTTGTCAAAATCAACTTAAATTTATTGCTTAAAATAATCGTTTGGTATATAATTAAAAATACTTGAATTGTAATTTGCAAAGATTTTTTTATCGGAGTTTCATTATATAATGAAAAAGCATTTCACAAAACTTATGTGTGCGGCTGTGGCTGCGGTAGTGGCAACGGGCGTTGCCGCCGCTGCGGGCTGTTCGGCGTACAATTCGGGCGTTAAGCTCGACTACACGCCTTCGCAAGCTGAAGCCACGTCCAACGGCGGCTTTGCCGTGGAAAAGGGCGGCTATGTCTACTTTATAAACGGCGTAGCCGACGGCACAGCGACAAACGATTACGGCGTTCCCGTAAAGGGCTCCCTGATGCGCATAGCGGTAGAGGATCTGGACAAGCGCAACTATGCTTCGGCAGAGACGGTCGTTCCGCAGATGGCATACACAACCAATTATCAGACGGGTATTTTCATATACGGCGATTATATCTATTACGGCACGCCCTCCACAAAGAGAAATTCGGACGGCGTAATACAAAGCGGCAACCTCGAAATGAAGAGGAGCAAGCTCGACGGCACCGAGTCTATGAAGGACGCCTACGTCACATTCCCCTCCGCGGCATACGACTACAGATATGTCGAGGCGGACGGAGTAGTATATCTCATGTACGTCGCCACGTCGGAGACCATGTACGGTGAAACTTCGGGCGTGACCAACATTCACGCCTACAACACATCCACGGGCGTTGACACGCTCCTTGCATACAACGTATCCGGCTATGTTTTCGACGCGGAGGACAAGACCAATCCCAAGGTCTACTACACCATGAACGTGTATGACGACAACGGCACCTCAAATACCGCCGCCTACAATCAGGTGTATGCCGTCACCGCCGATAAAACCGAGCCCTGCGAATACAGCACGGACTCCATAATCGGCTGGGACGACGAGAGCGACAGATATATCAACTGCGGCGAACTGGTATTTGACGGCTTCGGTGGCACAAACACCACCAAGACGCCCTTCAATTATAAGCCTGACGACGCCGCCGTTAAAAACACGCTTGCCTACAAGTACACTTTGGAAACTTACCGCCAAGGCAGCCTGTTCTACACCCGTTCCGATACGATAAGCGGCACCGGCTATCTATTTTCGGTCAAGGATTCCGATATATCTGCGGGCGCAAGCGGCGCGTGGAAAAACCCCATAGAGGGCAACCCCGCCAACGAGTCTGCGCTGATGCTCGGCGGCACCGACGCGGAAAATTATAAATACGTATTCAGCGGCGGCGAGCTTTCGGCGGTACTCATTGCCGAGAGCGCGGGCGGAGTATCTGTAAACAAGGTCGAAAACGGCAAACTGACCGATTCCGACAAAATGAATAAAACGAGCTACTACCGCATAGTAGGCACGGGAACTGCCACCATGCTTTTCGTCGACGGCGATTATCTCTACTATTCCGTCACGGGCGGCAACGGCTACACCTTCTACCGCGTCGACTACACTGGCACGTGGGACGACTATAACGGCAGACAAGTCGCGGGTGAGGTCACCGACTATAAGCCCGTACAGATTCTCGACCTCGACGCGGCGAGCGGCTGGTTTATGCCCGAACTTATCAAAGGTCACCTCATATTTGCGAGCGCCATAGGCAACATGAGCTCCTATAAGTATATAATGACCTTCAACGTCGGCGCTATGACCAATGCCGATATAACCGACCTCAACGACCTGTATGAAAAGGTTATGGGCGACGACGGCGTGATAAAGGGCTATGAAAACACAACCGACTATCCCGCCGACCTCTATCAGAACCTTGCGCAGGCGGCAAGATATATCTTCTACACGGGCGACATAGACTACGTCAAAGGTCTTGCGGAGCTTTTGAACGCAGACCTCGAGGAGGACGCCGATCCCGTATATTCCGCAAACACGCTGGAAAAGCTCGCCCAGATGCTCGCTTGCGAAAACGACTGGGCGGAGTTCAAGGATAAAAAGGCGACCGTAAACGGCAAGGAAACTTACGCAAACAGTATCGGTTATTACTATTCGGTCATCGGCAAAATGGAAGGCGCGGACGAGGAGAGCTATCTCAACGAATTCAAGTCCGACTATCTGCAGGCTGAGCCGGCAGAGGAGACCGTCGGCTGGTTCCAGAGCCTCGGCACCGCCGCAAAGGTATTCTTTATTATAGGTATGTGCCTTGCAGGCATAATTGTGATTGTCGGCGTTGCTGTAGTCATTATAGTTATCGTAAGGAAGCGCGGCGACAAGAAGCCCGCCTACACCAAGCGCAGGATCAAGGTCGACACCACCGACGACAAGAATATCAACGTCTATGAGGACGAGAGCTCCGGGGGCGGCGACAAGTAAAATACGTCACAGAGCAAATAAAAACATAAGCCCCTCCGCACGCGGTGCGGAGGGGCTTTGGCATAAAGCCGCAAATATCGCGCATAATTATTTTAATTTTTTAAAAATACTATAAAAAAACAGTTTACAAAAGCGGTAAATATTAATATAATGTTACCGAAATTCGATCCCGAAAAAAACATATTTCCGCCAATGGGAATATGCTGTAACAAACAGGGTATATACGGAGCTCAAAAAAATGATAAAGTATATCAAATGTCCGCGATGCGAACTGAATTATATAGACAGCGAAACGCAGGAATATTGCGACGTCTGTCTGGCTGAAATGAAGGGTAAGCCCCTGCAGTTTGCCGACCTCGACGAAGAGGATCTCGAGGAGATCGATGCCGTGCTCGATTCCGACGAGATCTGCCCCGTCTGCGGCGTGAACCCCATACGTGCGGGCGAAAAGATGTGTGAAAATTGCCGCAGGCAGCAGGACGAGTACGAGGAGGAAGAGGACGTAGATATCGACAAGGACGAGGAGTGGAAGAACTACCTCGACGAGGACGACGAGGATCTCACCGTGGACGACGCGGAGCTCGAGGAGGAGCTCAAAGCCGAGCTCGAGGAGGACGAGGAGGAAGAGGACGAGGACGATACCTACGACGGTTTGGACGACGATCCCCTTGCCGACGAAGACGTCGACTCCCTCGACGATCTCGAGGACGACGAGTATGACGACGACGAGGACGACGAAGACCTCGATGACGACGATTTTTAAATATTCACAAAAATGGCGGAGCCTTTTCGGGCTCCGCCATTTTTTGCTCCCGCCAAGCGGATTATAAGCGTCGCATAACATTGTTGCCTTTGCGTTTTGCTCGGGTAAGGCTAAAGCCTTCGGTGCGACACGTACTTCTGTGTACGCTCCCCGTCGCAAAGCCGCAGGCGCCTCGTTCTGCTCGTATCTGCGCGCTTGCTAACTTCGTAAAAGCACAGTTCACAAAAATCTCGGGCGGTTGCGCACCCTGCGATTTTTCGTGAGTTTGAGGGCGCGTGCCCACTTGCCGCGATAAATAAGGGCGCACATATAATATAATCGCGGCAATTCACCCCGCTGAGGCGAAAGGGTTCGCAAATTGGGGCTTGCTGCGCAAAAGCGTGGTTTTGCTTGCAACGTTTATCATTTAAAATATTTCGCACGCTCCTTGTCTTGCTCGTTTCTAACCCGTTGCCAACTCCGTAATTACAATTATCCTTGGCGCCCTTCGCTTGCGAGGACGAGCGCGGATTTCTCAAAACAGCACAGTGCGCTGTTTTGCCGCGCGAGATGA
>CANQQD010000056.1 GCA_947625865.1 uncultured Clostridia bacterium
TGATGGTGTTGAGAATTTCCTTGGCGAATGTGATAATCACACCGCCCGCGAGGGTCAGAAAACCGTTGGCTCTTTGGGACGGGTCGTGCGATTTGAGCGACAGTCCCACCTGCACGATGCCGAAGCCAAGCGTAATCATTCCGACCGCGCGAACCAATCCGAATACGAAATCCGACAGGTTGTTGATAACCGTGAGCGGGTCGTTGGTTCCCGACGCGAATACCGGCAGCGAAACGCTGCACAGCATAACCAGCATGAATGTGAGCGCGCAGTAAAATTTGAAGCCGCGTCTGACGCCGCCCGGCATGGGCAAGCGGTTGTCCGGTTTGTTCTTGGTTCCTGTAAAAATGCTCATAACAAAAATTCCTCCTACTTGTTTTTTCTTATTCTTTTGGCAAATCCTCGCCGTAAATTACCTCTGCTTCCGCCTCGGAGAGCAGTTCATAAGATGTGATGACCTCCTCCAATTCCACTGCGTTGTCGGGAATACTGCCCGAAAAAACGAACGTTCCGACTGCTGCCGTCGCCTCTCCGTGAAGGTACGGTGGCTGTCCCCCGTCCTCGGTCAAATGGACGTTGGGGTGCTTCATAATATCGTACTTTAAATCCATCACGGGGCGTTCGCCGCGAATGAACAGCAGGGCATAACTGTTGTCGAGCATTCGCACCTCGTCGGGCGTGAGCAGCTCGCGCCCCGAAATCTGATAATTGGTGGAATAATTTCCGTTGCGGCCCGATGATTTTCCGTAGGAATTGGTGTCGATGGTTTCCTTTCCGAGCAGCTCCGAGACATATTTGTATGTGCCCGGCTCATTGCCGCCCAGATAAATAAATTCGTCGCAGTTACCCGCTATAGACTCCCATTACTTTTCAAAAAGCGCTTTCAATTGGGCCAGATTTTGCAAAATAATCGACGCCGAAATGCCACGCGAACGCATGGTTGACAGGATTTTTTCAAAATCATCGGGCAGACTGATGTTTGCGAATTCGTCCATAATAAAGTGGCAGTGGACAGGAAGTCTTCCGTGGTATCGTTGGTCTGCAATATTAAAAAGCTGCTGAAAGAGCTGCGTATACAGAATACTCACCAGAAAATTGAAGCTTGCGTCGTTGTCGGGAATCAAAGCGAACAGCGCGACCTTTTTCTCGCCCAGACTCGGTAGGTCAAGCTCGTCAGTGACGGTGAGCGAGGCGAGGCTTCGCAGATTGAATTTTTCCAGCCTCGCCGCCAATGTTATCTGCACGCTTTTCAAGGTTTTCGCCGCGCCCGAATGATAGTTGCGGTAGTATTTGAGCGCGATGTGCTCGGGGTTGGTAATTTCCAAACGCTCGAACAGCTCGTCCAGCGGACTGACATAATTGTCGTCGTCCTCCTTTACGTCGCCCGCACGCAGCAGCTCCATCACCATCGGAAAATTCTGTTCGTCCGGCGGCGCTTCGTATTTCATATAGAAAATCAGCGCAAGCAGCAGCATACTCGCCGCCGTGTCCCAAAACGGCTCGGTTGATTGCGAACCCTTCGGCGTTGTCGCCTTAAACAGGTTGGTGACAAGCCTCTGCACATCGTTGTCGTCGCGCAGATACACAAATGGATTGTAGCAATGACTGCGGTTCATATCCAGCAAATCCAGCACGCGCACCTCATAGCCCTTCTTTTCCAACAGTCCTCCGACCTTGTGCACGATCTCCCCCTTGGGATCTGTCACAACAAATGATGTGCTGCATTGCATCAGATTGAGGAGGCAATAGAAGCGGGTTTTGCCCGCGCCGGAACCGCCGCAGACCAGCACGTTGAGGTTGCGGCGGTGCTTTTTGCCGTCCAGCCCGATGCCGACGTTTTGCGTCAGAATTTTGTTTTGGGATTCCCGACGGTCGCGGTATTTCTTGTTGATAGCGCTCGCGCTGCCCCATTTCGCCGAGCCGTGTTCCTCGCCGCGCCGGTAGTTCCTGCGGGTGGAAAAATAAACGCCGATTGCCATTCCGTATGCCAACAGGCACACGCAGACAGTGCGCACGCTGTCTGCGCACCATCTGATTTGCAGCGGACGCTCCATTGCCCTCGGAAATTCCAAGAGTATCGCAATGAGTCCGCCGTCTACATACGGGGCAATCAGCAGCGCCAGCAACACCACGGGGACAATACCCAGCGCCGCGAATATCACGCTTGTTTTAAAATCGTCAGCGCGTTTCATTTGAAGCGCCCCCGCCCTTCTGAGGCGCTCCGGCAATCTTGACAATCAGCGAATCAACGTCATCGGTGGGGCCGCCGTGCCGTCGCTGTTTGTCCTTTTGCTCCTGAAGCTCGCGAAGTGAAATACCCTTCTCGTAATCGTCGAGCGCCACGCGGGTTTCTTCATTTTTCATTGAATACACCTCCGCTTATCGCGCCTGCGCTTTGGAATTGGACTGCTTCTCGCCCTGATTCTTCTCGCCCTGCTCCTTTTCGAACTGCCTGTACATCGCGCCGTGAATCTCGCCGAACACGCTGCGAATACCGCCAAGCTCGCCTTTGACGGCGTTTGTATCCATGTCGGCGTATTCGCTCGGCAGAGCAGAAAAATTAAACCCGTCGGTCGAAACGCCGTTCTTTTGGCAGAGCATATAGGCCACACAGTAGGATTCAAATTCCGTGAAATCGCGGGTGCGGCTGAGCTTGAAATCGTAAGTCGCCGCCGCGACTTCCTTCGCCACGCTCGCAAAAAGATGAATTTCACTCAGACCCTTGCGAATGAAAATCGTCTGCTTCGTCATGTCGTAATAGGCCGGCATTTCCAGCTCGTCCACCGCGGCACACTTCACGGGACTTGCCTGCGCAAGAGCCGCCATCAATTCCCGCATGGAACGGCGAGGCTTAAGACCTGCCGAGTCCTTCGCCGACGTGTCGGAAATATCGTACACGATCTTTGCGTTGAAGCCCATGCTGCGCGTGCCGTCGTGACGGGTGTACTCGTTGCCCGGCTCAAAAATTGTAATTTTGGTCGCGCCGTCGTCAAGCGTGATGTTTTCTTCCCGCCACTTTTTGTAATCCTTGAGCGTGGTCGCGTCGGGCTTCTGAGCCGCCACGAGAATCGCGTTGGTGACGGAGTAGCGGTCGAAATGCGCCTGCACGTCGAGGTACTTTTGGAAAGCCCCGCCGTCGGTTTTCATCTTGTCGGCAGTGCTGTCCGCCAGCTCAAATGCCGCCTGCTTTTTCCCGTTCTTTTTCGCAGCCCACGCGGACTTGTCGAATTGCTTTCCTGTTTCAAATACGTCGTAAATACCCATGAATTATCGAGCTCCTCTGATTTTGGATTTTGATTTGTTCTTTGATTTTTGACGCGGCATTTGCGTAAAACTGCCGCCGCGTTTTCGGTTGGAATTCTGTCTGCTGTTTGGATTCTGTCTGCCGTTGGCATTCTGCCTGCCGCGGCGCTGACTTCCGCGGTTCTGACCGCGGCGGTCTTTCTGAATGCTCCGCAGTTCCTTCCTCACGGACGGACGCTCAGAAGCTCCCTCGTCGAAAAGCCCTTGCTTCTCGGAGAAATTCTTTGACCGACGGTATTTGCCCGTCCTCTTCTGAAAAAAATCGGCGCTCCGTTTCCTCTCCTGTTTGGACGGCTGCTTTGATTTATTCCCGTCGCCAAAAAAATCGTGGAGCAATTTTTCGGTTTCGGATTTTTCCTGGCTCCTCGACGATTGCAACGCGTCCCGGTTGGCCTCCGCCTCCGAGACAATCGACGCGGTATCCACCGACGCGAGATTGAAGCGCTCCACTATCCGGCTGATTTTCGCCGCGTCCTCCGCGCGGGCTATGATGCCCACCTCCGCGTTTGGGTCTTTGTTTTTCCTGTCCGCGAGGACGCAGTAGAGAACGCCGTATTTCTTGGCCTCCTGCGTGAATTTTTGAAGATCCTTCTGCCGCACGGTAAAGACCTTCAGTTCCTTTCCCGACCGAAACATGGACGTAAGCCGCGCCTTGCCCTTGGTCTTGTTTTCTTCCTTGAGTATGGAGTAGAGCAGCACCGCGATATTCTTCGCACCCTCGCCCGTGATTCTCGCGGCGAACTCAATCCCATCCAAGCTCATGCGGACGACCTGTTCCGCCGCCTCGCCTCCTGATTCCATCAAGGTTCATCTCCTTTCGCTGTCTCGATTCGTCCTCCATTACGACGGACAATTTTTGTCTGAGCGATTGACTTCTCTCCTCAATCCGCGCGCATTGCCTCACCTCCTTTCGTATTTCCCGCAGCCGCAGGGTGATAGTAGAAAGCCTCTCTTTTGCCGCCGGATTATTTTTCTGAGAATACATCTCCTGTCGTTCGGCAAGCAGCTTCCGCATTTCGTCCTGCAAGGACTGTTGGTATGACAAAAGCCGCCCCGCCGTGTCAATGTGGTGACGGCAAAGCAGCCTTGTTTCCTGTGCGATATATTCCATTTTCATGAGATCGTCCTTCAATAAATAATGCAGCCGCGCGGCGTTCTGCTTTCTGCCCTTCAGCAAAATTCCGAGCTTGTAACAGTAGTGCAGATACAATCCGCGCAGTCCGCCTCCGCGTTTGGACTTTTTCCAGCCGCCTCGCACGACATAGACCTTAATTGCCCTGTGCTTCGGTGCGAATGAAGCGAATTTAACCGCGTATGAATTTTCACTGATGCGTTCCACAATTCGCTTGTTGGTATATTCCTCGCCCAGACGGTATAACCGCTTGGGCCGTTTCCAGCCCTCGCCCTGAACCGTCCAATATTTACGGCGGGAATCGAAGTTTACGCGGTAGCCCATTTCGGCAAGGTTCTTAGAAAAATCCCGCATGGTAAACGATTTGGCAATTGCCTCGTCGATTGCCTGACGCGCCACGCTGTCCCGCGTGGGCAGTCCGTTTTTTTCGGCCTGACTGATTACATACGGCTTCTTTCGCCCGATTGGATTTTCAATCACCGACAGCGCGTACTCTCGGCACAATTCATCGGAATACTGCCGCATAAGTCTCAGGTTGGCCTTGTTGTCGTGGTAGTGTTTGCCGTCGGCAAAAGATACCGAATTGATTACAAAATGGTTGTGCAGGCAATTGGTGTTGAGGTGGGTTGCAACCACCACCTGGAACCTGTCGCCCCACATTTTCTGCGCCAGTTTAACGCCGATCTCGTGCGCCTGCTCCGGCGTAACCTCTCCCTCGCGGAAGCTCTGGAACCCGTGGTAGCATACAATTTTGCTCTCGTCACAAAACTGCTGCTTGACCAGCCGCATTTCCTCCCGCGCCGTGGACGGCTCGCAGTTTATTCCCGACACGAAAAACTGCCGTTCGGTCTTGTCGCCGTTAGTGGCGTAATTCATAACGTCACTCAGCGACTGCAAATCCCCGTCGGTGTATTTGGGATTGCCCGTCTTGTCAGGGTTTGCCGCATAATCCAGAGGATGGTCGAGCCGCCCGCGCACGTCCCATATCTCGCAGACCGCCATCACATCACTCCCCGCGCGGTTTCAGAAACCGCCTGCTCACATCGAGCCGAAATTGCCGCCATCGCCTGACTTCCTCATCAAGCATTGGCGCGTCGATGAAGCCGAGGGCGTTGGCCTTGACCGCAAGCTGATTTACGCGGTTGCCGATTGCGGACAGCTCCTTTTGCACCGTATAAAATTCCGGGTCGGGCTTCTCGCAAAGACGATAGCCGAGAATCATGCAGCGCAGCAGCGTCGATTTAGAAACGCCCGACCGATTTGCCAGCAGCACAAGGCGGTCTTTTTCCTTTTCATTCAGTTCCAGATTGAATCGAATGTTTCGTTTTCTCATTCTCAAAACACCTCACATAGCGCTCGCTGCACGCCTGCATTAACGCCATAACCATGACGGCAATCATGCCGCCGAACATCATTCCGATTACAAAAATCAATACCTTCATATTTTATTTACAATTCCTTTCCGTGCGGGGGTGTCAAGGGTTCCCCCTTAAAATATCGAATTTGTGCACACAAATTCAGTGCTTGGTAAGACAGGAAACGCTTCTTCCCGCCCCGTCATTTTTTGCTGTCGGACGCGGGCGGAAAGCCGTATTCTTCGCCGCAGACGCTGCTTTTTCTGCAAAGATTCAAGTGCGGATCATACTCGGGACAGCCCAAACAATACACGTCCGAATCGTTAGCCGCGTCCGTTTCGTCAGCAAATTCGTCGTCGAAATCGTCATCGAAATCATCGTCCGCAACCATATTGGGCGGTTTTATATCGACCTTGAGACTTAAAATATCGGCATCATGCGCAGTGATTTCCGCTTTGACAACCGATTCTTTCTCGTTGTGCGCCGCAAAATTCATCGGCCTTTTACAGCTCACCGTTAAGCCAATCGTGTATTCTTTCATCAAAAAAATCTCCTTTTCTTTGCGTAAAACATCATGGAAAACCTGCCGAAAAATCTCATACAATCAATAGACATTCCCCCTCTCATTGAAAAATTGGCAACAAAAAAGCGCCACCTTTTTCAAAAAAGATGACGCTCTGTGCGCGATATTGGGTTGTGTGAGTAAACTAATTACCTTTTACTTGAACAATATAGTATTAGCGAGTTCCCATTCATCCATATCAGGATTAGAATCAATGGCTTCTAAAATCACAGATAATTGTTCACTGTTTAAATTGAAAATCTCCAACATATCCTGCTCCGTGAGCTTGTTTCGAGACTTTTTCACAGCGGAGATAATAATTGAAAGACCGGTCAACTCGTTGCTTTCTTTCATTTTCATTGCAAACGTCATATAGTCTCGCCTCCATTTCTCATTTGCTTTTACTTTTTTAACTGCTTTATCAAGGGTCTTTGCATATCCGTCATCAGGCGTTTTCCCTGACATATATGCCAATGCAGCCTTCAGATCACTGTTTATATTTCCGATTGATCCGTTCACATTCAATATGATAGAGTCGGCTTCGTCCCCCAGAAAAATACTTGGTTCTTCCTGACACTGCCTTTTGAACGTGTACATATATCTTCCGGTTCCAAACGGAT
>CANQQD010000057.1 GCA_947625865.1 uncultured Clostridia bacterium
TTTTATCTTACAAAAAACCTGTTGATTTATTTAACTTTTTTATCTCTTACTGTTGCACTTAGTTTGACAATTCAATGGAGCAACCTCTCCGGTTTATTACTTTGTTCCGAACAGACGGTCGCCTGCATCGCCGAGCCCGGGCAGGATATAACCGTTTTCATTCAAACAACGGTCGACCGTGGATATATATATCGGCACATCGGGGTGCGCTTTTGCAACGGCTTCTATGCCCTGCGGCGCGGCTATGATAGCCATGAATTTTATATGCCTTACCCCTCTCTTCTTGAGCGCGGCGAGAGCGTCGCATGCGGAGCCGCCTGTCGCGAGCATGGGATCCACAAGAAATACCGTTTTGCTTTCAATACCGTCGGGAAGCTTGCAATAATATTCATGCGGCTCCAAAGTAGCCTCATCACGATACATGCCTATATGCCCGACACGCGCCGTGGGAAACACCTTGTGTACGCCGTTTACCATGCCGAGCCCTGCCCGCAGTATCGGCACAATCGCTATACTCTCCTCTGGAACGCGCCATTGAACGGTTTTTTCAAGCGGGGTTTCAACCTCCACAGCCTCAAGCTTCACGTCGCGCATGCTTTCATACGTCATTATCGTAGTAATCTCTTCTATCAGCTCGCGGAATTCCTTCATTCCTGTATTTTTATCGCGCAGAATTGAAACCTTATGCTTTATAAGCGGATGGTCAAACACGAAAACATTGGGGTAGCTTATCATTTGATTCTCCTTTAACGATAATCGGTTTTGTTAAATAGCCGTAGTCGGTTATGAAATGATTATAGCATATCGCCGCAAATAAATCAAGATATAATACTCCGAAAACAAATATGACGGACGGCTTATTAAATGATTTCCTGCAGCTTTTTCAAAAATATTTCACTGCACCTCGGAAAAACCTGATACTTTTTCCATACTATATCGAGGTGAGATATCACATCCGGAAACAACGGCCGGAATGTCAAATCGCTATCGGCTGTCCCGATGATTTTATCAAGACAGACGGCGTAGCCGAAACCCTCACGCACAAGCAGCGACGCATTGTAAAGCAAATTATATGTTCCGACGATATTCAGTTCGCTTGTTTTTTTGCGGAACCAGTCGGTTATTATGCTTTTTTCAAGCGAATGTTCCGAACGGATGAGGGGCTTGTCCCACAGATCCTCGGCGGTAATATACTCTTTTTCGGCAAGCGGACTGTCCTTTTTCATAAGCACGCCCCAAATATCGGTCAGCGGCAAACGCATGCATTCATATTTTGAAAGATCCGCGGGTTCAATAAAGACCCCAAAGTCAAGCAAGCCCTTATCCAGTTTTTCCGAGACTGCGGCAACGTCCCCGCTGAAAAGGTGAATATGAACGTTCGGATGCTCACGCTGTACTGAGCGGACAGCCCTTGCTATAAGCCCCATCACATAGCTCTCGCCGCCGCCAATATAGATATCCCCGCCTATTTCCGTTACGGGCGCGTACAATTCATGTTCGGTTTTATCATATAGATCGAGTATCTCTTCCGCCCGCTTTTTTAATAGTCTGCCCGCCTCGGTAAGCGTTATTTTTCTGCTGCCCCTGATAAACAGCGGCTGACCTATTTCGGCTTCGAGATTTTTCATTTGTCTCGATAAGTTGGGCTGGGTCGCGTACAGAACCTCTGCAGCCTTTGAAATGCTTTCTTCTTTGGCAACCGCTAAAAAATATCTCAGTTCCCTTATTTCCATACTACACCTCAATTTGATTATAGAACATTATATATATGCTTGTCAATTATAGATATGGCATAAAATATAAGTATTTGACATATAAAATGTTCTGCGATATAGTATTAATATAATTACGAGGACAATATGGACAGAGAAACATTTATTTCATTCATGGCAAAAAAAGCTTATATCACTGCGGGCTCCGAGATGCACGCTCATATGCACGAAATGTCGCAGAGAGCTTTAAAATACACTGCGGAAATAAACAATGCGTACCATTCTCCAGATGAACTGAGAAGGCTTTTCTTTGAACTGATAGGGAAAGAAGCCGACGAAACGTTCGGTTTGTTCCCTCCCTTTTATACCGATTACGGAATGAATATTTCTGTCGGGAAAAGAGTGTTTATCAACGAGGGCTGTTGCTTTCAGGATCAGGGCGGTATCAAGATAGGCAACGATGTCCTAATAGGTCAGCAAGTTGTTATAGCCACGCTCAACCACGACCCAGATCCCCGTAAGCGCGGAAACATGTTTCCCGCACCTGTAAAAATAGGGAATACCGTATGGATAGGCGCGCACGCGACCATCTTGCCGGGAGTAACAATAGGCGATGGCGCGGTAATCGGCGCGGGAGCGGTCGTCACAAAAAGCGTGCCCGCAAACACTGTCGTGGCAGGCGTTCCCGCAAAAATAATAAAAACCATTCAGGAGATATAATAATATGGAAAAATTGACGTTGACAAACAAATGGGACAAGGTTTTCCCAAAGAGTGAAAAAGTTAATCACGAAAAAGCGACTTTTCATAACCGTTACGGCATAACGCTTGTATGCGACGTTTACCGTCCGAAAAATGCGAAAGGCAAGCTCCCCGCGATCGCAGTCTGCGGACCGTTCGGCGCAGTCAAAGAACAGAGTTCTGGACTTTATGCGCAGGAAATGGCAAAGCGCGGATTTTTGGCGATAGCTTTCGACCCTTCCTTTACGGGCGAGAGCGGCGGCGAACCGAGATATGTTGCCTCTCCCGACATCAACACCGAGGACTTCTCTGCGGCGGTCGATTATCTTTCCTGCCGCGAGGATGTAGACGCGGATAAGATCGGTATTATCGGCGTCTGCGGCTGGGGCGGCATGGCTATCAATGCGGCGGCTATGGACACGAGAATAAAGGCTACCGTCGCCTCCACCATGTACGATATGACAAGGGTCAACGCCAAAGGCTATTTCGACGCGGAGGACAGCGAGGACGCTCGTTATGCAACAAAAAAAGCGCTGAACGAGCAGCGCACTATGGATTATAAAAACGGGCGCTATGAGCTTGGCGGCGGCGTGGTCGACCCTCTCCCCGACGACGCTCCCTTCTTTGTCAAGGATTATTACGACTACTATAAAACCACGCGCGGCTATCATGCCCGTTCGCTCAACTCTAACGGCGGTTGGAACAAAACCTCCTCACTGTCATTTATCAATATGCCTATCCTTGCCTACAGCAACGAGATAAGAAGCGCAGTCCTTCTCATTCACGGCGAAAGGGCGCACTCCTGCTACTTCTCGAAGGACGCCTACGCCGCTATGATAAAAGACAGTAAATATGCGGGCAATAAGGAACTTCTTATTATCCCGAACGCCGTGCATACAGACCTCTACGACAAGCTCGACGTCATTCCGTTCGACAAGATCGAGGCGTTTTTCCGAACGAATTTATAAGAGCGCAAAGTTATGAAAAAAATAATTATATTGATTTTATCGCTATGTGTGGCAATATTTGCGCTTGCGGCTTGCGTTCCGAAAGAGGAACTCTCGTCCGAATCGCCCGAGCAGACTTTTCCCGAACAAAATGAACAGTCGGCTGAAAGACCAAACGAAAAGGAAACAGAAATGATCGATGAAATTTTTCTGACAATAGGAACTAGTAAAATTACCGTAAAACTCGAAAACAATACTGCAACAAAGGCACTCGTCGAACTTCTGAAAAAGGGCGATATTACCTACACGGCGAGCGACTACGGCGGCTTTGAAAAAGTGGGAAGCTTAGGGCATACACTGCCACACAGCGACACACAACTCACTACCGAAGCTGGCGACGTTATACTTTATCTGGGAAATCAAATTGTCCTGTTCTATGGCAGTAATTCGTGGAGCTATACAAGGCTCGGAAAAATGCAGGGCTATTCCACAGACGAACTTAAAGATATACTTACCGAAACCGATCCCGTTACAATAAAAATCTGTTTACGGTAACCGTATATCAGTCGGCTTGATTTTGCGGCAAACTGTCCTTATACTCCGCTCCCCATTGCTTCATTGAGTCGAGAATGGGCTTTAATGACATTCCGAGCGGCGACAAGGAATACTCAACTCTGGGCGGCACTTCCGCAAACACCTCCCTTTCTATAAGCCCGTCCTCTTCCAATGCGCGCAGATTATCGGTCAATACCTTTTTGCTGATTGCGGGTATCGTCTTTATAAAATCCGTAAAGCGCTGCTTACCGTTATACACTAAATTGCGTATAATCAAAAGCTTCCACTTGTTGCCTATCAGCCGAACAGTCGTCGCAACGGGACATTCCGGCAATTCCTCTCTCATCAACATAACATTTACCTGCCTTTTTTATTTATATCATTATATATGAATACAAACAAAGTAGTCAATAGTTGCAAATATAAACTTAGTTACTTTTTTATTATCAAATAATAGAATTGTAACATTAGTGCATTTCTGCTATGCTTCTGCTATAATATGACCGTACTCGATAAGGGTTACAAAATAATTCAATCGTTCGGAGGTGTTTTATGGCAGACAATTTCACAAAAATCAGCACAAAAAGCGAGGCGCGCACTGAGTTGCACGACGCACTTAAACTCACAGGCGCGGAGATCAGTATAAACATACTTCCGCAAGGCGCGAGCGTTCCGTTTGTGCACTCGCACAAGCAGAATGAAGAAATCTACGGGATACTTGAAGGCGAAGGCGTTGCAGTTATCGACGGACAAAGCGTTCCACTTGCCGCAGGCGACTGGCTGCGTATATCTCCTGCCGCAAAACGCAGATTTTTTGCGTCCGATAAGTGTGCGATAAAATATATCTGCATACAGGTCAAAGCTGACTCTCTTGTATGCTACACTGCGGCAGACGCCGTTATTGAGTAAAGCAGTTCGCAAACATCTGAACCATCAAGGCGCAATCGGAATTATCGGTTGCGCTTTTGGCAATATGAGCTATAAGATTATGGAACAGGAACAGAGACGGAAATATCTTATTGAATATCTGCTTGAAGAGCAAGGTGCGCCTAAAGCTATACCGGCAGACGAGTATTCGCAAAAACGCCTCTTGCGCGCCCTCTTCAATGTACGTATGCCCAAAGCCGCAAGTGAGGAATTTTTGCGCATACAGAATGAATATCTGCGTGAAGAACTGCGGCTTAAAGGTATCACGGACATTAAAGACCTTTCGCCCATTCAGCCCGACCTGTATCTATGGCAAGGCGATATAACCACGTTGAAGTGCGATGGGATCGTCAACGCCGCAAATTCAAAAATGCTCGGTTGCTTTTGCCCCAATCACGGCTGCATTGACAATGCCATTCACACCTTTGCGGGCGTTCAACTCAGGCATGAGTGCGACTGTATTATGAAAACGCAGTGGCACGACGAACCTACTGGCGAGGCAAAAATCACGCGTGCATATAACCTGCCTTGCAAATACGTTTTGCACACCGTAGGTCCTATCGTTTACGGCGCGCTCACACCGGAACACGAACGGCTCCTTGAAAGTTGCTACTCCTCTTGCCTCGCTCTTGCCGACCATAGCGGCTTAAAAAGCTTGGCATTCCCATGTATCTCTACAGGCGAATTTCATTTCCCGAACGAACGAGCCGCCGAGATCGCCGTTCGCACGGTTAGGGAATACAAACGAAAAACAAAAAGCACAATCAAAGTAATTTTCAATGTTTTCAAGGAGCAAGATCATGAAATTTACGCAGGACTGCTCGGTGCAGATAGGTAGATTAAATGAAACGCTCGATAACGCCGATGCGGTGATTATAGGCGCGGGCGCCGGACTTTCGACCTCAGCCGGGTTTGTCTATTCGGGAGAGCGCTTTAATAAATACTTTTCCGACTTCGGGCAAAAATACGGCTTTCATGATATGTATTCGGGCGGGTTCTATCCCTATCCAACGCCTGAAGAGCATTGGGCTTATTGGTCGCGATATATCTTTGTCAACCGTTACATGGGCCCGCCCAAGCCCGTCTATCAAAACCTGTTTGAACTTGTAAAAGGCAAGAATTATTTCGTCATCACAACCAATGTGGACCACTGCTTCCAAAAGGCGGGATTTGACAAGGCGAGATTGTTTTATACGCAGGGCGACTTCGGACTTTTTCAATGCTCCGAGCCGTGCCATAACAAGACGTATGACAACGAGGAACTTGTCCGCCGCATGGTGATGGAGCAAAAAGACATGAAGATCCCGACAGCACTTATCCCCTATTGTCCCGTATGCGGCAAACCAATGACTATGAATTTGCGTACGGACGATAAATTTGTGCAGGACGACGGCTGGTATGCCGCTTGCGGGCGGTACGAAAAATTTTTGTTCGGGTATAAAGACAGCAAAATACTTTTTTTGGAACTCGGCATCGGGATGAACACTCCTGCCATCATAAAATATCCCTTCATTAAGCTTACCGCGCAAAACAAAAAAGCGACATACGCCTGTATAAATTACGGCGAAGCATTCTGTCCCGAACAGATAGAAAAACAAGCGATTTGTTTTAACGAGGATATAGACAAAATTATCAATGCGCTGCTAAATATAAAACCGTAAATAATATCCTGAAAAAGCGGCAACCAAAAGAGAAGCGGTCTTAAAGACCGCTTCTCTTTTGGTACTCCCGACGGGAATCGAACCCATAACTAGCCCTTAGGAGGGGCTTGTTATATCCATTTAACTACGGAAGCTTGTATATTTTTCCCGTCGCCCGACGGTAATACTCGCATTAATTACTTCTCGGCTCTTATTTGTCTTTACCAAATGCTCGTGCGCCGCTTTGCGTCTTCGAACCCATAACTAGCCCTTAGGAGGGGCTTGTTATATCCATTTAACTACGGAAGCTTGTATATTTTTCCCGTCGC
>CANQQD010000058.1 GCA_947625865.1 uncultured Clostridia bacterium
TATCTCATCTGCGACGAATACCACCGCGCGGGCGCCGAAACTTGGAATGAGGCAGTCCTTAAGCTTCTCGAAAAATACCCGAATGTCCCGATGCTCGGCCTGTCCGCCACTAATATAAGGTATCTGGACAATCAGCGCGACATGGCGGCCGAACTCTTCGACGGCAACGTCGCAAGCCGAATGACGCTTGGAGAGGCAATCGTGCGAGGGATTCTCAACCCTCCGAAATATATAATGTCTGTTTATTCCTACCGCGACGAGTTGGAAAAATATGAGCAAAAAATCGGGCGGTCGCACAATAAACGCCTCCGCGACGAGGCGGGCGAGTACCTTGAAAAGCTTCGCCGAGCACTCGAAAAGGCAGACGGCTTAGACGAAATCTTCCGCAAGCATATGACCGAAAAAACGGGCAAATACATTGTCTTTTGCTCGAACTTTGAAGCAATGAGGGAGTGCATGTCCCTCTCCTCAGAGTGGTTTGCAAAGGTGGACAAATTCCCAAAGATATACTCTGTTTATTCGGGAGACCCCACCTCAAGCCAATCTTTCATCGACTTCACCAACGACAATAATGAAAATCATCTTCGCCTTCTCTACTGCATCGATGCATTGAACGAAGGCATACACCTTGATGATATCTCGGGCGTAATTCTGTTCAGACCGACCGTCTCGCCAATCGTATATAAACAGCAAATAGGGCGCGCGCTGTCCGCCAACCGAAAGAAAATTCCCGTCATCTTCGACGTCGTAAATAACATCGAAAACCTCTACAGCATCGACAGCATCAAAGAGGAAATGCAGGTTGCGATCACCTATTATCGCTACAACGACGAGCCCGACAAGATCGTGACCGAGAGCTTCCAGATAATCGATGAGGTTAAGGATTGCCTGCGCCTCTTCAATGACCTTGAAAAGACGCTCAGCGCGACTTGGGACTATATGTACGACGAGGCGAAGCAGTACTTTATCGAGCACGGTAGCCTCACAATTCCGCGCAACAGCAATAATCTGCTCAGCAGTTGGCTCAGCACTCAGCGCAAGAACCACGAGAAGGGACTTTTGACTGATTCTCAGATTGCGCTTCTGGACGAGATCGGTATGCGTTGGGAGAGTCTCGATGACATTTCGTGGAACAAGAATTTCGGTGCATATAGGCAGTACGTCGAGGATAGCAATCCGCTGAAAGTCCTGAGTGACCTTGTGTATAACGGCGTGGAGCTTGGAAAATGGCTTATGCGAATTAGAAGGTATCACGCAAGCGGCATACGCAGCGATTACTTCACTCCCGAGCGCGAGAAGGAGCTCGAAAAGCTCGGAATCATTTGGGATAATGTTGACTACCTCTGGGAGAGGAATTATCAAGCTGCCGCTGACTACTATGCTCAACACGGCGACCTTAACGTCCCTCACGGCTTTGTTCAGGACGGCGTTAAGCTCTACAACTGGCTTGCAGACCTGCGGAAGCTTTATAAAGGCGTGAACGGCAGGCGCGGGACGCTGACCGAGGAGCAGATAGAACGCTTAAATGCCATAGGTATGCGTTGGTACTCAAAGAGCGAAGCTGCTTGGATTAACGGCTATGAGCATGCAAAGGCTTATGCGGACAAACACGGTTCGGCAGACGCTCCGCTCAGCTATGTATGCGACGACGGTTACAAGCTGGGCGTATGGCTCAGCAAATGCCGCGAGAAGTATGCAAAAGGAACACTGACAGATTCTCAGATAAAGCAGCTTGAAGACATCAAGATCGTTTGGAATAAATCACGCAAGAATGATTGGGACAGCTGTTTTGAGAAAGCGAAAGCGTATTTCACCGAGCATGGCAACCTCAACGTCCCGCCGAGTTACGTCGCAGACGGCGTTTGGCTCAACAAGTGGCTGAATGAGCAAAAGCTCATTTTGCAGGGTAAGCGCGAAGGCAAGACATTGACCGAAGCGCAGAAAAGCAAGCTTGCCTCCATTGGCTTGACTGCCGATGAGCCGCGAGACATCAGGTGGCAGCAAAGGTATGCAGAGTTGAAGCACTACTACGACACTCACGGCAATAGCCATATCCCGACCGACTACACCGATTCAAGCGGGCAGAACCTGTATGTCTGGCTGACGAACCAGAAGCAGTCGGCAAAATCCGGCAGAATGAGCGACGACCGAAAGCGGAAACTTAGGGCGGTCGGGGCGCTTTAACGAGAGGAGGAACGGCGATGATCAAGCTGTTTGAACACAACCGAATAGCCTATGAAGCCGCCGTTTCCATGCTCGCGGAAACCGGCAAAGCCGCTATAATCCACCCGACAGGAACGGGGAAATCGTTTATAGCGTTTAAGCTTTGTGAGGACAACCCGGAAAAGACCGTCCTATGGCTGTCTCCGTCGGAATACATCTTTAAAACTCAGCTTGAAGCTCTTAAAAAGGCTTCGGGCTATGAACCCGAGAATATTGAGTTTTTCACCTACGCCAAGCTGATGAACCTTTCGGAAGATGAAATTTCAGAATTGCACCCTGATTATACCGTCCTCGACGAGTTTCATAGGGCGGGCGCGGAGATGTGGGGTCAGGGCGTGCAAAAGCTGCTGAACGCATATCCCGATGTGCCTGTTCTTGGGCTTTCTGCGACGAATATCCGTTACTTGGATAACCAAAGGGATATGGCTGACGAGATTTTCGAAGGCAATATCGCTTCCGAAATGACCCTCGGCGAAGCAATCGTCAGGGGAATCCTGAATCCTCCGAAATATATACTTTCTATATACAGCTATCAAAAAGACCTCGAAAAGTACGAGCGCCGCGTGAAGCTTGCAAAGAACAAAGCCGTCCGCGACGCCGCAGAGCGTTATCTGGAGGCTCTTCGCCGCGCTTTGGAGAAGGCGGAAGGTCTCGACATAATATTTGACAAGCATATCACCGACAGGACCGGAAAATATATCGTCTTCTGCGCCAATAAGGAGCATATGGACGAAATGATCTCCCTTGTTCCGGAGTGGTTCGGAAAGGTAGACAGGAATCCGAAAATATATTCGGTCTATTCTTATGACCCGGAAGCAAGCCAAAGCTTTGCAGATTTCAAGGCTGACAACAGCAATCACCTCAGATTGCTTTTCTGCATCGACGCTCTTAACGAAGGAATCCACGTTGAAGATGTTTCGGGAGTGATTCTTTTGCGTCCGACCGTATCTCCTATTATATACAAGCAACAGATAGGACGCGCACTGAGCGCAGGGAAGTCAAAGGAGCCCGTAATCTTCGATGTCGTAAACAACATCTCGGGGCTTTACAGCATTTCCTCCGTTCAGGACGAAATGCAGGAGTTCATTAAATACAACCGTTACCTTGGTGAAAACGAAAGCATCGTCAATGAGAACTTTGAAGTCATCGACGACCTCAAGGACTGCAAGAAAATCTTCGACGAGCTCGAGACCGCGCTTTCGGCGAGCTGGGAGTATATGTTCGATGAGGCAAAAGCCTATTTTAAAAAGTACGGCAATCTTCTTCCGGGCAACGACTACGTCACCGAGGACGGCACAAGGCTCGGAAAATGGCTTGTAACTCAGAGGATAAATTACCGCAACGGAACAGGCATATCTTCGGCGAGGATAGAAAAGCTCAACTCAATCGGTATGGATTGGCGCACGCTTCACGAGCGGCAGTGGGACGAAGGCTATGAGCTTGCAAGGGCTTACTTTGAAATCCACGGCAGCCTTGAAACAAGCGCGGAGATGTCCCCGAAGCTTTCAAACTGGCTTGTAAAGCAGAGGCAGAGACAGCGCGAGAATGAAATGCCGTTTGAGCAGTTTGAGAAGCTGTCCGAAATCGGCATGATCTGGGAATTTGAGGACACCTGGGAACAGAAGTTTGAGCTTGCAAAGAAATATTACAAAGAAAACGGTAATTTAGATATACCCGCGGCGTATGTTACCAATGACGGAATGGCTCTCGGGGCATGGCTGCGCGGAGTTAAGAATCAGTACAGAGGCGGCAATCTCTCGGCTGAACGCATAAAAAAGCTTGAATCAATAGGCGTTGAATGGGAATCCGTGCTTGCGCGCAACTGGGCGAATTATTACGAACTGGCAAAGCGCTATTACAAGGAACACGGCGATTTAAACATCAACGCTCACTACGAAACAAACGGAGTAAAGTTGGGCACTTGGATATCATCTCAGCGTGAGAGCTACAAAAAAGGTCGTTTAAACGAAGAGCAGATAAAAATGCTCGGCGAAATAGGAATGTCCTGGCACCGCTTTTCCGGCAAATGGGATAACGCGTATGAGTATGCGAAAGCATATGCCGAGCAACACGGCGCTCTTGACCCTACTGCCGAATATAAGGCTGAGGACGGCTTCGCGCTCGGAGCTTGGGTCGCAAGCCAGCGCGCGAAGTATGCTGACGGAAAGCTGAAGCCGATGCAGATAAAGCGCTTGGAGACTTTAAAGATTTCTTGGGACGTCTTGCAGGAAGCTTGGCAGAACGGATTAGATCACGCAAATGAATATTATGCCGAACACGGGAATCTGAACGTCCCCGGGCAGTATGAATGTGAAGACGGCTATAAGCTCGGAGTATGGCTTGCGAATCAGCGGTCAAAGTGCAGATCGGGAAAGCTGACGGAAGACAGAAAGAATGCGCTTGAAGCTCTCGGCGTTAAGTGGGACAGCAATAAAGACCGCTGGCAGACAGGATTTGAGCACGCGCAGGCATATTACAAAGACCATGGCGATCTGAACGTTTCGCAGGACTACATTTGCGACGACGGATACACATTAAACAACTGGATAGCGGCGCAGAGAAAGGCATATAAAAACGGAAAGCTCTCGGGCGAGAGGATAGACCTTCTGAACGGCATAGGCATGGTCTGGAACCAAAACGACAGCAAGTGGGACAACGGTTACAGATACGCCCTGAGTTACTGCAAGTGCGGCGGAGGATTGCCGATTCCGCAGACCTTTATAACGCAGGACGGGTATCCCTTGGGAGAATGGGTGCGTTCACAGAAACGTCGCTACCGCAGCGGAAGGCTGGAATCCGAAAAAGTCCGCAAACTGGCTGAAATAGGGGTTCGGCTGGACGGAAATGCGGTATAAAATTAAGGAGCTAAAAATATGGCTGAGCTAGAAATGAGAGATGGAAACGTCGCGACGCTCGAAAAAGAGCCGATCGAATCGGGCGAATATTACAGCGACGTTGTTATTCCGCTAAAGCGGGTACATAAAGCCGAAATTAGCGAGCAAGTGGTCACAGTTGCTCCGCCGAAAGAGCGGATTGAGGTCAAGCCGAAGCCTGTATATGATTTCGTCAAAAGGGCTTTTGACATCGTTGTTTCGCTTATTTGCCTGACCGTAGGACTGCCGGTTTACCTGATAATGATCCTTGCCATCGTGATAGACGACCCCGGGAATCCGTTCTTTGTCCAGGAGCGAGTCGGGCTCAACGGACGTGTTTTCAAAATGGTCAAGCTGAGAACGATGCGGAAGGACGCAGAGCAAATCAAGATAAATTTAGCCGAGCAAAACGAATATAAATCCGTGCATTTCAAGATTGAGAACGACCCGCGCGTAACAAAGGTCGGAAAATTCTTAAGGAAGACAAGCCTTGATGAAACGCCGCAAGTGTTGAACCTCTTGACGGGCAGTATGACAGTCATAGGGCCCCGTCCGTTTATTCCGAGTGAACAGGCTCAGCTGCCTGATGACAGATTGCAGGTCAAGCCCGGGCTGAGCTGCTACTGGCAGCTTGAGGATACCACCAAGATGAGCAATGAAGAACAGTTAGAGCTCGATTATAGGTACATAAGAGAGCGGGGCGTCGGAACGGATCTGAAAATAATCTTTGCGACTATTGCGTCAATATTCAAAGGGAAAAACTGTTGAATCGGAGTGATTAAATGATCATCACCAAAACCCCCTTCCGAATGTCGTTTTTCGGCGGCGGAACGGATATGAAAGAATTCTTTGAGAAGTACGGCGGGGCGGTGCTGTCAACAACATTTGATAAGTACTGCTATGTCAACGTGCGCCATTTGCCGCGCTTCTTCGACTATTCGACCGAACTCTGCTACTCTCAGACCGAGCGCGTGACTAACGTCGAGCAGATAAAACACCCCGCAATCCGCAACGCGATGAAGATGCTGGATATGCACGAAATTCGCCTTACATACGAGTCGG
>CANQQD010000059.1 GCA_947625865.1 uncultured Clostridia bacterium
TTTATCTTACAAAAAACCTGTTGATTTATTTAACTTTTTTATCTCTTACTGTTGCACTTAGTTTGACAATTCAATGTTTGAGCGCCCCGGTTTCTTTCCGAATAAGGCGTTTATTGTTGACAAAATACGCCTTAATATCTTATAATAAAACAGCCCGCAAGCCCCTATAGGGGCTATTTGTCGTAGTTACAACAAATAAAGAAATATTATCGGAAAAGAGAAAAAGGTAAATCAGCATGCTGTATTGGTCGATCTGGCTCGCGTCGGGAATAATTTTGGTCGGAATGTTTTCCGCGTCCGTTCTGCCCGCGGCATATAGAAGCGCTTTGGCGGCGGTCCGCGGCAAGGGATCCTTGCCGGGAAGAGTCGTGCGCCTTTTTCTGTTTGCCGTCGCCACCGCTGCGGACATAGCCGTTGCGGTGTGGTCCGCGGCATGGTTTGTCTATATGTTTACAGAGGGATTTGCCATAGGCTCTGCACGGAATATGCTTATGATAATCGCACCCATAGCCGTATTTTTCGCCGTCTCCGCGCTCGTTTTCGCCGTCGGGCTGTTTATGATTTTTAAAAACTCGGGCGTTAGCGCAGAGGCCGCCGGAGCTTCGGAGATCTCCGCCGAGGAGCTTTGCGACAGACGTCACAGGCGCGCCGTTTCCGCGTCGGCAGTCGCGTTTACCGCGGCCGCCATACTTGCGGCAACGCCCGTTTTGACAATTATGCTCTACTATCTTGCCGTAGCCGCCTTTGCCTTTTCAAGGGCGAAAAAGGTAATACTTTTGCTTGCCGCGGGCGAGGCGGTCATAGCCGCCGTTATCTGCTTTTTTACGCGCAAAAGAATAAAGCGGTATCTCAGAATGATCTTTTGGTCGCTGTCGGCGCTGCTTTTTGTTGCGTTTGCGGCTTATTTTGTCATTCTCGTTACAGCCGAGCACGCGCTCGTGGAACAGATATCAATGTGGGCGGGCGCCGCGCTTGCAATAATCATCCCCCTCGCCGTAGGCGCGGGCATATTCTGCGGCGCGAGCCTTCGGAGCCGCCGCGCCAAGGCAGACCCCGATGTGCGGCTGAACTGAAAACACCGCGTTAACCGCGTTTTAATAGTGCGCGTATAGCACAAAAATATATTTTTCAGAGGAATTATGAATAAATTTTTACTTGCTCCTTCGTTCAGGCAGATTTGGGAATACGTCAAGGATCCCAAGTTTATCATCGCCTATCTCACGGTAATGGTGCTCCTCATGCTTCTCATTGTCGTGGCGGCTATGGTAAACGAAAAGCGCTTTGACAATCTGACGCTCCGCTTAAAGGAGAGCGCCCGCAAGGCCGAGCGTAAGGCGGAAGAGGAGGCTACCCGCTCCCGCTTCGAAATGCTCAAGGCTTTGGACGAACAAAAGAACAGCTACGTTGAAAAGCAATTTGCCGAAAGCTTCACACTAGAGGAATTTTGCACGGAATTCCGCAATTTTGCCGCAGGCAGGCTCGGGCTATACTACGACGCGTGCACCATACGCGAGTTCGTGGCGGGGCTCGCCGTTTCCCGCTTCGTCATTTTGCAGGGCATGTCCGGCACGGGCAAGACCTCGCTCGCCTTTGCCTTAGGCGAATTTTTGGAAAACCCCTCTACGATAATACCCGTACAGCCTATGTGGAAGGAGAGAAGCGACCTTTTGGGCTATTATAACGAGTTCACCAAGAGCTTCAACCAGACGCCGCTTTTGCAGAAGATGTACGAGGCGAATATGCGCCGCGATATCTACGTCACAATACTGGACGAGCTGAACATAGCGCGTGTGGAGTATTATTTCGCCGAATTTCTCTCGCTTATGGAAATTCCCGACCCCGAGCTCCGCTATCTCGGCATAGTTTCCGACAAATGGGAAAACGACCCCGAGGATCTGAAGAACGGCAGCATAAAGCTCCCCGAAAACATGTGGTTTTTGGGTACGGCAAATAACGACGATTCCACCTTTGCCATATCGGACAAGGTGTATGACAGAACGATGATAGTCGACCTCGAAAGCAAAGCCGAGGAATTTGAGGCGGCAAGTTGCAGAACGATGCCCGTGACTGCGGAAAAGTTTATGGAAGTCGCAGGCGAGGCAATGGCAAACTCGGCTGTTTCCGAGGAGAACTCCGTCCGCGTCAAAAAGCTGGACGAATATCTCGGCTCGCAATTCAAGGTTTCCTTCGGCAACAGAATAATGCGGCAGATAAAGAGATATCTGCCGGTGTACGTCGCCTGCGGCGGTACGGAAACGGAGGCGCTGGACGACATACTCTCCAAAAAGGTTTTAAGGAAACTCGAAATGCAGAACCTTGCCTACCGCAGAGGCGAAGCCGAGCAGTTGTGCGGATATATAGAGGAGCTGTTCGGCGCGGGTGCAATGCCCAAATGCATAAGCTGCGTCCGCGCAATGGCAAGGATAGGGTGAGGAGGGCGCAATGACAGAGGAATACGCCCTTTTCAAGGCGATACAACAGCTTAAATCAGCCGCGCGCGAAGACGTCGGGCTCCGCTCGCTCATCGAAGCGATAGCCGCAGAGGAGGGAGACGAGGCGTCGGTCACAATAACTTCGGCGGAAGCAAATCTCGGGTGGACGGACGCGGTCGCCGCGGGACTTGCCGCCATAGGCAGGGCAATAGACGAGCAGCGCAGGTTTATCCGCTCCAACGGCGAGGTGAAGCCGATAGAAAAAATAAAACGCGTCTCCAAGGAATCGGTGCAGCACCTCGCCCGCCACAGCGATTATATCAACACCGAACAGAGCGGGGATGAGATCGTGCCCGACAAACTCTATTCGGTGGAGCGGCTCAACGATTACGCGACATACGAAAACAGGTTTTTATACACTCTTTTATGTATGCTTAAAGAGTATATCGCGCGCAAGCTCTCGCGCTTGCTCTCGTCCAATTCCTACGAGGGCGGGCTGAGGATACGAAAGACGGTCGCTTACGGCAGACGCAGGCTTTCCGTCGACGTAGCCATAAAGGATGTGCGCGAGGGCTACGCAGCCGCGGGCGGCGGGTGCGACGCAGAGCGGATAGAGCAGCTCAGCCAATCGGTGGACTACTATCTCCGCACGCCCATCATGCTCGAGGCGGCAAAGGCGGACAAGATCCGCAGCCTCACCCTCACCAACATTCTCAGAATGGATAAAAACTTCAGGGACGCGGTCGCGCTCTATGAATTTATTCTATCCGAAAAGGACGAAAATCCCAATACATCTGTAAAAAAAGGGCAAAACTCCGATCCATTCGAACTCGCCTTGCCCGCGCTGATGTACGCCTATATTTTATATTCCAACGGCTGCGGCTTAAAGGAGGCTTTAGCCGACGGGTATCGCAGGGAGGAGCAGCGGATATCGGCGCAGAAGAGGGAGGAGCTCAAAAACGCGCAGAACGGCAGATCCGCCGAGGAATATATGCTTTATCTGGAGGAGCTCAACGGCGGGCTTGCGGAGGAGGCGGGTAAGCTCGCTGCCGTACGCAGGGAGCTCGACGCCCAAAAGGCGGAGAACGCGAAACTCAAAGCCGACCTTCAGTCCGCCGGACTGCGCATAGACGGGATGGAGTCCGCGCATGCCGCGATGACAGAGCAACTCATGGCGCGGCAGGCGCAGCTCGAGGAGCAAAACTCAACATATATCGCCGAAAAGGAGGCGGAATTTGCCGCTCTCCGCTCCGAGGCGGACGGGCTTTTGGGCGAGATAGCGATGCTCAGCAGCGAAAAGGATATTCTCGAAGCCCGCTTTACGGCGCTCCGCGCGCAGTGCGGCAACATAGGCGGGGGCGAATTTGACGGCGAGGAGGCGTTCGACAGCCTTGAAAAGCAATACGAGGTTCTGGGCAGATTGCTTTCGGACGAGTGGAAGGGCGTAAAAAAAGCTCTCCGCGCGCAGGCAAAGGCAGACCTTAAAGCGGGACTGAATAAAAAACGCGGCAATTCAAAAAAAGGCAAGGACGGCGCAGAGCATGAGTAAAAAAATAAGACGCGCGATACTGATAACCATTCTTGTAGCCGTCGGGCTCATCGGCGGCACCTCCATAGGCGTGCTCATATATCTCGACGCCCGCGGTCTTTTGGGACCCATGATCCAAACGTTGCTCGGCTATTTTACGTTCGGCGGAAAGAGCGTGCTTATAATCGTGTGGGCGCTCATTCTTCCCCTCCTGCTTTTGGCGTTTTTACTTTTCCTTGTTTTAAGGCGCAGGCGCGTCAACAAGGTAAAGGAGTCGTGGGAGGAGGGTCTTTCCGTCGCCATCGCTGCGGAACGCGCCGAGTACGAGGAGTCGCTCAAAAAGCAGCTTCCCTCCCGCTTCGATCTCACAGAAGCAAAACCTGAAGCGGCGGCGGAGGGCTCTGCGGAGGTGAACACGCTCGGTGAATTTTGCACGCGTTTCCGCAATTTTTCCGCGTCGCGCCTCGGCTTGTATTTTACGGAAAGCGAGGTGCGTGAATTTGTGGCAGGACTCGCCACATCGAAAATAATCATACTTCAGGGCGTTTCGGGCGCGGGCAAGACCTCGCTCGCATATGCCTTCGGCGAATTTACAGGCAACTCGTCCGCAATAATACCCGTCCAGCCCATGTGGAAGGAGAGGAGCGATCTTTTAGGTTATTACAACGAATTTACAAGGAAATTCAATGAAACTCCGCTTTTCAAAAAGCTGTACGAGGCAAACCAAAGCGACAATATCTATATAACCGTGCTCGACGAAATGAATATTGCCCGCGTTGAATATTATTTTGCCGAATTTTTGTCCCTGCTCGAGATACCCGATCCCGACATGCGCCGTCTTGAAATAGTGTCCGACAGGTGGGAGAACGATCCCGCAGGGCTCAAAGACGGCACGCTCAAGCTCCCCGAAAACATGTGGTTTGTCGGCACAGTCAACGACGACGATTCGGCTTTCCCCGTGTCAGACAAGGTGTATGACAGGGCGATGGTCGTCGAGCTCAAAGGACTTGCCGAGGAGCGCGCGGAGGCTTCCGCGTCCGGACCCGTAAGAGTCACCTATACTCAGCTTTGCGGCATGATCCAAGACGCCGCAAGCGATTTTGCGCTCTCGGGGGAGAGCCTTGCCCGCATAGCCGCACTGGACAAGTTTTTAACGGAAAAATTCCGCATAACCTACGGCAACCGCATAAAAAAGCAGATACGCGGATATGTCGCCGCATATGTTGCGTGCGGCGGCACGGAGAGCGAAGCCCTCGACGATATCCTCGCTAAAAAGGTGCTCCGTAAGCTCGCTTACAGGGATCTTTCCGGATACGGCGGGGAATTACAGGAGCTTGCCGCCCTGCTCGAAAATATGCCCGGCGGCAAGATGAGCCGTTGCTGCGAGTATCTCGGCAAAATTTCACTTTACGAATAGGAGAGAGCCATGCGCAAGCAGTCGATAATTTTATATGCCTTGGGCTTTTTGATGATAGCTGTCATGGCGCTCGTAATTGCGCTTACGGTAAGCGTTATGGACGTGCAGAGCGTTTCGGGCGAGCCTTCGGCGGAAAAGCCGCGTCTGGATCTGCCCGACGATATCCCGTGGGACAAGATCCCGTGGAGGGAGTTCCCCGAAAACTTCCCGTGGGACGAGGTGCCGTGGGAGGACATGCCCGAAAACACCGACTGGGAAAACGTGCCTTGGGAGAGCGTTCCGTGGGAAAAGCTGCCCGACGATATCCCCGCGGATATGCCGTGGTCGGAGATCCCGTGGGAAGAACTGCCCGAGGATTTCCCCTATGACACATTCGACTGGCAGGGCTTCCCCTGGCAGGACGTGCCGTTAGACCAAATACAATGGTCTGAGGTGCCGTGGGAGGACATGCCCGAAAATACCGACTGGGAAAACGTGCCTTGGGAGAGCGTTCCGTGGAAAAAGCTGCCCGACGATATCCCCGCGGATATGCCGTTGTCGGAGATCCCGTGGGAAGAACTGCCCGAGGATTTCCCCTATGACACATTCGACTGGCAGGGCTTCCCCTGGCAGG
>CANQQD010000060.1 GCA_947625865.1 uncultured Clostridia bacterium
CGGGACGAATGCGCTCACTCATCTCGCGCGGCAAAACAGCGCTACTAGGCTGTTTTGAATACTCCGCGCTCGTCCTCTTCCGTCGCCGACGGGGGATGGTGTCACGAAGTGACGGGTGGGAGAGGTGGCTCGCTTTTTATTACCCCTCCCATCCCCCGCTACGCGGGAGCTTCCCCCCCCACAAGGGGGAAGAAGCCACGGACATTTGCAATTACGCAGTCTGCAAGCGGTTAGAAGCGAGCAGAGCATAAATATTTTAAAATAATTTACGGCGCAAGCAGGGTTTCCCTGCGCCAGCGCGCCACAATTTGCGAACACTTTCGCCTCTGCCGTTTCCCGCAAGCGGGAACCCTCGGCAGGGCGTCGCTTCGCTCGCGCAGCGGGGTGAATGTCTGCGATTATTTTATATGTGCGCCCTTATAAATCGCAGACAGAGGGCACGCGCCCTCAATCTCACGAAAAATTTGCGCCTTATTATCCGAAATGTTTACAATAAGGTGCGCAAACCGTCGCTACGCTCGGGCGCAGGGCGCGCAACCGCCCGAGATTTTTGTGAACTGTGTTATTACGAAGTAGCAAGCGGTTAGAAGCGAGCAGAGCGAGGCGCCTGCGGCTTTTGCGACAGGAGCGTACACAGAAGTACGTGACTTAGCAAAAACGCAAAGGCAACAATGCTATGCGACGCTTATAATCCGCTTGAAGCGGGAGCGTTTTTTTTGGTGGGCAAAACGTCTATACCCTCCTTTCCCCCTTTTACCGCCTCAACCATCACAAGATATGGCTTTGCGCCGTCCGTGCCGGATACAAGTTGCATCCTCTTCGGCTCCAGACCCCTGCTTTTGAGGAGAAAAATAAGCTCGGCGGTGCGGTCGGCGCGGTTCAGAATCGCCACACGTCCCCCGAATTTGAGTTTTTTGTACGCCGCCTCCACTATCTCGGGCAAGGTCAGAGTTATCTCCTTGCGGCAGACCGCCTTTTTGTAATCGGCAATCGTAAAGCCGCCGCGCTCGTAGGGCGGGTTGCAGAGTATCAGCGAGAATTTATCGTCGTATTCCCGCGGAATATCCTGCAGCCTTGTGCACACCACCGAGCAGTTGAAGCCGTTCAGCTCCGCCGTCCGCCGCGACATATCGGCAAGCTCCGGCTGCATTTCAAACAGGGTGAGGGAGCCTATCCCGGGATTCAGACACAGAAAATGAAAGCCGACCACCCCGCTGCCCGAGCAAAAATCGGCTACCGTATCCCCGTGCTTCGCCCTCGCAAAACGCGACAAAAGAATACTGTCGGAGGTGAACCTGTAGAGGGATACGTTCTGTATTATCTTTTTGTCCCCGAAAAATTCCTCGAGGACCTCTCCCGGATATAAATTCTGCATATAAAAGCCCCGATGCTGCGGCCCGGCCGCGTTTGGTTTTCGGCAAAAAAAGAAAGACGAAGCTGCGTCCGAAACGACACACTCCGCCTTCCCCTTTTAAAACCTTATTCCGCAGGATGGATAGCGCCCGTGGGGCAGCCATCTTCGCACGCGCCGCAGTCGATGCAAACGTCGGGGTTGACAACGTACTTGTCGGCGCCCTCCGAAATAGCCTCTACGGGGCAGGTAGCTGCGCAAGCGCCGCAGCTTACACATTCGTCAGATATAGCGTGAGCCATAATTTCCCTCCATGTTTTAATATGTTTTATTATGTTAGAGGTATTATATCACACAAATTTTTTCCTGTAAAGAGAAAAATATAATTTTTTTGCTTTTGGCGGCCTTTTATCTCAGTCTAAAATATCCTTGAGATTGGCGGGGATCTCCTCATCCTTTTCGGGCTTTGCGGCAGTCTTGAACTTCAGCTGCTCCACTGGATAGTCGTGATAGGTGAATATATCCTTTTCCTTGTCGTCTATGCGCACGCGCACCACCATTTTCAGCATGTTTAAATTGACCACGGTGCCCTTGCCGTCGGGCGTGGTTACCTCCGCGCCCATCTTCGGCATCTTCTTGCAGGCGTCGGCGTAATATTCGTTCTCGTACGCAAGACAGCACATCAGCCTTCCGCAGAGCCCCGAAATTTTGCTCGGGTTGAGGGAAAGCCCCTGGCTTTTGGCCATCTTCACCGATACTTTTTTAAAGTCGGGCATACAGCTCGCGCAGCAGCACTCCCTGCCGCAGGGGGCAAGCCCGCCTATCATCTTTATCTCGTCGCGTATGCCTATCTGCCGCAGCTCGATGCGCATTTTGAACAGCTGCGAGAGCTCCCTAACGAGTTCGCGGAAGTCCACGCGCTGGGGGGCGGAGTAATAGAATACCGCCTTGGAGCCGTCGAAGGCAAATTCGCAGTCGATGAGTTTCATGTCGAGATTGAACTTCTTTATTTTTTCGGCAACCTCTTTCATCGCGCCGCTCTTTCTCTCGATGTTTTTGCGGTGGGTCTCCCTGTCCTTGGGCGTGGCTACCCTTATTATCGGCTTCAGGGGCAAAACGAGCTTTTCGTCCGCCACCTCCGCAAAGGGAATGACGACCGTGGCATATTCCACGCCGCGCGCAGTCTCCACGACCACCCCCATGCCTTCCTTATATCTGTCCTTGCCGGGCGCGAAATAGTAGACCTTTCCGCCGTCCTTAAAGGTTACGCCTGTAATTTTTGCCATCTGTCGTTCTCCTTTACGACCCTGAGCATAAGGTCGTACAAAAGCCCTTGAAAAAACGCGTTGAATTTTAGGTCGCGGTTGGCGCGCGCTATCTCGTCGAGGGCGTAGATAATTGTGTGTTTTCCGAGGACCGTGTTGAGTTTTCCGCCCCCGGTGAGCGCCGAAAAATACACGTTCTGCATCTCGGAGAGCAGCTCCGTTTTATATTTCGTGTCGCCGTATTTTGCGGCGAGCGGGGCAATGGCGGAGATTTCGGTGTTGGAGCAGATCTCCCACGCCGCCGCGCGTATCTCCCCGAACCATCCGCCCGAGACCATGTTCTCGGCAACGCCAAGAACGCCGTTGCAGCTCTTTGCCGCCGCGGCGTTTTCGCTGTTCGCGCCCCTGCGGTCGAGAGCCTGTAAAATTTCGCCCTCGGAAAAGGGCGGGATCTCGAGCAGTTTCACGCGGGAGCGCACCGTATCAAGTACGGGCGCGAGCGTGGTCGCGCCGAGCAAAAAATGAATTCCGGAAAGGGGCTCCTCGAGCGTTTTTAAGAGCTTGTTCTGCACGAGCGCGCTCGCCGTGTCGAAGTCGGCGATAACATAGAGCTTTTTGTCGCCCTCCACCGGTCTCAGCGTGCTGTCCTCTATTATTTCGGACACTCCGTCCGCCGTTATCTTCCCGCCTGCGGCGGGATAGACGGTGAGGTCGGTATAGCTCTCGTTTTTAATCCTCGCCGAAAGTGCGCCCGAGGCATTGAAAAATTCCGCAGCGAAAAGCTTTAAGGCGGCTCTCAGATTTTTCCTGTCGCCGAAGTGCAGCATATAGGAATGGGACAGCCTGTTCTGCGCCCTGTCCGCCGCAAAAATTTTGTATGCCGTTGTGCTCTTTATCAGTTCTTCCACTTTTACCTGATTATATTTTTAGTTTTAAGCAGATTTTTTATGTTCTCCGCCGTCTGTTCCTTGCTGCCCGAGCAGTCCACGGAGCAGAAGCGCGGGTATTTTTCGAGTTTCTTGTAGCCCTCGTAAACCTTCTGGTGAAACTCCGGTCCCTGGCTCTCCATTCTGTCGGAGCTGTCGGCGCCGTGCTTTCTCGAAAAGGCGTCCTTGGGGGATATATCCAGAAATATCGTTAGATCAGGAGTATAATTTCGGAGCGCGAAGGCGTTTATGCTTCTTATAAACTCCTCGCCGAGCCCCCGCGCATAGCCCTGGTAAGCAAAGGAGGAATCGACGTATCTGTCGCAGACGACGAGTTTGCCCGCGGCGAGCGCAGGCTCTATAACTTCCTTTATGTGCTGCACGCGCGAAGCGGCGTATAAGAGCGCCTCGCACTCGTCGCACATGGCGGTATATTTGCCGTTTAAAATTATCCTTCTTATGTCCTCGGATATTTCGCTGCCGCCCGGCTCGCGGGACATTATATAATCCACGCCCTGCGCTTTAAGATATTCGCCGAGCAGCTTTATTTGCGTGCTCTTTCCCGAGCCCTCGCAGCCCTCGAAGGTTATGAACTTCCCTCTCACTTTGCCACCACCTTGATTTTTCCGTTTGTAAGCCCGAACGTCCTGCCGCTGCCGATAGCGCGTACAGCCGCGTCCGTTATCATCTCCCCCTCGACGCACACGGGTATGCAGGGAGGCATCAGCCCGAAGCTCTTTGCGCACATTCTGCCCACAGCCTCGCCCGGCGACACCCATTCGGCGGGCTTTTTCAGGGCGTACAGAAAGCTGTAGGAACGCGCCGACGGCTGAATGACGGCACGGGGACGGTAGGTGCCCGCAAGCTTTTTGTTCGCAAGCAGCGTCTTTACCGTCTTGCCTATTTTTTTGATTGCGCCCGCGTCGGTTGAAGGGGAAAGATAGAACAGAGCGTATCTTCCGTCGGTAAATTCACAATACATATTGCGTTTTTCCAGCTCCCCGCCGAGAAGATCGGCGGAGACGCCGTAGGGCGCGCAGTCCACGGCCACCTTTGCCCAGTCGCCCGAGGGATATACCGATATCCCCTTGAACTCCCTCAATGAAAGCGCCGCTTCCCGCGCCCTCGCCTCAAACGACGGGTCGTTGGCAGCCGACTTTACCCCATACTCCACCGAAGCCATGACCGGATAGCTCGGCGAGGTGGTGCGGAAGAGAGAGAGCCCCTCCTCGGCGCCGCCTGTAAGATCGGTGTCGTTCACGTTCAGAATGGCCCCCTGCGTGAGCGTGGAGAGCGTCTTGTGCGCGCCGTCCACCCAAATGGAGGCGAACTTGCCCGCATAGCCCTCCCTGCCGGGGGCAAAGGCAAGGTGCGCGCCGTGCGCGCCGTCCACCATGAGTATCTTTTTATATTTCTTCAATATTTCTGAATATTCGGCGAGAGGCGCTATATTGCCGTAGTAATCGGGACTTGTCACTATAAGCCCCGCCACGGTGGCGTCGTTGCCCGCGATATGCTCCACAGCCGCGGGTGCGGGCGGAAGCATTATGCCGTTCTTTGTTTCGCCCTGCACTATCACGGGCTCCAGCCCGAGAATACGGCAGGCGTTCCACACGCTCCTGTGGCTGTTGCGGGGCACTATTACCTTGCTGCCCAGCCGCGAGGCGGCGTACATCATGGCAAAAATCCCCAAGGTCGAGCCGTCCGTGAGTATATAGGAGCGCGCCGCCCCCAAAATGGAGGCTATGTCGCGCTGGGCTTTCATTATCACGCCCGAAGGGTTTGCAAGATCGTCCGAGTAACTGAGTTCGGTCACGTCTATGTCCGAAACGGGAAAAAGCTTTTTGAACTCCCCCGCCGACTTGTGCCCGGGCATGTGGTAGGACTTCTCCGCCCCCGCATATTTTTTAAGTTGGTTATAAATCAGATATTCATACATAGGTCAACGCTTCAACTATAATACAAACGATACAAAAGGAAAAACGACATCGCCCGGCGACAAGGCGGCGTGTCGCCGCGGGCGGGTTAAATACTCGCTGCCGCCTGTACGCCTGGCGGCGCGTTAAATACTCGCTGCGCTCGTGGTAAATATTTGCTGCGCAAATGTTAAATATCGGCTCCGCCGATGTGA
>CANQQD010000061.1 GCA_947625865.1 uncultured Clostridia bacterium
TCTATTACATATTTGACCGTTGTGAATTGCCCTTCGAGATATGGCGTTTCCGTCCAGTCAACAGTTTTAAGTTTTGCGGACATTCCGCTTTCGAGAATCTGCTGCACGTCGGTCGTGACGTCGGTTACGCCGGGAGACATTTTTGCGCCGGGATTCTCCCATTTGAGATTTGCCGATATGTTTACAACCGAAACGATACTCATACTTGCGTCGAGCGTGCGCACTAAGCCCTCAGAATCGCAGGCGAGGTTGACCACAATATCGCCGAACGAACTGCTGCCCGTCAGCCCCGCGCCGTTCAATGTAAGTTTCCAGCTTTCGGATTCGCCCGAAGTGTAGTCGAAGCCGTTTATGTAATTTTTGAATTTGCCTCCGACGTCGGCAGGCACAGCCGCAGGCGAACCGGTGGAATTCTGCGCGATAAGTTCCATTATTTTTGCATAGACCTTGTCGCTTAAATTAAACAGGAAGCCAAGCTGTCCGAGAATATCCGACGTAAAGTTTTCAAGCGGCATTGCGCGGTATAGGGTGATATACTCCGCTTCGTCTAAAACGTATTCTTCCGTCGATAATCCGCTGTAAACGTCCCTGTATTCGCTTTTTTGGACGCGCTTCATATAGACCATGCCGTTTTTAATAGTAATATCGAGAACCGTATCGCCGTTGATTATTATATCGTCGCCGAGAACTTGCGCAAGACCGTTGCGGAGCGCGTCGTATTCGAGGCGGATATTTAAGCCGACGTTGAAATTCTCGTCCACGTTTACGGAAATTGCGATTACCCTTATATTTACGTTGATTAGGTCTATGGCGCCTAACTTCAAGCCGAGTGTGGCGTTGCCGTCAATATAGAAATTGCCGTTCAGCCTGTATTTATGCTGTTCCGATTCTCCCGATATAACGGTATCGTCGATATGGGTAGCGCTCCTTGCAAGGGCCAGCAAGAGGGAATCTATTCCCTCGAAGTCGAAATACCCCTCCACCGAAGGCGTAACGATTTCAGTTTTTTCAGGCGTATCAACGGTGAGCGAAAGCGTGGTTTTTTCAGTGCCCGACTTGTTATACACGTTTACGAGAGATACAAGCGAAAGGACTGTTTCACCCGCGGCGTTCTGTTTCTTTTGAACCGTGAACGACATATCTTCGAGCCCCTCTATGCCGTAAACCGCCTGTGAATTAAGTGTTAACGTAAACATTCCGTTTTCGCATACTATTCCTTTTAAGAAGTTGCGGCGTTCGGCAGAAATTTGCGTTTCGTAAACTTTCTGCGGTTTGTCCGCATTTTCTCCGAAAAGTTTTCCGAACAGTGGCATCAGACTTTCGCCCAGCGCACGTAGCTGTCCTACCGTTTCCAAATTGTCTATCCACTGCGCGATAAGGTAGTCGTTTATAAATTCGGAATCCACACCGAGCATTACAAGCGCGCCCGACAGCACCGTCATAACCTCGCCCGACGGCGCGTAAATGAGAAGCGGATCGTAGCCCTCTTTACCCTCGCCGACGGTTGACGCGGATACGTAGAAGTCGAGAATACCGTCCTTATTGCCCTCCATATCGGCGTCTATCACAGTAAGGTCGAGATAAACGCTTTTATCGGCGTCAAGGCTTGCCTTCAAGGTAAGATTGAGTTTCAAATACAGGTCCGTATTTATTACTACGTTTTTACCGTTGACGTCTATCGAGAAGGGCATGCCGCCGCCCGAATAATAGTCGATAACGGCAGAAATTGTATATTTAACGCCGCCCGCTCCGGCATAGATAGCGTCTGACGAAATAACGCTGCCTTCAAGCTTGATATTCAGATTTTCTTCCGTAATCAAAGCCACCGCCGCGCCGACGTAGTCGAGCAGGTCGCCGAAGTCCTCCGCACCCAGATAATCGGCCTCGGGCATTGACGGAATAACGCCTGCGTATGCAGACATATTGAGCTCCGCACCCGTAAAGGTAAGCGCTTCGCCAGCATAGCCGATTACGGCTTGCACTCCGTCGGCGCCGCTTTGGTCTGCCAAATCTATCGTTAAATCGCCGTACGAAAGCGAAACTATGCCGCTTTCAAGCTTTGATGAGGTTATTACAAGGCTTTGAACAAGCTCCGTCCAGTCGAAACCGCCGTTTAAAATTTTGCCGAGCGCCGAAGTCGCCGCTTCGCCGCCTTTGAGGTAGGAAAGTAAATCGGAAAGACTTTCTATCACGGGCAAAGGATTTTCGTTGCCCTCTGCAAGGACGTCGCCCACTATGCCGCGGATACGGTTGTAAAGCGTGACGAACGCATTTTCAATCGAATCGAAATCGCCGAAAGCCATTTGTATTCCCACGCCGCCGTACGCGAGTTTTACTCCGTCCGTATTCGCATAAATTATGATATCGTGCGACGTTCCGCCCACGCCGAGGCAAGCGCTTAAATACAGCTCGAAGCCGTTCTTCCAGCTGATTATGCCCTCGCTTATTTCAAGGGAAAGTTCGGTTTCTGCGACATTAAGCATTAAATGGCCTGCAAAGCGCAGGGATTTATTCTTGACGATTTCGGCAATCTTTGCAATTACGGGCGTTATGTCCGCAAAATCAAAGTATTCTTCTTCGCTGACTTCAAAGCCCTCGCAGGAATCGATTGTTATGCTTGCGCCGAGCACGGAAGCCGCAATTCCGCTTTCGTTTATCTTAATTTCCGCGCTGCCGAGGCTGAATTTCACCCCGAACGCTTTTAGGATTTCGTCTAAGGCAAGCGTGAGAGAAAGCGTTTCGCCGTCTTCGGCGAGAGTTATTACCTTTTCGAAGTTGAGCGAAAGAAGTTTTTCTATTACGCTTTGCGCCTCTTCTTTCTTACCCTCCTCCGCTGCGAACATTCCCATAATTACCGCTACCGCGCCTTTGAGGTCTGCCTTGACCTTTGCGCCGTCAACCGTAAGATATACGTAACCCGCAAGATTGCCGTCGGCGGTATAGTAAGCCTGCACGGTTTTGTCAATCTTGCCGTAACCGATTCGTATCGTAGCCGAAACTGACAGCGGGTTAAGCGCAACAAGAATTTTTCCCTCTATGACGAATTTGCCGTCATAGGTTACCGCCGCAGATATATAGTTGTTTTCTATTAGGTTCGCTATGCTCTGCGCATATTTTACTATATCTATATACCCGTCCGCGGTTACTTCGAATTGCCCGCAAGAAACGATATTTACCGTCGCGCCCAATGCCTTTACTTCTATTCCGCTTTCGCTTACACCGATTTGCACTTCCCCGGGCTTATACTCTATTCCCAACGCTTCAAGCAACGCGTTGCCGGATATCGCGACGTGTAATGTGCTCTTGTCCTCGCTTTCTGTCAGGGTCAGAAGAGTCCGAAGGTCCTTTGTCAGCACCTTTTCTATGAGCGCTTTCGAATCGATATCCTGCTTGGGAAGTTTTATATACTGACCTATAAACTCTGCCGCTTCGCTTACACCCGCGCTGATTTTGATTCCTTCCAGTTCTACGTAAATCTTGCCGTCCGCATAGCTTACGTTCACGGTCTTTTTTATTTCTCCGTAAGTAATTTCCAGCGCCGCCATGGCTTTAAGCCCGCGGATATCCAGCTTTATTTCGCCCGAGATTTCCAGCGTTTCGTTCGTATAGTTTACCGCAGCCGATATATAGTTGTTTTCTATTAGGCTTGCTATGCTCTGCGCATATTTGACTATATCTATATAGCCGTCTGCGGTTACTTCGAATTGCCCGCAAGAAGTGATATTTACCGTCGCGCCTAACGCCTTTACTTCTATTCCGCTTTCGCTTACAGCAATTTGCACTTCCCCGGGCTTATACTCTATTCCCAACGCTTCAAGCAACGCGTTGCCGGATATCGCGACGTGTAATGTGCTCTTGTCCTCGCTTTCTGTCAGGGTCAGAAGGGTCCGAAGGTCTTTTGTAAGCACCTTTTCTATGAGAGCTTTCGAATCGATATCCTGCTTGGGAAGTTTTATATACTGACCTATAAATTCTGCCGCTTCGCTTACACCCGCGCTGATTTTGATTCCTTCCAGCTCTACGTAAATCTTGCCGTCCGCATAGCTTACGTTCACGGTCTTTTTTATTTCACCGTAAGTGATTTCCAGCGCCGCCGCTGCTTTAAGCCCGCGGATATCCAGCTTTATTACGCCCGAGATTTTCAGCGTTCCGTTTGTATAGGTTACCGCCGCAGATATATAGTTGTTTTCTATTAGGTTCGCTATGCTCTGCGCATATTTTACTATATCTATATACCCGTCCGCGGTTACTTCGAATTGCCCGCAAGAAACGATATTTACCGTCGCGCCCAATGCCTTTACTTCTATTCCGCTTTCGCTTACACCGATTTGCACTTCCCCGGGCTTATACTCTATTCCCAACGCTTCAAGCAACGCGTTGCCGGATATCGCGACGTGTAATGTGCTCTTGTCCTCGCTTTCTGTCAGGGTCAGAAG
>CANQQD010000062.1 GCA_947625865.1 uncultured Clostridia bacterium
TCTTCGCCCGCCACAGAGAGGAGCATATCAAGCGCGACGGGTTCGGGGTCACCCGCGATGTCGAAATACAGGTTTTGAAACTCTTTTTGTACGTCCACCTGCTCCATCATGCCCATAGAGGCAAGAATGCCCGAAACGCCCGTAAACCGCTGCAACATATAGGGCAGAAATGACCCCGTGTGCGGAACGACGAAGCGGATATTTTTAAATCTCGTCATGACTTTGTGCGCCATCATGTTGAGAACAGCACGCGTTGTGTCGGTCGGGTACTCGAAGATCGCGGCGACTGTTCCCGTAATGGGCGTTTTCGGATAGTCTGCGGCGCGTTGCGGATGAATGATAACGAGCGCATTATCCCCGTTGAGTTCCGCCATAAAGTCGTCAAGCGAAGGATCGCCCAAGTAGACGCCGTCCGCGTGCGACGTAAGTTTTATGCCGACCGCGCCGAGTTTTTCTTTGGCAAAGCGGTATTCCTCTATCGCCGCGTCCGTGTACGGCAGAGGGACGGAAGCGACAAAGGAAAATTTATCGGGATGTTTTTTGCAAACTTCCGCCATAGAAGCATTGACTTCCCTGTGGACCTTTGCAGTAAGCCTTTCGTCGTCCCCCAATAAATGCGGCGTGGGCGAGGAAAGAATACTTCTCTCTATTCCCGCTTCCCGCATAAATTCGAGGTGGGCTTCCGCGTTCCAGTCGGGAAGCGCAAACCCGTCTGCGGCAAGAGGGTCGATATTCAAGGATTTTAAGCCCCATTTGTATTCGGGGGTTATGATATGCGCATGAAAATCTATCGCCATGTTATTTTGCCTCAATGAACTTTTGCACCCGCATTTTGAGGTGATATTTCTCGCGGAGGGCGGCAATTTCGGACATCTCTGGGCTTTTGTGGTGGAAATCGAGGGCTTCCCCGTTTTCCCAAGCGTCAATTAGCAACACCGTTTCGGGATCGTCCATAGGGAAAAAATAATCATAGCGCAGATTGCCTTTTTCGGCACGGATCCTATCGACAAGCCCGCTTGTTTTCATTTCTTCCGCAAACTTTTTTGCGTTGCCTTTTTCTCCCGTATAGTAGATATTGACTGTAAACGCCATGTCGCACCTCATGGAAGTTTGTTGTATTCTTCTTCCGAAACGGGCTCCAACCACTCGTTCGAGCCGTTTTCGCCCGGGACTTCTATTGCAAGGTGCGAAAACCAGCTGTTCTTTGCCGCGCCGTGCCAATGCTTCACGCCCGCGGGAATGTTGACGACGTCGCCGGGCTTCATTGCAATCGCCTCTTTGCCCCATTCCTGATAGTACCCGCGGCCTGCAACGCAAATTAAAATTTGTCCGCCGCCCTTTGTAGCGTGATGGATATGCCAATTATTGCGGCAGGAAGGCTCGAACGTGACGTTGAAAATGCCGACCTGTTCTTTGGAAACGGGCGCAAGATAGCTCTTCCCGCTGAAATACTGTTTAAATCCGTCGTTGGGCGCGCCGATGGGGAAAATCATTGAATTTTCGTGTGCCGCTTTCGCCGTTTCCGCACTTTCGTCCGCCCAAACGTCCTTTGCCATGTTAAAGACCGCCCACGCCTTGGGCCAGCCCGCATAAAAGCCGACGTGTGTGACAACCGCGGCTATTTCAGGCTTTGTCACGCCCGCTTTTTTGGCGTTTTCGAGGTGATACTTTAAAGACGAGTCTGTAATACCCGAAGCCATAAGCGCGACGACGGTGATTATACAACGGGTTTTATGGTCTATGTCGTGATTGTTCCAATTCTCGCCGAAGAGGATATCGTCGTTATAGCGCGCAAATTCGGGAGCAAATTCGCCGAGCGACTTTCTTCCCGCGTCCTGTGTGATTTTTTTCATATTTTATTGCCTCCTTCTTTTTAATAAAAGATTTATAATCGCCGTGCAAGTCAAACGTTTTTCGGTAAGGCGGCTTCGGCATTTGAAATAAAAGCTTACCCTAAAAGCTTTCCTATCAGGCTTTCGAGCTCCGCCGCGGAATATGCGCCGTTCATAATTTTACCCTCGATAATGGTCGTATCATTCCCAACGGATTTTGAAAGGTCCTCTCTTGTATGCCCGAAGCCGCTTCCGCCGCTCGTAGCAAAAAGGACTATTTTTTTGCCGGAGAAATCATAGCTTTCCAAAAAGCTGTTTACGATTGTGGGCGCAGTGTACCACCAGACAGGGAAGCCCAATAAAATCGTATCGTACCCCGAAACCGGAGCGTTCCTGTCCGCAAGCGCAGGGCGGGACGACTTATCGCTCATTTCCAGACTGCTCCGCGAACGCTTGTCAGTCCAATCGAGGTCGGCGCGGGTATAGGGAATTGCGGGCTTTATCTCATATAGTTCCGCGCCTGCTGCCGACGCCAGATCTCTTGCTACCTTTGCGGTTGTACCGCTTGCCGAAAAATACGCTACCAAAATTTTCTTGTTCATAATTTTATCTCCTTTTGCGGCGATCCTCTGCATTTTCGCCGCCAGATTTTGCAAAGTGTCAATGAACTCTTCGGGGGCTTCTATCTCCGAATAAATTTCCTTTTCCCGTCTGTAGAGATCGGACAAAATTCCGTCGGCATACTTCTTGCCGCTTTCGGTCAAAGATACCAAAAGTTCCCGCCGCTCCCCCTTGATTTGAGAGAGCGTGATATAATGTTTGCTCTCCAAATCCTTGATAATGGTGTTCGCGGTGCTGCGCGGAATGTCCCACTCGGCGCAGATCAGTTTTTGACTGTGCCGCTCCCCGTCGTTCAAAGCATACAATATCCACAAAAGATTGGGCGAACCGAGATTGCAGTTCTTTCCATACGCCCCATACACGCCGTCAAGCTGATATACGAGTTTCCCGAGATTATAAAAAAAGCTTCGTTCGTCCATATTTACTCCATAAATTCTAATTCGTATTTTAAATATAATACGATTTCGGATTTCTGTCAAGCGTTTAGCCGAATTTTTAAAAAAGTTTTACATAGCCGAAACGGAAGCTTGTATATTAAAAGCGCGAGAAGCAAGTACCCGCTCTCACGCTTTTTCATTTTATAACAATGAAGTTATTGTGTTAAAATTCAGTATACAGAATTACAGCTCGACTACGGTCACGCCATGATTTGTAACACGCAACAGAGGCTCAAGCTCTATATATTTTGCCTTCATTTCACGGGCTTTGGAGTTCAGAATATTGAAATCTTCGCCGTTTACAACAGCTTTTATTTTTCCGTTTCGGGCTTGCGCGTTTAACCATTGTCTGGCTTTTTGGCGAATTGCTCCGCCCTTTCCCGTACTGCCGTACCCATGGACTAAAATTACGCACTTATACTTGCTTTGCTTTGCAAGCTTTATTTCAGACTTTAATCTGTCCATTGCCTCGTCGCAAGCGGGCATACCTTCTTCAAGATTGATTTCCTTGATATTCATTGACATTCCCTATCTTTTATCCGTTCGGTTTTTTATTGTTTTACGGAACGTTGCTATCACCGTTTTAAATTCTTCGGGCAAGAACGCATATGCTTGTTTTTCAATTTCTTCGGGAATACCGTAATAAGCCTCGGCTATGCCGCCCACCATTGCGGCAATTGTGTCGCTGTCGCCGCCTATCGAAACAGCCAGTCGAATCGCGTCCTCAAACCCCTCGGATTCGTGAAAACACGCTATCGCCTGCGGAACGCTGCTTTGACAGGTGACAGAGCCAAGCCCATATTCCCAGCTGTAATTTTCGTGCAGAGCTTTATAAGTCAGCTCGTCCGTTTTGAGCTCGGGATAGTAATACTTTGCAATATATTGAAAAATTTCCTCTTTATCTTCGTTTTGGTGCGCCCAATATATAGCCATTGCGATGGCTTCTGCGCCCTTTATGCCTTCGGGATGATTGTGAGTTACCGAAGTTACCGCCGCGGAAAGCTTTTTTACAGCCTCATCCGACCGTGCAAAAAAGCCGACCGGGCTTATGCGCATTGCCGAGCCGTTGCCGAAACTATTATATGGCTGCGGGTTTTCCGTAATAAGCCAATGTCTGAACATTCCGCCGTAACTTCTGTGCGGATAAGCCTGCCCGTATCTGCGCATACGATCAACGGTATTCTCCTTTAATTCGGACAGGCTTTTACTTGACATAAGCGCTTCGGCAACGGCAACAGTCATAACCGTGTCGTCCGTAAAATCGCACCTTTCGTCAAAGAAATCAAAGTCTTTATGTTTTGTGTTGTGAAATTCAAACCTACTTCCTACAATATCCCCAATAATTGCGCCTAACATAATTTTTCCCTCCCGAAAATTTAATTATTATCTCCGTAAAAAACGGTCGAATACTTCCAAAAACTTTACAAGCTCATCACGTTATCGCTTTCCTCAGCCGTCAACCTTTTTTCTTCTTGCATCCGCATAGCACCCCCTTGAACAAT
>CANQQD010000063.1 GCA_947625865.1 uncultured Clostridia bacterium
CCTTTGAGCGCGACGGTTGGGGAGCATATCGACGCGCTTTTTTAAGGGGTGAGCGGAATGGCGATCGAGCTTTTTAATCACAACGAAACGGCCTACAAGGCCGCCGTTGCTATGCTCGCAGAGACGAAAAAGGCCGCAATTATCCACCCAACAGGAACAGGTAAATCTTTCATCGGTTTCAAACTCTGTGAGGAGAATCCGTCAAAAACCGTCTGCTGGCTCTCTCCCTCCGAATACATCTTTAAAACCCAGTTAGAAGCTCTGAAAAAATCCGCCGACTTCACGCCTGCGAACATTAAATTTTTCACCTATTCCAAGCTTATGAACCTCGAAGAGTCCGAGATTTCGGACATTAGGCCGGACTTCATGGTTTTGGACGAGTTCCACCGCGCGGGAGCGGAGCAGTGGGGGAGGGGCGTAAAAAAACTTCTCTCTGCCTACCCCGAAGCGTCCATCTTGGGACTTTCGGCGACCAACATTCGCTATCTTGACAACCAGCGTGACATGGCTGACGAGCTGTTTGATGGTTGTATAGCTTCCGAAATGACTTTAGGCGAAGCGATTGTGCGCAGAATCCTTAACCCGCCTAAGTATATATTATCTATATATAGTTACCAAAAAGACCTCGAACGCTACGAAAGGCGTGTCAAGACCGCGAAGAATAAGGCGGTCAGAGACGCTGCCGAGCGGTATCTTGAGGCTCTCCGCCGCGCTTTGGACAAAGCTGACAGGCTCGACGTCATCTTCAAGAAGCACATGACCGATCCTCACGGAAAGTACATCGTCTTCTGCGCCAACGCCGAGCATATGCGGCAGATGATGGCGGAGAGCAAGGCTTGGTTTAGCGAGATTGACCAAGATTTTCACGCGTATTCTGTGTATTCCGACGACCCGGAGGCTTCGCAATCTTTCGCAGATTTTAAAGTCGACGGAAGCGACCATTTGCGCCTTCTTTTCTGCATAGACGCACTAAATGAGGGTATACACGTCGACGACGTCGCGGGGGTAATCCTGCTTAGACCGACGGTTTCTCCTATCATTTATAAACAGCAGATCGGTCGAGCACTTTCGGCATCTTCAACAAAAAATCCCGTGATTTTTGACATTGTGAACAACATTGAGAACCTCTACAGCATTGATTCAATTGAGGAAGAAATTCGTGTGGCATTGACCTATTATCACAGTGTTGAGGGGTATGACGTCGTAACCGAGCGCTTTGAGATTTTCGACGAGTTGCAGGACTGTAAAAAGCTCTTTGAGAAGCTAAACGACACTTTAACCGCAAGTTGGGATTTGATGTATTCTCACGCAAGGGATTACTTCACCGAGTACGGAAGTTTGGACGTTCCGAGAAAATATAAGACTGCGGATGGGTGCTCGCTCGGGCAATGGATATTCACGCAAAGGCGAGTCTACGCGGGAGAACAGGCGGGTTCGCTGTCGGCTGAGCGGATCGAAAAGTTAAATTCAATCGGCATGATCTGGGACGGCTTCGCGGAGCAGTCGTGGAAACGCAACTACGCCGCGGCAGTCGCATATTTTAACGAAAACAAAGATCTGCAAATTCCGGCGGGGTACGTCACAGAGGACGGAATCGCGCTTGGAACCTGGATTTCGAACCTGCGGACATACCGCAAAAACGGCAGTCATTGCAGGTATCTGACCCCGGAGCATATTGATGAATTGAACGCAATCGGAATGATTTGGGACGTTCCGGACTACCTTTGGGAGCAAAACTTTGCTGCGGCGATGCGCTATCATCATAAGCATGGCAATCTTGATGTTCCTGCGACATATATAAGCGACGATGGAACCCGCTTGGGCGCGTGGCTTGCGGGCATGCGCAAGGCGAGAATTGACGAAAACTATCGCATTTCCGACGAGCAGATTTGCAAACTTGACAGCCTCGGAATGGTCTGGGAGACTGCGAATTCGCGCAAGTGGGAGACCGGTTACGCCGCCGCAAAGGTATACTATTTAATAAATGGCGACCTCAACGTCAGCTCGGGATATGTCAATTTCGACGGCTTCAAGATTGGGGCGTGGCTTGCAGATCAGCGAGAGAAATTCAGAGCCGGCAAACTAAGGTGGGACCGCAAAGAACGCCTTGACGAGCTAAATATGATATGGCGTAAGGACGACCCTTGGGAGCTGCGGTTCAAGCTCGCGGAAGATTATTATAAGTCAAACGGAAACATCAACATGCCCGCGAACTTTACAGTCGACGGAATTAACCTTTCAAAGTGGTTGAACGAGCAAAAACAAGCCTACCGCGGCAAGCGCAAGTCGCTAAACGAAGAGCAGATAGCTAGGCTTGAGAGCATCGGAATCGAGTGGCGGAAGCCGGCGGAAATCGCTTGGGAGAACAATTTTGAGAAGCTGAAAGTTAGCAGAGTTAATGATAAATCGCTGCAAAAGTGGCTGGCAGCGCAGCGCAAAGCACGAAAAGCCGGAAAGCTTACGGAGGAGCAAATCCGGAAGCTCGACAGCGCGGGAATGGTCTGGGAGACGGCCGATCCTTGGGAAGTCGGGTACGACCACGCAGCAGAATATGTTAATAATTGCGGCAATCTGGAAGTCCGCAAAAGCTATGTCTGCGACGACGGCTACGCGCTCGGAAATTGGGTGGCAAATCAGAGAAATAATCGGCAAAAGCTTAGCGCGGAACAAGTTAATAAGCTTGAACGCTTGGGTATGATTTGGTCGCTCGACGAGCAGAAATGGGAGCAGTCGTATGAGGCTGCAAAGGCCTATTTTAAGGAATTTGGAAGCCTTAATGTACCAGCAAAAGTTAGGTATCACGGCGTGGACTTGTGGGAGTGGCTTAGGCAGCAGCGACAGAAGCGCGCCGAGGGAAAGCTCTCGGAATCGCAGCTTAAAAAGCTTGAAGTGATAGGCGCATTTAATGATTCTGCGCGACGAAAAACAGTCGCGGAGAAGAGAATTTCGATATAATTTAAATGATAATACGTTAAAGATGGTGAAAGCGTGAGTGAAGAATTGAACGGCACGGCGTTGATGGAGAGGGCGGAAGCGCCTGCTGCGCCGGTCGCGGTTGAGATCCCGCAGGAGCAAAAGGTCGTTCTGCCGTTTGAAAAGAAGGGCGAGTACTTTGTCGAGCAGGTCGGCGAGATTCCGAAAAAGCCGATTTACGCCGCAATTAAGCGAATTTTTGACATTTTCGCCTCGGCGGTCGCGCTGGCAGTCCTCGCGATACCGATGGCTGTAATCATCAAGAACGGTTAGGATTAAACGGCAAAAAAATTGATGTTGTAAAATTCCGAACGATGAATGTCGACGCCGAAGCTTCGGGCGCGCAGTGGTCCCAGGGGGACGACGACCCGCGAATTTACCCGCTCGGTCGAACGCTGCGAAAGTTTCGACTGGACGAGCTTCCGCAGCTCGCGGCTGTGTTCACGGGGCAGCTTAGCTGGGTCGGCCCAAGGCCGGAGCGCGAGATCTTTTACGACGAATTTGAGACGTATGTGCACGGCTTCCACGAGCGCTTGAAGGTCAAGCCGGGACTGACCGGCCTCGCGCAGGTCAACGGCGGGTACGACCTAAAGCCGGAGGAGAAGATCGTGTGGGACGTTGAGTACATAAAGCACCGCGGACTGCTGATGGATTTGAAGATACTCTTCAAGACCGTGGCGGTGGTATTTGACCACGAGGGAGCGAAATAGATGGTAAGGGATAATTCGTACGGCATTGCGCCGTTGCAGGATAAGATGCTTGATATACTTAAGCATTTTATTTCTGTGTGCGAGGAAAACGGTCTTCGATATTGTGCCTGCGGCGGAACTTGCATAGGAGCGCTTAGGCACCAAGGGTTTATTCCCTGGGACGATGATCTTGATGTTTATATGCCGAGACCGGATTATGAAAAACTTTGGCAGATTTACGATAATACAAAAGAGCCAAAATTCAAGCTTTGCCGCACTACTCCCGAGAAAAATTATCACCACCGTGTGATGCAGATGGTCGACGTTGATACGACTTTTATAAATAAGCGCTCTCAAAACGAGGATATTGAGCATGGGGTTTATATTGACATAATCCCTCTGGACGCTTGCCCTTCGTCTCCGCTTAAAAGAATCTCTCAGATAGTAAATTCAATTTTGTTTTCTGTGTATAATATTCAAAATCTCCCGGAATTCAACGGCGGAAAGATGATGAAGGCCGCCGTGGGATTGCTTTTGAAACTCGTTAAAGATCCGAAAAAGAGGGCTAAGATATGGCAGAAAGCGGAAAAGAAGATGCTTAAATGCGAATGGGGAAGCAGTGAAAAAAT
>CANQQD010000064.1 GCA_947625865.1 uncultured Clostridia bacterium
AATCGTCCCTCGTAAATCAGCGGGACAATGGCTTTATCCTCTACCGCGTCTTTGATAGTGTATTTGTGAATCAGCTTGCCGAAACGCGCAAGAGTGCTTTTTTCGCTCTTCATCAGCGGCGTGCCGGTGAATCCGATATAGCAGGCGTTAGGGAAAACCGTGCGCATTTTGGCGGCGAGAGAACCGTAATTGGAGCGGTGGCTTTCATCAACCAAAACAAAAATATCCCGGGAATTATTTTTCAGCCCGCAGCTTTCAACCGTGACAAATTTGTTGATGATAGAGGTGATTACGTCATATTTTCCGCCGTTAATAAGCTCGATCAGATGCTTGCCGCTCGTCGCTCTTGCAGGCGAAAGGCGGGTATGCGAATAGGTTTTGGCAATTTGCTTGTCAAGCTCTTTTCGGTCGGTGACGATTATCACGCGCGGGTTTAAGGTGTGCATAGTCTCCAAAATATACTTCGACACCATAACCATAGTCAGCGATTTTCCGCTTCCCTGAGTATGCCAGATCACACCGCTCTGGCGATTTCCCGCCGAATCGTCGGTGTTTATTGTCTTGATAATCTCCTCAACCGCGAAAAACTGCTGATAGCGGGCGATTTTCTTGATATTCGCGTCGTATATGACAAAATACTTGGTCAATTTCAGCAGCCGCTCCGGCGCAAGCAAGGAAATAATACCCCTGTCCTGCTCGGTTGGTTGTCTGCCGACAACATATCGGTCAAGCAGTTTATTCTGCCACTCCGTATCCTGCTCGCGCCAAATGCTCCAGAATTTCTTGATAGTCCCGCAAGTAGCGTATTTCACGGCGTTTTTGTTGGTCGCCATGACGATTTGCGCAAATTTAAAAAGCTGCGGGATATAGTCTTTTCCCTGATTGCGGATCACCTGCTCGACTGCCTGTTCTTCGCTGACGGTCGGGGCTTTGCATTCGATAACCGCAAAAGGAATTCCGTTCACAAAAATGACAATGTCGGGGCGGGCATTTTTCTGCCTGTCCCAACTGTCGCAGGAAAACTCTTCGGTGACATGAAAGACGTTATTTTCGGGGTTTTCCCAATCAATATATTTTATATTGAAATTTTTCGACGTCCCGTCCGCGAGCTTTTCGAGATAGCTTTTTCCGAGCATCAGCGAATCATAAATCTTCTCGCTTGAGCGAATCAGCCCCTCCGTGAGCGGCTCGTCCAAATCGGCAACTGCTTTTTCAATGTTATCCGCAGAGAATTTATAGCGCGCCCCGTCGAACTCAAACGAATTTATTTTTGCAAGCTGGCGGCGCAGAATGTCTTTTAAAAGCACGGTGGACAGCGACCCGCGCTGCACCATGCAATCCTCGGGCGAGATATATTCATACCCAAGCTTGCCGAGCAGCTCTATTGCTGGGTATTTGCTGATATTGTCCTCTAAATAGAGGTCGGATTGGGATTTGTAGCTCATATTTATACCCCTATTCTATATTGCCTTCAATCATAGTTTTCATTTCGTCTAATTCAGAAGACATTTTCTTTTTTATTGATGGTTTCATATTCTTGGGGAGGCTATCGATAACCGTTTTTGTAGTCTTGTATGTGTTATAGAGATTTGCAGGTATTTCAAGAACTTTGCGTTCGGTTTTCATAGCTTCTCGTGCGGCAATTTCGTCTATGATCTGTTTCATAAACTTTGAAATATTACTTCTCGCCCGATAATCAGCCGGAGCATAAAAGCTGATTCTCCCATCGTTATATAATTGATATACATTATCTCGATTATTCTTCACTGGGTCATAAACGCCGATAGAATAACCGCCTTTGCTTTTAACAAGCCTCATACATGGAATATCTGTTGCACTGTCGCCTATGTAAACGATATTCTCATACGGAATCGTCAAATCTGCATCATTCATACTGTTGTTTACACGCTCGTCATATTCCTCATAGTAGCCTTTCGCAATTCGGAATATAAACTGTGTTTTATTAGTATAGTTGACCGCTTGTGCCGGCCACTCTGCAACACCGTCCGCTGAATACAGGTATGAGGAAGCGTAAATTCTTTTGAATTGAGAGGCTATTTTGCTTCCCTCGATTATTTCTTTTAATCCTGAAGAAATAATATAGTGCTCCAATTCTATGCCCTTGCTCTCTGCATACTTGTTCATCCGCCCAAACCAAGTTGACACCCCGTCGTAAAGAGGAACATCTGCACCGATTTTGTTAAAATAATCTTTTTTTATTGAAAGCCGTTTAGTATTAGAATATCTCAAAAGGAGATACATCCATGCTAAGTTTTTATCCATAAGATTGTCTTGTGCAAGTGCGTTCGATTCATTCCAAAAGATATTCTTATCAAGCCCAAATGACGGAATCAAGGTAAAGGTATGCATGTCATCAGGGGATAATGTTTTGTCAAAATCATAGCAAATTGCCATTTTGGGCTTTCTCGCTTTTATTTCTCTTTTGATACTTTCGTACATAATTCAACCCTCCCAAGTTGTTATAAGTCATGTCGCTGTTACTACTATTATTATTTTGAAACCCTCACTATCCCTTTCAGCAAAAGCTGCGTCAGGGCTTTCTTTTTTCGCTTTTCCTCATCGCACTTACGCTGATGAAGGGTAATCAGGGCGTCGAGGTGTGAGAAGAATGCGCCGATTTGCTTTTGTTCTTTAACATCAGATGGAACGGTAAGATCAGTTCCGAAGTAATCATTGATGGAAATATTTAATAACCCATGATTCCTTGCTCCTTCGGAAGCTATGGCTTGAACACCTTTATGCCAATTGTTTGTATCATAATATGAAACAAGAAAATCAGAATCAATATTCTCATTTTCCTTTAGAGAAAATACTATGTAAAGTGTTGATAGCACACCAATTTCATATCGATCAAGTCTTTTGACGGCTCCCCACGGAGCATCAGATGATGTGCTTTTATTGTAGGCAAATTCGCCTTTTCTTATAAGATAGTAATCGCTCAAGTCTCTGCTTGCAATACGTTTATCAAAAAATTCATTTTGATCAATTAAGCCGTACTGTGCAGATATTGTAAGCGGCAGTTCTGATTCGAGGTTTTCGTTCTTTCTTGTCACTCTTTCGACCATATCCCCCAGCTTCCGCTGTTCCCAAGCGTCAGTAAATTGCGGGAAACGCCACTCGGGGACGGTCTCGCCGCCGCTCGGGAACATCTTTTGAAGAAAAACCTTTTTCAGCTTTTTTAGCTGCTCGACTTTTCTTTCGCAAAGCTCAATCACGCGGTCCTGAGTTTCCAAAATTTCCGTGATTTTTTCCTGCTCTTGTAATGGGGGTTCTGCCAGAATGGCATTAAAGAAATCGTCAACCGAAATATTTAGCAACCCATGATTCCGAGCGCCTTCCTGAGCAAAAGCTTGAATCTCCGAGTTCATTCTGCCTGCTTCAAAATACTGTAAATAAAACTCGGGACATTTATTCTCCTCACTTGCCGAAAAGCAGATATACAGCGGCGAAACGATTCCCTGCTCATACTTTTCAAGCCTTTTGATTGCACCAAATGGGTAGCCGTTGGAGTAGCTTTTGTTATACGCGTAATTGCCACGGTTGAGAAGAAAATAATTCGACTTGTCATCACTCGCAACGGTTTTGTTGAAAAACTCCTCTTGGCTGACAAGACCGAGCTGAGCGGAAATTGTCAGCACATTCGTGTTGCCGACGGTATTTTTTCTCATCAAACGGTCAAATTTTTTCTTAAAACG
>CANQQD010000065.1 GCA_947625865.1 uncultured Clostridia bacterium
TCGAGAATCAGCGGATTAAGCTCGCGGGCCGATTTTCCGAAGAGGTCCATGGCAAGAGCGTCGCGCTCGGTCTCGTTAGAGATTTTGCCGAGGCCGTCGATAACTTCAAGAAAAACATCGTTGCCGTTTTTTAATTGGCCGTGAGCGTCGGTGACGTTTACGCGAAGCTTTTTAAATGCCTCGGCCGCCGCGCCGGTGCCGCTCTTGGCGCTGTCCATATTGTTGATGAGCTTTGATATCGAGCTCGTCATTGTGTCTACGCTGACGTCGACGAACTGCGAAGCGTATGTAAGCTTTTGAAGCTCTTCGGTTGCAATACCTGTTTTCGCCGAAAGAATGTTGAAGTCGTCGGCCTTGTTCGCCGAGTCGGTAATGAAGCTTATAAGCTTTTTTGCGGCGTTGCCGACTGCGTTTGAAAAGCGGTTCCATATCTCGATCGCGGCGTTGGCCTCGGTTGCAGACTTCTTTGTGCTTTCCGCCGCCTGCTCGTTTCCCGCCGAAACGTTTTCGGCTTGGTTGCCGGTCTCGGCGTATGCCTGTTCGAGACCTTGAAGCCCCGCTTCGGTGTTTAAAAGCTCGCGCTGAACCGCGCGGAGCTGCTTTTCAAGGTTTTCGTTCGAGGGGTCGGCCTCGCGGCGGGATTGAAGCTCTTGTTCTATCTGCTTAAGGCTGTCAAACTTTGCCGCGGTGTTTTTTAGCTGATCTTCCAAAAGCTTTTGCTTTTGAGTCAGCAGCACAACGCTTTCGGGGTTAAGCTTCAAGGCTTTGTCGACGGATTTAAGCTCGGACTGCGTTGCGTTTATGGATTTGTTGAGCGAGGATAAAGCTCGCGCAAGAGGCGAGGTATCGCCGCCTATTTCAATCGTAATTCCTTGAATCTTTGTAGCCATTTCCTCACCCCTTTAAAATGCAAGATAATCCTCGTCGGTTGCCTCGCGGGCTTCTCCGCTTTCCGAACTGCTGCGGGCTTCTTCAAGCGCGTTCGCATATTCGATAATGCAAGTGAAAATCATTCCTATTGACATGTGTCCAAAGTCGGCGACGGTCAGACCTGCCTGCGACGCTTCCAAAATGATTCTTTCCGTCCGAAATGCGTCGCTTTCGAGCGGAGTCCCACCGTCGCCAACTGATTTTTTATTTTTGCGTTGCTCGTGATACACTCGATTGCGAGCGGAACGATTTCGAGCGCGATATCCATAGCAGGAAAGACGTCAAAGCCCGAAAGCCATTCGTCGCGCGAACCTATGTTGCTGTCGGCAAGCTTGGCGAACACATAGGCGACATTATATATTGCCTCTACGTTCAGCTTTTCAACGTTGATTTTGCCCGCGCTGTTGGCCTTTTCAACCTCGTCTTTTCCTCCGTAAATTGAGAATAGGTCGGGAATCAGATCCCGCCCTATTTCTCGCTTATAAGTAAGCAGAGCGAGACCGTTCGTTTTAAAGCGTACCGCCGTCGCGCCGATTGTAATTGTCTTTTCCACTCTGCCGCCCCCTTAGGCCGCCGCTTCCGGCAATTTAACCGCTTTGAAGAAGTTGTTGTATTTGTCTTCGGAAGCTTCGGGCGTGGTAGAGGATTTGACGTAATTCTTACCGTTGGACTCAATCGGTCGGCAGGTAAGCGACATTTTCTGCGTAAGAACGTTCATCGTTTTTTGCTTGGTTTCGTATTCAAGGTTCGGACGACCGCAGAATACGTCGTAGAATACGACCCTCTTTGCAACGGCGTCGGTCGCCATTTGTCCCATAAGGGCGATATGCTTATGCGGAGCGCCCGATACTTCGTGAAGAAGACCGTCGGAGTCTTTCTCCCAGCCGAAAACGTCGATTTTAAATTCATCGGGAACAAGCGCCACTTCAAGGTCGCCGGTATAGCCGTCGCTTCCGTCGCACTCGTAATAAACGCCATCGTCCGCGCGAAATTCAAATATTTCGCCGTCGGGGCTAAGGCTGATTTTTACGGCGCCGGGGAAGCTCTTCACCGAGCCGTAGCTTACTGTTCCGTCTTCGGCAATCTCCATTACGGCGTAATGAAGATTTTTAAGTCCGTAGGTTATTTTCGGCGCTTTTTTTACAGCTGCTGCCATTGTTAAATCATCTCCTCAAAATAAAATGAAACTCTGTATGTTTTTTCGCTCTCTATGTAGTCTTCGGCAGTCTCAAAGATTATCCCTCGGCCTTTGAGAGCTTCGGACACGCGGTCGATCAGTTCTTGATCTCTGCGCATATCCGTATATACTTCGACCGTTATATTTTGCGTTTGACTAAGAATCCCGTCGTCGGCGCAGAACGGACTTGAACCGCCGTAAATGTAGACAGCATACGGAAGAGGGGTAGGTCTGCCGAAGCTCGTGTCGGCTATCCTGTCGGGCTTAAATCCCACTTCGCGCAGAATCCCCTTAATGTCTAATCTGTTCAAGGCTGTGCTTTACCTCTTTTTCAAGATTTTCATTGACGTATTCTTCGCCGTATCTGATATGCTCATAGGGCTTGACGCGGGTAGTGCCGTCGCGCGAAAGGTGCCCGTATTCCAGAAGGTGAGTCAACCGGTAATCCGGGGACTGAACATACCACGTTTTTCGGCGGTCATAGAGGCCGTCGTGCGAAGTGACTATTCGCATATTTCGCCTATATCTGCCTGTTCGCTCCCTAAAGGTAATATGCGCCTTGATCGCTTCGTCTGCGCCCTTTGCAACGCGGTCGATCGCCGCCTTGCTCGCCTCTACGGCCTCGGCGCTGTACTGCTCGAACGCTGCGGACATAGCCTTGGCAAAATCGTTAATCCCTGTCATGGCGCCTCTCCCTGTTAAGCGTAAGAAGCTTGTGCGGCGGGTTTCCGTCGGCGATAATCTGTACCTGCTTGATTGAATAATCGTTTCCGCCGATACAGATTATATTTTCCTCGCATACCTCAACGCCCATTTGAACCCGTATAAGGTCGGTGACGGTGATTTGTGCGGCGGCCGCGGCATAGAACCTTGTCGCTCCGAGCGTGTTCACTCCGAAGCGGTGCCCCTCGCTTATAAGCCTCGTTTTCCGCCCGTATTTGTCGCAGGCGTAGATATCGAATACGCCGTCGTTAAAGGCAACGGTCTCCGGGCTGTATATGCTCATTCCGCCGCCCCCAAAATCTTTCCGAGCCTCGCTCCGATTATTTCGGATTTATACACCTCGTCAAACTTTTCGGGCACGTTCGCCCAAGCAAGGCGGCAATACTCGAAGAGCAGACCTCTTGCATCTGATTCCGTATAGAAATCGGAGCGCGGCGAATTTGTCAATTTCATTATCTTGTGTTCGCCCTGCGAGATGATTTCGCCGAC
>CANQQD010000066.1 GCA_947625865.1 uncultured Clostridia bacterium
CAGGGTGGCGTGTTCATCGTTAATGGGGTATCCGGTGCATTGTTACATTGTATCAATTTCAGAGTGGCAACGGAGCCGTCGTGCGGCGTTGGAAATTTTTTCGGTCTGCTGCCCGACAGCATGACAAAATCCAACCTCTACGGCGTGGAAATCGACCCGCTCACAGGCGGCATTGCCAGGCAGCTCTACCAGAAGGCCAATATTGCCGTCGAGGGATTTGAGCGCACGAACTTGCCCTACGGACATTTTGACGTGGTTATCGGCAACGTCCCGTTCGGCGATTTTCGCGTGGACGACAAACGCTACAACTCTCAGAATTTCCTTATCCACGATTATTTCTTTGCAAAAGCCCTGGACAAGGTGCGTCCGGGCGGCGTTGTGATGTTCATCACCTCCAGAGGGACGATGGACAAGGCAAACAACGATGTGCGAAAATACATCGCTCAACGCGCGGAGCTGCTGGGAGCCATTCGTCTGCCGGAGAGCACATTTAAGGCCAACGCCGGCACGGAAGTCACCAGCGACATAATTGTTTTGCAGAAGCGGGAGCGCGTCATTGACGTGGAGCCCGACTGGATTTTTCTGGAAAACAATCCCGACGGCATTGTAATCAACGACTATTTTGTAGAGAACCCCGACATGATTTGCGGCGAAATGCGGGTTGTGCAGAACCGTTTCGGCAAGCTGGAAGCGGTCTGCAAAGCGCAGCCGGATATGCCGCTGGATGAGAGCCTGAAGTACGCGGCGAGCTTCATCAATGGCAATATTCCCGACCGCGAACCTCCAGCCATCGACGAAATCTCCGACGACAGGTAGGACGCGATTCCCGCAGCACCTGACGTGCGGAATTTCTCATACGCATTGGTCGACGGAAAGATTTACTTCCGAGAAAACGACGTGATGGTTCCGTCCGATATGTCGGTGACTGCGGAAAACAGAATCAAGGGCTTAATCGAAATCCACGACTGCGTCAGGAGACTCATTGCGTATCAGACCGAGGACTATCCGGAGGAAATGATACGCACCGAACAGGAAAAACTTAACCGCCTATACGACGCATACACCGAAAAATACGGATTAATCAACAGTCGCGGCAACTACCTCGCCTTCTCGCAGGACGAGAGCTATTTTCTGCTTTGCTCGCTGGAAGTGCTGGACGACGAGGGCAATTTCAAGCGCAAGGCGGATATGTTCAGCAAGCGAACCATCAGGCCGCACAGAGAAATCACGTCGGTCGAAACGTCGAGCGAGGCTCTTGCGGTGTCGATTGGCGAAAAGGCGAGGGTTGATCTGCCGTATATGGCTCAGCTCACGGGCAAATCCGAGGAGGAAATTATCGGGGAACTGCAAGGTGTAATTTACCGTGTCCCCAATTCCGACCCACCGAAATACGTTTCCGCGGACGAATATTTATCGGGCAATGTGCGCGAAAAATTTAAGATAGCCGAAATCGCCGCCAAGACCGACGAGACGTTTCAGATTAACGTCGAGGCGTTAAAACAGGTCATTCCCAAGGATTTGACCGCCGGAGAAATCAACGTCCGCCTCGGCGTGACATGGATACCCACTCAGGATGTGAAGCGTTTTATCGTGGAGACGCTGTCGCCCACCTATTACGCTGCGAGGGAAATCAAGGTTCGTTTTTCCGAAATCAGCGGGGACTGGTTCATCGAAAACAAGAGCGCGGATTCCATGAATATCAAGGCGAACAGCACTTACGGCACCGAGCGTGCCTCCGCGTATCGTCTTTTGGAGGACGCGCTGAACCTCAAGGAAACCAAAATTTACGACTATGTCATCGAATCCGACGGCAGCAAAAGGGCAGTGTTCAACGCCAATGAAACCATGGCGGCGCAGGCCAAACAGGAGCTTCTCAAGCAGGCGTTCAAGGACTGGATATGGACTGACCCCGAACGCCGCGAGCGTCTGACACGCTATTACAACGACACATTCAACAGCGTCCGTCCCCGCGAATACGACGGAAGTCATATTCATTTCGGCGGCATGAGCCCCGAAATTACGCTGCGTCCGCACCAGATAAACGCCATCGCGCACATTCTTTACGGCGGAAATACTCTGCTCGCACATAAAGTGGGAGCCGGAAAAACCTTCGAAATGATCGCCGCCGCACAGGAAAGCAAGCGCCTCGGACTCTGCCACAAAGCTATGTTCGTCGTGCCGAATCACCTCGTCGGGCAGTGGGCCTCGGAATATCTGCGGCTATATCCCAGCGTCAACATTTTGGTTACGACCAAACAGGATTTTGAAAAATCAAGACGCAAAAAATTCTGCGGCAGAATTGCCACCGGCGACTACGACGCAGTTATCATCGGGCATAGCCAGTTTGAGAAAATCCCCATGAGCATAGAGCGGCAGACAGATCAGCTGGAGCGGCAGCTCGACGAAATTCAGGAGGGCGTGGAGCAGGTGCAGGCCGCCAAAGGCGACCGTTACACAGTCAAGCAGCTCATGCGAATGAGAAAAGGAATCGAGGCAAAGCTCCAAAAACTCAACGACACCGCCCGTAAGGATACAATGATTAATTTCGAGGATTTGGGAATAGATATGCTGTTTGTGGACGAGTCGCACGCGTATAAGAACCTTTATCTTTATACAAAAATGCAAAATGTGGGCGGTATTGCCCAGACCGAGGCGCAAAAATCCAGCGATTTATTTATGAAACGCCGTTACATCAACGAGATAACAGGCGGTCGTGGAATCGTATTTGCAACGGGAACTCCCGTCAGCAACAGCATGGTGGAAATGTATTCTACCCAACGGTATTTGCAGTACGATACGCTGATGCGCAACGGATTACAGCATTTCGACGCATGGGCGGCGACCTTCGGTGAAACCGTTGCCGCCTTGGAATTATCCTCCGAAGGGACTCAATATCGGATGAAAACAAGATTCGCACGCTTTTACAACCTACCCGAGCTTATGCAGATGTTCAAGGAAATCGCGGATATTCAGACTGCCGATATGTTGAAGCTGCCGGTACCGAAGGTCAATTACCACAATATCAAGACCCCGCCGAGCGAGATTCAGAGCGAAATGGTGGCGGGATTGGCCAAGCGCGCCGAGAAGGTTCGCGCGGGAATGGTTCAACCAAACATTGACAATATGCTGAAAATCACCAACGACGGCAGAAAACTCGCGCTTGACCAGCGTATGCTCAACCCGATGCTGCCGGATGACCCGCACAGCAAGGTCAACGCCTGCGTGGAGAACGTCTATCGGATATGGGAAAAACACGCGGA
>CANQQD010000067.1 GCA_947625865.1 uncultured Clostridia bacterium
AAGCACACCCATCGCCTCGATGCGCCGCCAGATTCTGCGTTCTCCCGTGGCGAGGCAGATTCCGTAAATATTCTGCCGCGCTCTCCCGAAGCGCCCGCGCCGCCCTCTACCAGCACCAATTGCCGCGCGCAATGGCTGTATTCAAACCGCATCGGCTCCAGCTGAATCGCCACTATCTTTCCGACAATACATTCGCGTGAGCCGATTTTGCAGCAATTGTTGTCGGTAAAGCCCTCCAACGTCGGCAATTCCAATTCTTGTTCGTCATTCGATTTTACCATTTTAACGAGCCTCCTTATTTTCATTCATTATCGGAATCCTCCGTTTCTTTTGATTGCCGTGAAGCCTTTAACTGCTGCATTTCGTCGAGAATTTTCCTCATGCACACGCCGCAGAAAATGATTCGCCCGTCGTTCATCTCACGTCCCGACCGCCTTTGTCGCTGGGAATAACGTCGCGCGCCTTCAGACTGTTAACGTCAGCCATTCTCACGCGGTCGAGCAGGCAGGTCATAGCCTTCTCGTAAGTGCCGGTGTATCTGCTGCCCCAATAAAAACCGCTTTCCGGCGTATAGTACCACGCGACATACGGGTCGGGCGATTTGGGGTCGTGTCCGATGGCGTGGGTGACTTTTCCAACCCTGTACTCATAGATTATTTTGTAGCCGCGGTTTATTTTTGGAATTTCTTTTTCTGCATTTTCTACATTTTCGATGTTTTCCATTTTTTAAAAATCCTTTCTTTCGGGCAGTCAAAAAGGACGTTTGAACCGGCTGTTTAAAGCCTTACAAACGTCCTTTTTCGCCGTTGTTATGCCGACATCAATTTATCGGCGGTCGTTGTCAATTTGCTTTTCTGCGCCTTTTGAATCCGAAGAACAGCAGCGCGGCTGCGCCCGTGAGCGCGGAGGCCGCCCCGCCGATCCACAACGCATAGTTGAAATTATCTCCCGTTTTCGGCGTGTCGCGGAGCTTGTTGAGCATTTCAACCTCGGCTGTTTTGTTGTACTCTATATCCACCATGGCATCCGGCGGCAGAATATACGGCGCGGACGCCTTGTCGCTCACCTCAGATATTCGGTACTCGCCGACGCGCAGTCCCTCGATGAAAATCTCGCCGTTTTTGTCGGTCTTGAAGGTCTTGTCGTAACCGTTGCCGCCCGTCACTCTGAACGAAAATCCTTCGACCTTGCCATCCGTGCTGCTCTTGTGAATCCTTAAACTGCCCTTCTGAGCGTTGTTTATGAAGCCCACGCCCGCCTTGTTCTGAACGTGGTAAGTCACGCCGTCCTCCGAAATGTTCACGGCGTAGACGTTCGGGTCGAGCAGGAATCCAACGGGAGCGGTCTTTTCGCGCACAAAATATGTGCCGTAACGAAGCTCCTCCATTCGGTACATTCCACGCTCTCCTTCGCACATCAGTCCGAGAGAAAGGTCGTTTTCGCCCAATTGTCCGTTGCTGTCGCTGTCGGCAAACACCTCAAACTCCGCGCCTGTCAATTTATTTTGTGGATAATCAGCGTCGATTTTGGTGAGCGCCAGATTGCCCTTGATGTGTCGGTTGACCATCGAAATTTCAACCACCTGCTCCGCCTTGCCAATCGTCACGGTGAACTCCTCGGTCGAGAGAACGAATTCCGTCGGCGCTTGGATTTCGAGCACTATCCATGTTCCATACGGCACCTTGTCAAAACCGAAGCTGCCGTCCTCCGCGGAAATTGTGGTCTGAAGCGCGATTTCCTCCGTATATTTTTCCGTGCCGGCCCTGAAAATTCCAATGACGGCTCCGGCAAGATTTTCTCCGTCCTCGTCGGTCTTTTTTCCCTTGACCGAGCCGTAAATGATTTTGTTCCCGATGTCCTTTCCGTCGTTGACCTTGATTGAAACAATCGCGGTTTTCTGTCCGGCATAGGCAAAATTTACGGGGTATTTCGTGTCGCTCACCGCGTAGGCGGCGTTGGCGGCAATTTCCTTCACATAATAACTGCCTATCGGCAGGTCGGTTTTTGCCTTCGCCCTGCCCTCGTCGCTCACCGAGAGAATCTCAATCAGACCGTCTTTTGGAATGGTCTTGCCGTCTGCTGCGGTGAGCTTCTGTGCGGCGTACAGCCCGAACGACACGTCAAAAACTTCGCCGTTGGTTCCCACGCCGTAAATGTCGTCGATTCCTAGCGACTTCTTGAGCTGGATTTCCACCTTCTGGCGGATATTGTTAAATTCCGCCGTTGTCTCCGTGACGCTGATTTTCTGTCCCGCATAGGTCAGTCAGCTCCACGGATTTGACCTTGGAGGACAGCACAAAACAGTTTGGCGCGGTCACTTCTCTGACCTCGTACTTGCCGAGATACAGCTGCTTGGAAGTCGCCTTGCCTTTGGAATCGGTGGTTACGGTGTCCACCGAATCGCCCTTCTTTGCGCGGGTCGTTCCGTCCTGCGTGACAATGTCCTCGGCGGCGATGATTTCAAACGTCGCTCCCGACAGTCCCTTGACTGCGTAAACCGGCTGATTATTCCCTTCGCCTCGTTGACGGTGGAAAACGCCTCGCCGGTCTTTGTAATCGTAATTTTGCCCTTCTGCGCAACGTCCTCCCGCGTCACCTCGATGACCGGAACGCTGTCCTTCTGCTTGGAATTTTCTTTGGTCACGTCGAAGCTGATTGGCTTTGAATTGAGGACATATCCGTATGGAGCCTGAACCTCGACCAGCGAATAACCCTTGCCGTAGGCCAGAGGCTGCGGCGTTGTGAGACTTCCGTCACTCGACGTGTAAAACGTGTCGATGGTTTTCACCTCGGGAAGGTGAGCTTCATCGTGATGAGCTTGCCCTTCGGGTCGTAAATTTGGAATCCCGCGCCCGTGTATGGAATGACTTTGCCGGTTTCCGAATCCTTCTTGACGATGCGCAGATAGCTTTGGAAGTTGGCGTTGTTGATGAGATAGCTGTAAACCTCGCCGTTTTCCTCCACGAACACATCGAAATCCGCAATCAGCTCGCGGCCCTCCCAGCCCGAAACCTGATGCACGGTGTAC
>CANQQD010000068.1 GCA_947625865.1 uncultured Clostridia bacterium
GGTTCCCGCCCCTGTCCGCCCGTGTATGTGGGCGTGGGCATCGGCGGCTGTTTCGACAGTTGCGCGCTTCTTGCCAAAAAAGCGCTGACGCGGGAGATCGGAAGCGCCAACCCCCGTCCAGACGTGGCAAAAATCGAAGAAGAGGCGCTCAAACGCGTCAACGCGCTCGGAATCGGCGCGCAGGGCTTCGGCGGAGCGGTCACGGCGCTCGGCGTAAGTTGCGAGATCGCCCCCACCCACATCGCGGGGCTGCCCGTTGCCGTCAACATCCAGTGCCACTGCGTGCGCTGCGAAAAGGAGATTTTGTGATGAAACGCCTCACCCTTCCCCTCACTCCCCAAGTTCTCTCCGGTCTGCATGCGGGAGACAGCGTTCTGCTCTCGGGAACCGTCTACACTGCGCGGGACTGCGCGCATAAACGGATTTTCGAACTTCTGGATCGCGGTGAACCGCTCCCCTTTCCGCTTAAAAACGCGATCATTTACTATGCGGGTCCCTGCCCCGCGCCCGCGGGAAAGGCGTGCGGAAGCTGCGGTCCAACAACGTCGGCACGCATGAACACTTTTGCGCCCCGCTTGTTGGATTTGGGGCTCGGCGGCATGATCGGGAAAGGCGAAATGAGCGAAGAGACGGGCAAAGCCCTGCAACGCAACGGGAAAGTGTATTTTGCGGCAATCGGCGGCGCGGGCGCAACTTACGGCAATGCCGTAAAAAAAATGCGGTGCGTCGCTTTCCCCGATTTGTTGAGCGAGGCGGTATACGAAATGTGCGTGGAGGAGTTCCCCCTCGTTGTGGCAATGGACAGTTTCGGAAAGAGCGTTTACGGAAGGAATTGACAAAAGACAAAATTTCTCTTGAAAAACGGTTGACAGAACAAAAAAAAGTATGTAAAATAGAACGTGCTTTTGGGAGCATAGCTCAGTTGGTTAGAGCGCACGCTTCACATGCGTGAGGTCACAGGTTCGAGCCCTGTTGTTCCCACCATGGGGATATGGCTCAGTTGGTAGAGCGCTGCGTTCGCAACGCAGAGGTCACGAGTTCGAATCTCGTTATCTCCACCAAATCAAAACAATCCGAACCGCGCAAGGGTAATTGTAACCCGCGATTGGTTCGGATTTATTTTATATCTCAAAGATTATAAAAACGATTTAAGACTTTTTCAGCCGCCCTATTCAAGCATATAAAGAGCAAACGATAAAATAAAAATTAAGAGGTGATTGCATCGTATTTCGGTCCGACAATCTCGGCAACGCATGCTTAAATAAATAAAAAATGCCATTTATAGTATGCGGACTTTGATAAATTAGTTTGTTATAATAGTGATATCAATCGGGTTCATGGATCGCTTATGGGTAATTTAACAGTGTTGGGAGAAAATATTCGCAATATTCGCAAGGCAAAAAATATTTCCCAAGAAAAATTAGCCGAAATGTGCAACTTGCACCGTACTTATATCGGGGCAATCGAATGCGGCACAAAAAATGTTTGTTTCAAAAACTTAATTAAAATAATCGGCGCCTTGGGATGTAGCGTTAACGATGTCTTCAAAGGTATAGATATTGAGGAAGACACTTTATGAAGCAATCAATATTGGATAAGTGGGCAATAAGCGACATGGAACTTACAAGCATTGTAGACGAAAATCCGTCTTTACGCGGATTTATATTCGGATATGTGAGCGAATATAAGGCACGTTCGTTTTTTGTAAACAGAAAAGGCATTACCAATCTAAAAAAATACGACGACCACGATAGAAAAGACAAGGGCGACATATCATTTATTTATAAAAACAGAGAATTTAAGATTGAGGTGAAATCATTACAAACCAATCTTGCCAAGAATCTTGGCAATGATACATGGTGCGGTAAATTTCAATGTGACGCAAGCGATAGACGAGCCATTCTGTTGCCTAACGGAAATTTGGTAAATACAACTTGCTTGGCAGTCGGGGAATTTGACATAGTAGCTATCAGTTTGTTTGCATTTGGCGAAAAATGGAGATTCGCATTTGCCAAAAATTCCGATTTACCTCATCCAACCAACCGCACAAAAAATGTTTCGGATGATGACAGGCAGTATTTGATTAAATCTCTGATAGACATTACTTGGCCTCTTCAACCTCCTTTTACCGATAATATATATGATTTATTGGAGGAATTTATTTAACACATTTTCGGAAAACCAAAAAATAAGAGTGGTTTTTACGAGCGTGCTTTTGTTTTAGTAACTTGGTAACGCAAGGCTTATTATTCCTTATCAATACAAAAAGATCTTCTACAATAAAGCCAATGGCTTCATAGCGGTTTATTATTTCCACATGGGTTAGATGCTGTCTGTTAGCACTTACTTCGTCTTGGCATTTTACGATGAAAATTCCTTTATTTTTCAAAACCCGCAAAACTTCAAAACCTGTTTTATAATACAGGTCTAAAACCGCATCATGATACTTTGGCGCATTTTCCTGCTGATACGCTTCCCCGTTAGAATAAGCCGCTCTGAATGATGAATAATTTCCGTTTCCTGCCATATGAGCGATTTCTTTTCTATAAAACCCCTCCATATACGGTGGATCAAATACGACGCAATCTATGGAACTTGGCTCATAGGGTAATTTGCGGCAATCGATACCGGTTTGTATATCTGACGGAAAAAATTTATAATCGGATAAATCTATATTCTTCCAAAAAACACCTTTACCGTAAGTAATATCCGCAATTACAGAATGCGGCTCCACATATAAATTCAGAATCTGCGGAAGCAAATCCGCATTATTTCCATAGTGCGCCGAAAAAACTAAATTTGAGGTTGTAATACCTTTCACCTTACGAGTTCTATCCATAGCCGCTCCAATGCTATTTTATTATAGCATAGGTTTTATAAAAAATCAAGATGTACACTATGAGTTTGCAAACTGTTCTGTCGCTTTGCGAGACAGAAAGACGG
>CANQQD010000069.1 GCA_947625865.1 uncultured Clostridia bacterium
TTGCTGACCTTGATAAGGTCGTTAATAAAAGTGCGCTCTTCTGCGGTCATCGGCTTAAGCCCGCGGGCGGTCAGAATGTTGCTGTTGAGCTGCTCCATTATTCTTTCGGCGCTGCCGTCGTCGTGAAGCGACATATAAGCCTTGCCGTACTCTTCGAGGCAAGCGTCGATTTTTTCGTTGTCGCCGTTGTTCATTGCCTCTACAAGCGAAGCGCTCGTAGTTTTTAACCGCTCGCGCAGTCTGTCAAGATTGATGTTCATTTTTGTTCCTTCTTTCTTTCAAAATTTTTCATCATGCAATTAAGCATATCTTCGCCCGTAAATTTGGGCGAGGGGGTTGATGTGAGCTTCTTTGCGTCCTCGCGGACGGCCGCAATAGACTCGAGAATTTCCTTGACGCTTCTTCTCGGCGCTCCGGCCGGGGGCTCGAAAGCAGAGGCGGCCTCGCGCAGACTCTTGATAGTCTTAAGGCGCTCTTCGGCGCTTTCAAGGACGTTTTCGGTTGCCGCTCTGATCTGTCCGTCGTCGGCGGTCCTGCCGTCGTCGATTTCGTCGCAGAAGCCGTATTCAAGGCATTGCGCGGCGGTAAGGAAGGTCTCGTCGTCTAAAAGCTTCGTCAGCTCTTCAAGAGAAATTTTGCCGTCTGAGCGAAGAAGATAGATTTCGCGGTTTCCCTCCATAATTCTGTCGAGATCGTCGGCCGCCTTGCGAAGCTCGGCCGCGTTGCCGTAAACCACCTCGGAGACGTTGTGAATACCCATAATGCTGTTGGGATACATAACGATCCTGTCGCATGCCATAGCGACTATCGAGGCGACGGAATTCGCGAAGCCGTCTATAAAGCATGTTTTTTCCGCGGGGTGCCTCTTAAGATTGGCGTATATTCCGTAGCCGTGCTCAACGCTGCCGCCCTCGGAATTGACGTAAAGCTCTATCCGCTTAACGTCTTTATATTCGTCAAGCTTTTTGGCGAAATACTCTTGACTCGTCTTGCTTTCGGTCGTTTCGCCCGTCCAATAGTTTTTAAAGTCTCCGCAGATTTCTCCGTAGAGCCGAATTTTGAGGACTTCCGGCGAGTCCGCCTCCTGCTTAAAGTCAAAGCGCAGTTTTTCAAGCTTCATCGGCATTATTGTCACCTCCTTCCGCTGCGTAGTTTTTGGTTCTCGAATACTCTTTTGAGAATTTTGTCCGGCGGGGTTCCTCGCCGATTTTCTCGAGGCAGTCGTCGACGTTGAACAGCCCGCAGGCTATCAATTTATCGACGTTTGCCGCCATGCTGAATATATCGAAATGCTTGATTGTTGTCGTATCTATGGAAAGATAGCACCCCTCGAGGTATTCTTCCTTCGAGTAGCGAGTTGCGGTGATAGCCTCTTCGATTTGGCAGCAGAGCGGGTCTATGCAGAACGTAAGAAGATTGTCGACGAGATTTTCAACGTCCGCTATGTCGCCCCGCAAAAGAGCCGGGGGAATCTTGAAGGCTTGCGCAGCGGCGTCCATACTTTCTTTCTTGATTGCCGCAATGCCCGCAACCTCGTCCGTTTTCTTGCCCTCGCCGTTTGTCTGTCTGTCGATTTTGTAACCCTCGAAGAGGGGAAGAACGGCGTTTTTGCTGTCGAAGTAGGTCTTGAAGTATTCTTCCATGTACTGCTTCATAGTCTTCTCGAAGGTCGGACTTTCGCGGGCGTAAGTTGAGATATTCATAATGATTTTCTCGCCGCCGAGCTTGACATATCTGTCGCAGGCTTCCGAAATCAGATTGTTATAGCTCTCTTGAAGTCCGCTTACGAGCGTCGCGATATTCCTGTCGTTGAGCTTAAGATATATCACGTCCGAAGACTTATACCTTCGGCGGGTTAGGGTATAGCCGTTGCGGGAAATGTTCGTAAATTCCGTCTCTCGGGCGGCATATTCCGTCTTCACAAACGAATCCGCGACGTATATGCTGTTTCCCACGGCATATATAAGCGCCTCGTTGTTCCAGCAAAGCTTGTGGATAAACTCTTGAATAAATTGCGTGCTGTTTTGTGAGGGGTTCGGCTTGACGTTCCAAAGATAATACTCGTCGCCCTTTATCTTGCTGCCTTTCCAGTAGGTACGGAATTCGCACTTGGCGACAAGCCCGGCTATCAGCGAAATCGCGCAGTTAATAGAGAATTGCCCGAGCGCGATCCGATACGCCGAATCGGACAAGCCGAGAGCTTCTAAAAGCTCCTGCTTGCCGTCGCCGTCATCTGCGACCTTCAATTTTTGCTTGAAAATGTCCCGTAATTTCATATCTGCTCCTAATATGTCCACACCCCGAAGCTTGCGGGTGAAAGATTCGTGCCGCGGTCGTAGGGCTCTAATCGGTAAAGCTGTGTTCTTGCCGCCGCGAGCGCCATAAATCCGTCCGTCTTTCGGGATTTCGGCTCGATTTTTTCAAAGCCGATATTTCCGCGCGAGTCGGTGACTTTTTTAACGTTGTTCGCGAACCACTGCATTGTGTGGTTGTCCTCGCCCCAGGCTATACTTTTTCTGCCGAACTCCAAACAGAGGGCCGGCGCGATCTGCGCTATATCCGAAGGACGAGTAAGCTTAAGATTCCCGACTGTTTCGCCGCCCTCGCGGTGCTCCGGGATATATCCGATCTCTTTTAGGACCTTCGACAAAAGCGTGTGCCGGAAGTAGTCTATCGCCCCGCCGAGAACGTTAAGCCGGTATTTTTCTTTAGTCTCAAAAAGCCAAGCCGCGGGCAGCTCCGGGTGAATCTCTATGTCGTCGACGATTGTAAGCTCGCCGCGAAGCGCTGCTTCTTCGAGCGGATATTTGATTCTCGGCAAGTCCTGCGAATTTTTACACACCCAAGTGTGAGACAGCCACCGAAGCTCGCCGTTGATGAGAAATAAATAGCCGGTGCTTAAGAAGTCTTGAGTCGAGGCGTAGTC
>CANQQD010000070.1 GCA_947625865.1 uncultured Clostridia bacterium
TTTATCTTACAAAAAACCTGTTGATTTATTTAACTTTTTTATCTCTTACTGTTGCACTTAGTTTGACAATTCAATGTGTATATGTTAAGTTTTATGTGACCGTGGGCACAAAATAGATCAATACGCCCATAGCTCCCGCAACAAGTATCAAAGCTATGGGCGACGGGCTCCTCTTGAAAATAAGCCGGAATATTCCCGCAACCGCCGCAAGAACGCACAAAATTATAATTCCGCCCCACTCCGGCACGGGCGCACTTGCCGCAGTATCGATGCCGAACAAAACGCTTAAAAGCATTATTGCAGCGGTGGAGATTATCAGCCCCGCTATTGCCGGGCGGACGCCGCCCAGCACAGCCCGCACCCCTGCGTACTTCAAAACGTTCTTCAGCACGGCGGCAATTATAAGAATGATTATAAAAGCGGGCAGCACCACCCCCGCCGTGGCGACGAGCGCGCCCCAGATACCGCCGAGTTGTGAACCTATAAAGGTCGCCATGTTCACTGCGACAGGTCCCGGGGTGCTCTCGGACACGGCGATAAAATCCATGAGTTCCCCCTCCGTGAGCCAGCCGCACGAAAGAGCTTCTTCGCGTATCAATGAGATCATGCCGTATCCTCCGCCGAAGGACAGCGCGCCTATCTTCAAAAATTTAAGAAATAACTCAATATATATCATGGTTTTTATCCTTTTTGCTCCTGTCCCTGGCAAGCTTGACAAGATATACAGTCAATCCGAGCGCGCCGCTTATCAATATATAAAAAACCGAGGAAAAGCTTATGGCAAACAGGGAAAAAAGCAGCATGCACAGGAACGTTGCTGTGAAAATTATGATATTGAACAGGGACTTCTTCATTTTTATAAGCATTTTTACGCCCGCCGTGAAAATCAAAAACACAACGCATACGCGTATGCCCGCAAACGCCGCGGCTACCCACTTTATCTCCAGAAAGGCGTTGAAAAACAGCGAAATAGCGTAAATTATCGCAAACGACGGAATACATACCGCCGTAGTCGCAACCGCCGAGCCGAGGACTCCGCCCATCTTGAAGCCGATATACGTTGCCGAATTTATGGCTACGGGTCCCGGCGTGGACTCCGCAACGGCGACCATGTCGGCAAATTCTTCGGAACCCAGCCATTTACGTTTGGCTACAAACTCGTTTTCAAGCAACGCTATCATGGCATAGCCGCCCCCGAACGTGAAAAGCCCTATTTTGAGCATTATAAAAAATAATTTCAAATATTTCATTGTCCGCCTCCTTTGCAAATTTTATTATAGTATTTGACTTTAAATAAGTAAAATATTATAATATTATAAAAACCATAAGGTAAAGCTTATTATGACAATACGGCACCTGAAAACCTTTATTGCGGTGTGCGAGTGCGGCGGAATTACAAGGGCGGCGGAAACGATGCATGTGGCGCAGCCCGCCGTCAGCCAGACCATCGCCGAGCTCGAAAGGTATTATGACGTGATTTTATTCGACCGGCTCGGAAAAAAATTGGCGCTTACGGACTACGGCAGACAGCTGCTCGCAAAGGCAAAGGAGACGGTTGCGTCCTTCGACGATTTTGAGGCGCTTGCCAACAAAAGAACGCTGGACAACAGAGTGTGGATAGGCTCGTCGCTGACCATAGGAAAGCTGGTCATGCCCGAAATACTCAACACGGTACGGCAAAACTGCCCCGCGGTTACTGCCCTTGCCGTAATAGACGACAAGGCGAGGATCGAAGGGCTGCTGCTTGACGGGACCCTTGATTTTGCTATAGTGGAGGGCGATGTAAAGTCCGCGGAGCTTATATCCGAAGCCGTCGGAGGCGACAGGCTCTCCGCCGTATGCGGCGCGGCCTTTCCCGCTCCCGCAAAAATCACGCCCGCGGAGCTTGCGGCTTATCCCGTGCTGCTCAGGGAACGGGGCAGCGCGTCGCGGGAGGCGTTCGACGGAATGGCGTTGGCTAATGATCTCGGCGTGAACGTTGCGGTAGAATCGGCGAGCAACAGCGCGCTGATCGCATGCGCAAAAGCGGGCGTGGGCATTGCCGTTCTGCCCGAGGCGTTGGTCGCAGAGGATATTGCGGCGGGCAGGCTCCGCCTAATACAGATACAGGGCTGCGGCTTTGCACGCATATACTATCTTGCCTATCACAAAAACAAGCGGTTCAGTCCCGCCCAGAACACGGCGCTTTCAATTGCAAAACGCGCCTTCGGATAATTTATTTTTACCGAACGCCGGCCACGGACGTGGATAACGCAAACAATGGCGGCGCGGGCGCGCTTGCTTATAAAAAATTTTTGCGATAAACTTGTATTTGATTGACAAAAAAAAATATATCTTATATAATATGTTCGCTGTTCGGGAGATGGACGGCGAATATTTTTATGCGCCATCAGCTCAATGAACAAATCAATAATCTATGCGCCATTAGCTCAATTGGATAGAGCGACGAGCGCGGATTTCTCAAAACAGCACAGTGCGCTGTTTTGCCGCGCGAGATGAGCGAGCGCATACGTCCCGCGCAAGCGGTGCCCGAAAAAGGCGTTGCCCTTACGCCTTTTGAGGCGGTCGGCAATACAATGAACAAATCAATAATCTATGCGCCATTAGCTCAATTGGATAGAGCGTTGGTCTACGGAACCAAAGGCTGGGGATTCGAGCTCCTCATGGCGCACCATGCGCAACCTTATTCGAATTATCGAATAAGGTTGTATTTTTTATAGGTGAATTATCATATCAAGTGCAACGGGTGAGGGCAAAAAAGTAGTTCATATAAATCAACTGTGTTAGAATAA
>CANQQD010000071.1 GCA_947625865.1 uncultured Clostridia bacterium
GAACTTAAGCAAAAAGTGTGTGTAAGGATGGACATTACAATGAAAAATTTGATTAGTAAAACTATTTTAGTCACCGGTTCCCCCGGCTTCATCGGTGCGAACCTTGTAATGCGCTTATTGCGCGACCTCCCCTCCGGTCACATCATCAGCCTTGACAGTATGAACGACTACTACGACGTAAGCCTGAAGGAATACCGTCTTGCAGAAATTGAAAAAGTCGCAGCAACGAGCCCTGTCAAGCACACGTTCATCAAGGGCAACCTTGCGGACAAGTCGCTCATCAACGACATTTTCGTGCAGTACAAGCCCCAAATCGTTGTGAACCTCGCCGCTCAGGCGGGCGTCCGCTACTCGATCTCCCACCCCGACGCCTACATCGAGTCGAACATCATAGGCTTCTATAATATCCTCGAAGCTTGCCGCCACAATCCCGTCGAACATTTGGTGTATGCTTCGTCCTCGTCTGTCTATGGAGGAAACAAAAAAGTGCCGTTTTCGACTGACGACAAAGTGGACAACCCTGTTTCGCTCTACGCCGCGACGAAGAAATCCAACGAGCTTTTGGCGCACGCCTACTCGAAGCTCTACAATATCCCCTCAACCGGACTGCGCTTTTTCACGGTCTACGGACCCGCCGGCCGCCCGGATATGTTCTACTACTCCGCGACTCAAAAGCTTGCCGCGGGCGAGAAAATCCAAATCTTCAACTATGGAAACTGCAAGCGCGACTTCACTTACATTGACGACATCGTTGAGGGCATCGTGCGCGTGATGCAGTCGCCGCCCGAAAAGAAAACTGGCGATGACGGTCTGCCCATTCCTCCATACCGCATTTACAACATCGGTGGAGGAACGCCCGAAAATCTTCTTGACTATATCCGCACTTTGCAGGAAGAACTCGTCCGCGCGGGTGTTCTGCCGGAGGATTATGACTTCGAGGGTCATCGTGAGCTTGTCCCGATGCAGCCCGGCGACGTTCCGGTTACATATGCTGACAGCAAGGCGCTTGAACGTGACTTCGGTTTCAGGCCGACGATTGACATCAGGACCGGACTTCGCAAATTTGCGGAATGGTATAAAAAATATTATAAAAAAGGTGATTAAAATGATTAACAAAAAGACAAATCAAAAGTACAGCGTCGCAATCGCCGGCACAGGCTACGTCGGGCTGTCTATGGCAGTTCTTTTGGCACAACACAATCACGTCACAGCGGTCGATATAATCCCTGAAAAGGTTGAGATGATTAACCATCGCAAAAGCCCGATTCAGGACGAATACATAGAAAAATATCTTGCCGAAAAGGATCTCGATCTGACGGGCACCCTCGATGGAGCAACGGCGTACCGTGATGCGGACTTTGTCATCATCGCCGCTCCGACCAACTATGACCCGCAGAAAAATTTCTTCGACTGCTCGGCGGTTGAATCGGTCATCGATCTTGTCCTCAAAAGCAGTGATAGGGCGATAATGATAATCAAGTCAACTATTCCGGTTGGTTATACGGAATCCATGCGAAAGAAATTTAATACAAATCGCATAATCTTTAGCCCGGAATTTCTTCGTGAATCCAAGGCGCTGTATGACAATCTCTATCCCTCAAGAATAATCGTCGGCTGCGATGAAAACACGAAAGAAGCGGCGGAAGCTTTTGCAGGAATGCTCGTCGAGGGCGCTTTGAAGGAAAACATCGACGTTCTATACATGGGTTTGACCGAGGCAGAAGCGGTAAAACTTTTTGCAAATACATATCTTGCCCTGCGCGTGAGTTATTTTAACGAGTTAGATACTTATGCTGAAGTTAAGGGATTAAATACCGCAGACATCATTAAAGGCGTCAGCCTTGATCCCAGAATCGGCGATTACTACAACAATCCGAGTTTTGGTTATGGCGGGTACTGCCTCCCGAAAGATACAAAACAGCTTTTAGCGAATTACCAAGATGTTCCGGAAAATCTGATTGAGGCGATCGTTGAGAGCAACAGAACGCGAAAAGATTTTATCGCTGACAGGGTGCTCGAACGTGCAGGGTATTACACCGAATCGAGTATGTGGAACGCCGATAAAGAGCGCCCGATCACGGTCGGGGTGTACCGCCTGACGATGAAGTCGAACAGTGATAACTTCAGGCAGAGCAGCATTCAGGGCGTGATGAAGAGGCTGAAGGCAAAAGGCGCGACAGTCATTATCTACGAACCCACGCTTGAGGATGGGACGACGTTCTTCGGAAGCCTTGTGGTAAACGATATTGAGAAGTTCAAGCATGGCGCGGATGCGATTATTGCGAACAGGTATGACGCAGTGCTGGATGATGTGAGTGGGAAGGTTTATACGAGGGATCTTTTCAAGCGAGATTAGAAAGAAACATGATGAACTAAGCGCGCATAAATAGTAGGAATATGCTTGACGGCCTTTTATATGTTTGGAAAAATTCATTTTTTGGGTAGTATTTATATCTTACAATTGCTCAGGAGATACAGCCTTGAAATATATGTTATACATTGCGTGTTTA